>NZ_JBEZDA010000003.1:0-365814 GCF_040647855.1 Nocardia sp. NPDC049220
CTCGGCCCAGAAGCCGTCACGGTCGGCGGCTGCCCGCTGGTAGAGGGTGGCATCGGCATTCGCCGCGGCAGCGAACTCCGCACTCGGCGGGTAGGAGCCCCCGTGGTCGGCGGTGGTTTCGGTCATCTCGTCTCTTCTTTCCACGTAGCCTGAGCACACGAATCAACGCAGCCACGTTCGACAGTAATCAACTCGAACCTGGGCCGCGTCGGGCGTGTCCGCCCGGGTTTCGATGCGGTCATGTTGTCGCGCGAGGCACATCCGGTGGTCGACCGTGGTGCCACCGTATGACCCAGGTAGAGGCAATACTGTGGTCAGTAGGTCATTTTTGTGCAAGATTTGGCGTGTTTCGGGGATGTTTCCGGACTGATACAAGTGGAATGAACTTGGGTCAGTTCAGTGACAGTTCTTGTTTCGATGGATACTCTGCGAACCATCTAAAGCGGATCGTGCCGGCGTGCGCTGATGGATTTCGTGCGCGTGTCGGCAGGTCCCCCCTTCTCGGACCGGGAGAATGCGTTGAGATTCCCCAGAGCAACGGCGCTGACCGCTGCTGTACTTCTGGCAACAGGCCTCGGGCTTGCCGCCTGCTCCTCGAATGACGGCGCCGACGCCGACCTCGTCACCGTGAACGGCGGCGAGCCACAGAATCCGCTGGTACCTACGAATACCAACGAGAACATGGGCGGGCGTGTGGTCGACCGACTGTTCGCGGGCCTGAAACACTACGATGCCAGCGGCACGGCGCACGACGAAGTGGCGGAGTCGATCCAGACCACGGATCGGCAGAACTATCGCGTCACCCTGCGGCCGAACTGGAAGTTCAGCGACGGCACCCCGGTCACGGCCGAGTCGTTCGTCAACGCCTGGAACTACGGTGCGCTCGGCACCAACGCCCAACTGCAGAGCTATGTCTTCGCCCCGATCATCGGCTTCGACGAGGTGTCTGCGGAAAACCCGACAGCACGGACGATGTCCGGCCTGAAGGTGATCGATGACCGTACCTTCACCATCGAGCTGAAGGCGCCGTCGATCGATTTCGAGTCCGAGCTCGGGTTCACACCGTTCTATCCGCTGCCAGCGGCGGCATTCAAGGACATGAAGGCGTTCGGTGAGAACCCGATCGGAAACGGTCCGTACAAGTTCGCTCGTGCCGGGGCGTGGGAACACAACGTCAAGATCGATCTGGTGCCCAATCCGGAGTACCACGGCGGTCGCCCGGCCAAGAACAAGGGCCTTCGATTCGTGATGTACCAGTCCTTCGATACCGCCTACGCCGATCTGCAGTCCGGCAATCTCGACGCACTGGACACCGTGCCCGACAGTGCCCTCACCTCCTACCGGCAGGACCTCGGCGACCGAGCGATCACGAAACCGACGGCACAGAATCAGCACGTCGGCATCCAGTCCAATGTCGCGCACTTCGCGGGCATGGAAGGGCTGCTGCGGCGCA
Organism: Nocardia sp. NPDC049220; assembly: GCF_040647855.1. Taxonomy (NCBI): domain Bacteria; kingdom Bacillati; phylum Actinomycetota; class Actinomycetes; order Mycobacteriales; family Nocardiaceae; genus Nocardia; species Nocardia sp. NPDC049220. The sequence continues at coordinate 1,454 of NZ_JBEZDA010000003.1, forward strand.
GGGCGATTTCGATGGCGATCAACCGAGAACAGATCTGCGAGAACATCTTCCACGGCACCAGGATTCCAGCTCGCGACTTCACCGCGAGCACGCTTCCCGGCTTCGATGGGAACCTGCCCGGCTCGGAGGTACTGGTGTACAACCCCGACGAGGCCAGGAAGCTGTGGGCGCAAGCCGACGCGATCGCACCGTGGTCAGGACGCTACGAGATCGCTTACAACTCCGACGGCGGCCACCAGGCATGGATCGAGGCGGTGGCGAACAGCGTGAAGAACACCCTTGGCATCGATGCCGTCGGCACGCCGTACCCGACGTTCAAGAACGTTCGCGATGAAATCAACGCGCGCACCATCGGCAAAGCGTTCCGCTACGGCTGGCAGGGTGACTACCCCACCATGCTGCAATTCCTCACCTCGCAGTACTACAGCTATTCCGACACCAACAACGTCGACTACAAGAGCCCCGAACTCGACCATCTGCTCGACGCCGCCCAGGCCGCGCCGACGCAGCAGGAGTCCTACCGGATCGTCGCGCAGGCGCAAGCCCTGCTGATCAGGGACTTGGCCGATATCCCGGTGCTCGACTACGTCGCGGCCGCGGGTCGCTCGGACAAGGTGCGCAAGGCCGAACTCGCTTGGAACGGTCTGTTCGACTTCGAAAACATCGTGAAGTAGCCGCTCGGCGATCCGCGTCGCCTCGAGCTACGCGGATCGCCGCTCACCCAGGAGGCGAAATGGCCTGGTACGTCGTGCGGCGTCTGCTCCAGATGATCCCCGTGTTCCTCGGGGCAACGCTGCTCATCTACGCGCTGGTTTTCTTGATCCCCGGTGACCCGATTCACGCGTTGGCGGGCGATAAACCGATGACACCGGCGGTTGAAGCCCAGTTGCGGGCGCGTTATCACCTCGACCAGCCCTTTATTGTCCAATACCTGCTGTATTTGAAAGGGATCGTCACGTTGGACTTCGGCACGGCGTTCTCCGGAAGACCGGTGCGCGACGAACTCGCTCGTGCCTTCCCGATCACCATCAGACTCGGGTTGCTGGCGTTGCTGATCGAAGCCGTGTTCGGCGTGGTCTTCGGCCTGATCGCTGGGCTGCGCAAGGGAAAGCTCTTCGACTCGACCATGCTGGTGATCAGCCTGATCGTCATCGCGGTACCGGTTTTCGTCGTCGGCTTCCTCGCGCAGTTTCTGCTCGGCGTGAAATGGGGGATCGCGCCGGTGACCGTGACCGGGAAGGCGAGTATCGGCGAGTTGCTGGTACCCGCCTTCGTACTCGGTTCGCTGTCGTTCGCCTATGTGCTACGTCTGACGCGGAACTCGGTGGCGGAGAACATGTCTGCCGACTATGTCCGCACCGCGACTGCGAAGGGGCTCAGCAGACCGCGGGTAGTCACCGTGCACATCCTGCGTAATTCGATGATCCCGGTGGTCACCTTTCTCGGCGCCGATCTCGGAGCATTGATGGGCGGTGCGATCGTCACCGAGGGCATCTTCAATATCCCCGGCGTCGGCGGCACGCTCTACCAGGCCATCACCAGGGGCGAGCCACCCACGGTGGTCTCGTTCGTCACGGTGCTGATCGTGATCTTCCTGATCTCGAACCTGGTTGTCGACCTGCTGTACGCCGCACTCGACCCGAGGATCCGCTATGCCTGATCTGGATAACGGCGCCGGTCCGGAGCGCGGTGGGCAGCAGCACTTCGTCGCGCCACCCGACGAGGTCGAGGTGCTTGCGACCGACGTCGTGGTGGATTCCGGTGTGCCGACGAGCATCTGGCGGGACGCCTGGCGGCAGCTGCGGCGCAATCCGATCTTCGTCGTCGCGGCATTGCTGATCGCGTTCGTGCTGATCGTCGTGATCTGGCCGGGGTTGTTCACCGGCCAGGACCCGAGATACTGCAACGGCGATTTCAGCATGGACCCACGCGATGCCGGGCACCTGTTCGGTTTCGACAAGCAGGGATGCGATATCTACGCCCGAACCGTGTATGGCGCGCGGGCTTCGGTCTTGGCGGGTGTCGGTGCGACGGCGCTGTTCTTGCTGGTCGGTGGCACGCTTGGGGCGCTTGCCGGCTTCTATGGTGGGCCGCTGGACTCGATCGTGTCCCGGGTAGCCGAGATCTTTTACGCGATCCCGCTGATGCTGGCTGCCATCGTGCTCATGCAGTTGCTGGATTCGCGCACGATTTGGACCGTCATCGTCATCCTCGCATCGTTCACCTGGCCCCAGGCGGCACGGATCGCTCGTAGCGCGGTGATTCAAGCGAAGAACAGCGATTACGTCACGGCGGCACAGGCTTTGGGGGTCTCCCGAATACAGACACTGTTGCGTCACGTGCTGCCGAACGCGGCGGGACCGCTGATCGTGGTCACCACGCTGTGGCTCGGGGTCTTCATCGTCACCGAGGCGACGCTGTCCTACCTTGGTGTCGGCCTGCCGCGCACGGTCGTGTCCTGGGGTGCGGATATCGCCTCCGGACAGAAGGAGATCCGCACCTCGGCGATCCTGTTCTATCCGGCGACGGCGCTGGCACTCACCGTGCTGAGCTTCATCATGCTGGGCGACGCGGTGCGTGACGCCCTCGACCCGAAGGCGAGGAAGCGATGAGCGATGCGGCGCAGACGCAGGCACCGCTGCTCGAGATCACCGACCTGAATGTGGCTTTCACCGCCAACGGCGAGCGGGTCGCCGCAGTCCGCGATGTGAATCTGTCGGTGTATCCGGGGCAAACCGTGGCGATCGTCGGTGAATCGGGCTCCGGGAAGTCCACCACGGCGCACGCCATCATCGATCTGCTGCCCGGAACCGGTCGGATCACCTCCGGCTCGATCAAGTTCGACGGCACGGATCTCGCCGCGGCCTCGAGACGGGACATCGTCGCCATACGCGGCAGCGGTATCGGTCTGGTGCCACAGGATCCGATGTCGAATCTCAACCCGGTATGGAAGGTCGGCTTCCAGATCCGGGAAACGTTGGAGGCGAACGGCATCGCGAAAGGCAGGGCGGCACGACAGCGGGCTATCGAGCTACTGGCGGAAGCGGGGATGCCCGATGCCGAGCGACGGATGAACCAGTACCCGCACGAATTCTCCGGCGGAATGCGCCAGCGCGCGCTGATCGCGATCGGGCTGGCCTGTCGTCCCAAGCTGCTGATCGCCGACGAGCCGACCTCCGCGCTGGACGTCACCGTGCAGCGGCAGATCCTCGATCACCTCGACGGGCTCACCACCGAACTCGGCACCGCGGTCTTGCTGATCACACACGACCTCGGCCTCGCCGCGGAGCGGGCGGAACACTTGGTCGTGATGTATCGCGGCCGGGTCGTGGAATCCGGTCCAGCCCTGCGGATTTTGCGGGAACCGCGGCATCTGTATACCCAACGGCTGGTGAACTCGGCGCCGTCCCTGGCTTCGCAGCGGCTGTCATCGGTGCGGCGACGGGCCGAGATCCGCGCGCAGTCGGTGCAGGTCGCCGAACGGACGGCCGCGGCGGACGAGGACTTGGTGGTCGTTCCCGACGAGGTGGTGGTGGCCGAACATCTCACCAAAGTGTTCCGGATTCGTGGTGGCGCGCCGTGGAAGACGACCGATTTCGCCGCGGTCGACGATGTGTCGTTCCGGCTGCGGCGCGGCACCACCATGGCAATTGTCGGTGAGTCCGGGTCGGGCAAATCGACCGTCGCACAGATGGTGCTCGGGCTGCTCGAGCCGACCTCCGGGTCGGTCGGCTTCGACGGCAAGGAGGTGGCAACGCTGGATCGGCGCGGTGTCTTCGCATTCCGGCGGCGGGTGCAGCCCATCTTCCAGGACCCGTACGGCTCGCTGGATCCGATGTACTCGATCTACCGCACGATCGAGGAGCCGCTGCGCACGCACAAGATCGGGACGCCGGCGCAGCGCGCGGCGAAGGTCCGGGAGCTGCTCGACAAGGTGTCGTTGCCGTCCACCGTGCTGCGGCGCTATCCCAATGAGTTGTCCGGTGGGCAGCGCCAGCGAGTCGCCATCGCGCGGGCGCTCGCGCTACAGCCGGAGGTCGTCGTGTGCGACGAGGCCGTCTCCGCGCTCGACGTGCTGGTGCAGGCCCAGATTCTGCGGCTGCTCAATGACCTGCAGGCGGAACTCGGACTGTCGTATCTGTTCATCACCCACGACTTGGCCGTTGTCCGGCAGATTGCCGACGATGTGCTGGTCATGCAGCGTGGGAAGGTGGTCGAGGCGGCACCGACGAACGAGGTGTTCGACGATCCGAAGCAGGAGTACACCCGGCGGCTCTTGGACGCGATCCCAGGACGTGACCTGCTGGCCGGATAGGGCAGGCCATTCGATTCGCGCGGCCGCAAGTAGCCTCGTATGCCGTGACCGATCCGCTCCAGTCCCTCGTCGATCTGCCAGGTGTCCAGGACGCGGCCGACCGTGCCCGCGATGCCCTCGCCGAGGTGCACCGGCACAAGGCGAACCGGCGCGGGTGGCCGACCACGGCGGCGGAAGCTGCGGTGCGCGCGGCCCGATCTTCGGCGGCCCTCGACGGCGGCAGCACCGAACTGCCCGCCGACGGCCGAGTGGCTGATCCGGTTCTGGCCGGGGCTCTGCGGGTCGGGCAGGCATTGGACGGTGATGCGCTGCGGAACTTGGTCGGCACCTGGCAGCGGGCGCCGTTGCAGGCGTTGGCGCGGCTGCATCTGCTCGCCGCCGCCGACCTCGAGCCCAGGACGGACTCGCTCGGACGGCCGCGCAACGACCCGGGAGTGGCGCAGCGGCTGGATCTGCTGGTGCAGACGGTGCTCGGATCGAGTGCGCCCGCGCCGGTGATCGCCGCGGTGGTACACGGTGAGCTACTGGCGTTGCGACCGTTCGGAACAGCCGACGGTGTGGTGGCGCGGGCGGCCTCGCGCCTGGTTGCGGTGTCGAGCGGACTTGACCCGCACAGCCTCGGTGTGCCAGAGGTGTTCTGGTTGCGTCGACGACGAGCGTATGTAGAAGGAGCCGACGCGTTCGGGACGGGCGATCCAGATGCGGTAGGCGGCTGGGTGATCCTGTGTTGCGGCGCGCTCGAGGATGGGGCGCGCGAAGCAATCTCGATCGCCGATTCGGCGGCGGGATAACAAGTCCGTACACGTCAAAGCGGGCGGCGTTGTCTTTCGACCTCACCGCCCGCTGGCACGGACTACCCGGTTACCAAGCGTGCTGGGTGGGTTGTGTTCTGCGGCCTCGGCGACCATCCGGACGTCGCCGGTTCATCCCCGCAACCTGTGCGAGGCCCTCGCCGTCGAATACCCGGATTTCGCAGGCCCACAACGCTGTTGCCCTTGTCGCGGCGCGCTCCGCGTGGGTGCCTGGTGTCCGTGCACGGAGGGATGGATGGGAGACAGTACCTTCTCTTCCGGTTCTGCCTTGGCCTTCCGGCCTTCCGTAATTACAGTTTTACACTGTGACCGCACTCACATCAAGAGGTCGGGAAACATTCAATAACCGGCATGTTGTTCGGCATTTCGTGGTTAAATCCCTGGTCGCGCGGCCGTTGTGTGTCATCGGCAAACATTCGGCTGACACTATGCGGAGGCCGATGGGCACGTCGAACGTCAGCGCCGACGGCGCAGCAGCCGGTAGCTGATCGCACCGGCCAACACCGCGCTCACGCCGAGCGCGACCGTCGCCGCCAGCGTGGTGGATGACGGGGCTTGGAAACGTGCCCACAGCGATACCGGGTTGGAGAAGGTCAGGATCGGCCAGCTGCGTGCCGTGGCTTCGCGCCGGAGGTTGCGATCCGGATTGACCGCGGTGGGATGGCCTACGGCGCTCAGCATCGGGAGGTCGGTGATCGAGTCGGAGTAGGCGTAGCAACGAGACAGGTCATATCCCTCGTCGGCCGCGAGCTTTTCGATTGCGGCAACCTTGCCCTCGCCGTAGCAGTAGAACTCGACCGCACCGGTGTACTTGCCGTCCGCCACGACCATTCGGGTGGCCGCGGTGCGCGTGGCGCCGAGTGCTTCCGCGATCGGGCCGACGACCTCTTCGCCGGAGGCCGACACGATCACCACGTCGTGGCCGCGAATCCTGTGGTCGGCGATGAGATCGGCCGCCTCGGCGTAGATCAGCGGATCGACCAGTGCGTGCAGCGTCTCGGCCACAATGGATTTCACTTGTTCGACATCCCAACCTGCGCACATGTTCGTCAAATGGGCGCGCATCCGCTCCATCTGGTCGTGGTCGGCGCCCGACAGCAGGAACAGGAAGTGCGCGTAGCTGCTCTCCAGGACAGCCCGTCGGTTCAGGAGTCCCTGCGCGTAGAAGGGCTTGCTGAACACGAACGTGCTCGACTTGGCGATCACGGTCTTGTCCAGATCGAAAAAGGCGGCAACGCGTCCGTCGGCGGTGGCTGGATTGTCCACCCGACCAGGATAGGCATGCGCGAAATCCGACGGGGGATGGGCTGTGCTGAGCGGCCCGGGTGGCGAGTTTGCCCCACAGACGCCGAGGCCCTGATGGCCGCAAAGACCGCCTACGGCAGACTTGCGTTGTGGGCGGTGCTTGGGTGTAGTATTGCTGGCACCTGGACATAGTCCAGGCGCGTTCAGCCCGACCCCCCGGGGCTGAACCCGACGGCCCCAGCCTCCTCCCCCCCCGGCTGGGGCCGTCCTCTATTTCGGAGACGTTTGCGCGGCCGGAGGGGCGTCAAGTTTTCCACAGGCCGCGAGTTATCCACATTCGGCGCCCCGCGCCTTTTTTCTTTAATCGCGTTCAGCCACGCTGACCTGCATGAATATCGACGCTGCACCGACGGACGGTCCCGCACCGGCGCTCGTGCTCATCCACGACGATCGTCTGCGTGACGAAGTCCGGAGTGTCGCAGCCGCTGCCGTGCGGAGTCTCGACGAACGGCAACACCCGGTCGGCCGGCACGCGTGGACCGGGGCGCCGCTGGTGATTCTGGATACAAGCGCCGCACGGGACGCCGTGGCGACCGCCTACGGGCGCCGGGCGGGTGTGGTTTTGGTAACCGACGGTGAGCCAGGATTGCTCGATTGGCAGGCGGCGGCGGCGATCGGTGCGGAGCGGGTTATCGCGCTGCCCGGTGCCGCGGTGGGCCTGATCGAGATGTTTGCTGCGTACGGCGAACGCCGGGCGGGCGACGGGATCGTCGTCGCCATCGTGGGGGCGAGCGGTGGTGCCGGCGCGTCCACTCTGGCTGCCGCGACCGCGCTGCGCGCCGCCGCCGAGAGGTTCCGGCGCGACACGTTGCTGGTCGATGGCGCGCCTTTCGGGGGCGGTCTCGACCTGCTACTCGGCATCGAGACCACGGCAGGGACACGCTGGTCAGACCTGGTCGTCGAGGACGGCCGCGTGTCTGCCGCCGCACTGCACAGCGCGCTGCCCGCCGCCGCTCCCGGCCTGGTGGTGCTGTCCTGCGGGCGCAGCGGTGCGGGCAAGTTGCCACGGGAGCTCGGGCCGGCTGCCGTCCGCGCGGTGATCGAAGCAGGCCGCGCGGCGGGTGATTTGGTGGTGTGCGATATCTCGGCTGAGCGCGGACCGCATGCCGATCAGATGCTCGACGCGGCGGATCTCGTCGTTCTGGTTGTTCCGGCGCGGCTGCGAGCCGTCGCGGCCGCCGAGGCGGTGTCCGCTTACATCACGCGGCGAAACCCCAACCAGGGTTTGATCGTACGTGGGCCCGCGCCTGGCGGTCTGCGCGGAGCCGAAGTCGCCGAGGTGCTCGATCGTCCGCTGCTCGCGGCCGTTCCCGGCCAGACCGGACTCGCGCACCACCTGGAGCGCGGTGGGCTCTCGGTGCGCCGCAGGGGACCATTGCGCGATGCCGCCGATGCTGTGCTCGCAGTGCTGAGCGCCCCGACGGCACAGCGGCGGTGAACAGGCGATGACGAGTGCGTTGGTGACCGCCGAGCTGCTGGATCGGGTGCGGCAGCGATTGGCCACAGCGACAGGCGATCCGGATCCGGCGCAAGTTGCCGCCGCTATTCGGGCCGAGGCCGGCGGGGTACTCGGCGACACCGACTTGCTGCGCGCCCTTCGGTTGTTGCAGACCGAGATGACCGGCGCGGGTGTGCTCGAACCGCTGCTGCACGATCCGAACGTCGCGGATGTGCTGGTGACGGGCCCGGACGCGGTATGGATAGATCGGGGTCACGGACTCGAGAAGACCTCGATCAAGTTTCCGGACGAGAGCGCGGTTCGTCGGCTCGCGCAGCGGCTGGCGCTGTCGGCCGGGCGGCGAATCGACGATGCGCAGCCATGGGTGGACGGGAGACTGTCCGGGACCGGTGCGGCGCTGGGTGATTCGTTTGGGGTTCGCCTGCATGCGGTGCTCGCGCCGATCGCCCACAGCGGTACGTGTCTGTCACTGCGCGTCCTGCGTCCGGCCACCCAAGGACTTGCCGAACTAGCCGCCACGGGTGCGGTGACATACGACGCGAAACTGCTGCTGGAGCGGATTGTGCAGGCGCGCTTGGCTTTTCTCGTGGTCGGCGGTACTGGCGCGGGCAAGACGACGCTCTTGTCCGGCCTGCTCGCCACGGTGGGTCCGACCGAACGGATCGTCTGCGTCGAGGACGCGGCCGAACTCGCTCCTCCGCATCCGCATGTGGTTCGCCTGGTCGCCAGGACCGCGAACGTGGAGGGCGTCGGCGAAGTCACGGTCCGCGACCTGGTCCGGCAGGCGCTGCGTATGCGGCCCGATCGAATTGTGGTCGGCGAGGTGCGGGGAGCTGAGGTAGTCGACCTGCTGACCGCTTTGAATACCGGTCACGACGGCGGCGCCGGCACCGTGCACGCCAACTCGCCGCGTGAGGTGCCCGCACGACTCGAAGCCCTCGCGGCGCTCGGTGGAATGGACCGTGCGGCCCTGCACAGCCAACTCGCCGCCGCCGTGCAAGTCGTCCTGCATGTGCATCGCCGAGCGGATGGATCACGTGGGCTCCGCGAGATCGGCCTTGTGCGCCGCGACGACGCCGACCGCGTGCGGATCACTCCCGCCTGGGACGCTACCGGCGAGGCCCCGGCCGCCGCGGAGTTGTCCCGGCTACTAGCCGAACGGCTCGACCGATGAGTGCGGCGATGGTGTGCCTGGCACTCTCGGTGCTTGCGCTTCCGGCGTCGCCCGCACGCCGGCGGTTCACGCGAATGTCCACCGCACGCGAGCAGCATCGAAAGCCGCTACAGCGCATGGTGTTCGCAACAGTTCCGCCCGTGGGCGCCGCCGCGGTAATCGCTTTCGGGCTGGGGCCGGTTCTCGCGGCGGGGTTGATCGCGGGGACCGTGGGCCTTCGCGTCCACCGGGCGGCACGGGACCGGCGCGCGCACACCGAGTGTGGGTTCCTGCTAGATGCGCTGGAGGCCATGATCGGTGAGTTGCGGGTCGGTGCGCATCCGAGTGCCGCGGCGGAGATGGCGGCGAGAGAATCGCAGGGTGACTCCGCACGCATGTTCGCCGTCTGTGCCGCGCGCAGCAAACTCGGCGGTTCGGCCGCGGATGGTCTGCGGCAATCGAATTCGACCGTTGCGGTGGAGCTGTCCCGAATCGCCGATGCCTGGCAGGTCGCCGAACGGCACGGTCTTGCCCTGGCGGAATTGCTGTCCGCGGCACGCACCGATCTGGCGGGCCGCATAAGGTTTCGCGGTCGCACGACGGCGGCGTTGGCAGGTGCTCGCGCGACCGCCGCGGTTCTCGCGGGTCTGCCGTGTCTGGGGATCGCCCTGGGAGAGCTGATGGACGCGTCGCCCCTTCGTGTCCTCTTTGCCTCGCCGGCCGGGACGGTGTTGCTGCCGCTCGGCGCCGGCCTTGCCTGCGCTGGTCTGCTGTGGACGGACATGATAACTCGAAAGGTGCTGGTATGAGGGAATGTTCGTCGATGGTGTCACGCCGGGAACTGATGTGCGTCGGGCAGGTACGCGCGGTATCTCGTCGCCACCGAGCAGCATGCGGAACGGCCCAATCGGATGCAGGTCGAGATCGACGCGCCGATCACCGGTCAGGTCTGGTTCGCCGGGGAGTTCGGTCGTCGGCGCCCACGGGGCGCGCTCCAATCGATGGTCGATTGTGCAGTGTGCGAAGTATTTTCGCGCATCGGTTCTCGTGACGGGGGTTGGCGATGCAGTTCACCACAGAGAATTGGGCCTTGCCGCTGTTGTTGGCGGCGGTCGCCTCGGCGCTTCTGCCCGGACGGGTTGCGGTGAGTCGCCGCCTACATGCCCTCGGGCATCCAAATAGCGGACGGGACAAGTCGGCGCGCGAGGCAGGCCGGAAGACCGATGATCCGCTGACGGTCGCGTCGGTCTTCGACCTGCTGGCCGCCTGCCTACGGGCTGGGCTGCCGATGACGGCCGCGGCGCGAGCGGTGGCGCCCGTCGCGCCAGGATCACTGGGGGAGGCTTTGCGGCGGGCGGCAGATCTCCTCGCACTCGGCGCCGACGCGGCCACGGCGTGGGAACGAGTCGGCCGGGACGGTGTCGGGCGCGCGGGAGGCGAGGAGATCGAGTCGCTGGCGCGCATGGCACGGCGCTCAGCGCGATCCGGTGCCTCCCTGGCGGTCGCGGTCGGGGAGTTGGCGGAGCAGCGCCGGAGTGCGCTCGAAGACGTGGCCGCCGCGAAGGCAGCGCGGGCGGGGGTGTTGATCGGTGGTCCCCTCGGGTTGTGCTTCCTGCCCGCCTTCGTCTGCCTCGGCATCGTGCCCGTGGTAGTTGGACTGGCGGGCCGGGTGCTCGGAGGTGGTCTGCTGTGACGCCGCGGCGAACCTGCCGTACGGGAACGCGCTCGTGCGGAGGGACCGCGCGGGCCGGAGTGAGAGGGGAATCAAGTGCGAATCGATCGGGTCACCAGGTCCGCGGGCAAGGGGCTGCGGGCGGTATATGTGGGCTTGCGTTGGCGCGTACTGCGGGCTGCGGTCGCGGAGGACGGTATGAGCACAGCCGAATACGCGATCGGCACGATCGCGGCGGCGGCGTTCGGCGCCGTGCTCTACGGCGTGGTGACGGGCGACAGCATCGTGAACGCGTTGACGAAGATCATCGACCGGGCGCTCAACACGACGGTGTAGGTACCGGTGCGGGTGGCCGACAGCGCCGCGGTGGCTTCGAGCGCGCCGGGGAGCGTGGGGCGGTGACAATCGAGGCTGCGATCGCGCTCACCGCGGTCGTCGTAGCGATCGTGTTGTGTCTCGGTGCCCTGCTGGCGGCGTCGGCGCAGATCCGCTGTGTCGACGCCGCTCGCGAGGCGGCTCGCCTTACCTCCCGAGGTGATCGTGTGAACGCCGTCCCGGTAGCAGAACGTATTGCCCCGCCCGGTGCGGAGGTCGCTGTCCGCATCGAGAGCACCCATGCCTTGGCCGTGGTCTCCGTTCGTACTCCGTTACTGCCGCTACTCACACTTCGCGCCGAGGCCGTCGCAACCCTCGAGCCCGGGGTAACACAGTGAGCGCGAAATTCCGCGGCCATTCGGCAGCGGGCAGGCTCCTGAGCAGCGCCGTGAGTATGCACGTCACATCGATGGGCAGAGGTTCGGCTGGGCCGCGCGCGGACGTCGGTGATGGAGTGGATCACCGGAACGTCACAGTGAGCATGAACGACATTACGTCGATCGTGGGTGGTGTGGTTGGAGACTCGGTCGACCGAAGCGGCGTCGCTGCTGCTGACGCCGAGGTCGACGCCGAAGCCGAGGTCGAAGCCGAGGTCGACGCTGACGCCGACGCTGTAGCTGCGGCCGCCGGTGTTGCTGGCGTCGCTGTTGCTGTTGCTGTTGCTGGCGTTGACGCCGCCGCCGACGCGGCTCAGCACGCGCGACGGCGGTTTACGGCGCGAGCTTGGGCGGTGTCCGGGGAGGACGGCGTGGCGACCGTGTTCGTGTGTCTTGGGCTGGTGGCGCTGATCGCAGCGACGTTGACGATCGGAAACGTCGGGACCGTGGTGGTAGCACGACATCGGTCGCAGGCGGCGGCGGACCTGGCGGCGCTGACGGCGGCAGGAGCATTGGTGGATGGAGTGGAGATCGCGTGCGCCGAGGCGGAACAGGTGGCGTTGCGGATGCAAACCCGAATCAAGGTCTGCGAGGCCACGGAGTGGGACGTGACGGTCACTGTGGAACGGAATATACCAATAGGTCTGTATAGCGATCGGGTCGTTCGCGCAGTGGCGCGAGCGGGGCCCGCCGAAGAGTGAACAGAGTGCGCTGCCGCTCGAGTAGGTCGGTGTCGAACTAGCGGAAATCGGGAATTGCGCTGGCTGAATAAATGTGGGTCGCACAATTACCCGGGCGGGCGCGGACAGCCGAAACAAATGAATGCGCGTGTTCGCAAATCGCCGCGTGGCAATAGCCTAGTTAACATGAATATATTCCTTTTTATTCGGAAGGGGTGAAGTGGCTCCATTCCACTCTCGATCCACTCTCGAATCTGGTCGAGTTATCGCGACGACGTGCCGGTCGGATAGCAGCCGGCCGGGTGCGACGATCGCGTCGTCACCCGCTCTATTCAGCGGTTTCGCTCGACGTCAGTTCTGACAGCACCGCCGTGAGCAGGCGTGCCGAGCCGGCCTTGTCCAGCGGATGGTTCCCGTTGCCGCACTTGGGCGATTGGACGCAGGAAGGGCACCCGGCCACACACCCGCACGACTCGATGGCCGCGAGCGTCGCCGAAAGCCAGTGCCGCAGTCGGGCGAATCCACGCTCGGCGAAACCCGATCCCCCTGGCTGGCCGTCGTAGACGAAGACGGTGGGCAGCCCGGTGTCGGGGTGCTCGGCGGTGGAGACGCCACCGATGTCCCAGCGATCACAGGTCGCCACCAGGGGCAACAGACCGATTGCCGCGTGCTCGGCCGCGTGCAGCGTGCCGGGGACGTCGTCGAATTCGACTCCGGCCTGCGCCAACAACTCCGGCGTCACGGTGTACATGACTGCTCTGGTGTGCAGTGTCTGCGCGGGTAGGTCGAGTTCGACCAAGTCGAGTACCTCTCCGGTGACCAGCGTGCGCAGGTAGCCGACCACCTGGCTGGTGACCCGCACCTGGACCAGTGCAGTCGTCACGTGACCGTGGCTGTGTTGGTCGACCACCGCGTCGATGCCGATCGAGGTGACCTGCCGGGCGCTGGTGGTCCATCCTGGTTGGGCTGCCCGCACGAAGGCGACGCCGTCTTCGAGATCGAGGTCGTCGACCACGTACGTGTCGCCTTGGTGCAGGTGAACGGCGCCTTGGTGCAGGGTTGCCGATACTCGTCCCGCGTCTGCGGTGCCGAGCAACCTGCCGGTCTCGCCATCCACGATGGCCACGGGAGCCCCGATGCCGCCGCGCACGTCGACCGCGTCGTGCGGCTGCGTCTCGGCGGTCACGTACCACCGCCCGCCCTTCTTGCCGGCCCGCCACCGGATCAACCCTTGCGCGGCCAGGTCGCGCAGGACCGCGCGCGCGCCGAGTTCGTCCGCCTCGGTGTCGGTGAGCGGCAGTTCCAATGCGGCGCAGAGCAGTTGCGGCCCGAGCACATAAGGATTGCGCGGATCGGTGATGGTGGCCTCGACCGGCTTGTCCAGCAGCGCCGCCGGGTGGTGCACCAGGTAGGTATCCAGCGGATCGTCCCTGGCCACGAGCAGTACCAACGATCCCTGAGTTCGGCGGCCCGCGCGTCCGGCCTGCTGCCAGAACGACGCGACGGTGCCGGGGAAGCCGGCGATCACCACGGCGTCCAGGCCAGCGATATCGACGCCGAGTTCCAGGGCGGTGGTGGTCGCGGCGGCGAGCAGCGACCCGTCGGACAGCGCTGTCTCCAGATCACGCCGGTCCTCCGCCAGGTACCCCGCGCGATAGGACGCCACCCGCTCGGCCAGGGCCGGATCGATGTCGGCCAACAGCCTGCGAGTCTCCAGCGCAGTGAGTTCGGCGGCGCGCCGCGAACGCACGAACGTCAAGGTCCGTGCCCCTTCCGCCACCAGATCCGCCATGATCCGGGCCGCTTCCGCGGTGGCCGACCGGCGCACCGGCGCACCGTTTTCGCCGGCAATCGTGGTGAGCAGCGGTGGTTCCCACAGCGCGACGGTCCGAGCTCCTCGTGGCGAGCCGTCGTCGGTAACCGCGGTGCAGGGCGCGCCGATCAGCCGCGACGCGGCCGCCGCGGGTTCGGCCGTGGTCGCCGAGCACAGCACGAACACCGGGTCAGCGCCGTAGCGTGCGGCGATCCGCCGCAGCCTGCGCAACACCAGCGCCACGTGCGAGCCGAAAACTCCCCGGTAGGCGTGGCATTCGTCGACGACCACATAGCGCAATCTGCGCAATACGCGGGCCCAACGTTGATGCGACCGCAATATCCCCAGGTGAAGCATGTCGGGGTTGGTGCAGATCCAGCGCGCGTTGGCACGCACCCACTGCCGGATTTCGGCCGGGGTGTCGCCGTCGTAGCTCGCCGGATGGACATCACGCAGCGGCCCCTCGTGCGTGAGTGCGCCGAGAACGCGCAGCTGATCGGCACCAAGCGCCTTGGTCGGAGCCAGATACAACGCGGTGGCCTTCGGATCCGCCTGCAGCGCGGTGAGTACAGGAAGCTGGTAACCCAGCGACTTCCCCGATGCGGTTCCGGTGCTGACGACCACATGCCTTCCCTCGAAAGCCAGGTTCGCCGTCTCGATCTGGTGCGTCCACGGTGTATCGACCCCGCTGTCTTTCATCGCCGCAACCACTTCGGGCGATGCCCAGGTGGGCCAAGCAGTGACATCGGCGGCACGCGCGGCGAGTTCGACGACATGGGTCAACCTCGGATCGTTATCCGGGAGCCCGGCTCGGACACGATTCAGCAACGATGTCCCGTAGCTGGGGTCGGTTGGGGGTTCGGATCGGGGCGCAGACTCCGGTGGATTCATGAGGCGGGCTCCGCGATGCACCCGGATAGTGTGAAACGTGTGCGCTTGGGAAGTCCTACCTGCCATTTCGATACCCAATAGCGACCTGGGTCACAGCCTGTTTGCCGAACGCCGACTCGGTTATCAGGGGGCAAACGAACCTCAAGTCTGGATTCCGCCATTGTGTCCCTCACCTGCGCATTCGCAAGATCAAGTTTTTTGCAAATTGTCGGTAACGCGACTGTTGAATTGCCCGAAGACATGGTTCACTGGTTCCTGGTCGCAAGCTTCTGTGTTCGAGGGACGGATCCAAAGTCCAAACCGTCAGCAGGATCGATGTTGCGAACGCTGTGCTTGGTGCTTTCCTGCAGGGGGAACCAACAGTACAACGGTCGGAACGGACCCGGTGGACGAACCCAGTTGTCCGCCGTTCCGGTAAGAAAAGAGAAGGAACAGAATGGCACAGGGAACTGTGAAGTGGTTCAACGCGGAGAAGGGGTTCGGCTTCATCGCGCCCGAGGACGGCTCCGCTGACGTCTTCGTCCACTACTCCGAGATCCAGGGTTCGGGCTTCCGCACCCTCGAGGAGAACCAGAAGGTCGAGTTCGAGGTAGGCCAGGGCACCAAGGGCCCACAGGCCACCGGAGTTCGCGCGCTCAGCTGAGCGACGCAACTACTATTGCCCGTCCCTCACCACCGGTAACGGGGGTGAGGGACGAGCTATATCCGGGGTAGGAACACGACACGCGCAATCGGCGGAAACTCCCGCCGCGGATGCCGCGGCGTCGGTGTGGGCCACGAGACAAGGCATACTGACTCGAACCGACGCGCGTACGCTCAGTGGTTCGAGTCGCAAGCACTCGGCCGCATGCGGTGTCGAGGTATAAACGGTGTCTGGTGGCAACGTCCAGCCGTCGTAGCCGCTTGCCCCAGCCGCGCACAGCGCGAAACAACGCAGCGCGGGTCGATAAGGAAAGGTGTATTCGCCGGTGGCAACACGAGACCGCGGTGCAGCCGACCAGGGCCGTCCCCTGCGTCGTCTCGTGATCGTCGAGTCCCCGACCAAGGCCCGCAAGATCGCGCCCTACCTCGGTCGTAACTACACGGTCGAGGCGTCGGTCGGCCATATTCGAGATCTGCCGCGTGGCGCGGCGGATGTTCCGGCCAAGTACAAGGGGCAGTCCTGGGCGCGTCTCGGTGTGGACGTGGATAACGACTTCGAACCCATCTACGTCGTGAGTCCGGACAAGAAGGCCAAGGTCACCGAACTCAAAAGCCTGCTGAAGGACGCCGACGAGCTCTATCTGGCCACCGACCCCGACCGCGAGGGCGAGGCCATCGCCTGGCACCTGCTCGAGACACTCAAGCCCAAGGTGCCCGTCCGGCGGATGGTGTTCCACGAGATCACCGAGCCCGCTATCCAAGCCGCCGCCGCGGACACTCGCGAACTCGACAGCGATCTGGTCGACGCGCAGGAGACCCGCCGCATCCTGGACCGGCTCTACGGCTACGAGGTCAGCCCGGTGCTGTGGAAGAAGGTCATGCCGCGTTTGTCGGCGGGCCGCGTGCAGTCGGTCGCCACCCGCGTGATCGTGCGGCGCGAACGGGAGCGCATGGCGTTCCGCTCGGCCGAGTACTGGGACATCGCCGCGAAGCTGGATGCGGGCAACGGCGCCGACAGCGACGCCACCAACCCGAGGACTTTCGGCGCGCGGCTGGTCACCATCGACGGAGCCAGGGTCGCCTCCGGCCGCGATTTCGGCTCCGATGGACAGCTCAAGGTCAGCACCGGTGTAATCGTGCTGGACGAGGGGTACGCGCGGCGGCTCGCCGAGTCACTGGACGGCGCCGACCTGGTGGTGTCCTCCGCAGAGGCCAAGCCGTACACCCGCAAGCCGTATCCGCCGTTCATGACCTCGACGTTGCAGCAAGAGGCCGGGCGCAAGCTGCGCTTCACCTCCGAGCGGACCATGCGGGTCGCGCAGCGGCTGTATGAGAACGGCTATATCACCTACATGCGTACCGACTCCACCACGCTGTCGGAGTCGGCGATCGCCGCGGCGCGCGCGCAGGCGACGCAGCTCTACGGCGCCGAGTATGTGCACCCGACCGCGCGGCAATACAACCGCAAGGTGAAGAACGCCCAGGAAGCACACGAGGCGATTCGGCCTGCCGGCGATACATTCGCTACGCCGGGCCAACTGCATTCGCGGCTGGACAACGACGAGTTCCGCCTCTACGAACTCATCTGGCAACGCACCGTCGCCTCGCAAATGGCCGACGCACGGGGCACCACGCTGACGCTGCGCATCACCGGCGTGGCGGCCACCGGCGAGGAGTGTGTGTTCTCCGCTTCCGGCCGCACCCTCACCTTCCCCGGCTTCCTGAAGGCCTACGTGGAGAGCGTGGACGAGGAGGCCGGCGGTCAGTCCGACGACGCCGAATCCCGCCTGCCAGCGCTGGCGGAGGGGCAGGGCGTCACCGCCGTCGAGCTGAATCCCGATGGGCATAGTACGAATCCGCCGGCGCGCTACACCGAGGCGTCGCTGATCAAGACACTCGAAGAACTCGGCATCGGCCGTCCTTCGACATATTCGTCGATCATCAAGACGATCCTCGACCGAGGGTATGTGTACAAGCGCGGTAGCGCGCTGGTGCCGTCCTGGGTGGCGTTCGCGGTCATCGGCCTGCTGGAAGAGCATTTCGGCAGGCTGGTCGATTTCGACTTCACCGCCGCGATGGAGGACGATCTCGACGCCATCGCCGGCGGACGCGAGCAGCGCGGAAACTGGTTGTCCAGCTTCTACTTCGGCGGCGAGCACGGCGTGGAGGGTTCGGTCGCGCGGTCGGGCGGACTGAAGCGGATGGTCGGCGAGCGGCTCGATGACATCGATGCGCGAGAGATCAACTCGATCAAGCTGTTCAGCGATTCCGAAGGACGCGATGTCGTCGTCCGGGTCGGCAAGTACGGACCATACCTGGAGCGCCTGGTCGCCAACTCCGATGACCCCGAAGGGGATTCGGTATCGCAGCGAGCCAACCTGCCCGACGATCTTCCGCCGGACGAACTGACGCCCGAGGTAGCCGAAAAGCTGTTTTCGACGCCGCAGGAAGGGCGTTCACTCGGTGTGGATCCCGCGTCCGGGCACGAGATCGTTGCCAAGGAAGGACGCTTCGGCCCGTACGTCACCGAAATCCTGCCCGAGCCTGCCGTCGAGGACAGTTCAGCGCCTGCCAAGAAGACTACGAAGAAGGCCGCCGCGCCGAAACCCCGGACGGGTTCGCTGTTCAAATCGATGGACCTGGCGACCATCACGCTCGACGACGCGCTCAAACTGCTGTCGCTGCCACGCGTGGTCGGCGCCGACCCGGCGAACGGCGAGGAGATCACCGCGCAGAACGGTCGATACGGACCGTATTTGAAGAAGGGTACCGACTCGCGGTCGCTGAATACCGAGGACCAGATCTTCACGGTGTCACTGGAAGAGGCGCTGAAGATCTACTCCGAGCCGAAGCGGCGCGGCCGGCAGGCATCCAGTGCGGCTCCGTTGCGTGAACTCGGGGACGATTCGGCCACCGGCAAGCCGATGGTGATCAAGGACGGCCGTTTCGGCCCGTACGTTACCGACGGCGAGACCAACGCGACACTGCGTAAGGGTGACGAAATCGAGTCGATCACGCCCGAGCGGGCGATGGAACTGCTCGCTGATCGGCGGGCGCGCGGCCCAGTGAAGAAGGCGGCGAAGAAGACCGCGGCGAAGAAGACCGCCGCCAAGAAAGCCACCGCGAAGAAGACGACCGCGACCAAGGCGACCACTACGAAGACGGTGGCCAAGAAGACCACGGCCCAGAAATCGGCGGCGAAGAAAACCGGGGTCGGAAAGTCGTGAGCACTCGGCTGGTGGCATCGGCCATAACCTGATCGACTGGAAGTCGGTGCGCTGCACGGTACGGCACCTCTGGCGCACCCATTCCAGTCACGTCGATATCATCCGTACGGCGCTCGACGGCGCGACCAGCGCGTCAGCCTGCCTCGTAAACCGCATATCGGGTGTTCGCAACCAGGGCCGATGTCCGAACGGATGTGTCGGCGCAGACGGCTAGGGTGTATTGCGTGGCGGGTGTCTTCGATCGGTTGGTCGGCCAGGATGCGGTCGAGTCCGAGCTGACGGCTGCCGCGATCGCGGCCCGCAACGGCGTGGTCGAGGGGGCGATGACGCATTCCTGGCTGTTCACCGGCCCGCCGGGATCGGGCAGATCCGTTGCGGCACTGTGCTTTGCGGCCGCATTGCAATGCACCGACACCGGAACGCCCGGGTGCGGCAGGTGTCATGCCTGCACGACCACGATGGCTGCCACGCACGGCGATGTGCGTCGGGTGGTGCCAGAAGGGCTGAGCATCAGCACCAAGGAGATGCGCGAGATCGTGCAGGTCGCCTCGCGCCGTCCGAGCACAGGGCGCTGGCAGGTGGTGGTCATCGAAGACGCCGACCGGTTGACCGAGGCCGCGGGAAACGTGCTGCTCAAGGTGGTCGAGGAGCCGCCGGACCGGACGGTGTTCCTGCTGTGCGCGCCCTCGGTGGATCCGGAGGACATCTCGGTCACGCTGCGGTCCCGCTGTCGACATGTGCACCTGGTGACGCCGTCGGTCCCGGCCATCGCGCGGGTGCTCCACGAACGCGACGAATTGGACGAGGAGACCGCGAACTGGGCCGCAGCCATCAGCGGCGGACACATCGGTCGCGCCCGGCGGCTCGCCACCGACCAGGAGGCGCGCTCCCGCCGCCGGCGGGCATTGGCCCTGGTCGCCGCGGTCGGCAATCCGGGGGCGGTCTATGCCGCCGCCGACGAGCTGGTGCGCGCGGCCGACGACGAGGCCAAGCAGATGAGCGCCGCCCGGGACGAACGCGAACGCGAAGAACTCGCGACCGCGCTGGGTGCGGGTGGTACCGGCAAAGGCGCGGCCGGCGCTACCCGCGGTTCCGCGGGCGTGCTCAAGGACTTGGAGCGACGACAGAAATCTCGCGCCACGCGCACTGGACGCGATGCGCTCGATCGTGCCCTGATCGACGTGGCAGGCGTCTACCGCGACGCCTTGGCCGTCCGGTTCGGCGCCGCCCACAGCGGTTCCGGTGTCGCGCTCACCCACCCGGACCTGTCCGACCAGATCCACGGCCTCGCCGCACGAGTACCGCCCACCGGCCTGCTCGGCTCCATCGAGGCCGTCCTCGCCTGCCGCGAAGCCCTCGACCTGAACGTCAAACCCCGCTTCGCCCTCGCCGCCATGGCCGCGGCCCTGATAGCCGCCCAATCACGCTGACGATGACCACCCGTTTTCGCGATCCGGCGACGAGACGATAGACTCGCGTGGCCGAGAGGCACGCCGCCTTAGCTCAGTCGGTAGAGCGCTTCACTCGTAATGAAAAGGTCGGGGGTTCGATTCCCCCAGGCGGCTCCACTCGAAGGGCCTCTGACATGCGTAATCGTGTGCAGGGGCCGTTTTCATCAGATCAACCCTTGACAGGATCTGGTTGATCGGAAGGTTGGCGCCGCGGACCGCGAGGCCTCTCGCGACCGCTCTGTAATGCCGAATGGCGCGCGTTTCTCAGCGGTCATCTCCGAGCCGGCCACTACGGTCGTTCGGCTGATGGTGACGTTTGCTCGCGAGCGCCTTCGAGGGGAGCGTGCGTCGGTCGGTGATTCACGGTGCGACCGGCTTTTTCCGGCGGTCTGCCGAGTTGGAGACCGATTACGAACGCAGTGACTTCCGTACCCGCGCTGCCTCGCGGGTGAGGTGGTCGCGCTCCGGAATGCTGGTGGCCGCGCTGGATGCCGCCGCGTACAGTGCGGCGGCCTGCTCGAGGTCGCCGGCGCGTTCGAGGAGGTACGCGCGAACCGCAGCGTACCGGGGCAGGTCGGGGTCCGACTTGCTCAGTTCCGCCAACCCGGCCTGCGGACCGTCGGCCTCGCCGACCGCGACTGCGCGGTTGAGTCGCACCACCGGACTGCCTGTGAGGTCCAGCAGCTCGTCGTACCACTCCACGATCTGTACCCAGTCCGTCTCGGCGGTGCTCGGGGCATCTGCGTGCAGGGCGGCGATCGCGGCTTGCGCCTGATATTCGCCCAGCCGGTCGCGTGCCAGCGCCGCTTGCAGAATAACCACTCCTTCGGCAATAAGGCCGGTGTCCCAATGGGATCGGTCCTGCTCGGCGAGCGGAACCAGGCGGCCGCCCGGGCCCGTGCGCGACGCACGGCGAGCATGATGCAGCAGCATCAGCGCGAGCAGCCCCGCGACCTCGGGGTCGTCGGTCGAGGCGGCGAGCTGACGGGTGAGGCGGATCGCTTCGGCCGCCAGGTCGATGTCTCCGCTGTAACCTTCGTTGAAGACGAGGTAGAGCACGCGCAGCACCGTCGTCAGATCGCCGGGTCGGTCGAGTTGCCGCCCCGCGATACGCCGCTTGGCCCGGCTGATCCGTTGTGCCATGGTCGCTTCGGGCACCAGGTATGCCGTCGCGATCTGCCGTGTCGTCAAGCCGCCGACGGCGCGCAGCGTCAGCGCGACGGCTGAACCAGGGGACAGCGACGGGTGCGCACACAGGAAGTAGAGCCACAGTGAGTCGTCAGTGCCTGGCACCGGACCTCCCGCCGGCTCGACCTCCACGGCGAGTTCCCGTCCCCGCCGCGCGGTTTCGGCTCGGGCGGCGTCGAGGAACTTGCGCCAGGCGGCTGCGACGAGCCAGGCTTTCGGATCGCGCGGTGGATCGTCCGGCCAGCTCTCCAACGCGCGAATCAGGGCCTCCTGCACGGCATCCTCGGCCGCGGCGAAGTCGGCTCCGCGGCAGACGAGGACGCCGATCACCGCGGGTGCGAGTTCGCGCGGCAGCGACTCGTTCACTCGGTCACTGTGGGCATCGCGCTGAGGAACGGCCGTATCTCGAGCCACTCCTGGACCGGCTTCCCGCCCGCACCGGGCGCTGCGGACAGCTGCGCGGCCAGCTCGAGCGCCCGCCCGTAGGTCTCGACATCGATGATCATCCAGCCGGCGATCAGGTCCTTGGTCTCCGCGAATGGCCCGTCGGTGACCGGCGGGCGGCCCTCGCCGTCCGAGCGGACGAACGTGCCCTGCGGGGAGAGCGCCTGACTGTCGACGAACTCGCCGGTAGCCTCGAGTCGCGCGGCGAAATCCGCCATGTACCGCACGTGGGCCGTCAGCTCCTCCGGCGTCCACCGGTCCATCGACACCTCATTGACCGGTGTCGGCGCGCCCCGGTAGTGCTTGAGCAGCAGATATTTGGCCATGATGTTCTCCTCGGTTCGGTACGGCCCATTCTGGTCGCGTTGATCGGTTCAGGAGTGCTGACGCTCGGCCCGCTGCTGGATCAACTCCTCGACCGCGGTGGGGAGGGTGGTTTCGAAGTCGATGAGCTTGACCCAGGTCGGGGTGATGACGATCCGGACCATTCCGTCATAGAGCGAGCGGACCTCGGCCTCCCACTCGATGCGCTGCTCGGGAGTCATTTCGTAGCTGCCGTTCAGCTGTAGGTACTCCTCTGGGATGCCATCCACCACGTCCAACTCCGCTCGACCGCGGATGAGCAGGATCTTCGGAGGGTGTACAACGGTGTCGATCGTCAGCGCGACCTGGGGGTTGTGCCGCAGGGAGGGCAGTTTCGGGGCGTTCTTCGTGGTGCAGAGCACGATCTGCGATCCGTTCCAGGTGAACCCGATCGGGATGTTGCGGGGTGTGCCGTCCTTGGCAACGTAGGCCAAGCGGGTCAGGTCGCAGGCCAGCAGCTGCTGGCTGATCGGGTGGTTGAGGATCTCGGTGATCGCATGCTGTTCCATTGCTGTCTCCTGTGTCGGTGTCCGCGAGCGGTCCGTTCTCGGCTGCTCCTCCTCATGGGACGGAGCCGGTCCCGCATTCTCGACATCCGCGGCGACGAATTTTTCGGTTCTTTTCGGACCCGACGGAGCCGGAGCCTGAGGTCAACCGAGATGGCGCCAGGCAAGCACAGCTGCGACGCTGATTCGGAACAAGCTGACCGCGTCTGACCAGCGCGCACGCACTGCCGGATTGCACCGCTGATCGTTTGGAATTCGCTGAGGTCTGTTGCCGGACCCGGTTGCGCGGCGGCGGCGGATAATGAAACCCACCGCATCGCGGCATCACCCACGAGTCACGGTCGGCGCGATACCTACGCGGTGACCGTGCCGCGATGCGCAGACCGGGCTTTCGTCGCGATGGGTGGAACTGATTGCGGCCGGATGATGACACCCGGCATCGGTGAAGGTAGCGATTCCGGATCAATGTCGTTCGGTAGTCCGGTAATCCCTTGTCGCGCAGATCCGCGAGCTGGTGTTCGGCATGAACTGTTTGATTGTTCTACGATCCGGGTACGGTCTAGTACACCAGGAAGAGTATGCGCGGGACATCTATCGGCACGCGGCTGGTCGAAGCTGTCGAAGCGATCGACGCGGTGGAATGGGATGGCCTGGTTCCGGCTGGTGAACTGTTCTGTAGTCATGCCTGGTTGCGCCACCTCGATGAGGCGGCTGGCCCGCAACCGGTCCTGACGATCGGTACCGGTGAACGGATCACGGGCGCGACGGCGATCTGGGATGGTGAGCAAGCTTCCGGGTTGTTCTATTTGCCAGATTTCTTTCCCGAGTTGGCCGGGCCTTGGCAGCGCCCGTTCGTCTGGCTCGGCGCCCGTCGCTCGGTGCGCAACGGGCTGATCTGCACGACCGGGTCGCAACGGTCGGCGTCGTTGTCCGGCCTGCTCGCCGGCGCGCTCGATTATGCCCGGGAGCATGGGCGTGCCGGGGTGGTGATGCCCTATCTCCCGGTCAGTGCCGCACGAGAATTCGGGCGCGCGCATCCCGCTGCACACGTGCTGCTGCATTCGGCCGAGGCTACGGTGGCGGTCCCTGCCCAGGGAGCCGCCGAACTGCTCACGCGGTCGAGCGGGCACAACCGCAAGCGCCGACGGCGAGAACTCCGGGATTTCAGCGCCGCCGGCTTCACCCTGGAATGGGTCGACCTCACTCCCGAGATCGAGGCGGCGATCGCACCGTTGATCGCGGACAACCGCCGCAGATATGGCAATGGCGACGGTGTTTCGTGGATGCATCGTGTTTTTGCCGCCCAGCGGCGAGTGGGCCTGTTCGGCAACGCCAAGGTCTTGCTGTGCTCGCGAGACGGCGCGCTGGCCACCGTCGCGGTGTGTTACCGCCATGGCGACAGCCTGCACGGCCGGTATTTCGGCTCGCATGGTTCGGTGAGCAGGGACGGCTACCCGTATTTCGTCACCACCTGTTATGCCCCCATCGATTACGCCGCGCAGCACGGGTTCCGTCGACTTTTCCTGTCGACGTCCGCTCTGGAAGCGAAGATCCGCCGTGGTGCTGTGGTGGAACCGCTCGCCGCTGTGGTGCTGCTCGATGATGATGAACTCGACGGCGAACGCGTGCGCACGCACAATCGGGATCTGGCGCGCGGTTACCGCGACCGATTTCCCGGGTACTTGTCCTCGTTGAGCCATGACTGGCTCGAGTTCCTGTTCTGACTTCGAACGAAGGGTTCGGCGAATGCTCCATCTGGTCTACCGGTTTCGGCCGACCGCAAAGGCCCGAGCTGATCTGCCAGGGTTCTGGCGGTGGATCGCAGACCGCCAGCTCTGGTTCTATGCCGACCTGGACATGGTGCTGGGCACCCGGTGGTACACGGTGACCATCGGTGACGACGTGCACTGCCTCGAGCATCACGTCACGTTCGCCGATGAAGCCGAATGGGGCCGCTACCGCCGGGAAATCAGCGCGCGGTCGCGAGACCAGGAATGGGAGAAGCGGCGGACCGGTCAGGACGAGTGGTATGAGATCCTCGACGCCCGAATCCTTACCGACCCACCGCATCCAATCCCGCTCCCCACACTCGAGCCACCCGGCCCGCGATCGGATGCGGCGGTTCTCGCGCAGCGTAGCCGTGCCCTGCTCGATCGGGCCCGGTTCGTCAGCCTCGCCACCAGCGGGCCGGCCGGTCCGTGGTCGTCCACCGTCAACTACGTTGTGCTGTACCAGCCGCTGCGGCTGCTCTGGTATTCGTTGCGGGACGCCCGGCACTCGACGAATATCGCCCGCTCGCCGCAGGTCGCGGGATCGATTTTCCGGACCGGGCTGACCGGCTCCGACGCACCGTCGGGCATACCGATCGACGGAGCCCAGTTCACCGGCGAGTGCCGCGAGGTCACGGCCGAGGAACTGCCCGCCTATTACGACCGCTACTACGAATCGAACTTCCCGGATCCCACGGTCCGGGCCGAGTGGATGCTGCCGCTCGAGGAATTCCACACCGACGGTCCACGCCGGTTTTATCGCCTCGACATCGACCAATGGTGGCTCTACGACGCACAGCGCTGGACCGAGGACAAGCACGACACCAGGATCGAAGTCCCGGTCGCCGCCATCGACCGTTGACCGTCTCGGCATGGGCTACCCGGATCGGGCGCAGCGCCGATGCGCCTCCGGCGGTCGAGCCTCGGTGCCGCACCGGCTCCCGTGGTGACGGCGTCATCGCCGTCATGAAGGTGACACCCGTCCGGTTGTTCAGCCGCGATGCCGTCCTGGGCTGAGTAGAGGCTCGACAAACCACAAAGAATTTAGGTTAGCCTGTCCTGTATGACGGGAGTGGATGCGCGCGACGCGAGGCGCGCCGAGGCGCGCCGCGAGCCGTCGCCGCGGACGCTGATCGTCGGCCACGCGGACACGAACCGTCCCGTACGTCGTCGTCAGCGCGCACCGTTGCGTCGCGCGCTGATTGTGATCCACCGTTGGTCCGCACTGACTCTCGGTGTGCTGCTGGTTGTCCAGTGCACCTCCGGCGCGATACTGCTCTATCACGGGGAGCTCTTCCGGGCGAGCCACCGATCCTTCTATCAGCACACCGACGCCCAGACGGTCATCACGACCGAGCGAGCCGTCGACATCGTGCGTGCGGCGGACCCCGACTTCGATGTCGGGTGGGTCGGCTCTGACGGCGGTGTCATCGCCGTTGGTGATCACGCCCGCAGAACCGCCTACTCGGTGGACCCGGGCACCGGTCGAATCAACACGTATGCGGGAATCACCGAGGGCCCACTCGGCCTGCTCGTCAATCTGCACGACTGCGCGTTCGGCTGCCCGCGCTATGCGGGGATGGCGCCAGTGGTCACTGCGAAAGTGCCCGTCCTCGGCCTTACCTGGGCGCACTTGATTCTCGGCACCGTCGGATTGTTGCTGGTGCTGCTCGCGGTATCCGGCGCTTTCGTGTGGTGGCCCTCGCTGAAACGCTGGCACCACGGCCTTCGCGTCCGGACGAACAAAGGCCGCTACGCCCGTGACCGCGACCTACACAATGTCATCGGCATCATCAGCGTGCCGTTCCTGCTCATGTGGGGTGTCACCGGCGCCGCGTTCGAATTCCCTGTCGTGGAGCGGGTCTGGCTCGTTCTCACTGGCGGCGAAGCAGTCAACGCGATGCCCCAGGACTCGTTCACGCCTCGGCCGGCGGCACCGGGGCAGCCACCGGTGTCTGTCAGTGCCGCGAGCGCTATTGCACTACAACATGTCCCAGGTCGGCTCGCCTATCTGATGCTGCCGAGCGCCGACGCGGACTATTACCGGGCCGCGATAGCGGGCGCGTATTCGCCTTACGAAAACCGTGCCTTCTACAGCGGTGACATCTTCGTCTACATCAACGCCAAAGACAGCGCCGACGTCCAAGTCGTCGACTCCAGCCACGGCCGGCCGGTGGCGAACACCTTCTACGACAAAGTCTTCCGTCCCGCGCATTTCGGTTGGCTGGTCAACGGCTGGTGGCGAATACTTTGGTTCCTTCTCGCCCTCACGCCATTGATGCTCGCTATCACCGGTGCTTCGACCTGGCTCGTCGCACTGAGAACTCGACGAAAAGTGCGTCTCCGCCAGGGACCAGCGGCGTAGGCTGGCCGACACGTCGTGCTCGGGAGACTTACAGTCCGAGTTCGGTCAGGCCGGGATGGTCATCGGGGCGGCGCCCCTGTGTCCAGTGGTATTTGCGCTCGGCTACCTTGATCGGGAGATCGTTGATGCAGGCGTAGCGCACACGCATCAGCCCGTTGTCGTCGAATTCCCAGTTCTCGTTCCCATAGGAGCGGAACCAGTTGCCGGAATCGTCATGGCACTCGTATGCGAAGCGCACCGCGATCCGGTTGCCGTCGAAGGCCCAGAGTTCCTTGATGAGTCGGTAGTCGAGTTCCCGACGCCATTTGCGGGTGAGGAAGGCGACGATCTCGTCGCGTCCGTTGACGAATTCCGCACGGTTGCGCCAGCGTGAGTCCACGGTGTACGCGAGGGCGACCTTTTCCGGATCGCGGGAGTTCCAACCGTCTTCTGCCTGCCGAACCTTCTCGATGGCGGTTTCTCTGGTGAAGGGGGGTACGGGAGGGCGGGCTTCGTCCGTCATGTCATCTCCTTGGTCGGTCCTTTCGCCGTGGTATGGCCAAAGCGATGAGCACCATTCGTGGTCGATGGCAACCTCATATGAACGTTTGCTGGTGCGGAAGGAACGCGTTGACGACGTACCCGCCGGTCGCGTAGACAAACGATGCCGTGTGCCGTTTCCTCGCCACACGGCATTCCGGGGCCGGCGGTGCCTGTCGAGCAGCCGCTCGTCACGACGTCCAAGGGCCGATGCCGCCGATTTTGTCGATGCGGATGCGGGTGAGCAGGCCAGGGGGTGAGCCGGCGGGCGGAAATTCGACGTTCGAGTCGGTCAGCGTTTCGGCCAGCTCCGCGAGAAGTTCGGGTGCGCCGCCTTCGACGATGCGGGCGGTGCCGGTAACCGACAGGTAGGGCCGCATCGTCTCGCCGCGTTCGGGCGCGAGAATCGTCACCGCGACGCGGGGGTCGTGGCGGATATTGCGGACTTTCTGGTGTTCGGCGAGGTGGGCGGAGACGAGTTCGTCGCCGTCGGGTGTGGATTGCAGCGCTACCCACACGACGGATACCTGCGGGCTACCGTCGGGGTTGATCGTCACCAGCGTGGCTTCGGCGCCGGCACCGATGAGTGTGCGAGCTGCGTCGTCGAGTTCCATGTTCTGGTTCTACCGCCGGGACGGCCCTTTCATTCCCTGTATGCCGTCTCCATCGCCGACCCGGTCCGCTTTTCGTTCCTGCCGGTAAACCTCGCCGCGACGCGTCTTCGACAAGGGCCTGGCTGTGCTGCCCATCGGGCTCGCGCTGCGCGTCGTCCTCCGCCCGGCTGGGGCTGACTACGCGTCGATAAAGGTTCCCTTGCCGGGCACGTGTAGGAAGTTCGTCGCGAGCAACACCTCGAGTCGACCATGACCGGCATCGATGGTGATCGGCACCCACTGGCCGTCGGTGTTCTCACCAGTGGCGGTATTGTCGCCCACCGAGACGGGGCTCGCGGCAGCAGTGCCGATCGCATTGGTGTCATTGTTGCGCCAGTACAGGGTGACGTCCACGCTGCAGTAGCCGCCCGGGACGGTGGGAACGAAGGTGAATTCCGGCCGGATCCAGATGGTCGTCGTGCCGTCCAGGTTGCGGGCCGGGTCGAAATACGCCGCCACCGTTCCGCCGCCGAAACCGCCACCACCGCAGAGTGTCCGCGCCGGTGGGATTCCGATCGGAAGGGCAGACGCCGAGGTGGCCGTCACTGCCAGCGCGCCCACGGCCAGAAGCAGGGCCGATATACCGCGAAATACGTGCACTGTGCTCCGTTCGAAGAAACCGATCCGTCTGTCGGATCATCGGTTCACGGTAACTCTGTGTTAGTGCCGCGCGAATGGGCGCAGGCCGATCCGTTGGCCGGCGATGCTCCGCGAGTTCGACGAGACCGGATTCGGGTGGTCAGCGGCGGGCCGGGGCGATGCCGCTGAACTGGACGTCGATCACCGACTCGAAGCGTCTCGCGGATCAACCCGCAGCAGTGTTGTGCCTGTCGGCGCATCCGGCGATGCGCGCCAACTCTCGGTTGAAGAGATCGGCGGCTTCGATGTTGCCGAGGTGGCCGGTGGGCCATACGTGGTAGGCGGCAAGCTGACCGGTGTCGGTGAGTACGTCGGCGATGCGGCGCGACATACGTTCGGGCAAAAGATGATCGTGCGCGCCCGCGATCACCGTCGTCGGCACAGTGAGCTGTGCGGCGGCGCCGGTGAGATCCATGTCGGCGAGCGCGGCGGCGTGCCTGCCGCGGGTGAGTGGGCGACAGGACCGCACGATCCCGAGCGCGAAGTTCACCTCGTCCGCCGTCGCCGTCGCGGACATCACGCGCGCTTTGAACAGTGTGCTCACCGGCCAGCCTCCTGGCATCGGCACCGGGGCGGAGAGAATGGTTTCGCCAACGATCACCGGCATACGCACGGTGGCTCCGAGCAACGTGATCGGCCGGTTCGCCAGGGTCAGCGGTTTGTTCAGCAGCGGGAGCAGGTCGGTGTCGTAGCGAATGTTGCCCGAGGTGGTATTGAGCAGGATGACCGAGGCGGCGCGCCTGTCCACCTGCTCCGGATACCGTTCGGCCCACGCCTGCAGCGTGATTCCGCCCATGCTGTGACCCGCGAGCACCGCACGCTGTCCGGGGCGAAGTGTGGCGTCCAGAACGGCCGACAGATCCTCGGCCAGTGTCTGCTTGCTCGGGGCGAGACTGCCGAGTTCGCTGGCACCGTGCCCGCGCTGGTCGTAGCAGACCACCCGATACCGGTCGGCGAAGGTGTTGATCTGAGGATTCCAGTATTCGATACTGCAACTCCAGCCATGGATCAAGACGATGACGTCACCGTCGGCTGGACCGTAGGCATGCACCCGCAGGCGGGCGCCGTCCGAAGTGGTGACCGGGATGACCGCACACGGGGCAGTGGGGGCGTTCAATGACGTGGTCTGGTAAGTGCGGGATCGCAATCCGGCGCGGTATGCGGCAGTCAGCGCGCCATTACGCGCGTCGGCCAGCGTCCTCATCGACTTCACCAGCATCGAGCACTCCTTTGTGTCCACCGCCACACTACGTCGCAAGCTCGGGTGCTTGCTAGTGCAAGCACCCGAGGGTGAAATCCTGGCCGACACCCGGAATACCCCGAAATCAGTTCGGTCAAAGATCGAATCGCGAACCTAGGGGCGCAGGGAGCACTGCCCGGCGAATATGCGGCGCGAGATTGTCGAGACGGCTATCGCCGCGGGTCAGCCCGCCGAGTAGAGCGCTGCGGCGATGTCGGGCATCACCAGGCAGACCTCATCGTCGGGATGGAAATCGCCGGGTACGTCCCGACGATTGGGGACGCGAACAAAGACGACCAGCGACGATCCATCGCCGGGGTCGATCTCCACCGCGACGGTTCGCGCGGCGTCGTCGACCGCGTGATCACCGTCCTGGGGTGTACACCAGTGGCCCACCTGCCCGTACTCGAGCTTGCGGGCCGCACTGATCCCGAATCCGTCGAGCCAGGTACCACCAGCGGCATCCACGTCGACAAATTTTACGCGGCCAGCGAAAACGGCGGAGGCTTTCGATCTTGTCGGAGGGCTGGAGCCACGATCGTGGCGTGGCCACCGACGCAATCGGTTTCGCGTCACCCGATACCCGCGCAGCGCAGGCTCGATGACGCGTGGTCGCTCGGTTCCTGACGCGGCCGCCTCGGTTTCATCGGCGCCGGACCGCGGCCACAGGAGCGGCCCGGTACCCCGAACGCGGTGGCGGACGCGCATCGCGATTCGAGTTCATGGCAGTTGGGTGTGCGAGCGTGGCGGTACCGACCGGCCCGGGGCTACGGTTGATCTGTGGAATTCGCGCACATCGCCCCCGAAGCCGCGGCCGATCCGACGACGGAATCGAGGTCCGGGTGGCGCGGCGTGGCGGTGCCATCGCTGGTCGCGGGTGCCGGCATAGCGATCGGCGTGCTGCTGCACCTGCGGGATCCCCATGTCGACGGCTCGTACGGCACCTGTCCGGTCTACGCGCTGACCGGCTGGTATTGCCCTGGCTGCGGCGGCATGCGTGCGGTGCACAACCTGACCGACGGGCAACTCGTCGATGCGCTGCACAGCAATCTGCTGGCGATTCCGCTGGTTCTCGCGTTCGCACTGTGGGTGGGGGACTGGACCATCCGGGCCTGGCGTGGTCGGTCGATGCGACTGCCCACCGTCAGCCGCACGACGATGTGGACGTTCTTCGTTCTGCTGGCCATCTATACCGTGCTGCGCAATACGCCGTGGGGAACGCTGTTGACCCCGGTCTAGCGGCACACGCGAATTCCGCACGGCACCAATGCTCGACCGAATTCGGCTGGCCCGGGCGATCCGACCCGTCGTGGACCCGGCAAGCTGCCACTATGAGCGATTCACTGAAGGACAGGGTGCGAGCGAAGTTGCTGCGCCAGCTCGAAGAGGATGGCACTCCCGACTCCGAGCACGACGACCCACGGCAGATCGCCGTCGAAACCGATCTGGACACGCTGGAGAGCGTCGCCGACGACGACCCGCTGGTCGAAGAACTCGCCGTGCGCTATCTGGTGTTCTGATCAGCCGGCTACCTGCCGCCGTACGGCGGCAGCTGGGGTAACGGCTCGGCGAGTAGCCAGCTGTCCCAGAGCGGGCGTAGGGGCATCAGGCTGTAGTGCCCGGCCAGATCGGTGAATTCCTCCGTGGTCACCAGAGCGTGGCGAAAGCGCACCGTCCACTCCCGTAGCAACTCGAAGAAGCCGGTATCGCCCAGTTCCAGACGCAATGCGTGCAAGGTCAGCGCGCCACGCTTGTACACGCGGTCATCGAACATTCGGAGCGGTCCTGGGTCACCGACCACGATGTCCTGCGGCTCGCGTGCCAAATTGTGCCGCGCGGCCCTGGCCAGCTGATCAGCGCTCGGTCCGCCCGCCGCCTCCGACCAGATCCACTCCGCGTAACAGGCGAAGCCTTCGTGCAGCCAGATGTCGCGCCACTGCCGGATGGTCAGGCTGTTGCCGAACCACTGGTGGGCCAGCTCGTGCGCGACCAGCCGCTCGGCGCCGCGACGGCCGTCGCAATGGTTGGCGCCGAAGACGGAGATGCCTTGCGCCTCGATCGGGATCTCCAGTTCGTCGTCGGTCACCACCACCGTGTACCCCTCGAACGGGTAGGGGCCGAACTTGTCGGTGAAGACCTCGAGCATCTGCGGCTGACGGGCGAAGTCATGGTCGAAGTTGGCGCGGAGCCGGGGCGGGATGACGGCCTGCATCGGTACCGAGTTGTGCGGGGGGTCGATGCGATGCTTGCGGTAGGGGCCGATCTGGATAGTCGCCAAGTAGCTCGACATCGGCTCGGACTGCTCGTACACCCACGTGGTTTGGCTGGCCTTGGTCTGCTTCCGCAGCAGAATGCCGTTGGCCAGCGCGTAGTAGGGCGAGTCGGTGGTGATCGAAATCCGGTAGCTCGCTTTGGAACTCGGGTGGTCGTCGCAAGGGAACCAGGAGGCGGCGCCGTTGGGCTGATTCGCTACGAGCACGCCCTCGGTCAGCTCCTCCCAGCCGACCTCTCCCCATGGGCCGCGCACCGGTCGCGGGATGCCGCCGTACTGCACCACCAGCGACAGCACGCCACCCGCCGGAATCCGCTGCTGCGGTGTGATCACCAGCTTGCTGTGCTGGTGAGTGTATTTCGCCGCCTTGGCTCCATTGACGAGCACCTTCGAGACGACCAGCGACTGGGAAAGATCGAAGGCGAACCTCGGGCGCCCGGCGGTGGTCACCGCGGTGATCGTGGCACGGCCGGTCAGTCGGTTGCTGGTTACCTTGTAACTCAACTCGAGTTCGTACCGTGATACTCGATAGCCCCGATTGCCGTTCTGCGGTAGGTACTCATCGATGGGGGCCTCGTAGAACTTGCCCGGCATCAGCGTGCCCCGGGGTCGCCTGTGAACCAGGGCGCGATCGGGTTGCCCCACCAGCGCGTCGAGGCAGGCACCGCGTCGCCGCGCATGACCAGGGACGCGGGACCGATGGTCGCGCCGTCGCCGAGGGCGGACGCGGGCAGCGCGACACAGTGTGGACCGAGCGTGGCTCCCGCACCCAGGCTGACAGTGTCCATGGCCATGATTCGATCGTGAAAAAGGTGGGTCTGCACCACGCAGCCGCGTTCCACGGTCGCGCCGTCGCCGAGAGTCACCAGGTCCGCCTCCGGTAGCCAGTAGGACTCGCACCATACCCCGCGGCCGATCCGCGCGCCGAGACCGCGAAGCCAGAGGTTCAGCACGGGAGTTCCGGTCGCGGCGCGCGCGAACCACGGCGCGGCAACGGTTTCCACGAAGGTGTCGGAGACTTCGTTGCGCCACACGAACGAACTCCACAGCGGATGCTCCTCGGCGTGAATGCGCCCGACCAGCAGCCATTTCGCGGCTATCGCGCTCGCCCCGGCGACCGCACCGGCGGCGAGCAGCACCAGTCCGCTCAGTAGCCCGGCGGCCGCGTGGCCGAGGGCCTCCGCGAGCCAGGCCAGGGTGAACAGCACCCCGAGGCCGATGGCGAAGGTGACCAGAACCGGGATCAAGCGGCAGGTTTCGATGATGCCGCGGGCGACGCGCAGCCGCGCGGGCGGGTTGAACGTGCGCGAGGTGTCGGTGTTCTCCGCCGCGCGTCGAAGCCGGACCGGTGGGCTGCCCAGCCAGGACGAGCCCGCCTTCGCCTTGGACGGCGCCGCCGACAACACCGCGACCAGTCCGTTCTTCGGAACTCGGCGGCCCGGCGCGGTCATCCCGGAGTTGCCGAGGAAGGCGCGCTTGCCGACTTTCGCTTCGCCGACGCGCAGCCAGCCGCCGCCGAGTTCGTAGCTCGCGATCATGGTGTCGTCCGCGAGGAACGCCCCGTCGGCGACCGTGGTGAATTTCGGCAGCAATAGCACCGTGGACACCTCGACGCTCTTGCCGATCCTCGCGCCGAGCAAACGGAGCCACAGCGGCGTGAGCAGGCTCGCGTACAGCGGAAACAGGAATGTGCGTGCGGAATCGAGCAGTCGCTCGGTGGCCCAGGCCTGCCAACCGACCCGGCTGCGCACCGGGTGATACCCCTCGGCCAGACCGATACCGAGTAGTCGGACGGCGATGATGGTCACCACCGCGTAGACGCCGAGGCTGAGCAAGGTCGTGATCGGGAGAATCGCGAAGGCGCGCACCGAACCGTCCGCCAATGTCCGGGTGTCCCGGATGAACCAGGCGATGAACGCACCGCCCGCGCCGAGGCCGAGGATCGGCACCGCGGCCAGCAGTACCGACGTGACGCCGAAGATGCCGACCCAATGCGCGGCGCGGTCCGGCGTGGTCGGCGGCCAGCGATGTTGGGCCCTACCGACCTTCACGGCGGGCGAGCCGGCCCACTCCTGCTCGGCTTTCACCTTGCCTGACACCGCCGAGCCGGGTGCTATCTCGGCATTCTTGCCGATCTTGGTGCCGGGCAACAGGATTGATCGGGAACCGACGACCGCGCCTGGGCCGATGACGATCGGACCGAGATGGACCACATCGCCATCGATCCAGTAACCGGACAGGTCGACCTCCGGTTCCACGCTGCATCCGTCGCCGAGTTCGAGCATGCCGGTCACCGGTGGAAGGGTGTGCAAGTCGACGCCTTTGCCGATCTTCGCGCCGAGCGCGCGCGCGAACGGCACCATCCATGGCGCGCCGGAGAGATTCTCGGCGCCGCTGGCCTCCGACAGGCGGACCGCCGCCCAGAGCCGCAGATGGACCGAGCCGCCCCGACGATAACGACCGGGGTGGACGCCACGCAGCAGTAGCCTGGCGCCGCCCACACAGATCGCCATGCGGCCGGGCGGAGAGATGAACAGCAGGAACGCCGCTAGCGTCCACCACCAGGACAGCTGCGGCAGCCAGGGCAGCGAGCCGGACCAGCTCGCGACGTTGCCGACGATCGCAAGCCAGGTGAGCCACTGGAGACCGGTGAGGGTGGTCAGCGGGACGGTGGCCAATACCTGCGCGGTCTGGGCGAGTAGCGGCGTCGGGCGTACGACGCGCTCCGCGACGGCGACCGTGGGTGTCGTCTGTTCGAGCAGCTCGACGAGCGCGCCGAGGCGAGGATGGTCGTAGAGGTCGGCGACGGTGATTTGGGGATAGCGTTCGCGCAGGGCGGTGACCAGCTGGGCCGCCGCGAGCGAGCCACCACCGAGGTCGAAGAAGTCGGCGTCGAGGTCGCCGACCTCGGCCCCGAGAATCGAATCCCACAGCCCGCCGACCCAGTGGGCGGTGCCGGTCAGGTCGTTGTCGTCATCGTTGTCGTCGGTGTTGGGCAATGGCCATGGCAGTGCGTCCCGGTCGACCTTGCCGGAGGTCCGGGTGGGTAGCTTGTCGACCACGACGAGTCTCGGGACCAGTGCGGCCGGAAGTTGTTCGGTAAGCACGGCCCGGGCCGCTTTGCCGTCGAAGTCCGGCCCCGGCCCGGTCAGGTAGCCGACCAGAAGCCGGTTTCCCGCCTCGGTGGTGCGGATCGCGGCGGCGGCTCCGGTGACACCGGGGAGATGCTGCAACGCGCTGTCGATCTCACCGAGTTCGATTCGGCGGCCGCCGAGTTTGATCTGATCGTCGGCGCGGCCGAGAAAGACCAGTCCGGCGCTGTCGTTGCGGACCAGATCGCCGCTGCGGTAGGCGCGATCCCAGCCGACCGACGGTAGCGCGGCAAACTTCTGCGCATCCTTGGCCGGATCGAGATAACGCGCGAGGCCGACACCGCCGATGACCAGTTCGCCGGATTCGCCCTCGGCCACGGGGTTTCCCGACGCGTCCACGACGACCAGGTCCCAGCCGTCGAGTGGAAGCCCGATCCGAATCGGCCACCGACCGTTCAGCAGCGCCGCACAGGCGACCACCGTTGTCTCGGTGGGGCCATAGGTGTTCCACACCTCTCGGGGCGAATCACCGCTACCGGCGAGGCGTTCGGCGAGTTCGGGCGGGACGGCCTCGCCGCCGAAGATCAGCAGACGCACCGCGTCCAGCGCCTCGACCGGCCAGGTCGCGGCCAGGGTCGGTACGGTCGAGACGATGCTGATCTCGCGCCGCAGCAGCCAGGGGCCGAGATCGGCGCCGGTGCGGACCAGGTCACGCGGGGCGGGCACGAGGCAGGCGCCGTTGCGCCAGGCCAGCCACATTTCCTCGCAGGAGGCGTCGAACGCTACCGAGAGACCGGCGAGGACCCGGTCACCGGGACCGATCGGTGCGTCACGCAGGAATAGTTCGGCTTCGGCGTCGACGAACGCGGCGGCGTTGCGGTGGGTGACCGCGACGCCTTTCGGTGTCCCGGTGGAGCCCGAGGTGAAGATGATCCACGCGTCGTCGCCGGGGGCGGGCAGCGTGGTCCAGTTGTCCTCGCACGTGGTTCGTTGCGCGGCGCGGATGCCCGCCGCCGTGGTCTCGATGGCCTCGGTGGTCACGATCGCGGTGACTTGGGCTTCACCGAAGACCAGCTGGGCGCGCTCGTCCGGGTCGTCGGCGTCGACCGGCACGTAGGCGGCGCCGGTGTACAAGACCGCGAGGATGGTGACGTAGAGCTCGCGGGCGCCTGACGACATCCGCACGCCTACCCGGTCGCCCGGGCGCACACCCGCTGTGGCGAGCCTCGCCATGATCTTCTCGATCTCGACGACCAGCTCGAGGTAGGAGAGCACCACCTGACCGTCGTCGATGGCGGGGGCGTCGGGGTGCGCGAGCGCCGTGGCGGTCAGGATGTCGACGAGCGTGCGGGCCTCGGAAGCCTGGCCGCCCCGCAGCAGCGGGCTCGCCGTCGCGTCAACCTGTGGTTGGAGCATGGTGCTCTGCGCACCTCCCATCGACCTGCCTCGCGCTTCCGGTAGTTGTGTCATAGCGGGGTTACCAAAGGGCAAACACCACGGTGGCCAGTTGTCCACGGTACCCGCGGTGGTCATCGTCGGTAGTTCACCGAACCGGTTGCGGGACCATCTGGTGCCGTGTGCGGTCGGGTCGAGTTTCGACCCGCGCGGCCCGGTAAACGCCAGGTCGTCGCAGTTAACGTAAAGTTTGCCGAATGATCGCTGGATGCGTGGACAACGCACCCGATTCCGCCTCGATCGCCGCCGTGGGGCGGCGGTCGAGGTCGGTTGCCTCGTGAACAGCGCGCGCCGCACTTCGATGGCGAACCCAGTTGACAGTGCGGGGGCGCGTCTGCCAATCTCGGGTCAGGTCATGAGTGCCAGCGTGAAGCCCCGGCTTGCTGGCCGGCAACCCTCCTCCGCGGTGGGGTGCTCCGGGTGACGACCGGGCCGACGCCCGACTGGGTGCGGCAAGCGCGGACTCGACGAACACCATCGCGGGTCCCAGAACCGACGGGATTTACGTGATGACCTCTGCTGTCGACAACACTTGTGCCGTACTCGCCCGGGTCTCCGGTGACGACCTCCAGGTGCCGCTCGTGCAGGGCGGGACGACCACCTACGCCAACTTCGACTACGCGGCGAGCGCGCCCGCGCTGGCGCAGGTCACCGATCGGGTGCAGCAGCTGCTGCCGTTCTACGCGAGTGTGCACCGCGGCGCGGGCTACGCCTCGCGGATCAGCACCGAGTGCTATGAGGCTGCCCGCGGTTCGGTGACCCGGTTCCTCGACGCTGCCGACGATCAGGTGGTGGTGTTCACCCGCAACACGACCGACTCGCTGAACCTGCTCGCCGCGTGCGTTCCCGGCGAGACGGTGGTGTTGGACATCGAGCATCACGCCAATTTCCTGCCCTGGACCGAACACGGCCGCCGTGTCGTTCGGGCCGCCGACACCGTCGAAGACACCATCGGCAGGCTGGTCGCCGAGTTGTGCAGCAGGCCGGCCGCGTTGCTCGCGGTGACGGGCGCGTCGAACGTGACCGGTGAGGTGCTTCCGCTGGACCGGCTGGCCACCATCGCGCACCAGTGCGGTGCCCGGATCCTGGTCGACGCGGCACAGTTGGCGCCGCACCGGCGAATCAGTCTGCGTGAGAGCGACATCGATTATCTGGCATTTTCCGGACACAAGCTGTACGCGCCGTTCGGTGCGGGCGTGCTGGTCGGCCGCTGTGACTGGCTCGATGCGGCCGAGCCGTACCTGGCCGGGGGCGGGGCGGTGCGCGAGGTGAGTGCGACCGGCGCAGAGTGGGCGCCGGCTCCGCAGCGGCACGAGGCGGGGTCGCCGAACGTACTCGGCGCCGCCGCGCTGGCCGCCGCCTGTGACGCGTTCTGCACGATCGACGCCGAAACCCTTGCCGCCCACGAGCATCGGCTCGCCGACCGCCTCCGCGACGGCCTTGCCGCGATCGATGGTGTGCGCTTGCTGCGTATCTGGACCGATAGTCCCGACGTTGTCGGCATTGTCGCTTTCACCCTGGACGGATTCGTGCCAGGCCACGTCGCCGCCTACCTCTCCGCCGAACACGGCATCGGCGTCCGCGACGGACGCTTCTGTGCGCACCCACTGCTCACCCGCCTCGGGCTGGGCGGGGCCCTGCGCGCCAGCATCGGTCTCGGCACTACCGCCGCTGATGTGGATCGGCTCGTCGGGGCCGTCGCCGCTCTCGTTCGCACCGGCCCGGCCTGGGAGTACGCCGCCACCAACGGTTTGTGGAACCCCACCCCCGAAACACGCCCCTTCCGCTCCACCGCCCCTGCCGGCGCCGCCCCCTGCCTGATCGGCTGAGGGCCGCGGTGTCCCGATCAGGGCAATGCGAGCGGATATTATCGGCGTACTGGTACCCGACCTCGAGGTGGACGCATGAGCACGCTCCCTGCCTGGGCCGTCGACCCGGGTGCGCTTCTGATCACGGAGGAGGGCTACGCGGCGCTTCCGGACGACATCCAGCGGCAGATCGAGGTGGTCGACGGCCACGTAATCGTATGCCGCAGCGGAACCTTCCAGCACAACAATGTCGCCCGGCGACTGGCGAATGCCCTGGAGCGGGCAAGCCCGGCCGAGCCGTGCACCGGCGTCGTCACCGATTTCGAGATGCACTACCTCCGGAGTCGCCCGGCGAGCCCCGGGTTCTCGTTCCGCCGTCCGGATGTCGTGCTACATCGCTGCATCGAGGGTGACCGGAAGTTGACGACCGCGGACGTACTGCTGGTGGTCGAGGTGGTCTCGCCGGGATCCGAGTACACCGACACGGTGGACAAGTGTGCGGAATACGCGAACGAGGGAATTCCGATCTACCTGATCGCGCACTTGGACGCCGATCGAAAAGTGAAGATTATCCAGGAATACCGCCTGGATTGGGCCAGTCGCAGTTACCGGCTCTCGGAAACGCATCAGGACGTGCTCAGACTGACCGACCCATTTCCGGTCGAGGTCGACTTCGCCGCCTTGGACGGTGCCTGAGTCGGTCAGTCACCCAGCGACGTCGGGCGGTAATAGCGCCCGTCGTAGTAGAGCAGCGGGGCGGCGGCGGGCTTCTGATCGGTGTTGTCGTGCACTCGGGTCACCAGGCCGGCGACCACGGTGTGGTCGCCGATGGGGATGAGTCGGTGCACGGTGGCGCGCAACCAGATGGGGGTGCCGTGCAGGACTGGTTCGCCGGTGTCCAGCGTGGTCCACAGCGAGTGGTCGCTGAAGCGCTTCTCGGCGTTCCTGGAGAAGCGGTGAGCCAGGTGCTGCTGGTGTTCGCCCAGGAAGTGGATGACCACGGACTCGGCGTCCAGCAGTGCGGGCAGGCTGGAGGAGGTGTGTGCGATGTTGAACGAGACCAGCGGCGGCGCCAGTGACAGCGAGGCGAATGAGGTCGCGGTGAAGCCGATCGGGCCCCCCGGGGACGACAGCGTGACGACGGTGACGCCCGCGGGGTAATGGCGCATGGAGGTGCGGTACTGCTCGGCGGTGATTCCACTCAGATCATCGGGGATCTGGAATGCCGTCTCGGGCCGTGGTGCTTCGGTCACATGACGAAAATACTCGCGGACCAGGGCTGGTGGGCCGAGTACCTGGTCGTTCGGTGTCGCTGCCCGCGCGCCAACTCAATCCATGTCGATCGCAAGGCCCGCGGTGATCCGCACCAATTCGCGGAACGACGTGCGGAAAATGGTGTTCGGATGCCCGCCGGCCGCCCAGACCTCGCGGTGCGCGGACAGTGCGTTGTCCACCCAGGTCGGCAGGTTGGTCGGATGGCCGACCGGTGCGACTCCACCGATCGGCTGTGCGGTGACCGCACGGACCAGGTCTGCCGGTGCGCGGGTCAGCTTTCCTTCCAGGCGCGCGCCGGTGTTCGACAGGTCGACCTGGTGTGCGCCGGAGACCAGCAACAGCACCGGTTCGTCATCGAGCAGGAAAACCAGCGATTTCGTGATGGCCCCCACATCGACGCCGAGCGCCCGCGCGGCATCGAGCGCGGTATGCGTCGGCGTGGGTTGAGCGATGATGAGGCCGTGATGCCCACGGGCGATGAGGGTGTCCGCGACCCGGCAAGCTACCGGTGGCAACAACGACCTGCGCATGGCACCAGGGTAGAGCGATTGCGCGTCGGACGCCGGGTGCGCCTGAATGCCGGTCAGTAATCCGGGTAGCCCTCGACCGGACCGAGCATTCCCCCGATCCGGGTGCGGGTGACCCGTGCTAGTTCGGTCAGGTTGTGCTTCGAGACCCGTTCGTGCACAACCGCTTCGAACGCGCGGTCGATGTCCCGCTGGGACAGCGCGAGCAGTTCGACATCGGCCTTGCTCACCAGCGCGTCCCGGTTGGCGTAGGGCCGGGCATCGGCCAGCGTCGCCGCCCACGTCACATTGCTACAGCACTCGTAGAGCGCGTGCATCGCGCGACCGCGCGATATCTCGTTGAATCGGTCGAGACCGATTCCCTGGTGCAGCAGCATGGTCGTCTCCGAACCCGAGGATCGCGATGTGTTGACATCACCATGATCCGTCGCGCCGTGACC
Organism: Nocardia sp. NPDC049220; assembly: GCF_040647855.1. Classification (NCBI taxonomy): domain Bacteria; kingdom Bacillati; phylum Actinomycetota; class Actinomycetes; order Mycobacteriales; family Nocardiaceae; genus Nocardia; species Nocardia sp. NPDC049220. Next base: position 42,181 of record NZ_JBEZDA010000003.1, read on the forward strand.
TGGAACCAATGCGTCGCTACGAATTTGCGCAGGATTTACACGCTCCGCGGTCTTCTTGGCGAGTCCGATACGACGGACGATCCCGGTAGCCGGGGTACCGGCGGCGCGCCGTCTCGATACGCTGTACGAATGACTGACTGGCAGGCTTTCACCGTCGAAGCGAAGGACCACGTCGCGCAGGTCACGTTGCTCGGTCCCGGCAAGGGGAATGCGATGGGCCCGGATTTCTGGCGGGAGTTGCCGGAGGTCTTCCAGGTGCTCGACGCCGACCCCGAGGTGCGTGCGGTGGTGTTGACCGGTTCGGGCAAGAACTTCTGCTACGGGCTCGACCTGCCCGCGATGAGCGGAACGTTCGGGCCGGTGCTTGCCGACCGGGCGCTGGCACAGCCGCGCACCACCTTGCTGCACGAGGTGCGCAAGATGCAAGCGGCGGTCACGGCGGTCGCGGACTGCCGCAAGCCGGTGATCGCCGCGGTGTCCGGCTGGTGCATCGGTGGCGGCCTCGACCTGATCGCGGCCGCCGATGTCCGCTACGCGAGCGCGGACGCCAAGTTCAGTTTGCGGGAGGCCAAGGTCGCGATTGTCGCCGACATCGGGTCGCTGCATCGGTTGCCCGGCATCATCGGGGAGGGGCATGTGCGCGAACTCGCCTACACCGCCAAGGACATCGACGCCGTGCGCGCGGAGAAGATCGGTCTGGTCAACGACGTCTTCCTGGACCAGGAAGCGGTCATGGACGCGGCGCACGCGACCGCGCGCGAGATCGCGGCGAACCCACCGCTGGTGGTGCAGGGCGTCAAGGATGTACTGGATCAGCGGCGTAAGGACGAGGTCGCCGCCGGGCTGCGTTACGTCTCCGCCTGGAACGCCGCGTTCCTCCCCTCCGAGGACCTCACCGAGGCGATCAAGGCGGTGTTCGAGAAGCGCGCGCCAGAATTCAAGGGCCAGTAGGCCGTCTCCAGGTTTGCCCCGGTACTGACCCCCTCGCATACTTGCGTCGCGCAACTAATCGATGGTGCAAATGAAGGTGTGATGGCGTGGATGCTGCGGATGATCAGTCGATCGACACGATCGCTGCTCAACTTATCCGGTTGGGTCGGATCCGTGACCGCACGGCGGCACAACTCAGCGGGCTGACCAAGGGAGGACTCGACCCGGCCGCGTTCGAGACCCTGTTCCGGCTGTTGTGCGACGGGCCGATGCGGTCGGGAACGCTGGCCGAAGCGCTATATTCCGACGCGTCGACGATCAGCCGCCAGGTGGCCCACCTGGTCGAGCGTCGGCTGGTCGAGCGGCAGGCCGACCCGGCCGACGGCCGCGCCACCGTGCTCGCCGTGACCGATCACGGCCGCGCGGTCGCCGAACAGATCCGTCGCCGCCGCAACGAGGGCCTCACCACTGTGCTGGCGGCCTGGAACCCGGATTCCAAAGCCGCCTTCGCCGATCTGCTGCGGCAGTTCGTCGACGACTTCGAGCTCGCCCGCCCCGGCATGGTGGCCGCGATGCGCCGCCGCTGGGCCGACCACAGCAGCACGGAGCCCGACTCGTGACCGGGTCGGACACCACACGGCACCGGCCGCCTTCACCCACCGGCAGATCATGGCGATCCTCGGCGGTCTAACGCTGGGCATGCTGCTGGCCGCGCTGGACCAGACGATCGTGTCGACCGCGATCCGCACCATCGCCGACGACCTCGACGGCTACTCGTTGCAGGCATGGGCCACCACCGCCGCCTACCTGATCACCGCGACGTTGGCGACACCGCTCTACGGCAAGTTGTCCGACATGTATGGCCGCAAACCGTTCTTGATGGCGGCCATCGCGATTTTGGGGCTCGGTCGTTGCTGTGCAACTTCGCGGAGTCGATGTACCAACTCGCGGCGTTCCGCGCGTTCCAGGGGCTCGGTGCGGGCGGACTGATGTCGCTGGCGCTGACCATCATCGGCGATATCGTCGCGCCGCGCGAGCGAGTGAAGTGCCAGGGTTACTTCCTCGCGGTGTTCGGCACCTCGAGCGTGATCGGTCCGGTGCTCGGCGGCTTGTTCGCGGGGCAGGCCAGCATCCTCGGCGTGAGCTGGCGCTGGGTGTTCCTGCTGAACGTGCCGATCGGCCTGGTCGCCCTAGCGGTCGTGTCCCGAGTGCTGACACTGCCCGAACGGGCACGGTCCACTGACCGGGTGGACTGGTGGGGCACGGCGGTTTTGGCGATCGGTCTCGTCCCGCTGCTCATCGTCGCCGGACAGGGGCGTGCCTGGGGCTGGGACAGTGGGCGGTCGGTCGCCTGCTATCTGATCGGTGTCTCGGTGTCCTCCGCTTCGTCCTGGTGCAGAAGACGCTGGGGGATGCGGCGCTGATCCCGCCGCGGATCTTCGGCAACACGACGTTCGCGCTCGGCGTGGTGATCTCGTTCGTGGTCGGCGCCGCGATGTTCGGCGGAATCTCGCTGCTGCCGCAGTATTTGCAGGTGGTACGCGGCGCAACCCCGACGCTGGCCGGTCTGGAGATGCTGCCGATGGTGCTCGGACTGATGGCGGGCTCGGTCGTTTCTGGACAGCTGATCTCGCGCACTGGTCGCTACCGTGCTTTCCCGCTGATCGGTGCGACGATGCTGACGGTCGGACTGCTCCTCCTGCACTACCTGGACGCCGACAGCCCGCTGTGGCTGGTCATGATCTTCATGGTGTGTATCGGCATCGGGCTCGGCAATCTCATGCAGCCGCTCACCCTGGCGATGCAGAACGCGTTGCCGCCCAAGGATATGGGAGTCTCGACCGCAGCCGCCACGTTCTTCCGGCAGATCGGTGGCACGTTCGGCGTAGCGGTGTTCCTTTCGATCCTTTTCGCGCAGCTGACCCCCAACATTTCCGCCGAGATGCGTTCGGTGGCCACTGATCCGACCTTCCAGCACGCCGTGCTCGCGGGCGCGCGCAGCGCGAACCCCGCCGATGCCGCGCTGCCCAAAGGGCTACTGGCGCACAACACTTCGGCGGCCGGAGAGGTGCTGCACGAAAGCTCGATCATCCAGGAGCTGAACCCGGATCTGGCTCGGCCTTCAAAATCGGTTTCGCCGAGTCGATGTCCACGGTGTTCTTGTCGGCGACCGGTGTCGCACTGCTCGGACTGATTCTGGTGCTGTTCTGGCGGGAGGTGCCGTTGCGTAAGGTCGGGCGGCGAACGGCGATGCCGACACGGCGCAGGACGGCGAGGGCGAAAGCTGATCGAGCGCGGTAGGACGCGGTGCGCCCGCAAACGACGGCGCGGGTAGCCGGAAAGTACCGGACTACCCGCGCCGCGCAGTTCGGGACGGTCAGTGTCCGCCGTGCTCCTTCAGCCGTTGGATCGATGCCTCGACCTCGGCCTCGGCCTCGGCGCGGCCCACCCACTCCGAGCCCTTGACGAATTTGCCGGGCTCGAGGTCCTTGTAGCGCTCGAAGAAGTGCTTGATCGCAGCCAGCTCGAACTCCGGGACGTCCTTCAGGTCCTGGATGTGATCCCATCGCGGGTCGCCCGCGGGCACACACAGGATCTTGTCGTCACCGCCTGCCTCGTCGGTCATCTTGTACATCGCGACTGGACGGGCCTCCACGATCACGCCGGGGAAGACCGAGTCGGGCAGCAGGACCAGCGCGTCCAGCGGGTCGCCGTCATCGCCGAGGGTGTTCTCGATGTAGCCGTAGTCGGCGGGATAGACCATGGAGGTGTACAGGAACCGGTCGAGCCGGACCCGTCCGGTTTCGTGATCGACCTCGTACTTGTTACGGGAACCTTTGGGGATCTCGATAGTGACGTCGAACTCCACGCCATCTCCTTCAATGCATCGGTGCCGAGTCCCGACGACTCGGCTTCTCATCGGCGGCTGTCGACTCGGCCGCTGTGGAGTGTGCCGACTCGCCAGGTTGTTCGGGGGAACGGTTGCGCAACGAGGATAGTGTGATCGGCGGGGACATGGGTGCGGCAGGCGGCTGCCGCGGAAATCAGGAGAGCAACGTCGACGTGTCTGGTCGGAACAAGAACATCGGTGGGCTGGCCGCCCGGCGGCGACGGAAGACCTGGATCGCAGGCGCGACCGTGTTGGCGGTGGTGCTCGGGGGCGGCATCGGAGCGTTACTCGCGCTGCGGCCGTGGACCGACGAGTTCCGCCACGGCGGACTGACTATTTCCGCACCGCCCGCGGCGGTCGAGTCATCCCCACAAGTCGGCCCGGCCCGCTCCAACGCGCCCGCACCGAGCCCCGCGGGTGTCGCGGCCGCGCTCGCCCTCGTGGTCGGTAACCCGGACCTCGGCGCGTTCGCGGGCCAGGTGACCGATGCCGCCAGCGCTACAGTGCTGTGGAGTGGTGACGCGAACACACCGATGATCCCGTCGTCGACCGCCAAGATTCTCACGACCGCGGCCGCGCTGCTGGCGCTGCCCGCCGATCACCGGGTGACCACTGCGGTGGTCACAGGGTCGGCACCGAACGAGTTGGTGCTGGTCGGCGGTGGTGATCCGACGCTCACCGCACAGCCCGACGGCAAGGGCTACTACCCGAACGGCCCACGGTTGTCCGATCTGGTGGCGCAGATCAGATCCGCGGGCCGCCCGGTGGACACGATCGTGGTCGATACGTCCGCCTACGAGGGCCCGACCATGGCACAGGGGTGGGACCCGGTCGACATCGGTGAGGGGTCCATCGCTCCGATGGAGTCGGTGATGATCGACGGTGGTCGCCTGCAACCGCTCGTGGAATACTCCCCGCGCACCGGGACGCCCGCCTTGGATGCCGGGCGGCGACTGGCCGGGGACCTCGGTATCGACCCGGCCCGGGTCAGGGTGGGGACCGCGCCGCCTGGCGCGGCCGAGGTCGCGAGCGTGCGGTCGGCACCGCTGCGCGACCGGCTGCGCGACACGATGGTTCACTCCGACAATGTGCTCGCCGAGGCGATCGGCCGGGAGATCGCGCTGGCGACCGGCGGCGAGGCGTCGTTCAGCGGCGCGGTCGACGCCACGAGCGCGGCGCTGAACAAAGCCGGTTTCGACCTGACCGGCCTGGTCATGCACGACAGCAGTGGGCTCTCGGTCGACGATCGGACTCCCGCGCGGTTGCTCGATCGAATCATCGCTACCGCGGCCGAGCCGAACGGCGCCACCGCGGTGCAACCGGTCGGCACGAAGGCCAAACCGCAGCGCGACCACCTCGCGACCACGCTGGCCCCGATGCTCGACTACCTGCCGGTCGCGGGCGGCACTGGCTCACTGACCAGCCGCTATGTCACCCAGAATCGCAATGGCGCCGGCTGGGTGCGCGCCAAGACCGGAACTCTGTCGGTGTCCAGCGCGTTGGTCGGGTATGTGCTGGACGCCGATGGGCGGGTGCTGACCTTCGCTCTGATGTCGAACGATCGACCGCCAGAGGCGAGTAGGCCCGCGCTGGACGCGATCGCAGGCACGCTGCGTAACTGTGGATGCTCATGACGGGTGGATGATCATGGACCAAGAAGGTTCCGACACAGCCGAATCCGGCCCCGTGGCTGCGCTGGAGCGGCACCAGGGACGGTCGGTTCTGTCCGGGGTGATCGACTGGCAAGTGGCCGCGAAAACCGGCTCGGCGCTGGTGCCCTCGGGGCCGCGCACCTCGCGCTACTCGGCCGAGCAGGTTGTCGCCGAACTGGCGGTCGCCTCCGAACGCGCCGAAGGACCCGTCCGTGCGGTGACCGGGCTACTGGACGACCGACCGGTGCCCGCCGCCAGGATCGTCGACCGGCCCGGCTGGATCGGGGCCGCCGCCGATTCCATGGCGCAGCTCACCGGAAGTGACACGGCGTCGGCGACACGCAAGCGGTTTGCGGGCAAACCCGCGGGTGTGCAGGCGGGCGCGATGCTCGCTTTCCTGTCGACCGCGATCCTCGGCCAGTACGACCCGTTCACCGGGCCGGACGGCACGCTGCTGCTGGTCGCGCCGAACATCGTGGCCGTGGAGCGCGCGCTCGGAGTGTCGCCGAGCGATTTTCGGCTCTGGGTCTGTCTACACGAGGTGACCCATCGGGTGCAGTTCTCCTCGGCGCCTTGGCTCGCCGACTACATGCGCGCCAATGTCGAGGTGCTCGGCGAAGTGGGTGACGAACCGCTGACGGAGATGCTCTCCCGGCTGGTCGCCGAAGTGCGCGACCGACGCCGCAGCGCTATCCCCGACGATCCGGCGGCGCGCGGCATAGTCGGACTGCTGCGCGCCAGTCAGGCGCCGCCGCAGCGCGAGGCGCTGGATCGCCTGCTCATGCTCGGCACGCTGTTGGAAGGGCACGCCGATCACGTCATGGACGCGGTCGGTCCGTCGGTCGTTCCGTCGGTCGAGCAGATCCGAACCGCCTTCGATCAGCGGCGCAAGCGTCCGACAAACCCGGTCCAGCGGATCCTGCGCGCCCTACTCGGTGTGGATGCGAAGGTCGCGCAGTACGTGCGTGGCAAGGCCTTCGTGGACGAGGTGGTCGGCAGCGTAGGCATGGCCCGGTTCAACACCGTGTGGACCGATGTCGACACGCTGCCCAGGGTCGACGAGATCGAGGATCCGCAGCGCTGGATCGGCCGGGTGCTGGGTAGCGGCAGGTAGTCGAGCTGCTGAGCGGGGATGCCTACGAACGCCTTCGCCGACGTCGTGCGCGGGGCGGGGACATACGGACGGCATCGCCGAGTGCGGGTACTCGAGGCGCCGGCCGGTCGGTAGGCTTCGGCGCATGGGTCGTGCGCCGAAAACCACACCCGGGCGCTTCGGATCGGAGGCCGGGTCGGCGGGGTCGGCCCGCACAGTGGAAGGCGTCAGCCGCCTGCCGGAGACCGCGGCGGTGCTCGCGGTGCGCAGGGCGGTGCGCGGCTGGCTGACCCGGTTCGGGCCAGCCGATCCCGACCCGCCCGTGGTCGCGGTGGCGCTGTCCGGCGGGGCGGATTCGTTGGCACTCACGGCCGCGGCCGTCGTCGAGGCCGCCGCGGTCGACGCGCTGGTGGTCGATCACCGATTGCAGCCGGCTTCCGCCGCGGTCGCCGCCGAAGCCGCGGCGCGGGCACTGGCTCTGGGGTGTCGGTCGGCACGAGTGCTCGCGGTCGACGTCGGAACCGACGGGGGTGTAGAGGCGGCCGCGCGCCGGGCCCGATACGCCGCACTGGACGCGGCGCGCGACGGACTTCCGGTGCTGCTCGGGCACACCCTCGACGACCAGGCCGAAACGGTCCTGCTGGGGCTGGCCCGCGGGTCGGGTGGCCGCTCGATTCATGGGATGGCGCCGTTCACCGAGCCGTGGGGGAGGCCGTTGCTCGGGGTGCGCAGAGCGACGACCGGGCAGCTGTGTGCCGACCTCGGCCTGGCGCCACATGCCGATCCGCACAACATCGCGCCGGAGTTCACCAGGGTGCGGTTGCGCACCGAGGTATTGCCGCTGTTGGAGGAGGTCCTCGGTGGTGGAGTGGCGCCGGCGTTGGCTCGCACGGCCGAACAGTTGCGCGAGGATGCGATCGTGCTGGACACGCTCGCCGACGAACTGCTGCGCAGCGCGACCGATGGCAGCACGCTCGTCGTCGAGACCCTCGCCACTGCCCCCGCAGCTTTGCGAAAACGGGCGATTCGGACATGGCTCTTGTCGGGTGGTGCGAAAGCGCTGACCAACAAGCACTTACAGGCAGTCGACGAGTTGATTACCGGATGGCGCGGTCAGGGCGGCGTCGCGATCGGAGGCGGAAGGCCGGGCAATAGGTTGGTCGCCGGGCGGGAACGTGGCAGGCTGACACTGCGGCTGGGTAATGACTGCCATCGGACCGATGACACATCCTGAGCCGGCCCACCGGGCTCACCACCCAGGAAGGAATTCAGCTGACGTGTACGGGGACGACATCGCGTCGGTGCTGATCACCGAGGACCAGATCGCCACGAAGACCCAGGAGCTGGCCGAACTCATCGCCAAGCGCTATCCCGCTGATGCGCCCGAGGGCGACCTACTGCTGGTCGGTGTGCTCAAGGGCGCGATTTTCTTCATGACCGATCTGGCCAAAGCCCTGCCCATTCCGACCCAGCTGGAGTTCATGGCGGTTTCCTCTTATGGCTCGTCCACCTCATCCTCCGGTGTCGTGCGCATCATGAAGGACTTGGACCGCGACATCGCGGGCCGCAATGTTCTGATCGTCGAGGACATCATCGACTCCGGGCTCACCCTGTCCTGGCTCAAGCGCAACCTGTCGACCCGCAACCCGGCGTCGCTCGAGGTGGTAACCCTGCTGCGCAAGCCGGACGCGCTGCGCACCCCGGTGGACGTCGCGCACGTCGGTTTCGACATCCCGAACGAATTCGTCGTCGGCTACGGCCTCGACTACGCGGAGCGCTACCGCGACTTGCCCTACATCGGGACCCTCGATCCCAAGGTGTACGGCGGCGCCTGAGCCCGGTCCGGCAGGATGCCGAAAATCGTTGCGGGCGAACCGGAACCGCCGCGGTACAGCGGTCCGCCCACCAGGATCCACGCGCCGGTGTCGGGTAGCGCGGCCAAGTCGGCCAGGCATTCCAGGCTGATTCGGTGGTCGTGGTAGAGCAGTTTCGATACCGTGTACGTGTCGTCGCTGCCCAGGTCCGGACCGAACGTGTCGATACCGAGTGCGCCGCGCCGGCCGAGTCTGCCGGTGTCCAGCAGCCACTTCACCGTGTCCACCGCGAAACCCGGCTGACGGCCCTCGAATTCGCCGGTGCCGACGAAATCCGCGGTGCCCCACTTGGCGTCCCAACCGGTCCAGGCGATCACCGCGGCGCCGTCCGGGATTCGGCCGTGCCGGTTCTCCCACTGCCGCAGGTCGGCGACTGTGATCGCGTAGTCGCGATCGTTCGCGCACTGCCGCCGAACGTCGATCTTCACCGCGGGCAGCAGCAGGTCATCCAGATCCAGCTCATCTGCGGCGAGCCCCTCGGAATGGAAGTGAATCGGTGCTCCCCAATGTGTTCCGGTGTGTTCGCCCTGCTGGAGGTAGCGCAGCTGGTAGCCATCGTTCGCGATCGTGGCGACGAGGTCGGTGCGGAATGTCGGGTCGCCGGGGTACCGCGGCGTGGTGGCCGGATCGTGCACATGCGACAGGCTCACCAGCCGCCCGAGCGGGCGCGGCGAGGTCATCGCTTCCGCTGGGGAATCGCCCTGGCGAGTGCGAGCAGATCGGCCTCTAGCAGCCGGAACATTCGGTAGGAGAGCACGAATGCCAGAATGCCACCTACGCTGAGCACCCGTACCGGAACGATCACCAACTCCAGATCGGCGGCGTTCACAAACGTCGCGCTCGCCACGCCGAGCAGCGGAACCGAGGCGGCGACACCGAGATAGAAGTTTCCCCGCCTGGCCAGGGCGCGCAACTGACGCGCGTCGTCGCGGCCGATGCCACCGCGCACCAGTAGCCGTGGATACACCGACCGCACCGAATACACCATGATCGGGAAGAACGGATAGGCGAGAGCGATCGCCGCGCATACCACCTGCGCGGCGAAGAAATGCAGGAAGGTCCCGGACGGGAGGTCCACGCCGGACGACGCCAGTCCCAGCGGCCAGATGATGCCCGCGACCAGCCAGAAGCCGAACGGCAACCACACCGCCCAGTCACCCATCAGCAGGGTGTCGCGGCGTGCTTTGGCCAGCGTGCGCGCGGAGAACGCGTGGCCGCGGTTCAGCCGGTAACCGACGGTGAGAGGTCGTCGGGTGAGCAAAAGCAGCAGCAGTGCGGCCACCGGGAAGGCGATCAGATTGTTGATCAGGCCGACCGCGGCGAACTTGTGCTGGTCGGCGGTCGACATCCGGTCGATGATCAAGGCCTGGTTCAACTGGATGTTATAGAAGCTCGCGAGCACGTTCGGCACACCGATACACAGTGTGGCGAGCGGGAGCAGCCAGCCGCGGGCTCGGTAGGCGAGACTGCGCGGCGAAGGATCGACCAGGCCCCGCGCGCGAGGATCGAGACAGAGGTCGAGTTGTGCTGCTAGTTCGGCACCATTGCGCCAACGCTGTTTCTGGTCGATATGCAGGCATTCTCGCAGCACCCGGAGCAGCGCGGGCGGTGTGTCCTCGGGCAGCCGCGACAGTGTCGCCGAGACGCCGCCGCGCCGCGCCGCGAGCGCGCCGGCGAACGTCTCGGTGGCGGCGCCGTGCTCGACGGAAGGCGGATCGACGAACGGTCCCGCACCTGTCAACATTTCCCAAAGCAGCACCCCGAGCGAGTAGATGTCACTGCTGGCGCCGGGCGTGGGCGTGGCGGGATCGAGCAGCTGTGCCAACTGCTCCGGTGAGTGGTAGCGCAGCGAATCCGCGTCGACGACGGTATGTTTCGGAATGGCCGTCCGCGCACCCGCCTCATGGATGGCGAAATCCGCCAGTTTTGGTATGCCCTCGGCGGTGAACAAGACGTTCGTCGGTTTGATGTCGTGGTGCAGCACGCCGTGGTGCTCGGCGTAGTCCAGCGCGTCCGCGAGCCGCCTGCCCACCCAGGCCACCGTTTCGGGCCAACTCAACCGCGCGATCTCGGCACGCACACTCGAATCCGAGGGGCGGATCTCGCCCCGGGCTTCCATAGCGGCGTCCACCGCGCGCAGTAGCAGCGCACCGCCGTCGGTGACCGGTCCACGGCGACGCTGTTCGAGTACGCCGGAGGCGGTGCCCCCGGGCAGATATTGCATGTAGACCAGGCGGGGGAGTGCGGCGCCCACAGTGGGTACAGCCGAGATATCCGCGTGCCGCTGTGGTGTCTGCGCAATGGTTCGTTCGTCGGCGAGGTTGCCGGCGGCGGTCGCCAATCGGTTGCCAGGTGGGCTCTCGATGGTGGCGGCGGGGTCGTGTGGTGTGGCTGTGGCGATTGTGGTGTCGGAGTTGTCGGGTGCCCGCGCGATGGTCGGATCTGCGTTCTCGTGCGTGGTCGGCGCGCCGCGGTCGCCGGTCGAACTCGAAACTGCAGGAGACTGCGTGTCACCGGCATGGAATATCAACTGGTCGAAGACCCGGACGATGTGCGGGTGGTCCAACTGCGCCATAGTGCGTGGCGCACCGGCGCGTCCCGCCGAAAACCGCACGGCGACAAGTCGTTGCATGGAACGTTGCCTGGCCAGGAAGACGCGGCCGAGTACGCCGCTGCCCAGGTCGGTGATCAGGTCGAAGTCATCGAGACGTTGCCCCGGTGCCAGGTCGGCCACCGCGGCGACGGCTTCGCTCGACTCCGCGGTCCCGATGCCCTCGACTTCCACGTCGGTGAACTCGGTGAGGCGCGTACGGATCTCGTCGGCCAACTCTGGATACTCGGAGAGGAAGTCCGCCATCGGCAGCGGACCGTTCCTGCGGCGTGCCAGGAATTCCTCGCACACCAGATCCACGAGTTCCTCGCTGAGTTCCATTTCTGGAAATTCCTTGCAGTACTCGGCGACCCGCTTGCCGAGCCCCGCCCGTTCCCAGCGCTGCCGCAGGTCGATCCGCAGCAGATCGGTGAGTACGGCCAAGCGCACCTGCGTCCCGTCGGGAACATAGTCCGTGATCTGTGGCGGGCGCCGGTCGTCCCGGAGGCTGTGCTGCCAATCGGCGGCGAACCGCGCGACGGCGTCGGTGCGCGAAGTTGTCACGTATCGGTCTCCGCCGCGTCCGCTTCCGCACGCGCCGACCGACCCGTGGACGCGCCCGAGCCGGTGGATGCTGGTGCGACCACCCGCTCCAGTGCGCGCAGATCTGCCTCCAGTGCGCGGAACAGGAGATAGGAGCCCACGAATGCGATTATGCCGCCGGCGCATAGCAGTCGCACCGCGAAGATCACCGACGGAATGTCGGTGGCGGGCAGGAAAGTCACACCTGCCACAGCCAGCAGCGGTACCGAGGCGGCGACGGCCAGATACCCGTTGGCACGCCGGTCCAACCCGCGCAGCCATACCGCGTCCTCGGGACTGATGTCCCCGTGCCGAAGGAAGAGCGGATAGACGCACCGCACCATGTAGAAGTTCAGCAGGAAGAACGGATACGCGACTGCGATCGCACCACATACCACCAGCGAGGCGAGGAAGTGCACTACGGCCGGTGTCGAGATGTCGCCAGTGGATATCTGTAGCGCGATCGGGAACACGATGCCCGCCAGTACCCACAGTGAGAACGCCACTGCGACAGAACGATCGCCGAGTAGTAGCGCGTCGCGTCTGGCTCGCCGCAGGGTGTCCGGGTCGTATCGTCGACCCTTGCGCAGACCTCGCGGCACCGTGATGACGTATCTGGACATATACAGCACGATCGCGATGCCGGTCGGGAAGAAGATCGAGTTCACCACGCTGGTAATGATGAGGAAGGTGTGCTGGGCATCCTCGGTCATCCGGCTGATGATCAGGGTTTCGTTGTGCTTGATGTTGTACAGCGAGGCAAGCACATTCGGAAGTGCCACCGACAGCAGCGCCACCAGCACGAAATGCGGCCGCAGCCGCCGCCGCCAGCTGTTCGGCGCAGGGTCGACCAGCTCCCGTGCGCGCGCGTCCTGGCACATCTCCAGCTGCCTGGCCAGGGTCGCGCCGCTGGACCAGCGCTCGGTCCGTTCCGGTGCGAGGCAGGTCAGCAGGACGCGGCGCAGCGCGGCCGGGCAGTCGGGGGGAACTCGTTGCAGTGCCGCCGCCTCCACGCCGGAGGTTCGGCGCTCCAGCATGGCTTCCAGGGTGGTGTCGTCGCTGTGGTCGCCCGCGCCCGCGGTGCTGTCGTCGAACGGCTTGGCGCCGGTGAGCAACTCCCACAGCACCACGCCGAGCGAGTAGATATCGGCGCGGGTGTCCAGGTCGGCGGCGCCGCGATCGAAACCGGGATGGCAGGCCTCCAGTTGCTCCGGCGACATGTAGGCCAGTGAACCGCCGAAGTAGGCGACCGGGCTGGTACCCGCCACGTTGCGGCTGAAACTGATGTTGAAATCAGCCAGTTTCGGCACGGCCTCAGCGGTGAGCAGCACATTGGCCGGCTTCACGTCACGGTGCAGCACGCCGTGCGAGGAGGCGTAGTCGAGTGCCTCGGCCAGCCTGCGCCCCAGCCAGGCGACCGTCTCCGGCCAGCTCAGCGCGGCGATCTCGGCGCGCACGCTGGAGTCGGTCGGCCGAATCTCGCCTTTCTCCTCCATCGCCGCGTCGACGGCGTCCAGCAGCAGCCTGCCACTGCGTTCGGCGGGCGGGGTGGCGCGCACCCAGCGCAGCACGCCCAGCAGTGTCCCGCCGGGCAGGAACTGCATGTAGAGCAGCCGCAACCGGTGCGCGGTGCCCGCGGCGTCCTCGAGCAGCCGCTGGTCGAACACTCGCACGATGTAGTCGTGGTCGAGTTGGGCCAGGGTTTGCGGCTCGGTGCCCCGGTCGGCGGAGACCTTCACCGCGACCAGCCGCTGCAACGAGCGCTGCCGCGCCAAGAAGACTCGGGCGAAGGCGCCGCTGCCCAAACCGGTGAGCAGGTCGAAATCATCTATCCGCTGGCCGATTTCGATCCGATCGAGCACGTTGGAACCACCTGGTTCTGTTCCGATCGTAGTGGGGACGACGGTGGCTGCCTCCGTGCGATCAGCGGTCGTTCTGGTCACCTCAGAACTACGAACTGCCTGGGTGGTTTGGTTCAATTCGGTAGGCACCGGAGTGGTTCGAGTGCGTGCGAGAGCGGTGCGCGTGGAATCATCCTGCACCGCACGGCGGGTGCTCTGGTCCACGTCGTCGGCGTTCAACAGGTCGCGGAGCTCCTGCGCCTGATGCGGATATTCCCGCAGACATTCGCGCGGATCCACGCGTTCTCCGCTGTGGCGGCGGATGACGAACTCCTCGTACACCAGACCCGCCGGGATATCGGCGGGGGAGAGTTCGGAAAATTCGGCGCAGTAATCGGCGAGGCGTTTGCGCATGGTCGGTTCGGGAGTGGTGCCTTCGCCCGCCGCGGGCGGGCGCAGCCAGCGATGTCGCAGATCGATGCGGATCAGGTCGAGCAGGGCATCTCTGCGCAAGGTGGCCGCGTCCGGCAGGTACTCGGCGATCTCCGGCGGGTGTTGCGTGGATTCCCAGGCCGCGGAGAAGGCTTTCACCGCGCTGAATTCACTCCACGACATGTCGTCGCGATAACCGGCACCGGAAGGGCGACCCGTGTCGGAATCGGAACTTCTCTCAGTGTTGGCACTCATTATCAGGCCTAGTGGTTCGGCGGACGCCGCAGAATCCGCACCGGTCGGTCGGTCGATGTGTCGGAGAAATTCCGCCACACCCCTCGCCATCATCCCCCGCGCAGTATTCGAAATGATAACTTGCGGCTCAACAGCGGATCACCCGATTTCGACAACGAAGCGACGGGGGACGACGAGCACATGCACGAGGATGCCGCAATGGCGGCGAACGGCTCGATCTCGACGAAAACCGCCGTGCCACCGACAGTAGTCCGGAACGCGAAGGCCGCCGATGCGGTGGCCGCGACCACGGACTCGACCGGTACCGACGATCTGCCCGGTCGCCGTAGGGAAACCGAAGCTGACCCACCGCGCGGCCCGGCTACGGCCATCGCGACCGGTGTTCGGGACGGCTCGCTCATCGCCACCCGGGTGGTGGCGGAGGCGGTGGCACGGATCTCGGCGGTGAATCGGAAGGCGAAAGTGTTCAGTGTCGTCCGTGCGGAAGAGGCGGTGGCCGAGGCTACCGCGCTCGAGCACGGGGCCGACCTCGATGTGCTGCCGTTGGCCGGTGTACCGGTCGCGATCGAGTCCGGCATCCCGATCGAGGGAGCGGGTGAGCCCACGGCGGTCGCGGACCATTCGCTGGTACGCAGACTGCGCGCCGCGGGCGCGGTGGTCGTCGGGCTCGCCGCGGTCACCGAACTCGGTCTGTGGGGCACCACCGGCGCGGATCGTCGTATCCGCAACCCGTGGAACCCCGCTCGCGGCGCGGGTGGCGCCTCCGGCGCGGCAGTCGCGGCCGGGCTGGTTCCGGTGGCGCACGGTTGCGACGGGCTCGGCTCGCTGCGCGGCGCGGCGGCCTGCTGCGGGGTATTCGGCATCAAGCCGGGTCGTTACACCGTGCCCGCCGAGTTCGGCTCAGACGCCTGGTCGAGCATGGCGGAAAACGGTGTGCTCGCAACGACGGTCGGTGACGCGGCGCTCGCGTTGTCGGTAATGGCGGCGCGTCCGGACCTGGCCGAGGTGGATCCACCAAGCCGACTACGGATCGGATTGGCCGTGGATCCACCGTCTCGTTTCTTTCGTGTCGACCGGCACTGGACCGCCGCTGCCCGCACGGCCGCGTCGATCGCCGCAGCGGCGGGACACCTCGTCGAACCGACCGTGCTGCCCTACGGCACCGCTCTGCTCTCGGTCTATCTACGTAAGCTGAACGCCGCTGCGCTAGCCGACGCCGAGTACCGGGGGCATACCCGCCCCTATCCGGGTCTAGGCCGGTTCGTGCAGCGGCTGCGCTTGGTGCGCCCGGCTCAGATCGATCGGGTGGAAGCGCGGCTACTGGAATTCTTCGACGACTACGACGTGGTGATCACACCTACGCTCGCCGCAGCGCCGCCGACAGTGCGGGCCTGGTACGCCCGCGGCTGGCTGGCCTGCGTGCGATTTTCCCCGTTCACCCCACTGTGGAACCTGGTCGGCTGGCCGGCCGTCTCCGTGCCGATGGGCATGCATCCCGGCGTCGGGACACCGGTGGCCGCGCAGGTCGCGGGCCCACCGGGCAGTGAATCCACCTTGCTGCGGCTGTCCGCGCAGCTGGAGACCGCTCACCCGTGGCAACGCACCGCGCCCTGATCCGGATCGTCCGGAGCGCATACCGACCGCGGGCTGATCCCCGACCCTGCGTGGACTGATCAGACGCTGACGGCGGACTGCGGGGTGGCGAATCCCCCCGCGACGGCGCGTCCGGCGAATTCGAGGATGGTCGGCCGGTTGTCATCGGCCCGCCACGCCACGGCGAGCTCGCACGGTGCGAGCCCGGACAACGGTCGCGCGGTCAGACCCGGCCAGCGGTACATCGGCACATTGTTCTCGGCGAGCAGACAGACACCCAAGCCGAGGCTCACCGCTTCCAGTTTGTCCTCGGGCGTCGCTGCCTCGGCGCCGATCTTCGGCGGGCGGCCGCCCCGTCCGTCGTTGCCGAGCCAGAAGTCGCGTACGGCGCCGGCTTCGGGGGGCAGCGCGATGAATGGTTCGTCGCGCAGATCGGTGAACTCGATGGTCTCCGAGCCGGCAAGCGGGTGGTTCTCCGGGAGCAGCACCCAGCGCGGCTCGGTGCGTAGCACCTGCCACCGGTAGCGGTTCTGGTCCGGCAGCGGAAGCCAGACCAGAGCGAGGTCGGCTTGGCGACCCGCGAGCCCGCTGGACGGGTCGGTCCAGGACGCCGCATGCAGAGCGAGGCGATGTCCGCTCGCGCTTTCCAGGTCGTTCAGTAGGCCGCGGCCGAGTGCGGACTGGATTCCGACCCGCAGCACCTCGCCGGCTTCCTGCAACGAGACGTTCGTGACCTCCCACAGCTCCAGGATCTTGCGGGCGCCTTCGAGCAATTCCTTGCCCGCGACGGTCAGTGCGACGCTGCGCTGGTTGCGGTCGAACAGGACCACGTCGAGCTGACGCTCCAACTGGCGGATCTGACGCGACAGGGTGGGTTGTGCGATGTGCAGCCGCTGAGCGGCGTTGGTGAAGTGCAGTTCCTCAGCGACGGCGACGAAATACCGCAGGTCGCGCAAATGCGGGTCCATAGCCCCTTGCTATCAGAATCAGTCCATATTTTCCAGCCTTATCAGGCCGAAAAGTTCGGATACGGTGACCGAAACGGTCGATGGGTTTGTTAATGACAGCATATTGCGTGCCGTGGTGTTGCGCACTGCCGAGTGGCGAATGTGTGGCACCTAACGGTCATTCCGAAGGTTTCGGATTATTGGGGGCTTGAACAGCGGAGATGGCAGTTGGCCTGCTGGGTCGGACGGCGATTGTGCGCACGTCGATGGTTGCTGAGTCGGCCGCGAATCAGCGCCGACCGACTAGGTGAAGTGACCGAGCTCTCTGGTGATCTTCGACACGATTCGGTTTATGGCGCTCGCGCGGTGTGTCGGCTGCCGCACCGCCGCGCCCGAGGCAGTCCCGGCCGCGGCGGCTGCCACAACAATCACCCGCGGCGAGCCCGCTCCTCGTAAGCTTTGCGCTTTTCGGCATCGACGTCGTCGAGGAACACGTGCCCGGAGCCGAGAGCTCGGCCGACGCGGTCTCCGAGCGCCTCCGGCAGCAGGCCGACCACTCGGGATATGAACCCGGCCAGCGCGGTCACCCGGACCTTCGATTTCGGCGAGATGATCAGCTTGACGACAGCGTCGGCGACCTCCTCCGGCTCCGCTGCGCGGAGCAGGGCGGGCGTGGTGACGCCCGAGCCGAGTTCGGTGTTGGTCAGCGTGGGCAGCACCGAAGAGAAATGCACGCCGCTGTCCCGGTACTCCTCGCGCAGCGTGTCGGTGAACCCCAGTACCGCGTGCTTGCTGGCGTTGTAGGTGGCCAAGCCCGGGACATGCGTCTCACCCGCGAGCGACGCGATGTTGATGATGTGCCCGCTCCCGCGCGCCAGCATTCGGCTCAGGACCAGCTTGGAGCCGAGGATCACGCCGAAGATGTTGATGTCCAGGATGCGGCGAGTCAACTGGTCCGGTTCGTCCACCAGCTTGCCGGTCGGCATGATGCCCGCGTTGTTGATCAGCACGTCGACCGGGCCGAGGGTGCGCTCCACCTCGTCGAGGAAGTTTTCGAACGAACTCGGATCGGCCACGTCGAGCTTGCCGCAGAACTCGAACCCGCGCGCGGCGCCCGACTCCTTGGCCGCGGCCTCATCGATGTCACCGATGGCGATCCGCGCGCCAAGGGCCTGCAGTGCGGTCGCGGTGGCCAGCCCGATGCCGCGGCCGCCACCGGTGATGACGACAACCTTGCCGCGAATCCTCGTCGATTCGGTCATTTCTCGTCCCCCTCGCGACTGCCCCCCTGGAGTTTCAAGATGGCGGAGAGGTCGATGCGGCGCAGGCCGCGCGCGCCCGCCGCACGCATGGCGCCGAGTGTGAACAGCAGCTTCGGCATCGAGTACGGGTACCAGAACAGTTCTTTCTGCTGCGTCGGCAGGATCGGTGTGGTAATCGCCTGCTGACGGCAGTACTTGCGCACGCCGTTCGCTCCGCCCCAGCGCGTGCCGACGCCGGAAAGGCCCCAGCCACCCATCGGCAGCGCGAAGCTGAACAGGTTGGCGAAGACATCGTTGATATTGACCGCCCCTGTGTTCAGCTGCCTGGCGATCCGTTCGCCGCGCTTCTTGTCGCCGGTCCACACCGACGCCGACAATCCGTAGCTCGAGTCATTGGCCAGCCGTACCGCTTCGACCTCGTCGGCGACCTTCATCACCGGAATCGTTGGACCGAAGGTCTCCTCGGTGACGCACGACATAGTGTGGTCGACATCGACGAGCACGGTCGGTTCGAACGCGGTGCCGAAACCGGCTCGCTTGCCTCCGGTCAGCACTTTCGCGCCCGCAGCGACGGCTTGGTCGACGTGACGCTGCACGATGTCGACCTGGTTCTCGTTGGCCAGCGCGCCGAGGTCGTACTGCGACTCGCGGCCGTCGAGGCCTTGGCGCAGCGCCTCGACGTTGGCAGTCAGTTTGGCGACGAAGTCGTCGTACACCGGTGCTTCGACGTACACCCGCTCCACCGAGATGCAGACCTGGCCGGAGTTGAACATGCCGCCGAACGCGATGCCGTGCGCGGCGCGATCGAGGTCGGCGTCGGCGAGCACGATGGCCGGGTCCTTGCCGCCGAGTTCGAGGCTGTAGGGGACCATCCGCTCCGCGCAGGCGGCGGCGATTTTGCGGCCGGTCGCGGTGGAACCGGTGAACTGGACGTAATCGGCGGTACCGACCACGGCTGCTCCGGTCGCACCGGCTCCGGTGACCACGGCGAAGACCGGCGGAGCGCCGATTTCGGCCCAGCCTTTCGCCAATTCGAGCGCGGACAACGGAGTCACCTCGGACGGTTTGAGGACGACCGCCGCGCCCGCAGCAAGCGCTGGGAATGCGTCCATCACCGGCATGGCCAGCGGAAAGTTCCACGGTGTGATGACGCCGACCACCGGATACGGTCGGTAGACCGTGGTCAGCTTCTTGACCCTGGCCAGTGGGCTGTGTGGCGACGGGTGGTCGTCGGCCAGAAACTTGGCGGCGCGGCGCGCGTAGTAACCGATCACGTCGGCCGCGAAGCCCGGGTCGATCAAGGCATCGACGCGCGGCTTCGCGGTCTCCGACTGCAGCACGGTGGCGAGACGGTCGGTGTTGTCGATCAGCCAGTCCTGAAATTTCAGCAGCCAGGCCTTACGGCCGTCGGGGCCGATGGCCTCCCATTCCGGCTGGTACATCCGCAGTTCGCGGACCGTGGCCGCGACCGCGTCCGCGGTTTCGTCCGCAACCGTGCCGACGACTTCGCCGGTGCCGGGATTGCGCACCTCGATGACGGCAGGGCCGTCCTTCGTCGTGGTCGTCTCGCGCGCCGGTTCCGTTGCGCGCGTCGACTCCGTCGTGGTGGCTGTGGTTGCGGCGGTCGCTGGTTCGGTGTTGGTCACTGCTGTTCTCCCACTGACATTGTGCGGTGCACTGCTGTGAATCAGATCACTGAACTATGATGGTGACACAATCGAATCAGACTTTCTTGGCCAAAATGGTCAAGGATCATCTCAAAATTTGTGCCCAAAGTACAAGCCATGCCGAGGGCCCGACGACAAGTGCCCGACTGCGAGCCGAAGGAGTCGAGGAATGACCGCCCCGCAGTCGTCAGGTGCCGCACCGCGCGCCAACCATGTCGGTCCAGACAGCGGTGACGTGCGGGACTGGCTGGCCGACTACGTCTCCGAGACGATGCGCACCGAAACGCTCGAACAGATCGTCACCCGGCTGGACGACGCGATCGTCGCGCGCATCCCCGAACTCACCGACCGCGATATGCGTCGCGACCTCGCGGCAAGTACGCGGGCGCACGCCAGGGTCGTGCTCAGCGGCCTGGCCAGTGACGCCTTCGGTTTCATGCTGCCGGAGGAGGCGCACACGTTCGCCCGCAGCGTGGCTCGGCGGGGATTCGAACTGCGGTTGTTGCTGCGCGTCTATCACGTCGGGATGGCGGCGGTGCTCGATTACATGACCGAGGTAATCGAGCACCGACAGGCGCCACACGAGATCGAGCGCGCTGTGCTGCTTCGATTGTTCGAGCGGGCGACGACGTGGATCAATACATCGGTCGAATTGCTCACCGACACCTACATGCAGGAGCGTGAGGGCGTTCTGCGTGCCGCGCTCAATCGTCGTGCCGAAACCGTCCGCGCACTGCTCGCGGGCGACGACCTGGATATCGAGCAGGCATCGGTGCGGTTGGGATACCGCCTGGCCAAGCAACACCTCGCCTTCGTGCTGTGGACCGACGAGCCGACCGGGGTCGACACCGAGGCGACCGGTATGCTGGACCGGGTCGCGGCGAAACTGGCGACGGCGCTCGGCAGCGGGCACGCGCTCACGGTTCCGTCGGGCGCCAGCGGTATGTGGGCATGGGCGGGGCTGGACGACGGTGTCCGCGCTGCCGAACTCGCGGTGCCCGCGGAGCTGCAGCGGTTGGCATCCGTCCAGGTGGAGGCCCCGGTCCGGGTCGCGTTCGGGGTGCCCGCCGCGGGGATCGCCGGATTCCGGCGCAGTCACCGTGAAGCGGTCGCCGCGCGGCAGGTCGCCGAGCGTGATCCCGCGCGCGGGCGTCGAATCACCGTGTACCGCCAGGTGGAGATCGCCTACCTGGTCGGTGCGGATGATCTGGCCATGGGTGGGTTGATCGAGCGCGAGTTGGGCGCGCTGGCGGGCCGAGACGCCACCGCCGCGCGGCTGCGCGAGACGTTGCACGCCTATCTGCGTAGCCACCGCAGCCCGGAGGCCGCGGCGAAATTGCTGGGCGTGCACAAGAATACGGTCCGCTATCGGATTCAGCGGATCGAGGAAGTGCTGGGATATCCGATCGAAGAGCGTGGTCTGCCGCTCGAGGTCGCGCTCGCCTGCGTCGCCGTCTATGGCGCGGACGCGCTGCCCTGAACCGTGCGGTTCGCTACCCTCCGGCAGCAGCGTCGCGCGCGGCGATGCGGCGTAGCGGGGGTTCGGTGGTCGGGGCGACCCTGCGGTCGGGCAGTTCCGCGAGCAAGGTCGTCGTCGCCGCCGCGATGGCCGCGACGGCCTTGTCGACGGCCGGTTTGGTGGTCGAGCTCAGGCCTGACACACCACCGACCTTGCGCACATACTGCAGTGCGGCGGCATAGATTTCCTGATCGGTAGCGGCAGGTTCCAGGCCACGCAAGACGGTGATATTTCTACACATGCGAGAACACTAGCTCCCGAGCGCGACATGCGTCAGGGCAAGAAACCGCCGATGCGACATACCGTTCGGCCGGTCCGTGCGACGGCGCCGCGCAGGAGACGGACACGCGGTCGTGTCGGTCATTACGTGGCCCGCTCCACGGTCGATGGGGAACAATCGGGGTATGCCTTCGCGCGGTGTACCCACCTTGACGACTTTTCCGTACGCGGAACTGGACGAGCGGGAGGAGGACCACTGGTCCGGCGCCGCGGTCTCCGACGACGAGTTGCGGGCGCTGGCCCTCGGTGCGTTCTACTCGTCACGCTGGGATGCTTTCCACGACGCGCTGCTCCTCGGGCCGGAACGCGAGCATCCGCTGGGTGACCGTCGCGAGCTGGCTATCGATACGCTCACCGGCGCCTGGGGCATCACCGACGGAACCGAGGCGCGGGCCTCGATGGAACAGCTGCTGGAGGGCATGCACGCCCCGTTGTACGCATTGGTCCATCCGCTCGTGACGGCATCGATCAATGCGAACGAGCGCGACCGCTTCGGCGAGCGGGCCGACCGGCACCGCGCGTTCCTGCGCCAGGTCGGCGCGTTCCGCGGGATGGACAATCCCGAAGCGCTGGTCCGCGACTACGACATCTGGTCGCAGGCGATCAAGATCGGATTCACCGATCATCTGGCCCGGCCGCTGCCCAGCGACATCCACGCCTGGGACCTGGCCAGGGTGGTCGCGGTGGCCAGGATGGCCTACACCGCGGGTTATCTCGAAGCCGACCTGGCTTGGGATTATCTGGCGCGCGCGTTGCCGCTGGCGCAGAGCAAATACCGCAACTGGCGCCAATTCGGCGACGCCTACCTGACCGGCTGGACCTACTGGCAGGCCTGCGAGGACCTGGCCGAACTGAAGAACGGCGGCGTCGACCGCCGCAAGGAGCTGCTTCGGCTGTGGCTGCGCCCGACCAGCCCGTGGCGACGGGTCACGCTGAACTCAGCTCCCGTCGGGGAGTGAGCGCAGGATGCCGCGGCCGTAGCGCTGGAACTGCGCGTCGTCCACCATCCCGAGCGAGTGTCGCTCGACGAGCAGCTCCCACTCCGAATATAGTTGGGCCACACCGGGGTCCGCGGGACCCGCGGCGCCATCGGCGGAATCGCGGCGCATCGCGAAGTTCAGCGCACAGGTGACCCGTTCGGTGTCGGCGCGGTCGGTGCCCGTGAAACGAAGCGTTCGATTGCCGTCGTGCACGTCGATGCCGGCGCTACCACGTGGCGCGCCGATCTCCCCGGGCCCGACAGCGGGGGTGTCGGTCGTGCGTGCCCACATGACCGCCGGAATGGGTAACTCGTGCGCGTACCGCTCGTCGTTGCCGACGGAGATGAACAGCAATCGCTCCGTGGTCGCGGCGAGCAGGCCGGAGCCAGTGCCGGCGGGCGGGTGCGCGATCGCGACCGCGGTCTCCAGCACGTACTCGTCCGGTGTCACATACCGATGCAGTGCGGCGATCGCCGCCTTGGCGTCGCGTCGCGGCGTCATCCTGCGAGTCGCCCGGTCCACATCCGCGCGCGTCGGGCCGATCCTGTGCCAGGAAGGGGTGGGCGGGCGCAGGTCAGGGGCCGCCACGTCGATGCGCTGAGTGGCCAGGATCTGGGAGTTGATCCGGTCGACGATCTCGGTGGCCGCGGGGAAGTCGTGCTCGGCGATCAGGACCGGAAGCGCCGTGCGGTCCGCCGGAACGCCGGTGAGCACCGGAGTCGGGTACCGCAGATAGATCTCGATGACGACGGCGTCGTCCGCACGCCGGTTCAGCCGAACTTTGAGCAGGTCCGAGACCGGCACATCGAGTACGCGCTCGCCCTCGGAACCCGGGCGCAGAACGATCAACCTGCCGCGACCGTGCCGCACTATCGCTGTGGGTGTCCGTAACTCGACTATGTCCATACCCCCTGCGCTCTTGTCTGATGTGCGGCGGCGCCGCCAGGGCCGTTCGTGGCTACGCGAGCTACCGCTGTCCTGCCCGTCGCGCGCCGCGCCGGTCGGTCTGATAAGCGGTATTTCCGGTGCCGTTCGTGGTTACGCAAGCTGTCGCCTCCGTGCCCGTCGCTCGCCCGCTCGGTCTGATGAGCGGTGTTCCCGGGGCTCTTCGTGGTTACGCAAGCTACCGCCTCCGTGCCCGTCGCTCGCCCCGCTCTATCCGATGAGCGGTGTTCCCGGGGCCCTACGTGGTTACGCAAGCTACCGCCTCCGTGCCCGTCGCTCGCCCCGCGATGTTGTGTCGTCGCTCACGATAGGCCGAACATGCCATGATTGTTGCCACTTGGAGTAAGCCGGACGGGAGACATCGGGAACCACCGTCGGTCCCCGGCCGTTTACCTTTTTAACTGCACCTGCAGCCGAACTGCGCGATGTATCGATTAGACCGTACGCGGTAACGTGACATGTCCGCATCCGAACCCCTCGCGGAACCGGAAGCGCCAGACGCATCGCTCGGCAAGAACCGGAGACACCGGAAAGGACTGGCCGCCCCGGCCGACGCTCTATGAACCGCAAGACTGTCTTTCGCACCCTGGCCATAGTGTCGGGCATTTTGCTCGTCATCTATGCGTTCAGCTACTTCGGCAACGACACGCGCGGCTGGAAGAGCGTCGATACATCGGTTGCTCTCAGCCAGCTGAACGACAAGAGCAATGTTCAGAACGTCCAGATCGATGACCGTGAGCAGCAGCTACGCGTCGAACTGAAGAATGGCAACGACGCCACCGGCGGCCAGGCCAAGATCATCGCGAAGTATCCGGGCGGCAGTGAAACCTCCGCGCAGATCTTCGACGCCGTGCGCAATTCCGGCGCCAGCTACAACACCGTGGTCAAACAGGAGAGCTGGTTTACCCAGATCCTGTTGTTCGTGCTGCCGATGGTGATCTTGCTCGGCCTGTTCATCTTCGTGATGGCGCGCATGCAGGGTGGCGGCCGCGGCGGCATGATGGGTTTCGGTAAGTCGAAGGCGAAGCAGCTGTCCAAAGACATGCCCAAAACCACGTTCGCCGATGTGGCGGGCGCGGACGAGGCGGTCGAAGAGCTGTACGAGATCAAAGACTTCCTGCAGAACCCGGTTCGGTATCAGGCCCTCGGCGCCAAGATTCCCAAGGGTGTTCTGCTCTATGGACCGCCGGGTACCGGTAAGACCCTGCTGGCCCGCGCGGTGGCCGGTGAGGCGGGTGTGCCGTTCTTCACCATTTCCGGTTCGGATTTCGTGGAGATGTTCGTCGGTGTCGGCGCCTCCCGGGTGCGCGACCTTTTCGAGCAGGCCAAGCAGAACAGCCCGTGCATCATTTTCGTCGACGAGATCGACGCGGTCGGTCGACAGCGCGGAGCCGGCCTCGGTGGCGGCCACGACGAGCGCGAGCAGACACTCAACCAGTTGCTCGTCGAGATGGACGGCTTCGGTGACCGCACCGGAATCATCCTGATCGCCGCGACCAACCGGCCCGACATCCTCGATCCCGCGCTGCTGCGCCCCGGCCGGTTCGACCGGCAGATCCCGGTCGGCAACCCCGACCTGGCGGGTCGGCGCGCCATCCTCCGGGTGCACTCGCAGGGCAAGCCCATCTCGCAGGACGCCGACCTGGAGGGTCTGGCCAAGCGGACCGTCGGGATGTCCGGCGCCGACCTGGCCAACGTGATCAATGAGGCTGCGCTGCTCACCGCCCGCGAGCACGGCGCGGTGATCACCAGCGAGCAGCTCGAGGAATCGGTGGACCGCGTGATCGGCGGCCCGCGCCGCAAGAGCAGGATCATCAGCGAGCACGAAAAGAAGATCACCGCCTACCACGAGGGCGGTCACACCCTGGCCGCTTGGGCGATGCCGGACATCGAGCCGGTGTACAAGGTCACCATTTTGGCGCGCGGTCGCACCGGCGGCCACGCCATGACGGTGCCGGAGGATGACAAGGGCCTGATGACCCGATCGGAGATGATCGCCCGGTTGGTCATGGCGATGGGTGGACGCGCGGCCGAGGAGTTGGTGTTCCATGAGCCGACCACGGGTGCCTCGTCCGACATCGACCAGGCCACCAAGATCGCCCGCGCGATGGTCACCGAGTACGGCATGAGTGCCCGCCTGGGTGCGGTCCGCTATGGCCAGGAACAAGGCGATCCGTTCCTCGGCCGATCGATGGGTATGGGTTCGGAATATTCGCACGAGGTCGCGGGTGCGATCGATGAGGAGGTGCGCAACCTGATCGAGGCCGCGCACACCGAGGCGTGGGCCATTCTCAACGAGTACCGCGACGTCCTCGACGTGTTGGCCACCGCGCTCCTGGAGCGAGAGACCTTGCATCGCAAGGATCTCGAACAGATTCTCGACTCGGTGGACAAGCGCCCGCGGATCACCGCGTTCAACGACTTCGGCGATCGCGTCCCGTCGGACAAGCCGCCGGTGAAGACCCCTGGCGAGTTGGCCGCCGAGCGCGGCGAACCGTGGCCGGCGGAGCCGGTCGCGCCGCCGTTGGCCGCAGCCGCGAAGCGTGAACCGCACGTCGGCAACGGCTA
This sequence comes from Nocardia sp. NPDC049220, assembly GCF_040647855.1. Taxonomy (NCBI): domain Bacteria; kingdom Bacillati; phylum Actinomycetota; class Actinomycetes; order Mycobacteriales; family Nocardiaceae; genus Nocardia; species Nocardia sp. NPDC049220. Next base: position 68,080 of record NZ_JBEZDA010000003.1, read on the forward strand.
CCCGCACGAGGGTGGTTACGACGCGCCGCCGCAGTACGGCCGCCCGACCCCGACCCAGGGCGGATACCCGGCGCAGCCCGTGCCTGCCCCGGCTTACCCGCGTCAGGGCACGCATGGTTCGCGGCCGGACTACGGTGCGCCCGCGGGCTGGTCCGCCCCCGGCTGGCCGCCACGGGACGAGCCGCAGCAGGGCCAGTCCGGCGGCTGGGGCGATGCCCAGCAGCCGCAGCAGGGGTACCAGCAGTGGGGTCCGCACGGCGGACCCGAGGGCGGCTATGAGCGGGGTGGTTACGGCGACCGTCCGGGCTATGACGAGCCGGGTCGCACGAACCCGAACGGCGAGGCCGAGAACGACTGGGATGGACCGAACGGTCGGCACTGACCAGTCACGATTACGCTCGACCTTCGGGGTGCCGAGTAATTGTCGGCACCCGAGATTTTGGAGGTGTCCTCGATTGTCGGCCAACAATCACGGCGGTGGCCACACCCTCGCCGAGTCGGATGGCGCCGGACGCAACGGTGTCGACATCAATGCGACCGAGTCAGCGCCCGTCGCATTGGAAACCGGTAGGTCGTTCGACCAGGCCAGGGCCGAGGCCGCCGTGCGGGAATTGCTGATCGCCATCGGTGAGAACCCGGACCGGCCCGGTTTGCTCGAGACACCCGCTCGGGTGGCGCGCGCCTACCGGGAGACGTTCGCGGGGCTCTACGTCGAGCCGGACTCGGTGCTCAACACCACCTTCGACGAGGGTCATCAGGAACTCGTCCTCGTCCGTGACATCCCGCTGTACTCCACCTGCGAACATCATCTGGTGTCGTTCCACGGTGTCGCTCATGTCGGCTATATCCCTGGCGAGCACGGCCGGGTCACCGGATTGTCGAAGCTGGCCAGGTTGGTCGACCTGTATGCCAAGCGTCCACAAGTGCAGGAGCGTCTGACCAGTCAGATCGCCGACGCGGTGATGCGCAAGCTGGATCCGCGCGGTGCGATCGTGGTCATCGAGGCCGAGCATTTGTGCATGGCGATGCGGGGCATCCGCAAGCCGGGCGCCAGCACCACGACATCGGCCGTACGCGGGCTGCTCCAGTCCAACCCCGCTTCGCGTGCCGAGGCCCTCGATCTCATTCTGCGGAAGTGACAGGGCCGGCGGTGTCGGGACCGGCGAACGAAGACGCCGCCACCATGGGCCGGCGCGCGACCCAGGCGGAGGCCGGGCGACAGGAAACGGCGCCCGCGGCCCGGTTGACCGGACATGGACGGATCAGCCCGCGTGACGGCCGCTCCTGCGTGGTGATGGGCGTGGTCAATGTCACCAGCGATTCGTTCTCCGATGGCGGCAAGTACCTCGACCCGGACCTAGCGATCGCGCACGGTGTGCAGTTGTACGCGGCGGGAGCGGACATCATCGACGTCGGCGGCGAGTCGACCAGGCCCGGCGCCGTACGAATCGATTCGGCGACCGAGATCGCGCGAGTGACACCCGTCATTCGCGGACTGGTCGCGGCAGGCGTTCCGGCCAGCGTGGACACCATGCGCGCCGCGGTGGCCGAGGCGGCAATCGCTGCTGGTGTCGACGTGGTGAACGACGTCTCCGGTGGCCGCGCCGACCCCGACATGGTGAAGGTGGTCGCTTCCGCGGACGTCCCGTGGATCCTTATGCATTGGCGAGCCGGCGCCGACTATCGGCACACCGGCCCGGCCGACCATTACCACGATGTCGTCGCCGAGGTACTCGCCGAACTGACCGCTCAGGTGGACTCGGCCGTCGCGGCGGGTGTCGACCCGGCCCGACTGATCCTCGACCCCGGGCTGGGTTTCGCGAAGAACGCCGACCACAACTGGGCCCTGCTCGGCGCGCTGCCCGAACTCGTGGCGCACGGGTTACCGATCCTGATCGGCGCCTCACGCAAGCGTTTTCTCGGCGCGCTGCTCGCCGACGACGCGGGGCCGCGCCCGCCGGACGGACGTGAAACAGCCACGGCTACCGTCTCCGCGCTCGCCGCTCTGCACGGTGCCTGGGGGGTGCGCGTGCACGACGTGCGCGCCTCGCTCGATGCCATCGCCGTCACCGCCGCATGGCAGAACGCCGCATGGCAGAACACCGCATGGCAGAACACCGCATGGCAGAACGCCGCCCGGCTCCGAGTCCCCGGGCACGACACGATCCGACCGAGTGCGCAAGGAGCTCACCGATGAGCCAGTCCCCCGTCCATGCCGAAAACGGTGCGCCGACACAGGATTCGCCGATTCGATGCGGCGCCGACCGGATCGAGTTGCGCGGTCTTCGTGCGTACGGGTATCACGGGGTGTTCGATCACGAGCGGCGTGCTGGCCAGGAGTTTTCGGTAGACGTGACCGTGTGGGTGGATTTTGCGGACGCGGCGGCCTCCGACGATCTGGTGTCGACTGTGGACTACGGCGCGCTGGCGGAGCGCGCGGTTCGGATCATCCAGGGTCCGCCACGCAACCTGATCGAGACGGTGTCCACGGAGATCGCCGACGACGTGATGACCGATCCGCGGATCAGATCGGTGGAGGTGGTGTTGCACAAGCCGTCCGCGCCGATTCCGCACACGTTCGCCGATGTCCGGGTGGTCACGACGCGCCACCGCCTGGGGTCCGCGAAATGAGCGATCGACACGGCCACGCGGCGTTCCTGATCGTGCTCGACCTGGCGGAGGCATGCCAGTGAGTCGCGCCGTGTTGTCCATCGGTTCGAACCTGGGCGACCGCCTCGGGCATCTGCGTAGCGTGGTGGACGGATTCGGCGATCGGGTGCGCGCGGTCTCGGCGGTGTACTCGACAGCGCCCTGGGGCGGGGTCGCACAGGATGACTTTCTCAACGCTGTTGTGTTGGTGGACGACCCGGCATTCGGATGTGCGGACTGGCTGGGTCGTGGTCGAGAACTGGAGCGCGCCGCGGGCCGTATCCGCGATGTGCGCTGGGGTGCGCGGACACTCGATGTCGACGTGGTCTGGTGCGCTGAGCTGTGCGACGGCAAGCCGGTTGCCTGTCGCAGCGCCGATCCGAATCTGACTCTGCCGCACCCGCGGGCGTCCAGCCGTGCTTTCGTGCTCGTCCCGTGGTTGGACGTGGCGCCGGATGCGGTGCTGGAGGTCGACGGCACACCGCATCCGGTGGCGGACCTGTTGGAGCGGCTCGATCCGGCTGAGCGCGCGGGTGTGCGGCGCACCGAGTTCGCACTCACCGGTGCGGCGTCATGAAGCTGAAGCCGACGCGCGTCCTCGATCTCGTCGCGAACGTTCTCATCGCGGCGATCGTGGCGTGGATCGCCACTCGGATGGCCTACGACAATTTCCCGCCGATCTCGGCCTTCGCAGGCGCCTCGCTCTATCCGGTGGCGGCTATCGAGGGCGCGCTCGCCTTCGTGATCCGGGCCAGGGTCGGCGACCATCAGATCGGGGACGCACGGCACCAGCTCCATCCGATTACCGCGGCACGCGCCGTCGCGTTGGCCAAGGCGTCCGTGCAGGTGGGTTCGATCGCCGCAGGTATCTGGCTCGGCTTCCTGTGCTGGGTGTTCCCGCAGCGCGGCACACTGCACGCGGCGGCCGCCGACAGCCCCGGTGCGATTGTCGGGATGCTGGCAGGGGTGGCTTTGGTTGCTGCGGCCCTCTGGCTGGAGTACTGCTGCCGGGCTCCTGATGATCCCACCGATGATCCGGCAACTACATAGCTAGTTTTATGAACTTAAGTAATCAACCACATTCTGGGTCCGGCTCGGCGTTCAAGCTACCCTGACTGGCATGGTGTCACCCTCCCGGAGCAGCACTTCCCGTACGCGGCGGGAAGAAGCGGGAAAATTCTTCCTCGGCGTCTTGATTCTGCTCGGTCTGGTTGCCAGCGTTTTTCTGGTCTTCAGTAACAGCGTGCAATTCGTACGGGTAGGTCTGGTCGCGGCGCTGTGGGCGGCGGCGATCGGCGCGCTGGCCGCGACGAAGTACCGCAAGGAAGCGACGATCGATAAGGCCAAAGTCCGCGATTTGCAAACGGTCTACGAGTTACAGCTGGAGCGGGAAGTCACTGCGCGGCGTGAGTACGAGCTCGGTGTCGAGGCGCGGGTGCGCGAGGAAGTGGGCGCCGATGCGGCTGAACTCGCGGCGCTGCGCGCGGAACTCAGCGTGCTGCGGCAGAGCCTGCAGCGGCTTTTCGACGGCGATCTGCCGATGGATCGCCCGGCGCTGCGCGCCGATTCGACCCGGATTCAGGAGCTGACCAGCTCGAGCACGGAATCGGCGAACAATAGCTCCGCGAATGCCGGGATGTGGTCGGTCTTCGCGGACCAGCAACCGCGCAGCAGTGTGACGCCGGTCTTCGTCCCGGAGCATCCAGAGCCGCCGGTCTTCGCCAGTCCGTTCGATGAGCCGGTCACCGCCGAGACCGCCGTCGTCTCGCTGGAGGACGAGGACGTCGATGCCGCCGAGTCCGAGGTGCCCGCCGACGAGGGCAGGTACCCCGAGCTACGAGGGTGGGCAGACGCTTTCACCGAGGCACCCGCCGATGAGCCCGCGACGCTGCCCGCGAAGCGCCCCGCTCCCCGCGCTGATTCCGCTCCCCGCGCTGATCCGGCTCCGCGCCCTGATCCGGCTCCGGACGCCGATCCGACTCCGCACCCTGATTCGGCTGTGCGTTTCGATCCGGCTCCGCGCCCGCATCCCGAGCCGTGGCCGACCCGGGAGCCCGCGGCCGGGTCGCAGAGCGCACGCAGACGCCGCAGGGCCGAGACTGCCGACGACAAACCGACGCGTCGACTCTCCGTCGCCGAGATAATGGCCAACCTGCAGTCCGAGGAGAGCGAACGGGACTGACCGGCACCGCGGTCGGACAGCTGCGTTCTACATCACGACGCCACCCCATGGCATCGGTGAACCGTGTCCCGATATTGTCGTGGAGTACCGTCCGGTACCCGCATAGCGGGACTGGAACGACGTCGAGAGGACAACGTTGACCTCGAGAAGCGTGAATTCCGATAACGCGACTTCGGGCTACCCCGGTTCCAGCGACCCCCAAGCAGTCGCCAGCGCTGACCCCGCGCCCGCCCGCCTGACGGTGGGCATCGTCTCCGCGGGACGTGTGGGTTCGGCCCTGGGCGCGGCGCTCGAACGCGCCGGGCACGTGGTGTTCGGTGTCGCCGCCATCTCCGATGCGTCGGTGCGCCGCGCGCGGACTCGGCTGCCCGACTCGCGGATCCTCCCGATCGAAGAGGTGGCCGCCCGCAGCGAACTGCTGCTACTCGCCGTTCCCGACACCGAGCTGCCTGGTCTGGTGCGCGGACTGGCCGAGACGGGTGTCGTTCGGGCTGGCACCATCGTGGCGCACACCTCCGGCGCGAACGGAATCGGTGTGCTGGCTCCACTCGCCGCGCTCAGCGCGTTGCCACTGGCGATCCATCCCGCGATGACCTTCACCGGACACGACGAGGACGTGTTGCGGCTGGGCAACGCCTGCTTCGGCATCACAGCCGCCGACGAGATCGGCTACGCCATCGCGCAGTCGCTGGTGATCGAGATGGGCGGCGAGCCGGTCCGGGTAGCTGAGCAGAACCGCACGCTATACCACGCCGCGCTCGCACACGGCAGCAATCACTTGGTCACGGTGATCGTCGACGCGCTGGCCGCGCTGCGGGTCGCGCTGGAGGGCCCCGGCCTGCTCGGACAGCAGGTCGTCGACGACCAACCGAACGGCCTTGCCGAGCGGTTGCTCGCCCCGCTGGCCTCGGCTGCGTTGGACAACGCGCTGCGCCGCGGCCCGTCCGCGCTGACCGGTCCGGTGGCCCGCAACGACGCCGATGCGGTGGCCGCCCACCTGGGTGCGCTGGCAACCGTCGATGCCCATCTTGCCGCGGGTTATCGCGCGTTGTCGCTGCGCACGGCGGAACGGGCGGGTGCCGACTCCGCCGTCATCGAGTTGCTGAAAGGGCGCTGATGTTCGACCCGAAATTGCGTGGCGCCTACCGGCCGGGTGAGCTGACCGTGCACCACGAGCCCGCGGTGCTCACCGCCGTCTCCCACGCGCTGCGCGGTGTCGGCCGCACTGTCGCACTCGTGCCGACCATGGGCGCGCTGCACGAGGGTCATCTGGAGATCGTGCGACTGGCCAAGCGGACCAACCAGGTCGTCATCGTCTCGATCTTCGTGAACCCCTTGCAGTTCGGCGCGAACGAGGATCTGGGCACGTACCCGCGCACCGTGGACGCCGATGTCGAACTGCTGCGCCGCGAGGGCGTCGAGCTGGTGTTCGCGCCGAGCGTGTCCGATATGTACCCGGACGGTCCGCGAACCACGGTGCACCCCGGTCCGATCGGCGCCGAACTGGAGGGGGCGAGCCGCCCGACCCATTTCGCGGGGATGCTGACCGTGGTCGCCAAGCTGCTGCGGATCGCGCGACCGACCGAGGCATTCTTCGGTGAGAAGGACTATCAGCAACTCACGCTGATCCGGCAGATGGTCCGTGACCTGAATTTCGACGTGCGAATCACCCCGGTGGCCACCGTGCGTGAGCCGGACGGCCTCGCGCTGTCTTCGCGCAACCGCTATCTCGATGCGGCGCAGCGTGAATCGGCTGTCGCGCTGTCCGCGGCGCTGTCGGCGGGCAGGCACGCGGGCGGTCTCGGCGCAGCCGCGGTACTCGCCGCCGCGCGCCAGGTGTTCGACGTCACAACCGGCATCGACCTCGACTACCTCGAGTTGCGTTCGGCCGATCTCGGCCCCGCACCGGCCGCCGGTAACGCGAGATTGCTGATCGCGGCCCGGGTCGGTGGCACTCGGCTCATCGACAACATCGCCGTCTCCCTCGGCGCTCCGATTGATGGCCACCCCACCGTCGCCGGTTCGCGGCCTGCCGCGGACGGCTCCCAGCCTGCTGCGGCGGTGTCCGATCCCGTCCGGCTCCCACCGGTGAATTAGAAAGGGCGACGCAATGCTGCGCACCATGATGAAGTCGAAGATCCATCGCGCCACGGTGACGCACGCCGACCTGCACTACGTCGGTTCGGTCACCGTGGACCAGGACCTGCTCGATGCTGCCGATCTGCTGGAGGGCGAACAAGTCTGCATCGTCGACATCGATAACGGCGCTCGTCTGGAGACGTATGTCATCGCGGGTGCGCGTGGTTCCGGCGTGGTCGGGATCAACGGAGCTGCGGCTCATCTGGTCCACCCCGGCGACCTGGTCATCTTGATCGCCTATGGTCAGATGAACGAGCAGGAGCTCGCGGCGTACGACCCGAAGGTGGTGTTCGTCGATGCGCGCAACCGCCCCGTCGAGCTGGGTTCGGACCCAGCTCACGCGCCGGAGGGCTCGGGTTTGACCTCGCCGCGCTCCCTGTCCTTCAGCTGACGGCCGGCGGGCCGAGTCATGCTACTGACCATCGATGTCCGTAACACCAGTATCGAGCTCGGTCTGTTCTCGGGCAGCGCGGCTCATTCGAAACTGGTGCGACACTGGCGAATTCACACCAATCCGCTGCTGACCGCCGACGAATTCGCTATGCAGGTGCGTGGGCTGGTCGGTGCGCAGCTGGACGAGGTGATCGGTGTCTCCGCGCTGTCCACGGTGCCGCCGGTGCTGCGCGAACTGCGCGGCATGCTGGCCCAGTACTGGAGCCACGTTCCGCACGTGCTGGTGGAACCCGGTGTGCGCACCGGTATTCCCCTGTTGGTGGACAACCCCAAGGAAGTGGGCGCGGACCGCATCGTGAACTGCCTCGCGGCCTATCAGCGCTACTCCTCGCCCGCGATTGTCGTGGATTTCGGCACAGCGATCTGTGTGGATCTGGTGTCGAACAAGGGCGAGTTCCTCGGTGGGATCATCGCGCCGGGTGTGGAGATATCCACCGAGGCGTTGGTGGAGCGCAGTGCACTGCGGCGGGCCGAGTTGACCAGGCCGCGTTCCGTGCTGGGGAAGAACAGCATGGAATGCATGCAGTCGGGCGCGGTCTTCGGTTTCGCCGGGCTGGTGGACGGGCTGATCGATCGGATTCGCGACGAGTTCGACATGTTCGCCGGCAACGACGTCGCGGTGGTGGCGACCGGCGCGACCGCGCCGCTGATCGTCCCGGAATCCGAGACTATCGAGGACCATGACCCACATCTGACGCTGACCGGACTTCGGCTTGTATACGAACGCAACCAGCGCCGCAAGGGGCATGCCTGAACTACCCGTGTCGGCTTCGTCGCACACCGGGCGCTTGCCAGCACCGTGCTCTGTGCTGTTAAACTCCGACTCGTGTATTTCCGCATGAACACCCAGGAGTGTTGTCGAGGCTGACATTGCCTCGACCGATCGAGGCTGCGTACCCGCCCTCGACCGATACCATTCCGTGGAGATTCGCTCATGCGTTCTTCTGTAATTCGCCCTTCTTCCGCGCGTGATCCTTTTTCGGCGACCCTGTCGAAAGGCCGCTCGGTGGCGCCCGCACTGCCGACCCGGCTGCGTCCGGCTGATCTGCTGCGGCTGACCGACGAAGGCGCGGAGGATGTGCTGGCGGGGCGCTACAACCATCTGCTTCCCGCGAACGATATGTGGCCGTCGGACGAGCGTTGGGCGGCCCGATTACGCGCTGACGACGAAGTCGATATCTGGCTGATCAGTTGGACGCCCGGAAAGTCCACTGAACTGCACGATCACGCCGGATCCCTCGGCGCGCTAACCGTGCTCAGCGGCGCACTCGCCGAATACCGCTGGACCGGGACGGAATTGCGTCTGCGCACCCTCACCGCCGGTGATCAGGCGTCGTTCCCGATCGGTTGGGTGCACGACGTGATGCGTGCGCCGGAGCTGTCCTTCGGTGACGGCGAATCCACCGGCCCGCTCGATCCGACGTTGAGCGTGCATGCCTATTCCCCGCCGCTCACCGCCATGTCCTATTACGAGGTCACCGCTAACGGAACACTGCGGCGCACCCGAACCGTTCTCACCGACGAGCCCGAAGGTGATATGTAATGTCCCGTTTGACGATCGATCAGATGCTCGACAACGCGCGGGCGCAGCTGGAGCGGATCTACGCCTTCGAATTGCCAGAGGCGCTGGACGGAGGCGCCATTCTGGTGGACATCCGGCCGCAGGCGCAGCGTGACCGCGAGGGCACTTTGCCCGGCGCTCTGGTGATCGAGCGCAATGTTCTGGAATGGCGGCTCGACCCGACCAGTTCTGCCCGACTGGCCCTGGCCGGCGATCACGACGTGGCGTGGGTGGTCGTCTGCTCGGAAGGCTTTACTTCCAGCCTGGCCGCCGCGGCCCTGCAACAACTCGGACTGCATCGGGCGACCGACCTGGTCGGCGGGTATCAGGCATTGAAGGCGGCTGGGCTGCTGAACGTTGCCGTGCGGGCTCCGCACTTCGCGCGCGCAGCCGACGCGCTCGCCGCACTGTAATTCTCTCGATCACTTCCATGTCGAATTAGTCGGGCGCTCAGGTCTTTTCGCGCACCTGATGATGTGTACCGGCTTTTTCGGCTGTCTGCGGTACCGGCAAACCGGCCCGCGGGCGGCCGGGGGACCGATGCTGATTCCTTACTCCGGAGTAGAGTGCGGGCGGCCCGCAAAACGATTTCCGGTGCACGCTAGGGTTGTTCGATGTGAGCCCTCGCAACCCCGCATCCTCCAGCGCATCCACATCGGATTCGCAGCCTGCTGTGGCGTCCGACGCCGGCGATGCTCCGGAGCAGATGCGGATTCGCCGGGAGAAGCGGGACCGGTTGCTCGCGGCCGGTGGTGAGGCATATCCGGTGGTCGTGCCACGCACACATGCCCTCGCTGAAATTCGGGCCGCATATCCCGACCTGGCCGCGGACACCAACACCGGGCAGCAGGTGGGTGTCGCCGGACGCGTCATATTCATGCGTAATACCGGCAAGTTGTGTTTCGCGACCCTGCAGGAGGGGGACGGCACCAAGCTGCAGGCGATGATCAGCCTGAACGGCGTCGGCGCGGACTTGCTTGCCACCTGGAAGACCGATGTCGACCTCGGCGACTTCGTTTACGTGCGCGGTGAGGTGATCTCGTCGCGAACCGGGGAGCTGAGTGTCATGGCCGATTCCTGGTTCATGGCGGCCAAGGCCCTACGCCCGCTACCGGTGGCGCATAAGGAGATGAACGAGGAGTCGCGAGTTCGGCAGCGTTATGTCGATCTGATCGTTCGTCCTGAGGCGCGGGAAATGGCTCGAACCCGTATCGCTGTTGTACGCGCGATGCGCAATGCGCTGGAACGCCGGGGTTTCCTCGAGGTGGAGACGCCGATGCTGCAGACGCTGCACGGTGGCGCGGCGGCGCGGCCGTTCGTCACCCATTCCAATGCGCTCGATTTGGACCTCTACCTGCGTATTGCTCCTGAATTATTTCTGAAACGCTGCGTTGTCGGTGGCTTGGAGCGGGTCTTCGAGATCAACCGGAACTTCCGAAACGAGGGTGCCGACTCCACGCATTCTCCGGAGTTCGCGATGTTGGAGACATACCAGGCATACGGCACCTATGACGATTCGGCGGTGATGATTCGGGAATTGGTGCAGGAAGTGGCCCAGGAGGTGTTCGGTACCCAGGTTGTGATGCTCGCGGACGGCACCGAATATGATCTCCGCGGAGAGTGGGCGACTGTCGAGATGTACCCCTCGCTGTCGGACGCGCTGGGTGTCGCGGTCACTCCGGATACGTCGATTGCGGAATTACGCGCACTCGCGGATCGGGTCGGTCTGGAAATTCCGGAGGACAAGGGCTTCGGACACGGGAAACTTGTCGAGGAACTGTGGGAACACCAGTATGGTGACAAGCTCTACGCACCGACTTTCGTGCGAAACTTCCCGGTGGAGACCTCGCCGCTGACCAGGCAGCACCGCAGTGAACCGGGTGTCACGGAGAAGTGGGACCTCTATGTGCGCGGCTTCGAGTTGGCCACTGGCTATTCGGAGTTGGTCGATCCGGTGATCCAGCGTGAGCGATTCGTCGATCAGGCGCGGCTGGCCGCGCAGGGCGACGACGAGGCGATGGCGCTCGACGAGGACTTCCTCGCCGCGATGGAGCACGGCATGCCGCCGACCACCGGAACAGGTATGGGAATCGATCGGTTGTTGATGGCCCTGACGGGATTGGGAATCCGAGAAACGATACTGTTCCCAATTGTGCGTCCGGTCACTCGCTGAGCATCGGATTGCATCGCAGCGACTCCGTCTTGGAATTTCCGGAATTCGAGGTATTCTTGCCTCGGGTAATCGGCCTAGTATGCGGGTCGCACGATTTCGAGAGGACGTTCATCTCATGGCAAAGAAGGTCACCGTTAGCCTGATCGACGATGTCGATGGTGAGTCCATCGCGGACGAGACCATCGAGTTTGCGATCGACGGTGTGTCGTACGAGATCGACCTGTCGTCGGCAAATGCGTCGAAGCTGCGCGACGGTTTGGAAGAGTGGGTTTCGAATGCGCGCCGGGTCAGTGGCCGGCGCCGGGTCAAGGCCGCCACGGCGGCGGCGGGCACCCCGAAGGGTCGGGTCTCCATCGACCGGGAACAAAGCGCCGCAATTCGCGAGTGGGCACGTCGGAATGGACACAAGGTGTCCGCGCGGGGCCGTATCTCCGCCGACATCACCGACGCCTACAACAAGGCCGCGAAGGGATAGTTGTATTTTTCGGCCGCCGTCCCGGCGAATCGTGCGACGTCGGGACGGCGGTCTTGTTTTGTGATAGGGCTTCGATATAGCTGCAGCACCGGATGGCACGGTGGCCACGGATAACGGACGAATCGGTCTTGCTCGCGGTAACCGAACGCGGCACCATGGAAACGTGCGATGGTCACTGGCGGTATGGAGAGGCGAGGTATCTGCGCAGTGACAGGATTCGTCGGATCATTCTTGCGGTTCATCGATGACACGGGTCGGCAGCAGGAGTTGACGCTCACCCCCGGCCAGGAGCGCGTCACGATCGGCCGTTCTCCGCACGCCGACTTGGCGCTGAGCTGGGACGCGGAGGTTTCGCGACTACACGCGGCGGTCGAGTACCTCGGCGCACACTGGACCATCGTCGACGACGGGCTTTCCCGCAACGGCACTTTCGTCAACGGCGACCGCCTTGTCGGCAGACGAAGGCTGATGGCGGGAGACGTCATCCGGGTCGGCACCTCGCGGGTTTCCTTCCACGACTTCGGCGGCGTCCACGACGACATCACGCGTACCTCGACCGGCTCGATTCCCACTGCCCGATCGCTCACCGACACGCAGCGTTCGGTGCTGATCGCGTTGTGCCGCCCGTACAAACACGGGGCGGGTTTCGCCACCCCCGCCTCCAACCAGCAGATCGCCGAGGAATTGTTCCTCAGTGTCGACGCGATCAAGACTCATCTGCGCGCGCTGTTCGCCAAATTCGGTGTGGAGGATCTTCCGCAGAATCAGAAGCGTGTGCGCTTGGCGGGTCTGGCCATGCAGAGCGGGCTCATTTCTGATCGGGATCTGTGAGGTCTGCGTCGTAGACGCTCGCGCAGCAGGCCGAGATTCTCGACCATGGAGCGTGACCGGGAAAGCGGCTTGACTCGGAGAAGAGCAGCCGGAGCGCCATCGACTCCGGCCGGTTTCCGAGCAGGAGGAAGTCATGACCGCCGCACGTCTCGCCGCACTGGTGCTTGCCACGCTGGCCACGGGCCTGATCGCCGGCCTTTTCTACGGGTACGCCAATTCGGTGCTGCCCGCGCTCGGACGCACCGATGATCGCGTCATGATCGACGTGATGCAGAAGATCAACGTGGTGATCATCAATCCATGGTTTATGAGCGGGTTCCTCGGCACTGTCGGCGGCACGATCGTGGCGGCGGCGCTACATCTGGGCAAGGAGCACCGCGGCATCCTGATCTGGATCGGGGTCGGATTGGTGCTCAACGTGATCGCCTTCGCGGTGACCTCCGGGTTGAACGTCCCGCTGAACGACCAGCTGGCCGCCGCGGGCGATCCCGCGTCGATCACCGATCTCACCACGGTTCGCGCCGATTTCGAATCCGCTTGGGTCCGTTGGAACATCATCCGTGCTGTGTTCCATACCTTGGCATTGCTGGCTCTATGCTGCGCGCTGTTCACGGCGGGCGTCCAGCACGGAAAATCGAGCATGGCGGGGGCTGCCGTCGCCGACCGTTTCGCGGCGTACAAGTACCCTGACCAGGTCGGCACGTCGGTACGTCAGCAGAATTAGTCTTACGGGCAACACGCCGAAATCGGCCCCGCCCGGGATACGCCCTGCGGTAGCTTCGCTGCAACCACATCTTCCGGACTTGGAGGCTATTGTGCGGCGTGTCTCAGGCTTGTCATTTCTGATCGTCCTGCTCGCCGCGATTTGCGCCGGCACGGCGAGTTCGGCGCACGCGGAGCGGTATCCGGTCGTTTACAACTTCTTCGAGGGCATCCCTGCGGAGCTGGCGAATCCCGGTGGTTCGCTGCCCGGCACCAACGACTGGTCGTGTCGGCCGAGCGCGGCGCACCCGAATCCCGTCGTCCTCGCGCACGGCACCGGTGGTGGCGCACAGACGAATTGGGGCGTGTACGCGCCTGTGCTGGCCAATGAGGGGTACTGCGTCTTTTCGGCCACCTACGGCGCCTACGACCTGCCGTGGCCCATGTCCGCTGTCGGCGGGATGCTGCCGATCGAGCAGAGCGCACCGCAACTCGCCGACTTCGTGCGCCGAGTGCGGGCCGCGACCGGCGCGGCAAAGGTCGATATCGTCGCCCACTCACAGGGCAACTTCATCGGCAACTACTTCATAAAGCGGCTCGGCGGCGCGGCCGAGGTGGACAAACTGGTCGGGTTGGCTCCGCCGTGGCAGGGCTCGAATGCCGGGGGTTTGGCCGAACTCGCTGAGTACAGCGCCCGGATGGGCGCGAAGCCGGCCTTCGACGCGGTCGCCGGGTTCGTGTGCCAGGCATGCCGCCAGGCTGTTCGGGGATCGGATTTCGTCCTCGCGATGAACTCCGACGGCGTCTACCACCCGAGCGTGGCCTACACGAATATCGCGACCGGTCTGGATGCGTCGGTGGTGCCGTACACCTCGGGGCTGGTTCCCGGGCCGAACGTGACGAATATCGTCGTCCAGGACGGCTGCGCCGCGGACCACTCCGATCATGTGGGCATCGCGGGAAGTCCGAGGGCCGCCGTCTACATGCTCAACGCCCTCGATCCCGTGCATCCGCGCCCGGTACCCTGCAGTTATATCGCGCCGTTCGCCGGGTGACCGCCGGCAGCGGCGGGCGGCACGGGCAGTGGCTGTCAGCCACCGCTGTTCGCTGAGGGCAAAACCCGGTCGGAAACGAATACCGCAATCCTCACGTTATGAGTGAATGACCGTGCTGTCGCCGGTCGGCATAGGGTGGACTGGCGGCGGCAACATTCCCCGCCAACTAGAGTGGAGGCGGGGGACGCAACCCCCGGGCTTCATGGCAGGTTGACGCCCACGGTTGTTACACAGCACACTGCGGCGTCTGTTGCCAGAATGTCGGAGCAGGAGAGTGAGGGAGCGATGTTCGAGAGGTTCACCGACCGCGCGAGGCGTGTCGTTGTCCTGGCCCAAGAAGAGGCCCGGATGCTCAACCACAACTACATCGGCACCGAGCACATCCTGCTGGGGCTGATTCACGAGGGTGAGGGCGTCGCGGCCAAGTCGCTCGAGTCGCTCGGCATTTCCCTGGAAGGCGTACGCAGCCAGGTGGAGGAGATCATCGGCCAGGGCCAGCAGGCTCCGTCCGGTCATATTCCGTTCACCCCGCGCGCCAAGAAGGTGCTCGAGCTGAGTTTGCGCGAAGCGCTGCAGCTCGGGCACAACTACATCGGCACCGAGCACATCCTGCTCGGGCTGATTCGCGAGGGCGAGGGCGTGGCGGCCCAGGTGCTGGTCAAGTTGGGCGCCGATCTCAACCGCGTGCGTCAGCAAGTCATCCAGCTGCTGTCCGGGTACCAGGGCAAGGAGCCGGTCGAGTCCGGTTCGCGTGGTGAAGCGGGTACCCCGTCCACCTCGCTGGTGCTCGACCAGTTCGGCCGAAATCTGACCCAAGCCGCGCTCGAAGGCAAGCTCGACCCGGTCATCGGCCGGTCGAAGGAGATCGAGCGGGTCATGCAGGTGCTCAGTCGCCGCACCAAGAACAACCCGGTGCTGATCGGCGAGCCCGGTGTCGGCAAGACCGCTGTGGTCGAGGGCCTCGCGCAGGCCATCGTCAACGGCGAGGTTCCCGAGACGCTGAAAGACAAGCAGCTCTACACCCTCGACCTGGGCTCTCTGGTCGCGGGAAGCCGGTACCGCGGTGATTTCGAAGAGCGCCTGAAGAAGGTGCTCAAGGAGATCAACACCCGTGGCGACATCATCCTGTTCATCGACGAGCTGCACACGCTGGTCGGGGCGGGCGCCGCCGAGGGTGCGATCGACGCGGCGTCGATCTTGAAGCCGAAACTGGCTCGTGGCGAGCTGCAGACGATTGGCGCCACCACTCTCGACGAGTACCGCAAGTACATCGAGAAGGATGCCGCCCTGGAGCGCCGGTTCCAGCCGGTCCAGGTGGGCGAGCCGACTGTCGAGCACACGATCAATATCCTCAAGGGCCTGCGGGACCGCTACGAGGCGCACCACCGGGTCTCCATCACCGACGGCGCGTTGGTAGCCGCCGCGACGCTGGCCGACCGCTACATCAACGACCGGTTCTTGCCGGACAAGGCGATCGACCTGATCGACGAGGCCGGCGCGCGGATGCGGATTCGCCGGATGACCGCTCCGCCGGACCTGCGCGAGTTCGACGACAAGATCGCCGACGCGCGCCGGGAGAAGGAGTCCGCGATCGATGCGCAGGACTTCGAGAAGGCCGCACGGCTGCGGGACAAGGAAAAGCAGCTCGTCGCCAAGCGGGCCGAGCGCGAGAAGCAATGGCGCTCAGGTGATCTGGACGTCGTGGCCGAGGTCGACGACGAGCAGATCGCCGAGGTGCTCGCCAATTGGACCGGTATCCCGGTGTTCAAGCTCACCGAGGAGGAGACGACCCGTCTGCTCCGTATGGAGGACGAGCTGCACAAGCGGATCATCGGTCAGGAGGACGCGGTCAAGGCGGTCTCCAAGGCGATCCGCCGTACCCGTGCCGGTCTGAAGGACCCGAAGCGGCCGTCCGGCTCGTTCATCTTCGCCGGGCCGTCCGGCGTTGGTAAGACCGAGCTGTCCAAGGCGCTGGCGAACTTCCTGTTCGGCGACGACGACGCGCTCATCCAGATCGATATGGGCGAGTTCCACGACCGCTTCACCGCCTCACGCCTGTTCGGTGCCCCTCCGGGCTACGTCGGCTACGAGGAGGGCGGCCAGCTCACCGAGAAGGTGCGCCGCAAGCCGTTCTCGGTCGTGCTGTTCGACGAGATCGAAAAGGCGCACCAGGAGATCTACAACACGCTGTTGCAGGTCTTGGAGGACGGCCGCCTCACCGACGGCCAAGGTCGGACCGTGGACTTCAAGAACACGGTGCTGATCTTCACCTCGAACCTCGGTACGTCGGATATCTCGAAGGCCGTCGGCTTGGGCTTCACGCAGAGCAACGCCGAGGGTTCGAACTACGAGCGGATGAAGCTCAAGGTCAACGATGAGTTGAAGAAGCACTTCCGGCCCGAGTTCCTCAACCGCATCGATGACGTCATCGTGTTCCACCAGCTGACGACCGACCAGATCGTGCAGATGGTGGACCTGATGATCAACCGTGTCGAGAAGCAACTGAAGAACAAGGACATGGCGCTCGAACTCTCCGAGCAGGGCAAGGCGCTGTTGGCCAAGCGTGGCTTCGACCCCGTGCTCGGTGCCCGGCCGCTGCGCCGGACCATCCAGCGCGAGATCGAGGACCAGCTGTCGGAGAAGATCCTCTTCGGCGAGATCGGCCCCGGCCAGACCGTCGTCGTCGATGTCGAAGGCTGGGATGGCGAGGGCTCCGGTGAGAATGCCAAGTTCACGTTCACCGGCAAGGCGAAACTGACCAAGGCTCCCAGTGCGGAGAAGCCTGAAGTCGTGCTGACCGGCGCGGCCGAAGGTCCCGTCGAGTCGGCGTCTGGCGAGTAAGTCATACGACAAGGCCCGTGCACACCGAATCGGTGCGCACGGGCTTTTTCGTGTCCAGGGCCGAAATCGCGGCGCGCAGAAGTCCGACCATGGGCGCCACCGGCCGTCGTAATGGTCGGTGGCGGGCGCGTACTGGCGTGCATCAGAGCGTCTGCTGACATCAGCCCGACCGCTCTGTCCTGTCCGGTGGTGTGTGCTATTGCTTCGCGGGCTGGTCGGATGCGCTTGGCTGCCCTGCGGCAAGGTGGTGCGGAGAGTTGTTCGGCGCCGTCGGTTTCGGCTCCGCCGCGTGCGCGGGCAGTCGGGCCGCGACCCGGAATCCGCCGCTCGGGCGCGGGCCCGCCGTGAGCGCGCCGCCGAGCGCGTGCGCCCGCTCCCGCATGCCGATGATGCCGTTGCCTCCGCTCGTGCCGGACCTCGGCGTTGGTGCTCCCGTAGGCCGGGCGTTGTCGACGGTGATGTCGATCGAATCCGCGGTGTAGCGCACGGTCACCATGGCGTCAGCGCCCGGCGCATGCAGTACTACGTTGGTCAGCGACTCCTGGATGATCCGTGCTGCTGCCACGTCGATCACGCTGGGCAGCGGCTGCGGAGTGCCGCGAACCTGGGCGCCGACCGTCAGGCCGGTCGCGCGGGGGAGTCGAAGCAACTGTTCCAGGTCGCCGATGCTCGGTGTGGGAGAACGTGGCGCCGGTGTGGGTTCGACGACCCCATCGCCCCGTCCAGCACGGTTGTTCGCGGTCGAATCTCGTTCGCTCGCTGCCGATTTGTTTCGGGTTGGTTCGGGGCCGCGGCGGGTGCGCCGACGTCTGACCTGCTCGTCCTCGGGGGAGTCGCGCGCCGACTCGTCCGCTGTGGCCACCGTTGCGGAACGGATCGTGTGCAGCAGCGAATGCATATCCGCCAGCGCATCGCGGCTCGCGGTCTTGATTGCCGTCAGTGCGGACTCCGCCTGCTCCGGTTTCTTGTCGAGCAGTTCCAGTGCCACCGACGATTGCACATTGATCAGCGAAAGGCTGTGTGCCAGACCATCGTGCAGCTCGCGCGCGCCGGCGAGACGTTCCTCGCCGGTCCGCCGTTCGCGCTGCGCGACCGCTTCCCTGCGCGCGGCCTCGGCCTGCTGCCTGCGTGCGACGAAGACCGCCTTGCGCTGGCGAACGACCTCGACCACCAAGACCAACACCGCCAGCCACGCCAACAGCGCGAATACCCGCCACGTGGTGGCAGATCGGCCCAGCAGGGCGGGCAGCGGCCAGATCAGAGCCAGAGCGCAGAGCGGGACGAGTGGGTAGGTCCACCAACGGGATCCGGTGCTCGCGGCAGTGAGAAACGCGGTGACCAGCGAGACGGCAATCGGCCCGTCCCCGTAGCCGAGCAGGACATATGTCAGGCACACCGCGAGGGCGACGACGAATACCGGCACCGGGTATGCCCGCCGCCAGATCAGCGCCACCGGCCCGGCAAGCAACAGCAGGTAGCCGATGATGTCGAGCGGCAGCACCCCGGTCTGCTCCATGTTCGCGAACGTGCCCCCGACCAGCTGAATCGCGGCCACGACAAGCGCGACTCCGCGGTCCAAGCCGACCGAACTCCGATCCGTCATCCCTGCCACCCGCACCCCAGTAGCCTATGCGGCTCGGCATTGATTCGAGGCCCGCCTCGAAACGTATTTCTCGGATATCTCAGGCGGCGCTGTCCGTTGGCATTGCTCGGCGGCGTTCAGTGGTATCGGCTTGATCGGCCTCGGCGTGTCATCGACGTAGGTCCAGCGCGGGCGCCCGTTCGCGCTGCCCTCGAAGACATCCTGCGGATCAGGGTGACGGATTCGCGGCGATCCGAGCGCGGCGGCGGTGTGGTCGGGCGTCGCCCGGAATTCGCTTGGTGTGCGCTGGATTTGCCGATGCGGGGTGATACGTGCGGAGTGGTCGATGCGGGACGGAGCATGCGAAGGATCGGTGCGGCTCGGCCGATGCGCCGGTGCGATCGACGTACCGGTGCGCCTGAGCGAGCCGACCAGGGTAGGTTCGAGGTGAATCGTCACACATCATCGGCGAAAGGACCGTGATGCCCACACGTACCGCTCGTACTGCTTGGACCGGCACTCTGCAGGAAGGTTCCGGACAGGTTGAGCTGGCCAGTTCGGGGGTCGGCAAGTACGACGTGTCGTTCCCCAAACGTGCGGCGGAGGACGCCGACGGCACCACCAGTCCGGAGGAACTGATCGCGGCCGCGCACTCGTCCTGCTACGCGATGGCCCTCTCGGCGCAGCTCGGTAACGCCGGCAGCACCCCGGAGAGCCTGGATGTCACAGCCGACGTGACCCTGGGCCCCGATCCGGCAGGCGGCTTCCGGATCAGCGGAATCAAGTTGACGGTTCGCGGGCGCGTCCCCGGCGTCGATGCCGAGGCCTTCCAGGCTGCCGCCGAAGCTGCCAAGGCCGGCTGCCCCGTGAGCAAGGCACTCGCGGGCGTGGACCACATCACCCTGGATGCGACCCTCGCGTAGTTCGCGCAGTTGTTTGGTTCTCCGCACACTCCGTGGGTGTGCGAGGAGCCATGCGGAAGTGCGAAGAATCAGCGTGAGTTGCGGGCCGCGCCGAGCGGTGTAGCGGGCGCGATGGCGATCAGGATGGCATTCGTCTTCGCCGATAGGCGCTGTCCGCGAGCAATGCAATGGCGAGACCGACGAACGCGACAAGAATGGCGGCGTCCGGCGACGGGGCTGCGCGGTAAGCGCGCAACGGTACGGGCCAGAACGAAAAAGGCAGCGCCGACACTTGCTGTTGCGATCCGGACGCCGATCAGCCTGGGGAAGCGACCGAGTCCCGTACCTGAGCGGCAGTCCGCGTCGCGAATTCGGTGAGGGCCGCGAAACCGAGGGTCAAGGCGGCCCATAGCGTGGCCGTCTCGGCCAGCGACGACACCCGGAACTGCCACAGTAGAGTGGCGGGGAACTCGTTGCTCACCTCGTTGACGCCGGGCAACAGGATGTAGCCGAGCGTCGTCACCGAGACGAAGCCGACGACGCCCCCGATCAGCCGCACCGTGAACAGTTGTCCGCGCAGCGCCTTGAATACGGATGTCGCCGCGGCGACGGCCACGATGCCGAGCAGCACCGCCGCCATCCAGAGCAGGGTCCGTTCGTTGATGGTGTCCGGATCACCCACGGCGGGTGGGTTGGCTGGGTATTTGAAGAACGGCACCGCAACGATCGCGAGCCAACCGCCGACGCCGAGTGTCAAGGCGAGTCTCGGCCCGGGCAGCGTGGTGTAGCGCCGCGCGACATGCGCGACCGAGGCGTAGATGGCGCCGAGGGCGAGGCCTGCCAACCCGAGTGCGAGAAATTGGCCCGCCTTCTGTCCGGTGCGGCTCACCAACGGCGCTTCTTCGGCACCGTGCGAATGCCCGCCTGACGGTTCGGAATCCTCGCTGTGCGCGTGTCCGCCCGCGGAGTGGGCTTCTTCGATGGCGATCGCGGCGTCGACCTTGGGCTCACCGACGAAATAACCTACCGTCGCGGCCAATAGCCCGGCGATCAGGCCGGCGAGTAGACCGCGCAACAGCAGGGACGTGAGCGAACCGGTCAGTGGCACGGAAGCCCCAGCAGGTGGCGTCCGTCATGCATCAGCTCATGCAGGTACATCCCGCTGCGCGAGATGGCGCCCTGGTCGAATCCGACCAGATACAGCGTGAGCAGTGCGAGAAGAACGACACCGACCGTGACGAGCACGGTGGCCAGGGAATCGGTTGCCCGGCTGGGTGAATGCGCGATGGCCATTCGAGTCCTCCTTGGGATGCGCGTCCCATCGGGTGGTGGCGCGACGATGCCGGTGTCTGGCTTTCCGGCACCGATTACCCGGTGCCGGCAATACAGTGGCGCGACCGCTCCGGAATCACACCGGAATTACCGCATCACCATCGCGTTTGTCTTTCGAACTGTGACACCTGCGGACGCCCGACGTCAATAGGATCGGGACGCCCGTACCACGGCGTCGGGCGAGTCGCCGGGCAGAGCGCGCTGCCCGGCGGTGGTATTCGGTATCAGCCCGCCGGCTTCGCGGCGACGTCGAGTACGACCTCGAACTCGAGCAGCGATGCGCCCGTCGAGACTGGCTTCTTACGCTCGCCCGCGTGTGCCTCGCGCGCGGGTCCGTCGCGCCAGGCCGCGAAGGATTCCTCCGAATCCCACTGGGTGACAACGAAGTACCGATTCTCTCCGGCGACCGGGCGCAACAGCTGGAACCCCAGGAAACCCGGCGAATTCTCGACCGCGTGCGCACGATGGGCGAAACGCTTCTCCAGTTCAGGACCCGCGCCCTCGGGGATCTCGATCGCATTGATCTTCACAACAGCCATGGAACCAAGCTAGCGGTTCGCGTCGAGTTGCCGCTCGGGGCCTCAGTATTGTCGAGCCGATGTTGCACGACGAGGGCGGAGCAGGCGCGCCGATCCTGCTGCTGCACGGACTGATGGGCAGTGCGCGCACCTGGCGCGATCAGCTGGGCTGGTTACGCGAGTACGGGCACGTCTACACCTTCGACTCGGCAGGACACGGCAGGCCCGCCCCCGACGAGCCGACCACCGAGGCGTTCGTGGCGGATCTGGCCGCAGGCACGGTGGAGATCGCCGAGCCGATGGTCCTGATCGGCCATTCGATGGGTGCGCTGCACGGCTGGGTATTCGCCGCGACGTACCCCGAGCGGGTGCGTGCGCTGGTGATAGAGGACATCGCACCGGATTTCACCGGCCGTACCGCCGCGGACTGGGCCGCGATGATCGAGGCATGGCCGCAGCCGTTTCCCGACGCCGAGGCCGTGCTGTCGTTCTTCGGCCCGGTCGCCGGGCCGTACTTCCTGAATTCGTTCGAGCATGGACCGGACGGATACCGGCTGCACGGCTCGGTTGCCGCTTTCCGCGAAATCTCCGAGGAGTGGGGCATCCGCGACTTCTGGCCGCAATGGCGCGCGATCCGGGCGCCTGCCCTGTTGCTGGAGGGCGAACATGGCATCACTCCGGCGGGGCAGATGCGGCAGATGGCCGCCACGCACCCTGGTGCCGACTACGTGCTGGTCCCGGACGCGGGTCATCTGGTGCACGACGACCAGCCGGAGCGCTACCGGGCGGAAGTCGAGCGCTTCCTGGATCGCGTATTCGGTGGCGGCTAGCCTTTCGACACGACACGACACGACACGACACGACACGACACGAGCCGTTTCCGGCTTTCGGTGGGTTGCCGGTTGCGCGACGGTCCGTGGTTATCCGGACCTACGGACCGATCGGTTCGATGTCATTCTGGGCGGATGACCTGACCGGCGCCCGCGAGGCGGTTCGTTCAGCCGGTGCGAGTGGCCCGGTGTGCCGTTGCAACGCGGGTGCCCGTCATGCGGTCTCCGTGCTGAGCCCGCCCTCGCCCGCGAGCGCGAACAGCCCATCCGGGGTCTGTTCGATCAAGCCGTCCACCAGCAGCGAATCCAGGGCGCGAGCGCGCTGGCCGGAGTCGCGGGTCCAGGCGAGATCGAGGCGTATTCGTTCGACCGGCCCGCTGGCGGCGCGCAGCACGTCCAGTAGGCGACCGCGCGCTTGGCGGTCGGTGCCCTCATACTTCTGGGTGCGGCGGACTACCTCGGTCACCGGGCGGCCCGCGTCGACCCAGGCGCATCGCGGCAGCGGGCAGCGCGAGCACACAGGGGTGCGTGCGGTACACACCGTCGCTCCGAGTTCCATCAGCGCCGCCGAGAACACCGCGGCGTGGTCGATCCGGCGCGGCAGCAGAGCCTCGGTCTCCGGCAAGTCGCGCGAGGACGGGTTCCCCGCCTCCGCGCGCCCGTGCACGGCCCGGGCGACCACTCGACGGACATTCGTATCGACCACCGGGACCCGCTGGCCGTAGGCGAAACAGGCGACGGCGCGCGCGGTGTACGCGCCGATGCCGGGCAGACCGAGTAGTACGTCCACCTCGTCGGGAACCGCGTCACCATGCTCGACCGCCAGCACTCGGGCGCACTCGTGCAACCGCAGCGCGCGGCGCGGATACCCGAGCTTGCCCCATGCCCGCAGCACCTCGGCCTGCGAGGAAGCGGCCATCGCGGAGGGGACCGGCCAGCGCGCCACCCACTCCCGCCAGACCGGTTCGACGCGCACCACCGGAGTCTGCTGCAACATGATCTCGCTCATCAGAATCTGCCACGCGGTGACACCGGGTCGGCGCCACGGCAGGTCGCGCGCCGTCTCCTGATACCAGTCCAGCAACGTGTCGGTGTCGATACCGTTGCGTGCGCCGTTCTGCACTGTCCTCACTATTCCTATCCCACCGCCGCGGTCGCTATTTGCCGACCTGTAACCGACCGAACTCGCTGGTAACACCCGTCACGTGCACAATGGTCGGTATGCCTGATTCCAACCCGATCAGCGCCTGGAAGTCCCTGCGGGAGGGCAACGAGCGCTTCGTCAACGGTGAGCTGCTGCATCCTAGCCAGGGTGCAGCCGACCGGGCCAAACTCGTCAGTGGCCAGCATCCGCACGCGATTTTGTTCGGTTGCGGTGACTCGCGAGTCGCGGCCGAGTTGATCTTCGACCAGGGTCTCGGTGACATGTTCGTGGTGCGCACCGCGGGCCATGTGGTCGACAGTTCGGTGCTCGGTTCGATCGAGTACGGGGTGCAGGTGCTCAACGTGCCGTTGATCGTAGTGCTCGGGCACGACAGCTGCGGCGCGGTGAAGGCGACCATCGACGCGCTCGACGGTGGCGAGGTTCCCGGCGGATTCATCCGCAGCGTGGTCGAGCGAGTCACGCCGTCCATTCTGATCGGGCGGCGGGAAGGCTTGTCCACCGTCGACGAGATGGAGGCCAGGCATGTGGTGGAGACCAGTCGCCTGCTCATGCAGCGGTCGATGATCATCTCGCAACGAGTCGCGACCGGTGAGTGCGCGATTGCCAGCGTGACGTACAAACTGGCCGAAGGCCGGGTGCAACTCCACCGTGTCGTCGGCAATATCGGCGAGCTGGCCTGACCAGGTAGCGCGAATTTTCCCAGCGTGTGAGCCAGAATCGGCTGAACCGAGTCTGCCCACCGCCGACACGCCGTGCCCCTGAGGCGTTGCACCCGACCGTGCCCTTACCGTTGAGTCGTGCTGGAACCGCATGGACCGCTGCCACCGGAGATCTATTGGCGTCGACGCGTATTCGCCATCGGTATCCTCATCTCGGCGCTCGCGCTGGTGATCTGGCTGGTGGCGATGGTCGCGCACGGCGGTAATTCGCCGGGCGACGGCACCGCGGCGGCGTCGAGTTCGACCACCGTGGCGCAGAAATCCGGTGGCGGTTCATCGGTCAAGTCGTCGAGTAGTTCGGAAAGCCCGAGGCCGACCGGCAGTGCCATCGCGACCCCGAGTGAAACGCCTGCCGTGGCCGCGGGGCAGTGTCCGGACCAGTCGCTGGCCGTCAAGATCAGCGTTGATCAGCCGTCCTACAAGGTCGGCGATCAACCGAATCTTCGGATCGTCATCACGAACATTTCCAGCACCCAGTGCCAGCGCGATATGAACCTGTCCTCCATCCAGGCGTCGGTGTTGTCACTGGATGGATTGCGCCGATTGTGGACGAGCTCGGATTGCTCGCCCACCGAGGAGTCCAGCACGCGGATCCTCAAGCCCGGCGAGCAGGCCTTGTTCACCGTGCAGTGGTCGGGTATGACCTCTCAGATCGGGTGTCGCGGTGAGCGCGTGCAGGTTCCACCGGGCGCTTATCAAGCCGTCGCTCAATTCGGCCCGGTGCGCAGCGCTCCCGAACCCTTCAACCTGACCCCCGCCTGACGCCCGGCGGGTGCGAGCGCGACCCCGTCCTGGCGGCTGAGCGCACGCACCTCCGACGATGCTCTCCGCACCGGGATGACGCCGCGTGTGACGAGCTGGCGGTTACTCGCTGGCCTCCGGTTTGGCGTACGGCGCGCGTAACTTGGCCATCCGGATTGCCGAGCCCACATCGGTGACCTCGTGAATCCGTATACCGCCGCCGCTGACTCGATCCAGCCCCGGTGGCACCAGGGCGGTGGTGAAGCCGAGCCGCTCCGCCTCGGCCAACCGGCGTGCCAGCCCGGTCACTTTACGCACCTCACCGGCCAACCCGACCTCGCCGAGTATCACCCAGCCCGCGGGGATCGCCCGATCGGTTGCGGCACTCGCGAGGGCCAGCGCTATGGCCAGGTCCGCCGCGGGCTCGACCAGCCGCATACCACCAACGGTGGCGGCATAGACGTCGTGCTTGCCCAAGTACACCTTGCTGCGGCTCTGCAGCACGGCGAGCACCATGGCGACCCGGTTGTAGTCGAGCCCGCTCACCGCGCGGCGCGGGGCCGGAATCTGGGTCTCCAGGGTGAGTCCTTGCACCTCGCCGACCAGTGGCCGCTTACCGTCCATCGCCACGGTGACGGCGGTGCCGGATACCGAATCGGTCCGGTGGTGCAGGAACAGGCCGGACGGGTCGTCGACGCAGGCGATGCCGTCCTCGTGTAGTTCGAAACAGCCGACCTCGTCGGCGCTGCCGAAACGGTTCTTGAGGCCGCGCACCATGCGCAACGTGGAGTTCTTATCGCCTTCGAACTGCAGCACTACGTCGACCAAGTGCTCGAGCGTGCGCGGGCCCGCGACATTGCCGTCCTTGGTGACGTGCCCGACCAGCAACACCGCGATACCGCTCGCCTTGGCCAGCGAGGTCACCGCGGCGGTCACCGCGCGCACCTGGGTGACGCCGCCGATAACGCCGTCCACGTCCGGGGCGAGCATGGTCTGCACCGAATCGACTACGAGCAGTGTCGGGCGAACCTGTTCGACATGTCCGAGCACGATCGACAGATCCGACTCCGCGGCGAGATAGACCCGATCGTGCACCGCGCCGGTGCGATCGGCGCGCAGCCGGACCTGGCCCGCGGACTCCTCCGCGGTGACGTACAGCGACTTCTCGCCGGTCTGGGTCGCCCAGCGGTGCGCCACCTCGAGCAGCAGCGTCGACTTGCCCACTCCCGGCTCGCCCGAGAGCAAGACCACCGAACCGGGTACGATCCCACCGCCGAGCACTCGATCGAGTTCGCTCACCCCGGTCGGCCTCGCTTTGGTGACCTGCGAATCGATCCCCGAAATCGGGGTAGCCGCCGTACTCGGCAGCATCGCCTTGCGACCAGGCGCCCCAACGGCTCCCGCCGAGACGACCACCTCGCTCACGGTGCCCCACGCGCCGCACTCGGAACACTTGCCTACCCATTTCGCGACTTCGTGCGCACACGCGGAACACCGAAAGATCGGCTTGGTCTTGGCCACACGCGCACCTTACGTACCGCATCCGACAAGCAAGACACGACGCCGAAAAATGGCCGCCGCTCCCGATGCGTCAAGAGGTCGACATGGCCTCACCCAGCGAAACGACGCCGAACTCGCCATTCCTCCGTTTCCGGCACCCCCGCTACCGGGACCGCTGCGCCAGCCGCCAGCCGCCAGCCGCCAGCCGATCGCGATCGAGGTGGTGGTCGGCTGGAGAGTAGCTACGTGATCTGGTGCTCGGCGTGCTGTGCGGCCGCGGCGGCCGAACGCCGGGCGAGTCGCGCCCGTGCTGAATGTCACGACGCCGACGATCGTCACGATGTCCAATCGCATGACCGAGTCCGGGCTGCCGAACAAACACAGCCGCACCCTCAGGATTCGTGCCGTTCGGTCTTTGTTCCGGCGTCGACTGGGACCTGGACCTGGACAGTGCCGTTCTGCTTGAAGTCGAACGAGACGCTGTAGGTCAGGCCGGGGATGATGTCTTTGTTCAGGCCGGTGATCTCGATCAGGATCGGGTTGGCTTCGGGGTCATCGGAGGCAGGTTGGGCGCCGTGGTTGCCCGCGTCGTGCGCGGAGGCCGCGGCCGGCGCGTTGTTCGTCGGCTCGGCGGTGGCGACCACGGTCTGCTGGGGGGTGACCTGGACGGTGGATTTGCCCGCCGTCGGGGTGATCTTCACCGTGCCGAGGTCGGTGTCGATGCCGGTCAACTCATCGGCGACGGACTCGCTGGTGTTGATGATGGACAGCGCGACAATCGCCTTGCCGCCTTTGCTGTTGGTGTACGCGCCGCCTTCGGAGGGAAAGACGATGTGCACGTTGCGCAGCGCGATGCTGTCGGCCTCGGCGTGGGCGCCGTTCACGGCGGAGGCCTGGTCCGCGGTCTGCGAGATCTGGCCCGCGCCGCAGCCGGACAGTGCGATCGCCGCTCCGGCGGCGAGTGCGGCAACTGTCACCATGCGACGTCGCGCCCCCTTGGGGGCGGTCACAGTTTTCAGGGCAGTCACGGGTTGTCCCTCCATGTCGACCGGGCTCGGCTCCACCGGGGAGCGTAGTAACTAGGGAGCGTAGTAGTTCTGTTCGCGGCTCGGGCGCGCGGGCTGTGCCAACTCGTCCCCCGCTGTCGCTCGTCTTCCGCGACCGCGCGGTTTGTTCCGAAATGCCGCGGGCGTGAAGTTGTGGCCAGTTCGGGCCACGACACCCCGGTGTTGGATAACAGTTCGGTCGAGCTTCGGAAGTGACACGGAAAACGCCCGGTCGCCGCAGGTGCTGTGACCGTGACCGAGCCTGCCGATAACTCGTTCTGGCACAACGTAATGCACACCGCCTAGCTTCTGTCAAGCCCCGCGGTTGCCTCGTTGTGGCCCTGACCTGCACAGTTGATCGCGCCGTTATCGAGTCGCATGTTAAACTGTGAACATCGAAAGGGGCACGGGACACATGATTTTTAAGGTCGGAGACACCGTCGTTTACCCCCACCACGGAGCGGCGCTGATCGAAGCAATCGAGACTCGCACCATCAAGGGTGAGCAAAAAGAGTATCTGGTCCTGAAGGTCGCCCAAGGCGATCTGACTGTTCGGGTTCCCGCGGAAAATGCCGAATACGTCGGCGTACGGGACGTCGTCGGCCAGGAGGGTCTCGATCGGGTCTTCCAGGTGCTGCGTGCGCCGCATACGGAGGAGCCGACCAACTGGTCCCGCCGCTATAAGGCCAACCTGGAGAAGCTCGCTTCCGGCGATGTGAACAAGGTTGCCGAGGTCGTTCGCGATCTGTGGCGTCGGGAGCAGGACCGCGGCCTGTCCGCTGGCGAGAAGCGCATGCTCGCCAAAGCTCGTCAGATCCTCGTCGGTGAGCTCGCGCTCGCCGAGGGCACTGATGATGGCAAGGCCGAGACGCTGCTCGACGAGGTGCTGGCAGCGGCTTCCTGACCGTGAACACACCTGACCACGGTGTCCGTTCTGACGGACCCGTCGTTGCTTTGGTGCCTGCCGCCGGTCGTGGCGTGCGTCTGGGTGAATCCATACCCAAGGCGTTCGTCACGGTCGGCGGCACGCCTATGGTCCGGCTCGCCGTCGAAGGCTTGATCGCCTCCGGCGTGGTCGATCGGATCATCGTCATGGTTCCCACCGAACTCGTCGACAGCGCCGTTGCCCTGCTGCCGCCTTCGGGTTCGGTGCAGGTGGTCGTCGGCGGCGCCGAACGTATCGACTCGGTACGGGCGGGTGTGGCCGCAGCACCCGACGCCGCCTATTTCCTCGTGCACGACGCCGCGCGTGCGCTCACACCACCCGAGCTGATCGCCCGGGTGGTAGCGGAGTTGCGCACCGGCCATCGCGCCGTGATCCCGGGTCTCCCGGTCACCGACACCATCAAGGCCGTCGACCCGACCGGCACGGTGACCGGCACGCCGGACCGCGCGCAGTTGCGCGCCATCCAGACACCACAGGGTTTCGCCGCCGAGCTACTGCGCTCGGCCTACGCGGCCGAGGGAGTCCAGGCGACCGACGACGCGGGACTCGTGGAGAGGTTCGGCGTCCAGGTCCGCACGATCCCGGGCGACCCGATGGCGTTCAAGATCACCACTCGGCTCGACCTGGTGCTCGCCAACGCGGTGCTGGACGGCGCGGGCATCCAGGCGGTGGCGCCGTGAGCATGCGCGTCGGCATCGGCAGCGATGTCCACCCGGTCGAGTCGGGCCGTCCCTGCTGGATGGCGGGTTTGCGGTTCGACGGTGAAGACGGTTGCGCGGGCCACTCCGACGGCGACGTCGCCGCGCATGCGTTGTGTGACGCACTGTTGTCCGCGGCCGGTCTCGGCGACGTCGGTGCGGTATTCGGTACTGGGCGTCCCGAATGGGAAGGCGTCTCCGGTGCGGCCATGCTGGAGGAAGTACGCAGGCTGCTCGGCGAGGCGGGCTTCGAGGTGGTCAACGCGGCGGTCCAGGTGATCGGCAATCGGCCCAAGATCGGGCCGCGACGCGCCGAGGCGCAGCAGGTGCTCGGGGAGCTGCTCGGCGCACCGGTTTCGGTCTCCGGCACCACCACTGACGGTCTCGGGCTGACCGGCCGGGGCGAGGGAGTTGCCGCGGTGGCGACCGCCCTGCTGCAACCCTGTCGTTGATCCAGCTCCCGCGGATCAGAGCCGGTCCGTGAACGCCCTTATATACCAGCTAGGATCGACTGCCGTGACTCTGCGCCTCTTTGACACCGACACGCGGACCATGCGCGACTTCGCGCCTTTGGTCCCCGGCCGTGCGTCGGTGTACCTGTGTGGCGCCACCGTGCAGGGGAAGCCGCACATCGGCCATGTGCGCAGCGGAGTCGCGTTCGACGTGCTGCGGCGCTGGTTGCTCGCGCACGACTACGACGTCTGGTTCATTCGCAACGTCACCGATATCGAGGACAAGATCCTGACCAAGGCCGCCGAGGCGGGCAGGCCGTGGTGGGAGTGGGCCGCTACGCACGAGCGCGCTTTCGACCGCGCGTACGAACTGCTCGGTGTGTTGCCTCCGTCCGCGGAACCCCGCGCCACCGGGCACATCACCCAGATGGTCGAGATGATGCAGCGGCTGATCGACCGGGGCCATGCCTATGCCGCGGCCGGCAACGTCTACTTCGACGTGGTCAGCTACCCGGGCTATGGGCAGTTGTCCGGCCACAAGCTCGACGACGTGCACCAAGGCGAGAGCGCGGGTACGGGCAAGCGCGACCCGCGCGACTTCACGCTGTGGAAGGCCGCCAAGCCCGGCGAGCCGACCTGGCCGTCGCCGTGGGGTCCGGGCCGTCCCGGCTGGCATCTGGAGTGCTCCGCGATGGCCGAGTTCTATCTCGGCCCGGAGTTCGATATCCACTGCGGCGGTATGGACCTGGTGTTCCCGCACCACGAGAACGAGATCGCCCAGTCGAAGGCGGCCGGGGACGACTTCGCCAGGTACTGGCTGCACAACGGCTGGGTGACCATGGGCGGTGAGAAGATGTCCAAGTCGCTGGGCAACGTGCTCTCGGTGCCGAACGTGCTCAAAAAGGTTCGCGCCGTAGAACTGCGTTTCTACCTGGGCAGTGCGCACTACCGCTCGATGCTGGAGTACTCGGACAAGGCGCTGTACGACGCCGCGCAGTCCTACCAGCGCATCGAGGCTTTCGTGAATCGGGTCATGGACCGGGCGGGCGATATCCCGGTGGGCAAGTGGACCGACGCGTTCGCGGCCGCCATCGATGACGATCTCGCGGTGCCGAAGGCGCTCGCCGAAATTCACCGGGTGACGCACGAGGGCAACAAAGCTCTGGAGGCGGGGGCGATCGACACGGCGTGCGACCTGGCCGGCCAGGTGCGCGCCATGCTCGGCATTCTCGGTGTCGACCCGCTCGATCCGCACTGGTACGCCCCTAGCGACTCGTCCTCCGCACTCGGTGCCCTGGATGTGCTGGTGCGTGCCGAACTCGACCGCCGTCAGCAGGCGCGGGCGGCGAAAGACTGGGCGAGCGCCGACGCCGCCCGTGACCGCCTGCATTCCGCGGGCATCGAGGTCACCGATACGGCCAACGGTCCCGAATGGGCGCTTGGCGCAGCGCAATCCGGAAAGGCCGACTGATGGCAGGCAATTCGCAGCGCAAAGGTGCGATTCGCAAGGGCGGAACCAAGAAAGGGGCTGTGGTCGGCTCCGGCGGCAAGCGTAGACGCGGGCTGGAGGGTCGAGGTGCGACCCCGCCCGCCGAGCAGCGCACCAAGCATCCCGCCGCCAAGCGAGCGGCCGTTAAAACCAAGGCTGCGCAGGGCCGTTCGACGGCTACGCGCGGTGGCGCGGGGTCTCGACCCGCGGGCCGCAAGGGTGACGACGGTCCGGAGTTGGTGCTGGGACGCAACCCGGTGGTCGAGTGCCTGCGCGCGGGTGTGCCCGCCACCGCGCTGTATGTCGCGGTCGGCACCGAGAACGATGACCGGCTGACCGAGAGCGTGCGGATCGCCGCCGACGCGGGCATCTCCATCCTGGAGGTGCCCCGCACCGACCTGGATCGGTTGAGTGCCAACGGGTTGCATCAGGGTGTCGCGCTGCAGGTGCCGCCGTATCGCTATGCCCATCCGGATGACCTACTCGCCGAAGTCCACAACTCGGGTAGCCCCGCGCTGCTCGTCGCGCTGGACAATATCTCCGATCCGCGCAACCTCGGTGCGGTGATTCGCTCGGTTGCCGCCTTCGGTGGCCAGGGCGTGCTGATCCCGCAGCGGCGCAGCGCGAGCGTCACCGCGGTGGCCTGGCGCACCAGCGCCGGCGCAGCGGCGCGGCTTCCGGTCGCCCGCGCGACGAATCTGACTCGTACGCTGAAGGATTGGGCGTCCAAGGGCGTGCAGGTCATCGGCCTGGACGCGGGTGGCGACACCACGCTGGACGAGTTCGATGGTCGCGGGCCCACCGTCATCGTAGTCGGTTCGGAGGGGAAGGGCTTGTCTCGCCTGGTCCGCGAGACCTGCGACGCGATTGTATCGATCCCGATGGCGGGACCGGTGGAATCGCTCAACGCCTCGGTCGCCGCCGGCGTACTGCTCTCCGAAGTCGCCAGGCAACGCCGGACCTGACCGCGTCTGTTCCACGTTCTGCGTGGAATCCGGACGTACCGATCGGGTGCGCATACGTCGTGTTCGGGTCCCGCGTCTGACGCCACTCGAGTTCCGGCCGTGTCGGATGAGTATCGTGTTAGCGGCGAAATCGGTTGTTGCGCATCAGTTTCAGTTGTGTCACGGATCTGCCGAGCGGGCGAAACGGGCGCGGCGCCTTGGCGTCGGGTCAACTCATCGGGTGCGCCCCGTGCTCGATCGGAACGCGTCCACCAGTTCGTGACGCACGCCTGGCGGCGCCGAACGAACGAGTGAAAAACGCGCGGCGGCAGGGGAGCCCGGCAAAATACGCGGAGAGGTGGGGGGAGCACCGTAGAATTCAGCTGGTGGTGATACCCAACCAGCCCATCGGCCAGACGATCGAGCATCCGAACGCGACGGCGGTGTTGTTCCTCGGCGCGGGGAGCCTGCTCTGCTGCGGAGTGCTCGGACCGGTGGCATGGGCACTGGGTAAGCGGGCGCTGGACCAGATCGATCACTCCGGCGGTGCGCTCGGTGGCCGCACCCAGGTGATGGTCGGGTATCTCCTCGGCATCATCGGCACCGTTCTGATGGTCATCTTCGCGGTGTTGTTCCTGCTGATCCTGTTCGGCGGCAACGCCTAGTCCAGACTGGGACGTTCCCGTTCACTCTGCACGTCCCACGCGGGCCATTCGGAGCTGATACTGCCGGTCCAGTTCGGCTGCCGACGTTCCCGGAACGCCGCCATCGCCTCGCCACCGTCGATGCTCTTGGTGACATGCTGGTTGAGGTCGGTTTCCAGCTGGCCGACCATGGTCGAACTCATCCCGATGCCCTCCCATAACAACCGCTTGGACAGCGCTACCGGTAACGGTGCCGACCCGCTGGCGAGGTCGTGCGCGACCGACAATGCCGTCGGTAGCACCTCGCCCGCGAGGAGGCAGCTGTTGGCCAGGCCCATCGCCTTCGCCTCCTCGCCGTCGAAGGTGCGGCCGGTCAACATGATGTCGGCAGCGTTGGCCATGCCGACCAGGCGCGGTAGCGTCCAGTGCGCGTAACCGTCGGCCATGACGCCGCGGCGGACCTGATTGAGGCCGTACACCGCGTCACGGGCCATGTACCGCAAGTCGCATTGCAGGGCAAGAGCGAGGCCGATACCGACCGCATGCCCGTTCACCGCCGCGATCACCGGTTTGCGCACCTGCCACGGCGGCGGGTCGATGGTGGCGCTGACCTCACCGACTCGATGGGACAGGTCCGCGCCCGCACAGAACGCGGGTGGGGTGCCGGTGATGACCACGGCACGAACGGCATCTTCCAGATCACAGCGCTGCAGTGCGGCACTCAGTTCGGCGGCCATCGTGGGGGTGAAGGCGTTCTGCTGAGCGGGCCGGTTGAGCGTGAGCACGGCGATGCTCCCAGAGACATCGACGTGCAGTTCCGAACTCATGCCAAAGGATGGTAGCCGACTGTGGCCGCCCAGGCCCCCGGGCGAAACCTCTGCCATCAACTATCCCCGCAGGACCTTGCGTCCGATCGCGTACTTGTGCACCTCGGTGGGCCCGTCGTAGAGCCGGAACGCACGCATGTCCCGGAAGATCATCTCGACCACGGTCTCGTCGCTGATCCCGATACCGCCGAGCACCTGAACACACCGGTCGGCGACCCGGAACAGCTCCTCGGAGACGAACGACTTGGCGATCGAACTCTCATGTCGTGCCTTCGCGCCGTTGTCCATCAGCCAGCATGCGTGCCAGATGGTCAGCCTGCATTGGTGCAGCGCGATCTCATTGTCGGCCAGCATGAACGAGACGCCTTCATGTTCGCCGATCGGCTTGCCGAACGCGGTGCGGGTCCGCGCGTGCTCGACCGCGATGCTCTGGGCCCGCTCGGCCGCGCCGAGCCAGCGCATACAGTGCGTCAGGCGGGCCGGCGCCAACCGCAACTGGGCATAGCGTTGCGCCTGGCCCGCCTCGCCGAGTAGCGCCCCCTTGGGCAGGACCAGGTTGTCGAAGCGGATCACGCCGTGCCCCGCGACGTAGTTGCGGTCCATCGTGTTCATCGTTCGTTCGATGATGATGCCGGGCTGGTCGCCGTCGGTGAGGAACAGGGTGGGGCCTTCGGGCAGGTGTGGGTTGGCCGCCAGCCGGGCCATGATGATCCAGGTCTTGGCGCCGTTCGCGCCGGTGATCAGCCACTTGCGCCCGTTGATGGTGAAGTTGGCGCCGTCGAAGGTCGCCTCGGTGGCCAACTGGGCGGGGTCGGAGCCCGCGCCGTCCGGTTCGGTCATGGCGAACACCGAACGCTGGTGACCGGCGACGACCGGGGCGAGGTATCGCTCGACCTGGCCTTGGTCGGCGACCCTGGACAGCAGCATCATGTTGCCCTCGTCCGGCGCCGCGCAGTTCATCGCGATCGGGCCGAGCGTGGACCAGCCCGCCGCTTCGTAGATCACCGCCTGCTCGACGTGGGTCAGCCCGCGTCCACCGAGTGACTCGGGTGCTTGCACGGTGAGCAACTTCTCGGCGCGGGCCAGTGCGACCAGTTCTTGCCGCAGGTCATCGGTCGGGCCATGCGCGGTCAGGCGTGCGTCCCGCTCGTACGGGACGATCTTGTCGATGACGAACCGGCGGACTCGGTCGCGTTCGGCGGCGAGTGCGGCGGGGATCGCGAAGTCGATCATCGTTGGTCACCATTCGTTCGGGGAACCGATGCGTCGAGCATACGAAACTGAGCGGCAGCGACTGATGTCGGCCGCCATCAAAATGTCAGGTGGACCGCGGAAACATCGTTCGGGCCGCGTTCCGGCGCACCGGCGATCCGACGTTGGCGCATCGACGTGCGCGACCTACTCGCGGCGGACGAGGGCGCGTTTCCGCGCTGGGTGGTGCGGTACCTGCGCAACGCCCGGCAGTCCGTGGTGTTCGGCGGTTCGATCCTGGTGTTCATCGCACTGCTCGCGGGCTGAACCCACGGGTACCGGCTCGGTGGCGCGGGATAACCGGACCGAGCCGAGCGGTCGGCGGGAGCCTGCCCTGCTCAGCGGGCGCGGGCGACCTGTCGTCGCCGGGTGCCGACCACCCGGCTGCCGAGGTAGATCAGGAACGAGATCGTGGTGACGAATGTCGATACCGGCACGCCGGGAGCCAGCGACAGCAGAATGCCGCCCACCGCGGCGATCTCGGCGAACACCACCGCGAGCACGGTCGCTCGCATCGGGTTCGCGGTGAGCTGTGCCGCGGCGGCCGCCGGGGTGATCAGCAGCGCGAGTACGAGCAGCGCCCCGACGATCTGCACCCCGAAGGCGGCGGTGATGCCGAGCAGCACGGCGAACACGATGGACAGCGCGCGCACCGGAACCCCGCGCGCCACCGCCACCTCCGGATCGGAGCTGGCGAACAACAGTGGGCGGTAGACGAACGCGAGTACCGCGAGCACGCCGGCGGTGCAGGCGGCAAGTAGTCCGAGGCCGTTGTTGCCGACGCTGACCACCTGTCCCGTCAGCAGCGAGAAC
The DNA here is from genome assembly GCF_040647855.1 of Nocardia sp. NPDC049220. Classification (NCBI taxonomy): domain Bacteria; kingdom Bacillati; phylum Actinomycetota; class Actinomycetes; order Mycobacteriales; family Nocardiaceae; genus Nocardia; species Nocardia sp. NPDC049220. The sequence goes on from NZ_JBEZDA010000003.1 coordinate 103,540, forward strand.
TTCGATCCCGCGCGATCGGGGCCGAGCCAGAGAAACAGCACCGAAAGTCCGAGTCCGAACGAGAGCACCACCGCGATCACCGAGTCACGTTCCCGCGCGCGGGTTCCCAGCAGACCGAAGAGCACTGCCGCCACCACCGAACCCGCGATGGCGCCGAGCCCGACCCCGACTCCGGCCAACAGGGCGGCAGCGGCGCCGGTCAGCGACAGTTCGCTGGTGCCGTGCACGGCGAATGACATCTGTCTGCTGATGATCAGCGGACCGATCACGCCGGACAGTAGCCCGAGCAGCGCCGCGGCCAGGATCGCCTGCTGCACGAAGTCATAGGAGAGCAGGTTCACGGTGGTGGCCAGATCGAACATCTTCGTGACGATGCCGGAGAGCTTGTCGATCACGAGCGCACTCCGCTCGGATCCTGATCGACGTCTGAAAGCAACGCGGCGTCGATGGCTGCGGCTCCGGCACTGTCGAGCGGGCTTGCGATGAGGTCGTCGGTGCTGTCGGTGGGCAAAGGCGGCAGTGTGCCGTCCGCCGCGGTGACACCGGGCGCGAACCCGTCAACCGCCGCGCCGTGGCAGTGCCCGCCGGCCGGCCCCAGGGCGTCCATCGTGTCCCCGGTCCCGACGACCACCAGCCGCCCGCGCACCCGTAGCACGTCCACCTCGGTCTGATACAACTCCGAAAGTACCTGCGAGGTCATCACCTCGTCCGGCGTCCCGATCCGAAATTTGCCATCGACCAGGTACAGGACCCGATCCACCAGCGGCAGAATTGGATTGATCTCGTGGGTCACAAAAAGCACCGCGGTGTCGTGGGTGCGGCGTCGTCGATCGATCAGCTCCGAGACCAGGCGCTGGTTGGCCAGATCCAGGCTCAGCAACGGTTCGTCGCACAGCAGCACCTTCGGATCGCCGACCAGCGCTTGTGCTACCCGCAGGCGCTGCTGCTCGCCGCCGGACATGGATTCCAGTGGCGCGTGGGCGAATCGCTCCGCGCCGACGTCGGCGATGGCCGCCGCCACCTTGCGCTTGCGTTCGGCGCGCGAACGCAGCCCGAGTCCCCAACGGTGCCCGTCGACGCCGAGCCCGACTAGGTCGACGCCGCGTAACTGTACGCCCGCATCGATCGTCTTCTGTTGCGGTACATAGCCGATGTCCGGATTTCCCGTCCGGGCCGGGGCGCCCGCGATCTGTGCCGTGCCTGCGCTGAGGCCGAGCTGGCCGAGCAACACTTTCAGTAGCGAGGTTTTTCCGGACCCGTTCGGCCCGAGTACGGCGACGAATTCACCGGGGGCGACCGTGAGATGCAGCTCCTGCCAGAGCGTACGGTCGCCGAACGACAATCGGGCGGCATCCAGCCGGACGGCGGCCGAACCACCATCGAGGCTCGATGTCCGCCGCTGGTGCACTGCTTCGACGTGTTCGGTCAGCGCGGCTCCCTTGTTCATGGGTCAGTTCAGCGCGGCAGCGAGTGCCTGCGCGTTACCCGTCTGCCACTGAATGTAATCCAGCCGGTCGGGCAGGGTCTCGGTCACTTCGACCACGGTAATGCCCGCGCTCTGCGCGGTCGCGCGCAGATCTTTGGTGATCTTGTCTTGGGTCTGCACGTTGTAGACGAGTGCGCGCACCCGTTTGCCGGTCAGCAGATCTCGGGTCGTCGCGACGGCCGTGGGCGCCGGGTCGGTCTCCTGCTCGATGGCTTCTTGGAATTCGTGCGGAGTCAGATCCTCGGCCCCCGCGGCGACCAAGAGATAGTGCGCGAGTGGTTCGGTTTGCAGCACGGGTGTTCTGGGGTGTTCGGCGGCCGCCGCGGCGGTGATCGCGGTGATCGCGGTGAGTTGGTTCTTGAACGCCATCGCGCGTTCGGCGTAGGCCGCGGACTTGTTCGGGTCCAGTTCGCCGAGCTGGGCGGCGATCCGGTCGGCGACCACGCCGACGGTGCGCACGTCATACCAGACGTGCTCGTTCTCGTCGCTCTTGTCGATCCGCGACTCGAAGGCGTCGACGGTGCGTTTGTCTTTGCTCGTCACCGCCTTCTCGGCGAACTCGTCGTAACCGCCGCCGTTGTAGACCACCAGGTCGGCATCGCTGATTTCAGCCGACTCCACCGCCGAGGTTTCGTGCGAGTGCGGGTCAGCGGCCGGGTCCGCGATCAGAGATCGGACCGTGGCGTCCGGCCCCGCGATGGCGGCGGCGATAGTGCCCCAGACGTTCGTGGAGGCGACGATGATCGGCTGGTCCGAGTCTTTCGAGCCCTCGCAGGCGGTGACCGTCAGTGCGGTGGCTACCCCCACGGCGATGCCTGCGCATTTCATGGTGAATCGGGTTCTCACGCGGGGGTACTCCTGGCAGTGCTCTAGACCATAATGGAAATCGTTCTCGTTTGACTCTAGCAGTACCGGTTACCAGGTACGACTCGGCGCCGACCTCGAATAGGAACACGACGGGCCCGCGAACGATTCCCTGTTCGCGGGCCCGGTGTGGTTCACGTCGCTAAACCATGGCTCCCACCGGCTGTCCGAGCAGCTGCGCGCAGCGCAGCAGGCCGAGATGGCTGTAGGCCTGCGGGTGGTTGCCGAGCGAGCGTTCGGCAACCGGGTCGTACTCCTCGCTGAGCAGCCCGGTCGGGCCGGCTACATCGACCAGCTGGGCGAACAGCGCCTCGGCATCCGAGCGCTTCCCGATCAGCAGGTACGCCTCGACCAACCAGGCCGCGCACAGGTGGAAGCCACCCTCCCCGCCGGGCAGGCCGTCGTCGTGGTGGTACCGGTACACCGTCGAACCGCTGCGCAGCTCGGCCTCGGTCGCCACGACAGTCGCCGCGAAGCGCGGATCGGACGGGTCGATCAGGCCGCTCAACCCGATGTGCAAGGTCGCGGCGTCGAGGTCGGTGCCGTCATAGGCCGCTGTGTAGGACTGGACATCGTCGTTCCAGCCTTTGGACTTCACCTCGTCGGCGATGGTGTCGCGCAGCACCGCCCACGCCGGGTCCACCTGGCGGTCGAACTTCTGCGCCAGGGTGAGCGCCCGGTCGATGGTCAACCAGCCCATCACCTTCGAGTACACGTGGTGGCGCGGGTTGCCGCGGATCTCCCAGATGCCGTGGTCGGGTTCTTGCCAGCGCCGCTGTACCGCGGACACCATGGCGCGCACCAGTTCCCAGTCGGCGTCCGGCAGTGCGTGCGCCGGATCGCTGATCCCCTTCAGTTCTCTGGCGTGGGCCAGGCTCGCGATGAGATCGACGATCGGACCGAAGACGTCCAGTTGCACCTGCATGTTCGCCGCGTTGCCGACGCGCACCGGGCGCGACCCCGCGTAGCCGGGCAGCTGGTCGATCGAGGCCTCCGGCGGCAGCGTCTCGCCGTACAGCGTGTACAGCGGGTGCAGACGCTCCGGACCGGGCAGGGTCTCCAGCACTCGGTGCACCCAGCCGAGGAAGTTCTCCGCTTCGGCCAGCGAGCCGAGCGAGACCAGCGCCTGCGCGGTCAGCGACGCGTCGCGCAGCCAGCAGTAGCGGTAGTCCCAGTTGCGCACGCCGCCGATGTCTTCGGGCAGCGACGTGGTCGCCGCCGCGAGGATCGAACCGGATGGCGCGTGCACCAGACCGCGCAGCGTAAGTGCCGAGCGCTTCATCAGGTCCGGCTTCAGCGGCGGCAGCGTGAGCTGCGCGGACCACTGCGCCCAGTAGTTCTCCGCCTCCCGCCGCCGCTCCGGCTCACTGGTCATGGCGGGCGCGAGATCGTGGGTGCCGCAGCGCAATTCGAGCACGATGGGGCCCTGCGACGGGTCGACTACGGCCCGGGCGGACTCGTGCGTTCCGTCGGAGACGATTTCCCACCGCACGCCGGGCGAGCGCAGCACGATCGGATCGTTGGTGCCGTGCACCCGCAGCCCGGTGGCCTGCGCCTCGAGGTTCACCGGTACCTGACCGAATTCCGGCCGCGGTGCGAAGGTGACGACGGCCTTCGCGTCGCCGGTGATCACCCGGGTCAGGTCGGTGCGGTTCGACGCCACGTCGTGCGGCAGGTAATCGACCACTTGCAAGCTGGCCCACCGGGTTTCGACGGTCATCGTGCCGTCGACGTAACGCTGTGAGAGCGGAAGGCCCGGCCGCTCCGGCTCGATCGTGAAGTGACCGGCCTGCGGGCCGCCGAGCAGGTGCGCGAACACGGCGGCCGAATCCGGTTCCGGGTGGCAGAACCAGGTCACGGTCGCTTCCGGGGTGAGCAGCGCGACCGAGCGCGGACTCGACAGCATGGTCAGCCGCTCGATGCGCGGCGCGCTCGCGCCGGCCAGCCAGGTGCGCCGCTCCTCGAGCAGGAAGGCCAGTGCGTAGGCCACGTCCTCGGTGTTGTTCACCCGGAACTTGGCCATGCTGTCGCCATCGCCGACCTTGATGCCGACGTCGGGACCGGACAGCATCCGGAATGCCTTTTCGTCAGTGACGTCGTCACCGAAGAACACCGCCGCCGACGCGCCGGCCTGGTGCCGAACGGTGTCCAGCGCGGTGCCCTTGTCGGTCTGCACGACGGCGAGTTCGATGACGGCCTTACCCTCGGTCACCTGCACGCCGAACCAGCACGCGGGGCCCTGCCGGACCTGGGACAGCGCGCGATGTCCGATCTCGGGACTGGCGTTGCGCACGTGCAAGGCGATACTCGCAGGTTTGATCTCGACGCTGACGCCCGGATTCTCCGTGGCGATCTTGTTCAGTGCCGTCTGCACCTCTTGTAGCAGGTGCTTGGCGTCGCTGTCGATCGCGTGCACGAAGCCCACGTCGAACTCCGAGCCGTGGCTACCGATCAATTGCACCTCGACCGGAAGCCGGGACAATGCCGCGAGATCTCGCAGTGCCCGGCCGGAGATCACGGCGGCGGTAGTCCCGGTGAGGCCGGCGAGTGCGCGTAGCGCGCTCACCGACTCCCGATGGGGGAAGGCTTTGGCCGGCTCGGACACGATGGGCGCGAGCGTCCCGTCGTAGTCCGAGGCGACCAACAACCGTGGCACGCGCGCAACCGTCGACAGTGCACGGCGAAGTTCGAGGGGCAGATCCTGTGCGCTCACGCATCCAACCTAGTGATCGGAGGAGTTTTTTCCGGGGGCGGCCAAAACAATACTGTGTTGTATTGGCCGTGCAGAAGAGCGCTGGTCAGGCTACGCACAATATCGTACGACCGAACCGTTGCCGGGAAGATCCGTCCAGCCGACGGATTCGGGACCGGTACCGGCGAGCGGGCCGGCGCGGGCGCGCCGACCGGCCCCGGCCGGGTTGCCGTGACTCGAATTCGCTGGCGGTGCACCGGTGCTCAGGCGATCGTCAGCGACTGCGATCGCCCAGGAGGAGATCGACGGTCAACTCCAGTCGTTCGGTCACGTCGGTGGCCGAGGCGCGCCGGGTCAGCCAGGCGACCAGATTCGACAACCAGACGTCGCTGATCACCCGCGCGATGGCCAGTTGGCGCTCAGTGGGTTCACCATCGTTCATGGCGCGCGCGAAGACCCGGTCCATCACCCTGCCGACCCGGTCCACCTCGGCGGCGGCCGAGGCGTCGGCGAACATGAACGCACGGGTCATGGCCTCGGTGAGCAGCGGGTCACGCTGCATCATCCTGGTTATCTGGGTCAGCAACAGATGCATGCGTTCGCGCGGCGACTGTCCGGCCAGAGGCTTGCGTTTGCCCTCGATCTGCTCGAATTCGCGAGACAGCGCGGAGACCAGCAGATGTACTTTCGACGGGAAATACCGGTACAGCGTGCCGACCGCGACATCGGCGCGTTCGGCCACCGCTCGCATCTGCACCGCGTCGTACCCGCCCTTGGAGGCCAACGCCAACGTCGCGTCCAGGATTCGCTTGCGCCGGTCTCGTTGCGCCGCCGAACTCAGTTCGTCCTCACTGAGCGTGGTGACGGTGGCGGTGGGCGGTGCCGCGCTCGAGTCGGCTGGCTGCGATCGGGACGGGCTGGCCATTGATCGAGAGTCCTTTCCGGAAACGTCGGTGTGTTTGCTGCGCGGGCGGGTCGGCCGCGGCCGGGATCGTGTCTTGACTTCCGCCCAGCTAGGATATTAGAACATGTTCTAGGTGTGGGAGTCACGCCGGAAAGGCGGTATGGACTGTGACCATCGCCACCACTGACGAGCATAAAGCCGTCCAGGAGTCGATGCGCGGGTGGGCTTCGTCGGTCCGGCCGATTGCAACAATGCGGTCCGACCCGGCGAACTTCTGGCACGTGTACTGGCCCGCGTTGGCCGACATCGGGATCTTCCGGGTCGCGGTGGCTGAGGACGCGGGCGGTGCGGGCGGTTCGGTCGGCGATCTCGCAGTGCTGGTCGAGCAAGCGGCGCACGATTTGGTCGGCGGCCCGGTGCTGTCGACGGCTCTGGCCAATCTGATCACCGTGGGACGACTCGACGGGGATCGTCCCTGCGGCGTCGCGCTCGACTTCATCGTCGGTTCCGAGGTGAGCGCATTCGCCGCAGGCGAGGCGTTGGTGCTCACCGGTGTCTGGGATTCCGTGCTCGGTGGCGCGCCGGGAACCGCGGTTTTGCTTCCGGTGTCGACCTCGCGGGGGCGGCGTTGGTGCATGATCGCGCCCGATACCGTCGGTTTGCGGGTGGAACCGCTGGCGCCGCTCGATGTGAGTACACCGCTGGCTCGGGTGCACTGCACCGATCTGCGCGTGCCCGCCGCACAGGTGTTCACCGCGCCGCACGCGGCCGAGGATCTGCTCGTGGCGCTCGCCGCCGCCGAGCTGGCTGGACTGGCCGGCTGGTGCCTGGAAACCGCGGTCGAATACGCCAAGGTGCGTGAGCAATTCGGCCGCAAAATCGGATCTTTTCAAGCGGTCAAGCACATCTGCGCCTGGATGCTATGTCGGACCGAGCTCATCCGCGCCGTCGCGGCCGACACCGCGGCCGCCGTGGACGAGGGTGGAACGGAACTGCCGATCGCGGCGGCGATCGCCGCCGCGATCGCACTCGACGCGGCGGTTCGGACCGCCGAGGACTGCATCCAGGTGCTCGGCGGCATCGGCTTCACCTGGGAGCACGACGCGCACCTCTACCTGCGCAGGGCGGTGGCGCTGCGCCAGTTGCTCGGCGGCTCGGCGCGCTGGCGGGCCAGAGTCGCCGAACTCACGCGTGCGGGGCAGCGCCGTAGCACCGGTGCCGACCGGGTGTTCGCCGCCGACGGCGTGGCTGTGGATGGCGACAGCGCGCACGAACTGGCCACCGAGGTCGCGCGGATCGCGGCGCTGCCGGCCGACGAACAACAGGCCGCGCTGGTCGAGGCCGGACTGGTCATGCCGCACTGGCCGCGGCCCTACGGCCGCGCCGCGGATCCCAAGACCTGCCTGATGATCTCCGCCGAACTGCGTCGCGCCGGGCTCACCGCCCCGGACTTGGCCATCGGCGGCTGGGCGATCCCCACTCTGCTGCAACACGGCACGCAAGCGCAGATCGATCGGTTCGCCTGGCCGACACTGCGTGGCGAAGTGGTGTGGTGCCAGCTGTTCAGCGAACCGGAGGCGGGCTCGGACCTGGCCGCACTGCGTACCACCGCGAAGCGGGCTGATGGCGGCTGGGTGCTGCGTGGCCAGAAGGTGTGGACGTCGCTCGGCGACACCGCGAGTTGGGCGATATGCCTGGCCCGCACCGATCCCGACACGCCCAAGCATCGCGGCATTTCCTATTTTCTTGTCGACATGCGCAGCGTGGGTCTCACGGTCCGGCCCCTGGTGCAGATCACCGGCGAGGCGCACTTCAGCGAAGTATTCCTCGACGATGTGTTCGTGCCGGACGAGTGTGTGGTCGGCGCACTGAACAACGGATGGAAGATCGCCCGCTCAACCCTGTCGACCGAGCGCGTCGCCATGGGCGGCAACGGCATCGGCCCGATGCTCGAGGAGCTGATCGCGACATCGCCCGGCACGGGTGTCGGTGCGGAATTGGTGAACGACCGACTCGGCGAATTCGTCGCCGAATCGATTGCTGGACTATTGCTAGAGCAGCGCGCCGCGGCGAAGGTGCTTGCGGGCGGCGACCCCGGCGCGCAAAGTAGCGTACGCAAGTTGGTCGGAGTGCGTCATCGCCAGGCGGTCGCGGAATTCGCTGTCGAGATGGCGGGACCCTCCGGCGCGCGGGATGCCGGAGTGGCGAAGGAATTCCTGCTCACGCGCTGTTTGTCGATCGCTGGTGGAACCGAGCAGATTCTGCTGACCGTTGCCGGTGAGCGGATTCTCGGCCTGCCTCGTGACGCGGACAGCTAGTCGTCGAGACAACTGGGAGAAAACCGTGGACTTCACCAGAGACGAAGGCCAGGATGCTGTGGCCGAAGTTGTCGTGAGCCTGATGGAACGCGAGCTGGCGCGTGATATGGATCTGTGGCCGAGCTTGGTCGACTCCGGACTGTTGGCCCTCGCGCTGCCCGAGCGGCACGGCGGCGACGGTATGGGCCTGCAAGAGGTGTCGGTGCTGCTCACGGAGTTGGCTATGGACGCCGTCGCGGTGCCTGCTCTTCCGACACTCGGCTTCGGTGTCCTGCCGCTGCTGGCCTGTGCGCCGGAGAAGATCGTGGCACAGGTGCTGCCAGACGTCGCCAAGGGAACTGTGCTCACCGCGGCACTGAGTGAGCCGGCGGCACCGTTCACCATCAAGCCGGAGACCACCGCGGTCACCAGCGGCGACACGGTGCGCGTCACCGGGCGCAAGGTCGCCGTGCCCTATGCGGAGCAGGCGCGGTGGCTGCTCGTGCCGACCAGTTCCGGCATCGCCCTTGTCGATTCGGACGCCGACGGCCTCGTCAAGACACCGTCGCCGGTCTCCGGCGGGATTCCCGAATGCACCGTCCTGCTCGACGATGTGGAGATACCCGTTGCCCAGCTCTGGGCGACCGGGCTGGTCGAGTTGCACCGCCTCGCGCTTGCCTCGATCGGCGCGGTGGCTGATGGTTTGCTCAAGGGAGCGATCATCCTCACTGCCGAGCACCTGCGCACCCGCCGCCAATTCGGCAGGCCGCTGGCGGAATTCCAGGCTGTCGCCCAGCAGATCGCCGATCTGTATGTCGTCTCGCGCACCCTGCACGTTGCCGCGGTGTCGGCGAATTGGGCACTGGCGCAGAATGATTCGAGCCAGCGGCAGAGCGACCGCATCGATGACGACTTGGAGATCCTGGCCTACACCGTCACCGCGGAACTGCCGATGGCCATGCAGAAGTGCCATCACCTGCACGGCGGTCTCGGCGTGGACATGACGCACCCGATGCACCGCTACTACTCACAAGCCAAGGACATCGCCCGCTGGCTCGGCGGGGCGTCGTTCCGACTAGATCGATTGGGTGCCCGATGTTCATCGACCTGACGACCGAGCAACGCCGACTGCGTAACGAATTACGCTCGTACTTCGCCGATCTCGTGTCCCCCGCGGAGGAGGCCGAGATGGCGGTGAACCGGCACGGCGACGCCTACCGCGCGGTGGTACGGCGGATGGGGCGAGATGGTTGGCTCGGCGTGGGCTGGCCTAAGGAATATGGCGGCCAGGGTTTCGGGCTGGTCGAGCAGCAGATCTTCCTCAACGAGGCGGTCCGGGCCGATGTGCCGCTTCCGCTGGTGACCTTGCTGACGGTCGGGCCGACGCTGCAGCAGTTCGGCACCGAGGAGCAGAAGCGTCAGTTTCTGCCCGGAATCCTTTCCGGTGATATCCATTTCGCGATCGGTTACTCCGAGCCCGAAGCAGGCACCGATCTGGCCTCGCTGCGCACCTCCGCCGCGCGGGACGACTCCGGTGACTGGATCGTCAACGGACAGAAGATCTTCACCACGGGCGCGCACGAGGCCGACTACGTCTGGCTGGCCTGTCGTACCGGATCGGTCGAATCGCGTCACCGCGGTATCACCATCCTGATCGTGGACACGAAGGACCCCGGCTACTCGTGGACGCCGATCATCACCTGCGATGGTGCCCACCACACCAACGCCACCTACTTCGACAACGTACGAGTTCCGGCGAACATGCTGGTCGGCGCGGAGAACCGGGGTTGGCAGCTGATCACGACGCAGCTCAACCACGAGCGGGTGAGCCTCGGTCCGTCCGGCAAGATCGAGCAGCTCTACGACCGAGTGCGCGACTGGGCGCAGGTGCGCGGCGTGCTCGGTGAGATCGACGTGCGTCGCTCGCTCGGCCGCATACACGCCATGGTGCGGCTCAACGAGCTGCTGAACTGGCAGGTCGCCGCCGCGTCCGATCAGCGGCGTTCACAGGGCACCGCGTGGTCACGTTGGGCTACCGCCTCCGGGCCCGTCGCGACCGCCACTGCGTCCGATCAGCGGCGATCGCGGGACCCGGCGTGGTCACGTACTGCGTCCGTGGCCGGACGTGTGGCGCGCGTGACCGACGTCGACGGTGACCGGTCCCAGGTGATCGCGGACGCGTCGGCCACCAAGATCTACTCCACCGAATCGCTGCAAGAGGCGGGCAGGCTCGCGGAGGAGGTCATCGGGCGCTACGGCGACCCGGCCGAAGCCGGCACCGCGGAGCTGCTCAGGTGGCTCGACCGCAGGACCAAGCAGAACCTCGTGGTGACTTTCGGCGGTGGGGTCAACGAGGTCATGCGCGAGCTGGTCGCCTCGTCCGGACTGCGGTTGCCGCGAGTACCCAGATAACGAGCGAAGGAGCCGCGCGTGCCGGAAACCAGTACTCCGGAGGCGATCGTCGCCGCAGCCGAAGCAATTCGGGCGATGGGTGAGTGCGCGCCCCGTTTCGGCCGCGACCCGGTGAATCAGCCGATGATCCGAAACTGGGTGGAGGCGTTGGGGGATACCAATCCCATCTATGTCGAGCAGGAGGCGGCTCGCGCCGCGGGACATCCCGGCGTGGTCGCTCCGCCCGCCATGGCGCAGGTGTGGACCATGTTCGGGCTCAACGGTTCCCGACCTGCCGACGACCCGATGGGCGCGGCCACCGAACTACTCGACGCCGCGGGCTACACCTCCGTGGTGGCCACCGACTCTCAGCAGTCCTATCACCGTTACCTCACCATCGGGGAGGAGGTAGCGGTCACCACCAGGCTGTCGGATATCCAGGGGCCCAAGCGGACGGCGTTGGGGGAGGGTTGGTTCGTCACCTTCGAGACCAGTTGGCGCGTGCGTGACGAGGTGGTCGCCGAGATGCTGTTTCGGCTGTTGAAGTTCGCACCGTGCACCGGCGCGGTGGCGAAACCCGACGCTGGTGCCCGGGTCAAGCCGTTGGTTTCGCGGGACACCGAATTCTTCTGGGCTGGAACCGAGGTCGGCGAACTGCGCATCCAGCGGCTGCCGGACGGATCGCTGCGGCACCCACCGGTCCCCGCGATCTGGCAGGACAAGTCGAAGCCGACCGACTACGTCGTCGCCTCCGGGCGCGGCACCGTGTTCAGTTACGTCGTGCACCACGCGCCGCAGGTGCCGGGCCGGCAGCTGCCGTTCGTGGTCGCGCTGGTCGAATTGGACGAAGGCGTGCGCATGCTCGGTGAACTGCGCGGCATCGACCCGGCCGAGGTACGGGTCGGTCTGCCGGTCGAGGTGGGCTTCGAGAAGCTCGACGACGAGGCGACGCTACCGATCTGGCAGGCGAGCGGACCGGGCATGACCGGTCCGGGCCCGGAGGAGGTAACTCGCGTAGCCACGCCGGGCCCCACCGAGGTAGCTCGGGTGGCCACACCGGACCGTATCGCGAAACCAGGTGCGGCGCAGGTGGGCACAGTGCTACCGGAGCTGGTGATCACCGCTGATCCGACCTTCGTGATCAGTACCGCGCTGGCGACACGGGATTTCCAGGATGTACACCATGACAGGGACAAAGCCGTCGCGCGCGGTTCCGAGGACATCTTCGTCAACATCCTCACCGACACCGGGTTGGTGCAGCGTTTCGTCACCGACTGGGCGGGCCCGCGTGCGATCGTGAAGTCGATCGCGCTGCGCCTCGGCGTGCCACTGTACGCCGGCGACACGCTGACGCTGACCGGCACGGTGACCGCGCTGGCGGAGGACGACATCCACATCGACGTGGTCGGCACGGACAGCCTGGGCGACCACATCACGGCAACGGCCGTGATCGCGCTCCGGAGGGCCCATGACTGACCAGACCATGTCCGGCCGTGCGGCCATCGTCGGCATCGGCGCCACCGATTTCTCCAAGGACTCCGGCCGAAGCGAACTACGCTTGGCCGCCGAGGCGGTCACCGCGGCGCTCGGGGACGCTGGGCTCACCCCGGCCGACGTCGACGGCCTGACCACTTTCACCATGGACACCAACACCCAGGCCGCGGTCGCCAGGGCGGTCGGCATCCCGCAGTTGACGTTCTTCAGCCACATCGGATATGGCGGCGGGGCGGCCTGCGCCACCGTCCAGCAGGCCGCCATGGCGGTGGCCACCGGCATCGCCGATGTGGTCGTCGCGTACCGCGCGTTCAACGAGCGTTCGGTGTCGCGGTTCGGGCAGTTCGCGACGGCGCTGGCGACGGCGCCGACCTCCTCGGGTATCGACGCCGGCTGGTCCTACCCGCAGGGCCTGGGCACACCCGCCGCGCAGGTCGCGATGGTCGCCCGTCGCTACATGCATGTCTACGGCGCGACGAGTGCGGATTTCGGCCGGGTCGCGGTCGCCGACCGCAAGCACGCGGCGGTCAACCCCGACGCGTTCTTCTACGGCAAGCCGATCACGTTGGCCGACCATCAGAATTCGCGCTGGATCGCCGAGCCGTTGCACCTGCTGGACTGCTGCCAGGAATCCGACGGCGGCGTCGCGATCGTGGTCACCAGTGTCGAGCGGGCACGCGACCTACGGCAGCGGCCCGCCGTGATCGCCGCGGCCGCACAGGGTTCCGGCGCCGACCAGTACGTGATGACGAGCTATTACCGCGACGCCATGACCGGGCTTCCAGAGATGGGTCTGGTCGGTGACCAGCTGTGGGCGCAGAGCGGGCTGCGCCCACAGGACATGCAAGCCGCCATCCTCTATGACCACTTCACGCCGTTCGTTCTCATGCAGCTGGAGGAGCTCGGCTTCTGTGCCCGTGGCGAAGGGAAGGACTTCATCGCCGATGGCGCCATCGAGGTCGGCGGCCGTTTGCCGCTTAATACCCACGGCGGACAGCTCGGCGAGGCCTACATTCACGGCATGAACGGCATCGCCGAGGCGGTGCGGCAGATCCGCGGCACCTCGGTCAATCCGGTGGCGAGCCTGCAGCACATCGTGGTCACCGCGGGCACCGGCGTTCCGACCTCTGGACTCGTCCTCAGCGCCGACTGAGTGCCGCCGCCGTACGCTGGGTACGTCTTCGGCGGATCTACGCAGGTGCCCTGCGGCGTCTGTGCGGAGCTGACGGCCAGGCCTACGGTGGCGCCAGAAAGAGGAGGCCAATGACGGCTCGGCACCTGGTCGACGTCCATGTTCTGCTTCTTCGCGGTGACGAACTGCTGCTGAGCAAGCGCCGCAGCCACGACGAGTTCGACGGTTGCTGGCATCTTCCCGCGGGAAAGCTCGAAGCGGGCGAATCCGGTATCGCCGGCGCTATCCGTGAGGCGTGCGAGGAGGTCGGTGTGGTGATCGATCCGGCTGATCTCCGCCACATCCACACCGCGCACGTCATCGGCTCCGGCCTCGAACCCCGTCTCGGTCTCTTCTTCGAAACCCGTCACTGGTCCGGCGAACCGGTCAACCGCGAACCCGACAAGTCCTACGAGCTACGCTGGTTCGCGCTGTCCGCCCTTCCCGAAGCCACTCTCATCTCCTACTCGACGGCGGGGATCCGAGCCCACCTGACCGGCGCCACCTACAGCGAACAGGGTTGGCGCCGTTGAGCGGCCGATAACCGCGACACAAGGCGAGAGCGCCGCCATGGTGTGCCACCCGTCAGAGGCCACGCTGCGGGTTTGCCAGCACAAATTCGTTCGGCCGATCGATCTCCCGTTGATTGTGGTAGAAATCAGCCTGACGGTCTCAGAGTTCGCCGATCGTCCCAATACTCGAGGAATTCGCCTGACATGCTCGTAATCGATGACGACCTTGCCCTGGTGCCGGTTTACGACAGCCGACACGTCGCCGCGCACCTGCGACGCCACCGGCCGCTGCCGCAGGAGGTGTCGGTCCGATGAGCGTTCTGATTGTCGGCTCCGGCCATAACGCACTGGTAGCTGCATGCTATCTCGCTCGGGCAGGGCAGCAGGTGGAGGTGCTCGAGCGGGACGAGGTGCTGGGCGGCGCGGTGTCGACGGTGGAGCGTTTCCCGGGACATCTGGTCGACCGGGGCTCGTCGGCGCACCTGATGGTCCGGCATACCGGGATCATCGAGGACCTGGAACTGCATCGCTTCGGTTTGCGCTATATCGACTGTGACCCATGGGCCTTCGCGCCGGCACCGGCCGGGAGCGAACAGCCGCCGATCGTGTTCCATCGTGATCTGGATCGCACCTGCGCGTCGATCGAAGCCGCCTGCGGTGCGCGCGACGCCGACGCGTATCGCCGATTCGTGCGGATATGGGGCCCGCGCAGCCGGCAGCTGATGCGGTCGTTCTCGGGCCGGCCGGGACCGAGCGGGCTCCTGCGCGCGTTCTGGCGACTGGACATCCGCGGCGGCGACGGGGCGGTTCGCGGTCCTGCCGCCATGTCGCGGGATTTCCTGCAGACCGGGGATGCGTTGCTGGACAGCATGTTCGACGATGAGCGGCTGAAGGCTGCCCTGGCTTGGTTCGGGGCGCAGTCGGGACCGCCGATGTCGGAACCGGGAACCGCGCCGATGGTCGGGTTCGCCGCGCTCATGCACACCCTTCCGCCGGGGCGTGCGGTGGGCGGCAGCGGCGCGTTGAGCGCGGCGCTGGTCGCGCGCCTGAAGTCCGACGGCGGAACGGTCTCGGCCGGCGACGCGGTCACCGAGCTTCGGCGCGACGGCGACGGCTGGCGGGTGCGCACGGCGTCCGGACGAAACCTGCGCGCCAGCACCGTGATCGCGGGCGCCCACATCCTCAACACGTTGGACCTGCTGGAAAACGGCGGATTCGATGTCAACACGCTGGACGGCTGGCGCCGCCGCATCCGGGTCGGGCCGGGCATCGGCATGGTGGTCCGGGCGGCCACCGACGCCCTGCCCGTCTATCCCGGCGCCTCGGCCGCGGAGTCGGCGCATGGACTGCAGTTGCTAGTCACCGACCGGCGGCAACTGCGGCTGGCACACGGCGCCGCGTTGGCCGGCGATCTACCGCCGCGGCCGGTGGTGCTGGCCATGAGTTTCAGCGCGCTCGACCCGTCGATCGCGCCGGCCGGGCAGCATCAGCTGTCGCTGTGGGCGCAGTGGCATCCGTACCAACTCGCCGACGGCAGTGACTGGTCCGCGCACGCCGACCGCGAAGGTGATCGCATCATCGGCGAAGTCGACGCGCTCGCACCGGGATTCGCCGCGTCGGTGCGGGAGAGGTTCGTGCAGACGCCCGCCGACCTCGAACGGGAGATGGGGTTGCGCGGCGGCAACGTGATGCACGTCGAGATGTCGCTGGACCAGATGTTCTTCTGGCGACCGCTGCCGGAGATGTCGGGGCAACGGGTTCCCGGCGCGCCCGGGCTTTACCTCACCGGCGCCTCCACCCATCCCGGTGGCGGAGTGTCCGGGGCGAGCGGGCGCAGCGCAGCCAACCTCGTGCTGCGCGACCTGCGGCGCGGCCGGACACCCCGGCTCGGCCGGCGGTGACGGGTCGAATCAGCTATCGCGCCCCGCGCCGGTGAGATCGTCGATGGCGTCGAGGTCCGCGGCGGCCACCCAGCTGCCGTGGAACCCCGACGGCACCCGATGGGGCAGGGACACGACCGCGACCGGCGGGCCGGCGAAGTCGCGGGCATCGAGGATGACCAGATCGCTGCAGTCCCGCGCTGGGTCGTAGACGTAACTCATGACCCAGCCCTGACCTTCCTGCGGTCCGTCGGGCACGAATACCGGCTGGCTGGGTACCATTCCCGCGCCGAAGTCGTGGGTGAGCACGGCATTGGTGTCCAGATCGCGCTGCATGAGCATGACCGGGACGCTGAATCCGTCCGCGTCGTACCGGTCGCGGGGCCGGAACATGGCGGAGTACACGTACCGATGCCGCCGGCTCACCCGCCTGTCATCCACGGACGGAAGCTCCTCGTATCGATCGTCGAGCTGGGATTCGGCTACCGTGCCGGTGTCCAAGTCGAGCACCCAGCGCCAAGACACCGCTCCGCGGGCGATCGGATTGGGCGGGGCGTCGTCGAACATGCGGTCGTACCGCATGGCCTCGACAGTCACCTTCCGGCCGACCTCGTAGGCGTTGACGATGTGGAAGACGAAACCCGCGGACACCTCGAACCACCGGATGTCCTGTCCCCGTCCTTCGCGCGGCAGCACACCGAAACGGCTGGTGTGCTTGGGCTCCCAGCAATAGGGCACCCGCCCCAGAACTATCCGCGTCGGCTTGAATACCACCGGGAGGTCGAGTACCACGATATGGTTCTCGGTCAGCGCGAAATCGTGCATCATCGGCCGTTTCGGCACGTCGATTCGCTCCACCTTGCGGACCCGGCAGTTCGTGTCGACGATCAGATATTCGGCGTAGGACAGAATCGGGTTGTACGCGATCGCGAACAGCTCCCCGGTGACCGGATCGCGCTTGGGATGCGCGGTGAACCCGTGCGGCAGCGTCCCGCCGAAGTTCGTGTACTCGACGGTGTCCAGCGTGGTGGACAGCCGCGCGGGCATACATCCGCCTTCGACCAGTGCCAGCAGGCTGCCGCCATGCGCGATCACATGGGTGTTCACCGCATCGTTCCACACGCGACGCGGCGGCCCCGGTGGGCGAGACCCGCCGAGGGACTTCGTCACGGCCTTGGACCGAACCCACCGGCTGCGGTACCACTCGGCGCGGCCGTCGGACACACGCACACCGTGCAACATGCCGTCGTCGAGGAATCCGAGTATCTGGCGAGACGGGCCGGCATCGGGTAACCGATTGGGCCCGATCCGAACGAACAGCCCGTCGAGTTGTGGTGGAATCGTGCCGCGCACCGGCAAGTCGTATGCGGTCGTCTCCTTGTCCACCGGTTCCCAGGCTCCCCGGTAATACGGGCTCGTCTGTGTCATGTGCTGGTCTCGCTTCGAAATCTATTGTCGGACAATCTTTTTCGGAACAAATGTGCGCAGTCGCGCGGGCAATGCCGGATGGGTGGCGAGCACGAGACTGTTGACGATCAGCAGACTCGTGACAGCGAAGAACAGCGCTTCCTCGAGCGGAAGTCCCAGAATGCTGATTCCGGAGGTGTAGTCGGCCGAGATGTGCCAGGTCCCGGCGGCGATGGCGATCCGATCGGCGACCCACAGGTAGGCGACGACCGGCACCAGGGTGCGTAACCGAACGGCTCGCCGCATGCGCAGCAGATCCGCTCCCACCGCGCACTGGACGGCCAGCAGCGGACCGAACCACATCAGCATCGAACCCAAGTAGAGGCCATGCGAATTCGTCACGGCGACAAAGGCTCCGACCATGGCGGCGACGCTCCACGCGACGGCCCCCGCGATACGGCGAAGGGTGCCGTTGGACACGGCCGGTTCGAGTGCGTCGACGCGGCTGGTCTGCCACAGCGTCCACAACCCGGCAAGGCAGGTCTGCCCCGCCATGAACAAGTACTCTTCGAGCGGCACCCGGGCGAGGGTGGCGACGACCCCGCCCTCTGGATACGTCCAGACTCCGACTCGGATGATCCAGCTGTCCCACGGTGTCGTCCACACCCAGGCCACCAGCAGGAGCAGAGCGAGAATCCGCAGCCCGACATCGTACGGGCGGCGGGGGCGATCGGGTTGCCGCAGTGTGTATCTCGTGACCGCCAGGACGCCGATCAGGGGAGGCAGCAGAAAGATCGCCAGAAATTGCAGATATGTCATAGCTCTTCGTCGAATCCAGTGCGGGTTATGGTCTGCTCGTCCAAGCCCTGCGCGCTTGTGCGTAGGCCGGCACGGCGATCCGCAACCGGGTGGGAAGACTCACCGATACGCGGCGGCCGAGCACCTCGTATTCGGCGTCCTCGACCGCTTCGAGGATCCCGCCGTAGAGCCGATAGGCGACCTCGATGCAGGGCCGGCTGGCGGGGTCGAGCATTCGGATGCCGCCGACGGAGTATGCGTAAATCTTTCGGGTGCGGTCGATTTCGAATCGTACGAGTTCACGCACTGCCGAGTTGATTTGTGGCTGGGCGAGATCGTGCCGGGTGACGCCGAACTGCTCGAGATCCGTGCCCGGCAAATAGACCCGGCCGCGGACGAGATCCTCGGCGACATCGCGGATGAAGTTGGTGAGTTGAAAGGCCTCGCCCAGGGCTCTCGCGCGGGGGTAGGCCTCCTCGTCCAGCGGTCCGAGGATGGGCACCATCTGCAAGCCGATGACCGCGGCCGAGCCGTACATGTACCCTACGAGATCCTCGTAGGTCGGATAGTCGGTCACGGTGAGGTCGGCGGCCATCGAATCCAGGAAAGCGCGGACGGTGTCGAGCGGGATATCCCAGCGGGACAGGGTATGCCGCAGCGCCGCAGTGACCTGGCCACCCGGGGTGGTCGGGTCGGTTTCGGCGCTGTCGGCGAGCTGTGTGAGCACCTGCTTCGACCAGACCTCGAATTCGGCCGCGCGTGCGTCGGCGGGCCCGCTGTCGACGATTTCATCGGCGTAGCGGGCGAATCCATACAGCGCGTGCACGTACGGCCGCTTCCATGGCGGCAACAGCAGGGTCGCCAGATAGTACGTGCGTCCGTACTGCGAGTGCAGGCGGCGGCACCGAGCATACGCGCTGCGGAGCGCGGGATCGGTGATGCCGGCAGCATCGAGGAGACGGCGGTCGGTGGCGTTCATCGGGACACCACCGACCGAGTCCGCGTCCCCGGCTGTCCGGTGATCCGCTGGGTGGCGAGTCGGCCGCTGATCAGAGCCATGGGCACGCCGACGCCGGGATGTGTTCCCGCCCCGGCGAATACGATGTTCTCGCCGACCAGATTGGAGGTGCGAAAGGGGCCGGTCTGGCGCATGGTGTGGGCGGCGCTGAAGGGGGTGCCGGCCGGACAGTCGAGTTGCTGCCAGTCATCCGGTGTGAGCACGTGTTCGTACTGGGCATTCTGCGCGAGTTCGGTATAGCCGTGTTCGTTCAGGGTTTTCATGACCTGATCGCGATAGCGCGGCCCGTCTTTGGCCCAATTTTGCTGTCCGATAACGGAATTCGGAGTGGGGAAGAGCACGTAGTAGCTGTGGGATCCGTCCGGCGCCAGCCCGGGGTCGGTGACCGAGGGCACGCTGACCAGGAAGGCGGGATCGCTCATCAGTTCCCCGTCCCGGATGATCTCGTCGAAGCATTGCCGCCACGCGTCACCGAAATGGATGTTGTGGTGGGCCATCGCCGGCTTGTCGGTGTCACCCCGGGCGGCTCCTGCGAGAAGCAGGAAACACGAGGGCGAGTACTTGATTCGTCTCAGGCGGCGGGGCTCGCGACCGAGCAGCCGGGGAAATGCCAGCGCTGGGTCGGCGGTCACGATGACGGCGTCGGCGGGGATGCGTTCTCCCTCTCGGGTGATCACCGCGCGTGCCCGCCCGTGCAGCGATACCTCGATCCGCTCCACGGTGGTGTTGTACCGGAAGTTCACGCCGTGGTCGGCCGCCGCGTCCGCAAGTGCGACGGGCAGGGCGTGCATTCCGCCTTTGGGCAGGAATACTCCGGCTTGGGTGTCGAGGTAGGAAATGATGGAGTACAGCGCGCGCGCCTGATGCGGTGCGACGCCCGCGTAGAGCGCCTGGAACGAGAACAAGCGGATGGTGCGCGGATCGCGAAGATACTGCCGGACTTTGGCGTCCATGTTCCGGAACGCGCCCATCGCCGTGAGCCGGGCGATCGCCGGCAACGACAGGTCGAACGGCCCATCGATATTGCGATCGATGAAATCGGTGAATTCACAGTCATACAGGCGTTGCAGGAACGACACGAATTGCCGATAGCCGTCCGCCTCACGGGAGCCGCAGACCCGGGTGATCTCCTCGGCCATGGCATCGAGGTCGGTGAGGGCGTCCAAGGTCGACCCGTCGCTGTAGTGCGCCCGGTAGGCCGGGTGAACTGGGAGCAATTCGAGCCTGTCGCCGATATTCTCGCCGACAGCCGCGAAGGTATCGGCAATGAGATCCGGCATGGTGAGCACGGTCGGCCCGTTGTCGAACGAGTACCCGCCGGCGGTGAACACGCCCGCTTTGCCACCCGGTTGCGCACTCTGCTCGAGGACGGTGACCGAGCGACCCGCGCCGGCGAGGTGAACTGCGGCGGACAGACCGGCGAGGCCGGCGCCGACGATCACGACATTGTCGACGTGGCCGGCCACAGTACGTGGTGAGCGCATTGCGCCCTCCTCCAGGGAACAAGAACGCCGGGGTACTCCCCCGGCTGGTGATTTCACATAGTAGGGCGCTCGACGGTAGCGCGCTCGACGAGCCAGTGCCCCGTTCCGGCCGAACCGAACTCTGTTGCGGCTCACCTGTGCGAATCGTCATGGCGGCGCGAGTCCGACCCCGGTCGAGGCCGTCGCCGCGAAACCCGGCACCCGGCGCGGTGGGCCGCCGGTCCACCCGAGGACGGGTCCAAGTCACCGCCGTCGCCAATCAGCTAACAGGCAGGGAACTCCGGTACGCAGTACACTCCCCGTGATCGAGACAACGGGTCGCCGGCTGTCCAGGGCCCGCAGCCGGGCCATGAAGAGCCGCAGCTTCCCGATCACCAGCGAGAATTGAGACCGGACCGATGACGACGGTGCCCCTGACCACAGTCCCGGACCCCCACGCCACGGGCATCCTGGCCACGGCCCGCGCGGCGTGTGACCCACTGCTACGGCGTGTGGTATCCGAACTGCCGCAACCAATGCAACTCATGGCCGGATACCATTTCGGCTGGTCGGACCCGCAAGGACAACCGATTGACGGACCATCGGGTAAAGGACTGCGGGCCGCACTGGTGTTCGCTGTGACCGCCGCCTGTCGGGGCGACCGAGCTGCGGCAGCGCCCGCGGCAGCGGCACTCGAGCTGATGCACAACTTCACTCTGATCCACGACGACGTCATGGACGCCGACGAACTCCGCCACGGACGCGCCACCGTGTGGAAGGTCTGGGGCCGGGACGCAGCCATGCTGCTCGGAGATGCATTGCACGCATCGGCCATTCGTATGGTATTGGATGTCCCCGCGCCCGCGGTGGGCCAGGCGGTGGCTCGGCTCGAAGACGCCGCCATCGAGCTGTGCCGGGGACAATTCGAGGATTACACCTTCGAGTCTCGTCAACACGTCGACGTCGACGAGTACCTGCACATGGCGATGGGCAAGACCGGATCGCTGATGGGGGCCGCCTGCGCGCTGGGCGCACTCTGCGCGGGCGCCGACGCCGACCTCGTCGCTGCGTATGACACCTTCGGCCGCGAACTGGGCATGGCATTCCAATTTACCGACGACATCATCGGAATCACCGGAGACGCCGCGGTAAGCGGCAAACCAGTGGGCAACGACCTGGCACGACGCAAGCGAACCCTGCCGGTCATCGCGGGTTTGCAGACCGGCCATCACGCCGCGGCCGAATTGGCAGACCTCTACGCGTCCGGTAAACCCCTTGGCACCGAGGACATCACCTACGCCACCGAACTCGTCACAACCACCGGTGGTTTGCACCAGACCCAGCAACATGCCGACGCGAGAATGCAAGCGGCGATCGACGCTTTGCCTACCGCGCTCGCGACCCCGGAACTTTATGCGCTGACCCGAGCCATCACTCGCCGAGATCGATGAGAGCGCCGAAAGTCGGCGTACGCCTTCGTTGCGGAGACAGGTCTTTCGATTACACGATGCGCGAATGAATTTCGCGGCCTGTCTGACCACCGGATCGATTTCCGTTCAGGACTGCCGCATACACCACTACTTCGATGCTGTGACCGTGATCCCCGGCGGCGCCGACGGACTACCGCGCTTGCCTGACGAGTGCCTCTACCGGGCAGTAACGCTGCCGTCCTCAGGCCGGCAGGAAGCGCAGCGTGACGTCGCCGAGTATCGGTGCGTCGTCGCGTTCGACAACGGTCGCGACGAGGGTCAGTTCGTCGTCCTGCCGCCAGATCCGGGTCCGGATCGTCTCGCCCGGAAAGAGCACGCCCGCGAACCGGGCGCGGAAGCTGGCGACCCGGCTCGCGTCGGCGCCGAGCACGGTGTCGGTCGCGGTCTTGCAGACGATGCCGTAAGTGCACAGTCCATGCAGGATGGGTGCGGGAAACCCCGCGGCGCGGGCGAATTCCGGATCGGAGTGCAGCGGGTTGCGGTCGCCGCACAGTCGATAGAGCAGCGCCTGCTGCGGTAGCGTCGGCGTGCTGACGTCGAAATCCGGTGCGCGGTTCGGCAGTTCGGACTTGGTGCTCGGTCCCCGCTCGCCGCCGAAGCCGCCTTCGCCCCTGGCGAAGATCGACGAGCGCGTAGTCCACAGCGGTGCGCCGTCCGAGCCGGTGATGGTGTGCTCCTGCACGACCACCGCGGCCGAGCCCTTGTCCCAGATCTCCGAGATCCGCCCGGCGCCGGTCGCCTTTCCCGCCGCCGGGATCGGCCGGTGCACCTCGACCTCCTGGTGGCCGTGCACTACCTTCGCCAGATCGATGTCGATGCCGGGGAAACTCACCTTCGGGGGGCGGGTTTCATGCAGCGTGGGCGCTACAGTCGCGAAGCTCGGCAGCACCTGCGGTGCCCGATCGTCCAGGTAGCGCAACTCGGCCGCGTCGGTCCAGCGCGTGCCCGCGCCGAGACCGAGCTGGTAGAGCTGGACATCCGACGGTGTCCAAGCGAACTCCCTGCTCGGTAGTTCCGCGCCGAGCGCGATCTTCGGGTCGATGGGCATCAGCACTCCTTGTGCATGGTTGTGGACAGCTGGCAACTGTCCGCGCTGCGCCGCCGGATCGCGGCGGACATCGATGTCGCCGGAACCGACTGCGAAGCCGGGGTTCGCGACATCACGTCACGCCCCAGCCGAGGCCGCCGCGGGCTGCCGCTTCTTGCGATCGGCGATGTCGAGCACCGCCAGATAGCCGAAGGTGAGCGCGGGACCGATGGTGGCGCCGGGGCCCGCGTAGGTGTGACCCATCACCGGGGCGCTGGCATTGCCCGCGGCGTAGAGGCCCTCGATGACGGTCTGGTCCGCGCGCAGTACCCGACCCGCGGTGTCGGTGACCAGGCCGCCCTTGGTGCCGAGATCGCCGGGCACCATCTCGGCCGCATAGAAGGGTCCGGCCACCAGCGCGGCTAGACACGGGTTCGGCTTGACCGTGGGGTCGCCGTAGTACTTGTCGTAGGCGCTGTCCCCGCGGCGGTAATCGGCGTCTACGCCGGTGGCCGCGAAGCTGTTGAACCGTCGCACGGTCGCGGTCAGATTCTGCTCCGGCACACCGATCTCGGTGGCCAGTTCGGCCAGGGTCGCCGCCTGTACGATGCGACCGTTCTCCATCCACCGGGACGGAAACCGCTGACCGGGTTGCAGCCCCGCGAAGATGTAGCGGTCGCGGTAACGCTGATCGAACACCAGCCAGGCAGGCACGTTCTCGCCGGGACCCGCACCCTGCCCGTGCTCGCCGCCGTACATGGTGTGGACCGCCTCGACGTAAGGCGCCGACTCGTTGCCGAATCGCTTCCCGTCGGTGTTGACGATGATGCAGCCCGGCAGATTCCGCTCCGCAAGGCAGAACCAGGGTTTGCCGCCTTTGAAGATCGTCGGCCCCCACCAGGCGTCGGCCATGATGTCGACGGCCGCGCCGAGTTCCAGACCGGCGCGGATGCCGTCACCGGTGTTGGCGAGCGCGCCGGTGGTCCATTCGGTGGTGATGGGCTCGCGCTGGTAGGTGTGGCGCATCTCGTCGTTGTGCTCGAAGCCGCCGCTGGCCAGCACTACGCCATAGCGGGCGGTGAAGCGCACGGTCCGTCCCTCGTGTTCGGCTTCGACGGCGGTGACCCGGTCGTCCGCGACGATCAGCCCGGTCAGCGGCGTGTTCAGCAGCAGGGGCACCCCCGCGTCGAGTAGACCTTTGCGGAGGCCGGCGGCCAGCGCCTGCCCCATGCCGAGCAGATGCTTGCGGGTGAGCCGGGCCCACGTGGTGCGTGCGCCGACCCGCATCGCGCGCAGCATGCCGCGCGGGTGTCGTCTGATGAGGTTGAGCTGCTTGAAATCCGCCTGGGTGACCACGACGTTCAGCGGAGCCTTGCTGTAGGGCGGCTCCAGGTCGAAGCGCGCCGCGCCGAGGATCTTGGCGTCGAACGGTTTCGGTTCACACGAACGGCCCTCGGCGCGGCCGCCGGGCGCTTCGGGGTAATAGTCGGAGTAGCCGGGCACCCAGCGCATCTTCAGTGGGGTGTGGTCGAGCACGAAGTCGAACGCTTCGGCGCCGCGGTCGATATAGGTGTCGATCCGATCCTTGGGGACGACGTCGCCGATGATGCTGTGCAGGTAGGTCCGGGCGTCCTCGCGGTCGTCGGGCCGACCGGACGCCCGCAGCGCTCTGTTACCGGGGATCCACACGCCGCCACCGGACCGCGCGGTCGACCCGCCGTAGTGTGCGGCCTTTTCGATGAGTACTGCGCTCAGCCCATGGTGGGCAGCGGTCAGAGCAGCGGTCATGCCGGCGGCGCCACTGCCGACCACCACCACGTCGTATTCCCGATCAGTCATGTAGAACACGTTATAGAATGGACGCGCAATTGGTCTATGTTGTGTGGCAGAAGACTTACTCGGCGTGCCATTTGTCGAGGTAACTTGTTTCAATTTCGGACCGGAGAGAAGTATATGGGGCACGATTGGGACCTGACCACCGATGTTGTCGTGGTCGGATACGGCGCCGCCGGCGCGGCAGCCGCGCTGGAAGCGACCGCGGCGGGCGCACAGGTGCTCGTGCTCGAGCGGTTCGCCGGGGGAGGCGCGTCGGCGCTGTCCGGCGGTGTCATCTACGCGGGCGGTGGAACCTCGGTGCAACGCGCGGCCGGAGTGGAAGACACGCCGGAGGCAATGCTCGCCTACCTGGAGCGTGAGGTCGGCGACGCGGTGACACCCGAGACGCTGCGCCGGTTCGTCGACGAGAGCCCGGCCATGATCGAGTGGTTGCGAGGCCATGGCGTCCCGTTCGGGGCGTCGCTATGCCCGTACAAGACTTCCTATCCGAACGATCATTTTTACCTGTATTACTCCGGCAGCGAGATTTCCGGGGCGTTCCGGGACATTCCGGCCGCCCAGCGCGGACATCGGGTGAAGGGACGGGGCACCTCGGGCAAGAAGCTCATCGGCCCACTCACCGCTGCCGCGTCCCACCTCGGCGTACGGGTGGAAACTATGACGCGGGTAACGCGCTTGCTCACCGACAGCACGGGTGCGGTGATCGGCGTCGAGTGCCACACCCTGCGCGCGGCGCCGGGCCGGATCCGGGACCGATACACCCGCATGGCGCAGGTCGCGGCCAAGCCGGGCATCTACTATCCACGGCTACGCCGGGCATTGGAGCGGCGGCTCGCCAGGATGGAACGCCGGTACGGCACGACGATCCGGGTTCGCGCGCGCCGAGCCGTGGTGGTCAGCGCCGGCGGGTTCATCGCCAACCGGGACATGGTGCGCCAGTACGCGCCGCGGTACCGCGGTGGTCTCTTACTGGGGACCACCGGCGACGACGGGAGCGGAATCGTGATGGCGCAGCAGGCCGGCGCCGCCGTCGACCGGATGGACAACATCTCGGCGTGGCGATTCCTACAGCCGCCCAGCGCATTCACCAGCGCGTTGCTGGTCGACGCGGACGGCCGCCGAGTGATCGACGAGACTCGCTACGGCGCCGCGGTGGGCCACACGCTGATCAACGAGCACGAGGGCAAGGGCTGGCTGCTCGCCGACGACGCGTTGATGCGCACCGCCATCGGCCAGATCGGTAAGCAGGGCACCTGGTTTCAGCGCGGTCAGTTCGAGGCCATGCGACGCACCGCAGTTCGGGGCGGCACGCTCGAGGAAGTTGCGGCGAAAGCGGGGATCGATGCGCGCGGTCTGCGCGCGACGGTCGAGGCGCACAACTCCGCGATCGACAGTGGTGCACCCGATCCGGTCGGCAAGCCGGTCGAGTTCACCACCATGCTGCGCACCGGCCCATTCTGGTTGCTGGATGTGGGTGTCAAACCGAGTTTGACCAATCCGTGCGCGATGCTCACCCTCGGCGGTGTCCTCGTGAACGAGCGCTCCGGCGCGGTGAAATCGACCGAGGGAAGCGATATTCCGGGACTCTTCGCGGCCGGTCGGACCGCGATCGGCCTCTGCTCGAAGTCCTACGTCAGCGGCCTCTCGCTATCCGACTGCATTTTCTCTGGTCGCCGGGCCGGTCGGTCCGCGGCGGGCGAGCGGGTTCCGGCGCTCGACCGAACAACAGCGGAAGGAAACTAGCGTGCTGTCCGATGCGGTACGAATCGAACTGGCCGATGAGCTCGAACTCGCCGAACGCGACCGGGTGGCGGTCGATCCGCTGGCGGCCCGGTATCCGGGTATCGACGTGGTCGATGCCTATGAGATCCAGCTGATCAACATCCGGCGCAGGCTCGACGGCGGCGCCAAGGTGGTAGGTCACAAGGTCGGCCTCTCGTCGGAAGCCATGCAGCGGATGATGGGCGTGGATGAGCCCGATTACGGGCACCTGCTCGCGGAAATGGAAGTCCACGACAATGTTTCGGTCCCGGCGGACCGCTATCTGTTCCCGCGGGTCGAAGTGGAGGTCGGCTTCGTGCTCGGCGCCGATCTGCCCGGCACGGACTGCACCGAGCAGGATGTGCTCGTCGCGACAGTCGCGCTCGCGCCCGCGATCGAACTCATCGACTCACGGATCAAGGACTGGAACATCGGCCTGGTCGACACCATCGCCGACAACGCCTCCTCCGCCGGTTTTTTGCTCGGCGCACAGCGCGTCGCGCCGCGAGACATCGACATCAAGACGATAGACGCGGTGCTCACTCGTAACGGCGAGGTCGTCGCCGAAGGTCGCAGCGATGCCGTGCTCGGCGACCCGGTGATCGCGGTGGCCTGGTTGGCACGCAAGGTCGCCGGCTTCGGAGTCCGGCTGAAAGCGGGCGACATCGTGTTGCCCGGTTCCTGCACCCGCGCCATCGACGCCCGTCCGGGCGACGCGTTCCATGCCGAGTTCGCCAGACTCGGTTCTGTCCATCTGCAATTCAGCTAGGAGGCATGTCGTGTCCGTACCAGGGACCGTCGCCGCCGCGATCGTCGGGTCCGGCAATATCAGTACCGATCTGCTCTACAAGCTGCTGCGCTCAGCGACCATCGAGCCGCGCTGGATGATCGGCATAGATCCCGACAGCGCGGGTTTGCAGCGTGCCCGCGGGCTCGGGCTGGAAACCTCGCACGAAGGCGTCGACTGGCTGCTCGATCAGGGGGACCTGCCCGACCTGATCTTCGAGGCGACCTCCGCCGCCGTGCACCGTGCCGCCGCGCCGCGCTACGCCGAGGCGGGTATTCGCGCGGTGGACCTCACGCCCGCCGCCGTCGGTCCCGCCGTGGTGCCGTCGGTGAACCTGGATGCGAATCTCGAAGCGCCGAACGTCAATATGATCACCTGCGGAGGTCAGGCGACGATTCCGATCGTCGCCGCGGTGTCGCGGGTCGTCGCGGTGCCCTATGCGGAAATCGTCGCCGCGGTGTCGTCGGTCTCCGCCGGCCCCGGCACCCGCGCCAACATCGACGAGTTCACCAAGACCACCAGCCGTGGCGTCGAGACCATCGGGGGTGCGCAGCGCGGCAAGGCGATCATCATCCTGAACCCGGCCGAGCCGCCGATGATCATGCGCGACACCATCTTCTGCGCCATCCCCGAGGACGCCGATACCGACCTGATCGCCGACTCCATCCACCGAATGGTCGGCGATATCCAGCAGTACGTGCCCGGCTACCGACTGCTCAACGACCCGCAGTTCGATGAGCCGTCGGTGGTGTCCGGAGGCATGGCGAAGGTGTCGGTGTTCGTCGAGGTCGAAGGCGCGGGCGACTTCCTGCCGCCGTACGCGGGCAATCTCGACATCATGACCGCCGCGGCGACGCAGGTGGGCGAGGTCATCGCCGACCAGATCCGCGGCCGAGCGCACCGAGGCGACCAATCAGACACCGAAGCACGGGTGTGAGGAGCGAAACATGGCCTACTCAGCGGAACTCGACATCCGCGTCACCGACACCTCGCTGCGCGACGGTTCGCACCACAAGCGCCATCAGTTCACCACTACCGAGGTCCGTGCCATCGTCGCCGCGTTGGACGGCGCGGGCGTCCCGGTGATCGAGGTGACCCACGGCGACGGCCTCGGTGGCTCGTCGTTCAACTATGGCTTCTCCGGGACGCCCGAGCAGGCACTGGTCGCCATCGCCGCCGAGACAGCGAAACGGGCGAAGATCGCGGTGCTGATGCTGCCCGGCGTCGGCGTCAAAGAAGACATCAAGGTCGCCGGGGACAACGGGGCCGCCATCTGCCGCATCGCCACACACTGCACCGAAGCGGACGTGTCGATCCAGCATTTCGGGCTCGCCCGCGACCTCGGCCTGGAGACCGTCGGCTTCCTGATGATGTCGCACACCCAGCCGCCGGAGGTATTGGCCGGGCAGGCGCGCATCATGGCCGACGCGGGCTGCCAGTGCGTCTACGTGGTGGACTCGGCGGGAGCACTTGTCCTGGAACAGGTCTCCGATCGGGTCGCCGCCCTCGTCGCCGAGCTCGGTAGCGACGCTCAGGTCGGTTTCCACGGCCACGAGAACCTCGATCTCGCGGTCGCCAACTCCATCTGCGCCATTCGCGCGGGCGCAAGCCAGATCGACGGCAGCGCCCGCCGTTTCGGCGCGGGCGCGGGCAATACGCCGGTCGAGGCGTTGGTCGGGGTGTGCGACAAACTCGGCATCGAGACCGGCATCGATTTCTTCGCGATCGCCGATGCCGCCGAGGACGTGGTCCGGCCGACCATGCCGCGGGAATGCCTACTGGACCGCCAAGCGCTGATGATGGGCTATGCGGGCGTCTACTCCAGTTTCCTCGAGCACGCGCAACGTCAAGCCGAACGCTACGGCGTCTCCGCCGCCGAACTGCTCGTCCGCGCGGGCAAACGGAAGCTCGTCGGCGGACAGGAGGATCAACTGGTCGATATCGCGCTGGAATTGCGGCGGGAGCAGGCAGCAGTCTCTACCTGACCGGCCGTTGACCACGGGTCGGCACAGTGTGCGGCCACCGCTCACGCCCCGCCCGAAAGACGGCAGGTTTACAGGCTGAAAGCGATCGAGCGCAGGATCAGCGCCACGATGAACACCGCGGTGAACGCCAGATCGATCGACAATCCTCCGGCACGAACCGGAGGTAGTACCCGCCGCACCGGCGCGATCACCGGCTCCGTCCAGGCTCGAGTCAGCGAGCGCGCCCGACTCGCCCAGGGTGGGCTGTCGGCCATCACCCCTATCCAGTCGAGCACCATCCGGGCGATCAACAGCAAGATGAACACTGTCAGGGCGTACCCGAGCAGGGTTGCGATCAGGCTCATGCCAACTCCTTGTACCGCTGAACGTCTCACCATTCTCAACGCGGCAGATCGGGTCGAAAGTGTCGCCTGTGCAGTGTTCTCAGCCGACTATCAGGTGGCAACCAGCGCGGGCAACGTTGGTCTTCGACAACAGTGCGGACGCTCCGTATCGGTTAGACCGAAACGACCTCGACCATGCTTTCCAGCCCACGGAAGTCTCCGCTGTTGCGGGTGTACAACGGTAGTCCGCGTGGAAACACGCGGCCTTCGGCCCGAGGGCGCGCCGATCCACTACAGCCAGGTGTCGAGCGTGGTCGTGGTGAGGAAGTGCTCCAGATCGGCGCGCCATGGCGCCGGGGTGGTCTTGTCCGGCTCGATGGCGGTGTATTGGCCGCGGTAGAACAGCAGGGGACGGCCGGAAGCGGTCGATTCCGAGAGGGCTTGGACTCGGCCGATGACGATATAGTGGTCGCCGCCGTCCACGACGCTGTCCACCGCGCACTCGACGGTCGCCAGCGCGTCGTTCAGCAGCGGGAGTTCCAGGTCGGAGGCGTGCCAGGTGACTCCGGCGAACTTATCGGGCTCGCGGGAGCCGAAACGAGCACACAGCTCGCGCTGCTCCTCGGCCAGGACGTTCGCGCAGAAGCGCCCGGTTTTCTCGATCGCCGCCCAGGAGCGGGACGCCTTGGTGGGGCAGAACAGGACTAGCGGCGGTTCGAGGGAGAGGGCGGCGAAAGACTGACAGGCGAAGCCAATCGGGGCTCGGTCGCCGTCGAAGGTGGTGATCACGGTGATGCCCGTGCAGAACTGTCCGAGCACGGTTCGGAACTGCCGTGGATCGATCTCCGCGGTCATCGTTTCGCCAGCCCTCTCGGTCACTGCTGCCGCTGCCCGACGGAGAAGTCGTGGCCCCACAGGCTCACGGCGGTGGACTCCCTGGCAATCCACTCGGTGTCGTCCACGGCCAGGCCCTCACAGCCGAATTCGACATCGAAGCCACCCGGCGTCTTCATGTAGAAGGAGAGCATCTTGTCGTTGACGTGCCGGCCCAGCGTCGCCGACATCTTCACCTTCTTCCGCAGCGCGCGATCAAGACACAGCCCGACGTCATCGGCCTCGCCCACCTCGAGCATCAGATGCACGATGCCGCTCGGGGTCGGCATGGGCAGGAAGGCCAGCGAATGGTGGCGCGGATTGCAGCCGAAGAAGCGCAGCCACGCGGGCTCCCCGTCGGCCGGACGTCCGACCAGCTGCGGTGGCAGTCGCATCGAGTCGCGCAACCGGAAGCCGAGCACATCGCGATAGAACTCCAGCGCCGCCCTGTCGTCCTTGGTGCTGAGCACTACGTGCCCGAGCCCTTGCTCCTCGGTGACGAACCTGTGCCCGTAGGGGCTGACCACCCGGCGATGCTCCAGCGCGGCGCCATGGAACGCCTCCAGCGTGTTGCCGGAAGGATCGTCGAAACGAATCAATTCATGCACCCGGCGATCGGCCAGTTCCGCGGCGGCGCCTTCCTTGTACGGCACCCCCGCCGCCTCGAGCCGATTGCGGATGTCCTGAAGCTCTTCGGCGTCAGCGGTCTCCCAGCCGGACAGTTGCAACTGGTCCTTGGTGCCCGGAATGATCACCAACCGGGCCGGAAACTCGTCCATGCGCAGGTACAGCGATTCCGAGTCGGAGCCTTTGCCCTCGACCATGCCGAGCACCTTCAGCCCGTACTCTCGCCAGGCGGCCAGATCGGTCGCCTCGATACGCAGATATCCCAGTGAGCGGATTCCCATCACTTCTCCTCTGTCCTGCGGGTGTTCCCGCACCCCGTCGGCGCGATGAGGGCTGCGCGAGTATTTCTCATCGCGCCTCCTGTGTCCTGCGGGTGTTCCCGCACCCCGTCGGCGCGATGAGGGCTGCGCGAGTATTTCTCATCGCGCCTCCTGTGTCCTGCGGGTGTTCCCGCACCCCGTCGGCGCGATGAGGGCTGCGCGAGTATTTCTCATCGCGCCGCCTGGACGCCGGCGAGGAAATTGACGGCCAGCCGGTTGAATTCGTGGAATTTCTCCAGCTGTGCCCAATGTCCGCAGCCGCCGAAGACGTGCAGCTGCGCGCGGGGGATCACCTTCATCGCAACGAGCGCGCCGTCGAGCGGGTTGACCCGGTCCTCGCGTCCCCAGATCAGTAGCACCGGCTGACGCAAGGTGTAGGCGTCCCGCCAGAGCATGCCCTTCTCGAAGTCCGCGCCGGCGAACGACTTCCCCATCGCGCGACTCGCGGCCAGTGCTTCCGGCGTGCACGCCGCCGCGAACCGCTCGTCGATCAGCTCGTCGGTGATCAGCGACTGGTCGAAGACCATGATGCGTAGGAATGCCTCCAGATTCTGCCTGGTCGGCTCGACATTGAACTTGGCGAGCAGTTTCACGCCCTCGGTCGGGTCGGGCGCGAACAGGTTGGTACTCAGCCCACCGGGACCCATCAGGATCAGTTTTCCCGCCAGTTGCGGATAATCCAGCGCGAACCGTACGGCCGCGCCGCCGCCGAGCGAATTGCCGAGCAGATGCACGCGCGAGGTGATCTGCAGGTGGTCGAGCAGATCGTGCAGCGCCGAGGCACTGTGCACGAAGTACTGCGGATGCTCGGTCGGTTTGTCCGAGCGGCCGTACCCGGGCTGATCCACGGCGAGCACATGGAAATTCTCCGCCAGCACGGGGATGTTGCGGGCGAAGTTCGACCAGGAGGACGCGCCGGGCCCGCCGCCGTGCAACAGGACGATCGTCGGCCCGTTGCCGACCCCGGCCTCGTGATAGTGCAGCCGCAGGTCGGGGCGCACCTGCGCGTAGCGCGAGGTGGATTCGGCGGTGATGAGTTCCGCGATTGAGGTCATGATCTCCCTTACACCATGCCGTCGGTGACGGGCAGCCCGAACTCATGTGTGCCGTACATCAGGTACGCCCGCTCGGGATCGTTGGCCGCGTGCACCCGTCCCGCGTGCGCGTCGCGCCAGAAGCGTTGGAGCGGAGTGTCGTTCGCCAGCGCGGTGGCGCCGGAGCTTTCGAACAGCTTGTCGATGGCGGCGATCGAGCGTCCGGTGGCGCGCACCTGGTCGCGTCGCGCCCGCACGCGCAGGTCGAACGGAATCTCCTCGCCTGCCATCAGCAGCGCGTACTCATCGGCTACATTGCCCGACAGTTGCCGCCATGCCGCGTCGATATCGCTGGCCGCCTCGGCAATGCGCACCTTGGCGAACGGGTCGTCCTTGGCTTTCTCGCCCGCGTAGGCCGCGCGCACGCGTTTACCCTGGTGCGCTACATGCGCCTCGTACGCGCCGTATGCCATGCCGACGATTGGGGTGGAGATGGTGGTGGGATGGATGGTGCCCCAGGGCATCTTGTACACCGGATCGGTGTTCTTTTCCAGGCCAGGCGATTTCAGTTCGCTCATAGCGCGGAAGCTCAGAAACCGGTGCGACGGCACGAAGACATTGTCGACCGCGATGGTATTGGAGCCGGTGCCGCGCAGACCGACCACGTTCCAGACATCATCGATGCGGTAGTCGTCGCGGGGGATCAGGAAGCTGCCGAAGTCGACCGGCCTGCCATCCTTGATCACCGGGCCGCCGAGCACCGCCCAGGTCGCGTGGTCACAGCCGGACGACCAGGCCCACGCGCCGTTGACGAGGTACCCGCCGTCGACGACCGTGCCCGCACCCATCGGCGCGTAGGACGAGGAGATCCGTACCTCGGTGTCCTCGCCCCAGACGTCTTCCTGTGCCTGCTGAGCGAACAACGCCAGATGCCAGTTGTGTACGCCGACAATGCCGGACACCCAGCCGGTGGACCCGCACGCGCTGGCGATCTTGCGCACGATGTCGTAGAAGACCACGGGGTCTGCGGCATGGCCACCCCACTGTTTGGGCTGGAGCAACCGGAAGAAACCGGTCTCTTGTAACGCTTTCATGGTTTCGTCGGGGATGCGCCGCAAGTCTTCGGCTTCCTGCGCGCGCTCGCGCAGTGTCGGCAACAGCGCATCGACCCGTTCGGTCACTTCTTGCGTCATCTCGGGACCCGCTCCTGCCTGGTCGATGGATAACCCGGTAATCTCATTTGCTTCTGAGACTAGAACAGGTTCCTATTTCTGTCGAGAACCTGTGTTCACCCCAGTTCGTTGGTGGACTCATGCAGGAAGTGCGGTGAATCGCTGGCGTCCCGGGCGCTGGTTTTGTAACGTGTTCTAGTACAGAAGGAGGAGGATTCGCCATGGCAATTACCCCACTGCCGCCGAGCGACGGGCCCGCAGGCGGCAGCGTGCCCAACCACGGAGGGGCCCGCGCGGCGGCCGATCCGACGGCGCGCGGCGGTGCGAAGGTCCGGGATCTCGATGTCGGCACCGCACCGAGCCGGTATGCGCGGGGATGGCATTGCCTGGGTCTGGCCACATCGTTCCGGGACGGCAAGCCGCATGCGGTCACCGTGTTCGGAACCAAGCTCGTCGTCTGGGCCGACACCAACGGTGTTCTGCGGGTCCTCGACGCCTACTGCAGGCATATGGGCGGCGACCTGACCATGGGCGAGGTCAAGGGCGACGACATCGCCTGCCCGTTCCACGACTGGCGCTGGTCGGGCAGCAATGGCAAGTGCACCGCGATTCCGTACGCGCGCCGGGTGCCGCCGTTGGCCCGTACCAGGAAGTGGACCACGCTCGAGCGCAACGGTCAGCTGTTCGTCTGGCAGGACCACGAGGGCAGCCAGCCGCCGCCCGAGGTCACCATCCCGCACATCAAGGGCCCCTACACCGACGTGGATGGCAACCCCACCGAGGAACTCGACAGCGGCTGGACCGACTGGACCTGGAACTCGATGCTGATCGAGGGCGCCAACTGTCGCGAGATCATCGACAACGTGGTCGACATGGCCCACTTCTTCTACATCCACTTCGCCTTCCCGACCTATTTCAAGAATGTCTTCGAAGGTCACATCGCCACCCAGTTCCTGGAGACCAAGGGCAGGCCCGACATCGGAATGGCCGCCAAGTACGGCGGCGACACGCTGCTGAAGTCGGAAGCGTCGTACTTCGGGCCGTCCTACATGATCAACCCGCTGGTCAACATCTACAGCGGCTACGAGGTCAAAAGCGTCCTGATCAACTGCCATTATCCGGTCACCCAGGACTCGTTCGTCCTGCAATGGGGTATCACGCTGGAGAAGCCGCGAGGCGTCGACGGCGATATGGCCGACCGACTCGCGGAAAAGATGACCGAGGGCATCAGCGTCGGCTTCCTGCAGGACGTCGAGATCTGGAAGCACAAATCGAAGGTCGAGAACCCGTTGCTGTGCGAGGAAGACGGTCCGGTCTACCAGTTGCGTCGCTGGTATGACCAGTTCTACGTCGACCTGGCCGACGTGACCGAAAAGATGACTCAGCGCTTCGAGTTCGAGGTGGACACCACCAAAGCGAACGAGGTGTGGGAGGCCGAGGTCGCTGACAATCTGCGGCGCAAGCGCGAAGCCGAGGCAAACGCCTGATGGCGACCTGGGCGAAGGCGCCGGATTTCGCCGACCAGCCTGCTCGGCGGGCCGAAGTGCGTGCCCAGACCGTGATCGACAGGCAGCGTTACCTGGAAGACGGCCTGACCCCGCTGCGGTGTCACGCCTGCCGGAGTGAGGTGCTGGTGCGCAAGAGCAGTTCGCACCAGACCTCGGTGCAGTGGCTCGGCGATCCGGCCGAACGCTGCCCGGTTTTCGCCGAACTGAGGGCGAACGGGCTCGGACCGGGCCGTCCTGACTCCTGCCCGAACCTGGAGCGCACCATCGAAGGGGCGGTAGCGGAGGGCGTGCTCGAAATCGCTGAATAACTCAGTGCGGCACGATATTCGGATCATCGAAATGTCGGCCGAAGGCGCGCACGGGCACCGTGCTGTCGCGGCCATGCCCCGATCGGGCTACGTTGGCGGAAACAGACAGACCGGCGTGCCGGATCGGATCCGGCGCCGCAGGAGGGAGTTTCCGCGATGCTGGTTCGGCATCTGGACTGCGCGACGATGTGCCCGATCGGCGGGCGCGCGCTGCTCGGCAACGGTGGCCTACTGACCGGCGCGCTGGTCGGCCACTGCCTGCTCGTCGAGACCGTTGACGGGCTTGTGCTGGTAGACACCGGGTTCGGCATGGCCGATGTGCTCGATGCGAGCAGGCTCGGCGCCGGCGCGGGGCTGCTGCGGCCGCGGTTGCGTCCGGAACAGACCGCGTTGCACCAGATCCGATCGCTCGGCTATCGGCGCGAGGACGTCCGGCATATCGTGTTGACCCACCTAGATCTCGATCACGCGGGTGGGTTGTCCGATTTCCCGGACGCCGCCGTGCACGTCTTCGCCGACGAGCTGGACGCGGCGATCCAGCCTGCGACACTCGGCGAGAAGTTGCGCTATCGGCAGTGCCACTGGGAGCACGGCCCGCGCTGGCTCGCCCACGAAACCGGCGCGGACTCGTGGTTCGGCTTCACCGCGGTACCGGTGCTCGAGGACATCATGTTGATTCCCTTGATCGGACACAGCCGTGGACACAGCGGGGTCGCGGTCCGGCAGAGCG
This sequence comes from Nocardia sp. NPDC049220, assembly GCF_040647855.1. Classification (NCBI taxonomy): domain Bacteria; kingdom Bacillati; phylum Actinomycetota; class Actinomycetes; order Mycobacteriales; family Nocardiaceae; genus Nocardia; species Nocardia sp. NPDC049220. Next base: position 139,698 of record NZ_JBEZDA010000003.1, read on the forward strand.
ACGGTTGGCTGTTGCACTGCGGCGACGCCTACTTTCATCACCGGCAGCTGTACTCGGCGAAGACACGGCCGCCACTCGGGCTCGGAGTCTTCGAGGTGCTTGCGAGCACCTTGGGCCGGGCACGGGTGGAAAACCTAGAGCGATTGCGCACTCTGCGTGCCGAATTCGGTGACCGTGTGCGGCTGTTCTGCGCGCACGACCCGCACGAATTCGCCGATCTGGCTGCGGTGGCGGTGCGCTGAACTCCCGGGAAGCTCGGTGGGGATCTGTCGAGTCACAGTGCGGTATCCGGCGGCAGAACAGGCTCCCCGGCAACGCCCGGAGGGTCGGCGGAAACCGACTCCGCAACGAACGCACGCCGTGCTGTCATGATCATGTCGGCCGTGACAGCCGGATGGGCCAAGGCGATGGTGACCAGCGCCGCATCGGTATCCGGCCCTAATCCCACGTGCATGCGCAGCGGTCTGCCGGCGACCGCCGCCGCCAATTCGGTCTCGAATGTGTCGTGCTGCTCCGCCGCGGACCGCGCACCGACGAACCTCACGGCTGCGCCGTCGACGATACCCACGCCGTCTCGACGACCAAGCGGTGCAACACCTTCGCGGCCGGACTCGCGTCCCGCCCGTTCAGTTGGACCTCGGTGAACGCATCGGCCAGCGCCATCCCGGGATCGAAACGGCCGCTGTGCAGCCCATAACCACTCAACTGAGCACGCCATCGCTCGAATTCGGCCGTCGGCACGGTGGCCGAGTCTCCCTGTGCTCGAGTACCCCGAATTCGCGTGAACTCGGCGATCAGCACGTCCTGGGCCGCCGGTCTGGCGCGGAAACCCCCTGCGATATCCAGCGCATGTCCGAGTTCGCGGATCACTGTCGAATACACCGGTCGCCGATCCGATCCGCGCGCCAGCTTTCCCGACTGTGTTGCGTTGCGGACGAATTCGATGAACTTTCCCGGGCTGCGGGCGACAGCCGCGTCGAACACGATACGGCGGGTGAACGGCTCCGGACCCGCCGCTCCGGTGACCCAATCCCATTCCAGGCGTGTCGCCGCGTCCGCGGATTCGGCGATCGCGATCTGCCGCACATCGGCATGGGGGTACTGCGTGAGCACATCGTCGAGCGCAGCCGCAAGTTCGCGCACCGTGTTCCGGTCGATACCGGGGGTGTCGAACCCGATGACTTCCAGATCATGGCGCTCGGCTAGTTCCCGCGCGATCCGTATGTTCTCGCCGACGAGTGCGCTATGACTGGCCCATGGGTGATGACCGGTGGATTTCGATTCGGCACGGGGGACCTTCCCCGCCACCTGCTGCGCGGGCCGGCGATCGTGCCGTTCAGGAAAGGGTGGCGCGGACAGTCCCGAAAGGTTCGAGGGCACGCACACTTTGGGCGGAGCGCTGCCGGGCATCGATGCCTGCGGCGGGCTGTGCGATACAGCGGCGTTCGACGGGCTCAGGCCGGACACCCTTTTCGACCACGGCGTATCGGGCGGTTTTCGGGCGGCCGCCTGGACATCGGTGACGACGCGTGTGGAGGTGGCCGGCGTTGCGAAATCAGGTGCGGCCGTCGGTGCGGTGCCTACGAGGGTGAGTTGGGCGCCCGGCCGGCTCTCGCCGCTGCCGTACCCGTCTGTGGCGCCGACCGGATTGCTCGGTCCGGCAGCGTTGTCGGCGAGTCGGCTGATCAGGACAGTCAATTGGTCCGGCGGTGGGTAGTGCTGCCTGGATGTCTGGGCCGCACGGTCGTTATCCCACCAGTTTTCTTCGTGCCCGATCGCGGCTTTCAACTGATCGAGCAGACGCTGTGCTTCGGTGCCGATGTTCTCGAATTCCGCGACCATTGCCCGAAGCTGCTCTTGATCGACCCGCACCGACTGCCCCACACCGCCTCCTAGCGCCTCCCTGTGTCCAATTTCTCATGCCATGCAGATGAATTCTCAACATTGGGAAGTAATTTGTTGGCTCGCTGATTGCCATCGCCGCATGATTTGCCAAATCTTGGCAGTTCAGCGCTTAGGATGCGGAGTTTGCTATTTTGGGGCCGACGCGCTGGCAGTGAACCGCCCTTCCCGGTGCTGGGCATGTATATGGTGATCTTGGTGAATGGCCTGCTTACGCATCTCTAGGTATATTTCGTCGGGTTTTATAGGTGGCGGATTCGGCTATCTGTCGGGTGAAAAAAACGAACAATTATGTTCGCTGTGGAATGGATCTGATCGTCGATGCTGTGTCAGCGGACAAACCGACATGATCACATCGCGCTTTACCCAAAAATGGCCGGAATAAACACCGGCGCGCACGGCCCGGTGCGTGCGCCGAGCCGGCGGTGGTAGCGGTGCGCTGAGTTTCAATCCATTCGGAAGTCGGCGAAGTCGAACCCCGGCGAGACGATGCAGCTGACCAGCGCATAGTTCTCGCCAACCAGTCGAGCTGCCTGGCTGACACTGCCGGGCACCACGACTTGCAGCAACTGTCCGTGCTCCACGTCCGGGCCGAGTATCACCACCTCGCCGCCGATGCTCAGCGCCAGCGGGCCGCCGCGATGCCAGAGCCACAACTCGTCCGAGCGCACCGTGTGTGGTCGCGACTGCTCGCCTGGCAGCAGCAGGAAGTAAATTCCCGTCGCGCTCGCGCGCGGACCGACGTAGCCTTCCGGTACGAATTCCACAGCGCTGCGCCAGGTCTCGCGGTACCAGCCGCCCTCGGGATGTGGGGAGAGATCGAGTGCGACGGCGAGCGGCGGTCGGTTGACGGTCATTGCTCGACTACGCCCGCCGAGCCGTCCTCGATGCGCCAGGTGATTCCGAACGGTGCCAGCGCGTCGAGGAAACCGGTCGCGTCGAAAGCCTCGGCGACCGCGAGCGCCCCCGCTGCCGCCGATCCCTCGGCGAGTCGCATGGCGGTCTCCACCGCCATCAATGCCGAATCGCGGTAGGAATCGACGCCGCTGAGCACGCCACGCACCTTGCGGCCGTCGATACCGAACGCGTCCACGACGAGGTCGTAACTCAGATCGGAGTCGGGTTCGTCGGGCAGGGTCTCGATGATCTCGGCGGTGAATCCGCTGAGTGTGTCGAGGATCGACGTAGCCAGCACTCCCTCGACGTACGAGACGTCCGAGTGGCGCGGGATGGTCAGGACCGCTGGCTGCGGGAACTTGGCGACCGGTGTCGGCCGGGTGTCGCCGGGAAATGTCATCGCGTCGTGGCGTGCGGCAGTGCCGGTCCGCCACTCGCCGTCGGCGTAGTTCCAGCCGCCGCTGCGGAACCAGTGCAGGCTGGCGAGCACCGTCTCGGCGCTACCTTTGGAGCCGTTGCCGCCGCTGTTGCTCAGATGGCTCAGTGTCACCGCAGCCGGTCCGGCGACCCGGCGGGTGGTGAGGTGGCCGAGCAGGTCACCGGGCAGATTGCTGTCGGTGACGCCGGCGACCACGGTCACGCCCGCCGCTTCGGCGCGTGGTCCGAATTCGTCGAAGACCCGCCGTAGGAACAGCTGTTCGCCGGACATGTCGGTGTAATGCGCGCCCGCGTCGATTGCCGCCGTGAGCACCGCCGCCCCGTGATTCACGTACGCGGGCAGGCTGCTGATCACCGCGTCGACGCCGGTGAACGCCGCGACGAGAGCCCTGTGATCGGTCAGTTCCGCAACTCGCACCTCGGCATCCGGCAGGCCCGCGACGGCCGCGGCGGCTCGGATCCGATCGGCATCGCGGCCCACCAGGATTGGGGATGTGCCGCGGCGGCGCAGTTCGGTCAGGAGGTAGCCGCCGGTGTGGCCGGTGGCGCCGTAGACGGCGATGATCCGGGTGGATGTGGCTTTCTGCGATGTCATGGATGCGAATCTATTGCTACATGCGGAGTGGTTGAATGGCCGCAATGCGCAATTGAATGTCTGAAACGCTCAAGTGCGGAGTGTTACGGTAATCGGCGTGGACATTCTGAGCGAGGCTATCGCGGCCATCCGCACCGGCGGCCCGACCTCTGGTCTGTTCATTCGACACGCCCCCTGGGGCCGTCGATATCCCGTAGTCCCGGGCGCGGGCTTCCATGTGGTGCTACAAGGTTCGTGCTGGGTGGTGCCGCCGAACGGCGAACCGATGGCACTCGGCGTCGGTGACGTGTTGTTCATGCCGCGCGGCGCCGATCACGACCTGGTCGACAGCCTGGACAGTCCGGTCACCGAGCGGGCGCTGCCTGGGGAGCCGAGGGAGATCGTCGGGCCCGGCGTGCGGACCGTGCTGCTGTGCGGTGCGTACGAACTCGGCAGACGGCACAGTGTGGTCGGTCGTAGCCATCCGCTCCTGGATGAGCTGCCCGAATTCCTGCATCTCCCAGCGCGTCCCGGTCGGCATCCGGCACTGCGCGGCGCCGTCGATCTGCTGGCCGCCGAGATCGCCGAGCCACGGCCGGGCAGCGACGCCGCGGTGCCCGCGCTGTTGGAGATGCTGCTGCTGTTCATCCTGCGTGCGTGGTTCGACGAGCAGGCTGATGCCCGATCCACCGGCTGGGCAGGCGCTTTCGCCGACCCCGCGGTCGCCGCGGTACTGCGCGCGGTGCATGTGGAACCGGCGAGGGCGTGGACCGTCCCCGAACTCAGCGATGTCGCCGGTGTCTCGCGCGCTACGCTCGCCCGAAGATTCACCGCGACGGTCGGCGAGCCACCCCTGGCGTACGTGACCCGTTGGCGCATGCTCACCGCCGCTCGTCTGCTGCGCGAAACGGACAGCGGGTTGGGCGCGGTGGCCCGCCGAGTCGGCTACGCCTCGGAGTTCGCCTTCGCGAAGGCCTTCAAACGCGAATACGGGCTGGCTCCAGGCCGATACCGTCGCGCCGAGGACAACCCGCCCTTGGTCGCGGTCTGATCGTCGCTCGTGGACGTTTCCGTCGGCCCCGTCAGTTGAACGGGGTGCGTGGTCGTTCTTGAAGTTCGCCGTCGAGGTAGATGTCGACCTTTTCGTTGTAGAAGCAGGTCAATCCGGCGACTTTCTGGCTCTCCGGAAGCGGGGTGCGGTAGCCCCAGACGTAGTCGAGGTACTCCTTGTCGTCGATGCGGACTGTCCAGTAGTCGGCGGTGCCCTTGTACGGGCAACTACTGTGCGTGGCCGACGGGTGCAGCAGATCCATTCGGACGTCGGTCATCGGCAGGTAATACCGTGGCGGCAACCCGGTTTCGAAAAGGATGCGCGGCGAGTGCGAGTCGGCGACGGTCGTGCCGTCGATCTCCACCCGCACATGGCGGGAACTGGCCAGAATGTCGACCCGCGAGTACGGACTGCGTGGGTGGACGTACACCGGCTCGTCCTCTTCGAACCATTCGTCCATCGCGCTCCATTCCAGCCGGACCAGGTCGCGCAATTCGGTGAGCGGTGAATCGAGATACCGCAGTGCTGCTCCGCCGGCCGCGGTGCCATCGACGATGACGTCATAGCCGGTCGCGTCGCCTCGGCTGGGGGAATGCCGGGTGGTCCCGCTCGGTTCGAGCTTCGCGCGCAGATCTGCGACGGGCAGGTAATAGGTCGGATAGTGCGGGTTCTCCCACACGAGCACCGGCCTGACGGTGTCGGCCACCAAGTGCCCGCCCAGATAGACCCGCACCCTCTTATGGCCGGTCTCGACATCGACGCGGCCACGCTTCGATTCGGTCATACCTTTCGACCGTACTCCGCGCAGCGGCCGGCGCCAGTGCCGCGAAAGCGGCGATCGCCAGACCGGCCAGCAACGTCGTCCCGGCCCCCCGAAGCGGCTGAAGTCCACGCCGGTGATCAGCATGGCCGCGCCGGTCACCACCATGTAGCTGCTGAAGCCGATCGGCTCGAGGATCGGGGCCACCGGACGGATCCCCATGGACGCGACACGCTGGTGACCGCGACCGTCCACACGGCCTTCGGCTGCTTGGTGTCCTCATCCACCACACGGGTGCGAGCGAGAGCGCTCAGCGTTGTTCCCTTGGTGTCGGAACATGCTGTGGTGCAGCCAGTTTCAGGATATCCAACAATTCGTGCAGTTCTCCGTCCAACCGTGCGAGCCGCGCGGTGTCGAAACCGGGCAGGTGTGCGCCGATCGCGTTGGCGAAGGCTTGACGGGACCTGGCCAGGCGGGTGCGTCCGGCGGGGGTGAGTTCGACGACGACGGCCCGGGAATCCGCCGCGTCCTTGTGTCGGGTCGCGAATCCCTCCGAGACCAGCTTCCCGATCAGCGCCGTTGCCGCCGGCTGTGAGCATCGGTCGATCCTGGCGAACTCGCTGACCCGCACGGCGCCGTGTTCGTCGAGCACCGCGAGTGCGCGCAACACGGCACGTGGCAGGTCGTCGCCACTGATCACCCCGGCCAGCCGGGTCAGCCGGCCTGTGGTGACGAGAAGGTCGACGACGATGTCGTCCATTGCGTTCGTCTGAGCCCGCTGCACGGCGGTATTCTTACATAAACTAATTATCCATTGAGGGCGGGTTCGGCAGGCGGCCGCCGGGCCGCCCCGAACAACTGGGCATCGCCGTGCGCGCGCTTGAAGAACAAGTGCGCGTCATGCTCCCAGGTGATCGCGATGCCGCCGTGCAACTGGACGGTCTCGGCCGCGATGGTAGTGAGCGCCTCCGAGCAGTGCACCCGGGCGACCCAGACGTCTTCGGCCGCCGAGGGGCTGTTCGTCGCCACGGCGGCCGTCGCGGCCTCCGACACCGACCTGGCGGATTCCAGCAGCACATACATGTCCGCCATGCGGTGCTTGAGCGCCTGGAAGCTGCCGATCACCCGGCCGAACTGCACCCGAGATTTGGTGTATTCCACCGTCATCTCCAGGCAGCGCTCGGCGGCGCCGACCTGCTCGGCAGCTACTGCCGCCCAGGCGATGTCGCGCAACCTGGTGCGGACTGCCATCAGGTCGCCGGAGCCGAGGCGGCGGGCGGGCGCCGCCGCGAAGGTGATCTCGGCGAGCTTGCGGGTGGGGTCCATGGTCGCGGTGGTCCGTCGGGTGACACCTGTCGCGGTGGGCTCCACCTCGAAAAAGCCGGTCGGGGTCACCGCGACCAAGGTGTCGGCGGACATTCCGTCCAGCACGTAGTACGCGGTGCCGGTGACGGTTCCGTTCGTCTCGTGGATGTCCTGCTCATCCCAACCGCCCTCGCTCGCCCAGCAGACCGCGATCGTCCTGGTGCCCTCGGCGACATCGGGCAGCAGCCGCGCGCACGCTTCGGCATCGTCGGACAGCAGCACTGCCTGCGCACCGAGCACCGCCGAGCCCAGCATCGGCACGCCCGCGAGCGTTCGGCCCAGTTCGCCCACCACGGACAGGGATTCGACCAAGCTGGCGCCGAACCCGCCGAACTTCTCCGGAATGGCCAGCGCGCCGACCCCCATCTGCTGGGACAGCAGCCGCCACAGGGCAGGGTCGTAGCCGAGCTCGGTGTCCATCGCCGCGCGGACGGCGGCCGATCCGGCATGCTTGGCCAGCAGCGCCCGCACCGCTGTGGTGAACTCCCGTTGTTCGGGCGTGCTCATGCGGTGCCTCGCAGTGCGTGGGCGATCCGAGCACGATGCAGATCCGGTGTACCCCAGGCGGAACGCAGCGCCGTCACCTTGGTCAGCCACAGCGAGAGGTGGTATTCGGCGGTATAGCCGATTGCCCCGTGCACCTGCAGCGCCGCGCGCGCCGCGCGGTACGCCGCGTCGCCGCAGGCGATCACGGCGGCGGAGACGTCGCGACCGCGGGTCGGTTCGGTCATGGTCAGCGCGGCGCGGTAGACCAGTGGTTCGGCCAGATCCAGTGCGATCAGTACGTCGGCGAGTTTCTGCTTCACCGCCTGGAACTCGCCGATCGGTGTGCCGAACTGCTTGCGCTGCTTGGCGTATTCGACCGCAGCTTGCAGCAACGCGCGTCCCGCGCCGAGCAACTGGGCGCCGCAGGCCAGCGCGCCGGTGTCGAAGCCGACCGCGGCGGCCGCGCGTACCTGCTCGTCCTCGGCGACCACATCGTCGGCGATGACGGCGAACAGCCGGCGGGCGGGATCGACCGAGCGCACCAAGTCGGCGCGATGGCCGGTGCACAGCCGCGCGCCATCGGCGAGCAGCACGACCTCGGCGGTGTCGGCGTCCAGCGCGACGCTACTCCGGTCGGGTGTCGCGAAACTTACGGTGCCCAGCGCGACTCCCTCGGCGAAGCCGGGAAGCCATCGGTCGGCCAGGTTTCGGTCCGGAAGTGCTTGCAGCAGGGCGGGTATCGCGGCCGCGGTCTCCACGATCGGACCCGGCGCAGCAGCCCGTCCGATCTCCTGAAACGCTACGACCAGGTCGATCGGGTCGGCTCCGATGCCGCCGTGCTGCTCGGCGACGGCGAGACCGAGTACACCCACTTCCGCCAGCTGCCGGATCAACGCCCGACCGGGGCGGGGATCGCCGGCGGCCCAGGCCCGCGCGGCGGTCGGCGTGCGGCCCGCGTCGAGCAACTTGCGCAGGCCGGCGCCGAAGTCGGATTGTTCGGGACTGAGCGCGAATCTCATCGGCTGCTTCCCCTCGGTAGTCCGAGCAGCCGCTCGGCGATGATGTTGCGCTGAATCTCGTTGGTACCCGCGTAGATCGGTCCGGACAGCGCGAACAGGTATCCGTCGGTCCACGGCCCGGAACGCTCGGCCGCCCCGCCGAGCACCGCCAGTGCGGTCTCGTGCATGGCGATGTCGAGTTCGGACCAGAACACCTTGGTGAGGGAGGATTCGGCGCCCAACTTGCCGCCTTCGTCGAGCCGGGTGACGGTGCCGAAAGTGTGCAGGCGGTACGCCTCGCTGCCGATCCAGGCGTCGACGACCGCGTCGCGCTGTGCGGTATTGGTGTGGTCGCCCTTGTCCCGCCACAGATCGATCAGCCGCTGCGCGGTGGCGCTGAACCGGCCAGGGCTGCGCAGCGATAAGCCGCGCTCATTGCTGGAGGTACTCATCGCGACCCGCCACCCCTCGCCGGGCGCACCGATCACGTCGCGGTCCGGCACGAACACATCGTCGAGGAAGATTTCGGCGAAACCAGGCTCGCCGTCCAGCTGCGGAATCGGCCGCACCTGTACTCCGTCGGCGGTCAGGGGGAACATCACATAACTGAGGCCCTTGTGCCGCTCGGCCTCCGGGTCGCTGCGGAACAGCCCGAACGCCCAGTCCGCGAACGCCGCGCGCGAACTCCAGGTCTTCTGGCCGCGCAGCAGCCAACCGCCGGTGGTGCGCCGGGCGGTGGAGCGGATACCCGCCAAGTCGCTACCGGCCTCCGGTTCGGACCAGGCCTGTGCCCAGATGTCGTCGCCGCGGGCCATCCGCGGCATGATCCGTTCCAGCTGTTCGCGCGTACCGTGTTCGAACAGCGTCGGCGCCAGCAGGAAGATGCCGTTCTGGCCGACCCGTCCAGGCGCGCCCGCGGCGTAGTACTCCTGCTCGAACAGCACCCACTCCAGTAGCGATGCGCCGCGGCCGCCGAACTCCTCCGGCCAGGCGACCACCGAGAGGTGCGCGTCGGCGAGGGTGCGTTCCCACGCCCGGTGCGCCTCGAAGCCCGCTCTGGTGTCCATCGAGGGCAGCGGTGGGGTGGGTGTGCTCGCGGCGAGGAATTCGCGGACCTCCCGCTGGAATTCCTGGGTCACCAGGTCGAGGTCGAGATCCACTACGTCGTTCCGTTCTGCTTCTGCTCCGCGGTACTCGCCGTGGCTTTCATCGACTCGGCGGTCATGCCGCCCAGCGAATCGGCGCCCACCTCCGCGTTGTGCGCATGCGCGAAGTGGTGCAATCCGAAGACCGAGTCCATGCCCGAACGCATGCCCATCAAGTCTTCGGCCTGGTTGACCGCCTTCTTGGTCAGTGCGAGGCCGAATTGCGGCATGGTGGCGATCTTCTCGGCAAGCGCGAGGGTCGCGGCCTCGAGTTCAGCTCGGGGCACCACCCGGTTGACCATGCCCCACTCCTTGGCCTGCGCGGCACCGAACCGGTCGCCGGTGAACAGGAACTCCTTAGCCGCACGCGGGCCCATCACCCAGGGGTGCGCGAAGTATTCGACGCCCGGAATGCCCATCCGGACAACGGGATCGGAAAAGAACGCATCCTCGGAGGCGATGATCAGGTCGCACACCCAGGCCAGCATGAGTCCGCCCGCGATGCAGGCGCCCTGCACCATGGCGATGGTCGGCTTCGGGATCTCGCGCCAGCGACGGCACATGCCGAGATAGACTTCGAGTTCGCGGGCGAAACGCTGATCGCCGCCGATCCGGTCCACGTGGTCCCACCACAGCGTGGCCTTGTTCTGGTATCGCACATGGTGGTCGCGGCCCGGGGTGCCGATATCGTGCCCAGCGCTGAAGTGTTTCCCGTTGCCTGCCAGAACGATCACCCCTACCTCGGGGTCGTCCACCGCGCGCTCGAAGGCGGCGTCGAGCGCGTAGGTCATCACCGAGTTCTGTGCGTTGCGGTAATCCGGCCGGTTCATCGCGACAATCGCGACCCGCCCGCGACGCTCATAGGTGACGACGTCACCTTCGGGCTGCTGCTGCCCCTGTGCTCCAACGGAATTCACCGGTTCCGACATCGACGACATCTCCTCCCGCAGTTGACGCTTGAGCACTTTCCCGGCGGCGCTGTAGGGCAGTTGGTCACGGAATTCGATGAACCGTGGCACCTTGAAGTTGGCGAGCACGGTGCTGGCGTGCGCGAGCACCTGGTCGCGGGTGAGCGTCGAGCCCGGCTTGCGCACTACATATGCTTTGCCCACCTCGCCCATTCGGTGGTCGGGCACTCCGACGACCGCGGAGTCGGCTACTCCGGCCAGCCGGGCCAGCGCCTGCTCGATCTCGGCCGGGTACACATTGAAGCCGCCGCAGATGTACATGTCCTTGAGCCGATCGGTGATCGCGAGGTACCCGCGTTCGTCGAGCGTGCCGACATCGCCGGTGTGCAACCAGCCGTCGGCGTCGATGGCCTCGGCGGTGCTGTCCGGATCGTCCAGATAGCCGAGCATCACGTTCGGCCCGCGCAGCAAAACCTCGCCTGCCGCGCTGAGGCACAGTTCGAAACCCGCGATGGGTCTGCCGCAGGTGTTCGCGATGGTCTCGGCGTCGTCGTCGGTGCGGCACATGGTGCCGAAGCCCGCGGCCTCGGATAAGCCATAGGCGGTGATGACGACATCGAATTCGAGTTCCGAGCGCATCCGCTCGATCAGCACCACCGGCACCATGGCCGCACCGGTGACGGCCACCCGCAGCGTGCTCAGGTCGTAGCTGTCCCGGTCGGGGAAGTCGAGGATCGACTGATAGATGGTCGGCGGCCCGGGCAGTACCGTGACCTGTGCTGCGGCGACCAAGCGCATCGTCTCCGGCACATCGAATCTCGCCTGCGGGATGATCGTGGCACCGGTGACCACACACGCGAGGATACCCGCCTTGTAGCCGAAGTTGTGGAAGAACGGGCTCACCACGAGATAGCGGTCGTCGCCGCGGAGCGTGGCGCACGCGGCCCAGGCCCGCACCACCGACAGTGCCTGCCGATGCGCGATCAGCGTGCCCTTGCTGCGACCAGTGGTGCCGGAGGTGAACAGGATGTCGGAGATGTCGTCGGGGGCGACCGCGGCCGCACGTTCCTCCGCCGCGTCCACCGGCACCGGTTCGGCGACGGTGGCGAGTTCGGACCAGTCCAGCGCGGCGATGTCGGTGTTCTGCTCGCCCGCCTCGACGGGAATGACGACCACCGTGTCGATGGCGAGGTCCGGCGCGGCAGTGCGCAGTTCGGCCAGGCGGTCGCGGCCGAGAAAGTTCCCCGCGATGAACAGCGCCTTCGCCTCCACCCGGCGGAGCGCGTCGGCGGCTTCGTCGGCGACATAACGGGTGTTCAGCGGCACCAGTGCGGCCCCGACGTAGTGCGCGCCGAGCGCGGCGACGACCCAGTGGTGGGTGTTGGGCGCCCAGATCGCCACTCGGTCGCCCGCCCGCACACCGCGCGCGATGAGCGCCCGCGCCACCTCCTGGACGGCTCCCAGCAGCTGCGTCCAGTCCAGTCGAATCGTGCCGTCGACGACCGCGGGGGTGGTGCCGAACGTGCGGGCGGCGTGCTGCAATGCCCTCGGTGTCGTCTGTGCAGGGGGTGTCACGGTTGTCCTCACCGTCCGTGCGAGCCGCTGATGTCTGTGCTGGATAGATTCCGTGGCTGGATAGATTCGGGGCTCTACAAAGCAAGTGCTTGGTAGGTTATCCTACCGGCGTGGGTGCGATCCAGACCTCAGAATCCGGCACCGCCGCGCCGGACGGGCGGTTTTCCGCGGCGCAAGACGCACAATTCGCCGCCGAGGTGCGCGAGTGGCTGGCGCAGAACCTCGACGGAGAGTTCCGCGGGTTGCGTGGCCTCGGTGGTCCCGGTCGCGAACACGAGGCATTCGACGAACGTCTCGCTTGGGACCGCCACCTTGCCGCCGCGGGGTGGACCTGCCTCGGCTGGCCCGAGCAGTACGGCGGTCGTGCGGCGAGCGTGCGGCGGCAGGTGATCTTCCACGAGGAGTACGCCAAGGCCGACGCGCCCGCTCGGGTGTCCCACGTCGGCGAGGAACTGCTCGGGCCCACCCTGCTCGCCTTCGGCACCCAGGCGCAAAAGGATCGCTTCCTTCCCGGCATCCGCACCGTCGCCGAGCTGTGGTGCCAGGGCTATTCCGAACCCGGCGCCGGGTCGGACCTGGCCGCGATCAGCACGGCGGCACACTTGGACGGCGACGAGTGGTCGATCGACGGGCAGAAGATCTGGACCTCACTGGCGCACGTCGCGGACTGGTGTTTCGTCCTTGCCCGCACCGAGCGCGGCTCGAGCAGGCACAAGGGCCTGTCCTACCTGCTCGTTCCGATGAAACAGCCGGGTATCGATGTGCGTCCGATCCTCCAGTTGACCGGAACCTCGGAGTTCAACGAGGTCTTCTTCGACAACGCGCGCACCGCGGCCGATCTGGTCGTCGGCGCGCCGGGTGCGGGTTGGCGCGTCGCGATGGGCACACTGACCTTCGAGCGCGGCATCTCCACGCTCGGCCAGCAGATCCGGTTCGCGCGCGAGCTGGCCGGCATCGAGGCATTGGCTCGCCGTACCGGCGCGGCCGACGACCCGCTGATCGTCGACCGAATCGACCGCGCCTGGGTCGGACTGCGGGTGCTGCGCGCGCACGCTATGCGCACGATGGAGGGCGCAAACGTCGATGACGGCGGACAGGCATCGGTGGCGAAATTGCTGTGGGCCAGCTGGCATCGCGGTCTCGGCGAGCTGGCTATGGCGGTGCTCGGCGCCCGCGGCCTGGTGGCGGGTGTGGACGACCTCGACGAATGGCAGCGGCTGTACCTGTTCACCCGCGCCGACACCATCTACGGAGGTTCGAACGAAGTGCAGCGCAACATCATTGCCGAGCGAGTGCTCGGCCTGCCGCGCGAGACGCGTCCGTGACCGGGCCGCTGTCGGTCGCCCCCGAGCCTATCCCCGGGCATGGCCTGTTGACCGGACGCTGTGCCGTGATCACCGCCGCCGCGGGGACCGGCATCGGCTCGGCCACCGCGCGCAGGCTGCTCGCCGAAGGCGCCGACGTGGTTGTCTCCGATTGGCACGCGCGGCGTCTCACGGAGACGGCGACCACGCTTGTGGCCGAGTTCCCGCAGCGGCGAGTCGCCTCGATCGTGTGCGATGTCCAGCGCACCGACGAGGTGAACGAACTGGTACGCGGCGCGGCCGAAGTCATGGGCCGGATCGACGTCCTGGTCAACAACGCCGGGCTGGGCGGCGAGACGCCGGTGGTCGACATGACCGACGAGCAGTGGGCCCGGGTCCTGGACATCACCCTGAACGGCACCTTCCGTTGCACCCGCGCCGCACTCGGCTACTTCCGCGACGCGGGCCATGGCGGCGTGATCGTGAACAATGCCAGCGTGCTCGGCTGGCGCGCCCAGCACGGCCAGGCGCACTACGCCGCGGCGAAGGCGGGCGTGATGGCGCTGACCAGGTGCAGCGCGGTGGAGGCCGCCGAACTCGGCGTCCGGATCAACGCGGTAGCGCCGAGCATCGCCAGGCACGCCTTTCTGGACAAGGTCAGCTCGCCCGAACTGCTCGACCGCCTGTCCGAGCGTGAGGCGTTCGGCCGCGCCGCCGAGCCGTGGGAGGTCGCCGCGACGATCGCGATGCTGGCCAGCGACTACACCTCCTACCTGACCGGTGAGGTGGTCTCGGTCAGCAGTCAACGCGCCTGAGCTGTTTCGGCCGAGATGGGTTTCGTCCGCCCGCTTCGGCCTTGGTGACTTTCGGGCAATCGTCGGAATGTCACCCGGGCTGTGTGCCAACCGAGGGTTGCGCGCAGCATTGCGATCGCCTTCCGGCATACCGGCGAAGTCTGACGCAAGGGGGCTGATCAGGAGAAAAAGGCCGCGCCGGACCGGGGTCGGGTGTGCGATGCTGAGTGGGGTCGGATTTCGCACTCGCCAAGGGGGCGGTGGCTATGGACCAGGGTTGCCCATCTGCCCGCGAACAACTGGAACTCGATGTGGTGCGCGAAGTCGTGCTGGCCAGGCGCAGGCTGGACAGCTTGATACGTTCCGCGCTCGCGCTGGGCGCCGAACTCATCGAACACACCTCCGAACACGCGACCGCGATGCGGGCCGCGCAGATCCTGGAGCAGCACGCCGTCGACGAGACCGAGGTCGCACGCGACCCGCGCGGTGCGTTACGCGCCGATCTGCTGCGCGATCGAGAGCGTGCCAGACGTCTCGGGCTCAGCCCCGAGGCTGAAACGTCGGACATCGGGAACACGTCGGACATCGAGCGGTGCATGTCGGACACCGAACAATATCGGCGCAGACAACGTCAGACCGCGCTGTTGTGCGAAGTGCGCGCGGATCTGCTGGCGGTCATCGCGAAATGCCGGAATTTCCGGTTCGACCGGGCGGCCTTCGCCGACGAGATCGCACAGGGTCTGTGCGCTGCCACCGACAAGCTGGTGCTCGGCGCCGATAGGAACACCTACCACGCCTGGCAGCGCGGCATGGTGCTCAAACTGATCGAGGAACCGGTGCGCTACGGCCCACCGCGGGTGATGGCCACCGTCGACGCCGGACCCGATCGTGGCCAACTCACCGTCGAGTGGGACAGCTGCGAGCGCCGTCTCGCGCTCGTCGCGCGGATGGCAAGGGCCGGCCTCTCGCCCGTGGTGATCTGTGATCGGCTGCTGGCCGACCTATCGGTCACGTCGCCGCTACGCTACTCGGCGCGCTGAAAAGCGACTCGACCAAGCAAATGCTTGGTTGTATCATGGGGCCCGTGACCGCACCGGACCCCTCGAAATCAGCCCGCCGCACTGAACTGCTCACCGTGGCGGCCGAGTTGTTCGCCGAGCGGGGATCGCGCGCCACCACCGTGCGTGACATCGCCGACGCGGCCGGGATCCTCTCAGGCAGCCTTTATCATCACTTCGACTCCAAGGAGTCGATGGTCGACGAGATCCTGCGCGGCTTCCTGGACGATCTGTTCGGCCGTTACCGGGAGATCGTGGCCACCGGGTTGAGTTCCCGAGATACCTTGGAAGCCTTGGTACTCGCATCCTACGAGTCGTTCGACCGCTGGCACGCCGCGGTCGCGATCTACCAGGCCGAAGCCAAGCGGCTGCGCCGCACGGAGCGTTTCAGCTACATCGCCGACTACAACCGCGAATTCCGCGAACTCTGGCACCGAATACTGACCAACGGTGTGCAGGACGGCACCTTCCGGCCGGAATTGGATGTCGAACTGGCCTACCGGTTCCTGCGCGACACAGTGTGGGTCGCGGTGCGGTGGTATCGCCCAGGTGGCGCCATCACCGTCGATAATCTCGCGAAGCAGTATCTGACCATCGTGCTAGACGGACTCACCGTCCCTGACCGCACCACGTAGGAGTCCTTTACATGTCAGCACCTTCCGCGTCCCGCCGACCATATGCGCCACTGCGGGACGCCTACGTGATCGATGCGGTACGGACTCCGGTCGGAAAACGCGGCGGGGCGCTGGCCGCTGTGCACCCGGCCGATCTCGGTGCGATCGCATTGCGAGGTCTGTTGGACCGCAACCCGATCGACCCGCAGGACGTGGACGACGTCATCGTGGGTTGCGTCGACAATATCGGCCCGCAGGCCGGCAACATCGGCCGCACCATGTGGCTGACCGCGGGTTACCCGGAACAGGTTCCCGGTGTCACGGTGGACCGGCAGTGTGGGTCCAGCCAGCAGGCCATCAATTTCGCGGCCCAGGCCATCATGAGCGGAACCGCCGAGGTGGTCATCGCGGGCGGCGTGCAGAACATGAGCGCCATCCCGATCTCCGCGGCGATGCTCGCGGGTAAGGAGTACGGGTTCGAGTCGCCGTTCGTCGGCGCGCAGGGCTGGGACCACCGCTATGGCACCGGCGAGGTGTCGCAATTCCACGGCGCCCGATTGATCGCCGAAAAGTGGGGAATCAGCAGGGAAGACATGGAGCGCTGGGCGCTGCGCAGCCACGAGCGGGCGCGCGACGCCATCAAGAACGGTCGCTTCGACAACGAGATCGTGCCGGTCGGCGACTTCTGGATCGACCAAGGCCCGCGCGAGACCAGCCTGGCGAAGATGGCCGCGCTGCCCGCGCTCGTCGACGGCAGCCCCCTCACCGCGGCCGTGGCCAGCCAGATTTCCGATGGCGCGAGCGCCACGCTGCTCGCCTCGGACTGGGCGGTGCGGGAGTACGGCCTGCGGCCCAGGGCCCGCGTCCATCACCTCAGCGCCCGCGGCGCCGACCCGATCTGCATGCTCTCCGCACCGATTCCGGCGACCAAGTGGGCGTTGGAGAAGACCGGCCTCACCATCGACGACATCGACGTGATCGAGATCAACGAGGCCTTCGCGCCGGTCGTGCTGGCCTGGCTGCGGGAGACCGGCGCCGACCAGGAGCGGGTGAACGTGAACGGCGGTGCCATCGCCCTCGGCCACCCGCTGGGCGCAACAGGCGCAAAGCTTTTCGCGACGCTGCTCAACGAGCTGGAGCGAATCGACGGCCGCTACGGATTGCTCACCATTTGCGAGGGCGGCGGTACCGCCAACGTCACCATTATCGAGCGCCTGTCCGAGTGACCCGCACACGGCAAGGGCGTCGCGGTGAGCGGTACGGCCGATACGCGCTGTCGACCCGCCGAGTTGCCAGCGACCGCACCGGGGTGTCGCACGCGTGGTGTTGATCCTGACAGGCGAAGCATGTGAACTTCGGTTTGTGCGAGCCGCGCCGATTAGGGCATGTGGGGTACGCGGCTCGACGAACTGGGTATCGAGCACAGCGGCATTGTGGACGCGCGCTACGGCTCAGCAAGGAACTTCCGTGACCCGGATGGCATCGCACTCGAGTTCTTCGCGCCGCGTTCGTGAGGGGCGTCGTAGCAGCTGGTCGAGGCGGTTTCGGGCGATGTGGCCTGGAGGTGGCAGAGGGGCTGTGGCACAGAACTGGTCCACTACTAGAAACCATTGGGGAGACCTGATGTGGACCTACGAGCCGACAGTCCTGCCGCCCGGCTGGTGACGTAGTGCCACGGTTGATCGGCTGGTGCACCGCAACCTGCCGCGGCAGTGGACCGTTCGCTATCGCTGGGAGCGCAGGTATTCGTCATGCTCGCGGTCTTCGCGATAGTAGCGCTGAGTCAGGACGGTGAGGCGCTGTATTTCGGCCGCCATGACAGTGGATTGCATGGGTTTGGCGATGATGGGGTCGCCGGTTTTCACGTAGTAGCGGCCGTCCACGTAGTCCATCCACCAGAAGCCGCGCCCGAAGCCGGGACGAGCGTCGACGGCAGAGCCCGCGAACACGGTGATTTCGCCGAGGGCGAGGCGTTCGCGCTTGAAGATCTGGTCCAGCTGCGCGACGACGCCGATCTCGTACGGTCGGTGGATGTGACGTTCACGATCGGCGGTCACTTCCGCCCGTCGAACTTCGATCGGGGGATGAGTGCCGGCCGGCGCCTTGGGCAGGGCGGCAGCCGCATGTTCGGCGACTTCACTTGCAGTGCAACATCTTACGATCACATCACCGCCGGTGTCCGACGCGGTGCCCGGCAGCTGGATCGCGGTGGCGCCGATTCGGCCACGCACCGCCCCGTAAAATCGGAACACGGTCGACATATCCGCGCCGCCCATCGCTTTGGACTCGACGCGGACGTCCGGCTCGAGCAAGACATCGAGCGCCCGCTCCAAGTCGGCAGCGTATCGGCCGAGCAGTGCCGTTACCGCGACCTCACGCTGCCGCTTCAGATCGGCGAAATCCATTTCCTCGGGCCGATATCGAATCGGATACGGTAGCCGGTCGCGCCCGTACGCCGACCACAAGATCTCGAACTCTTGACCGGAGAAACGCCAGTCAGCCATGGTCGCCACCGATGACCGGAGGCACGGTCTTCGGCAACGAGTCCAGACCGGTGACCACCTCGCCATTGTACTGGTTGATCAGGTAATCCTTTGTGCCGGATTCGCCTTCGTCGCCCTTGCCTCGACCGGCCGCACCCGGCGCCGCCATTCCGGGCATCCCCGCGGCACCCGGCCGATTTGCCGCAGTGCTCGCGGCCGTCGCGGCGGGCACCGCACCCGGGTGCAGTGGACCGCCTGGAATGCCGCGGCCTGGTGCGCCGGGCGTATTCGAGGTGCTGGGAATGCCTGGGCGTCCAGGCACGTTCGGATTGCTCCCAGTGGAACGGCCCGGCATCGTCGGGGTCGGGGTCGGGGTCGGGGTCGGGTTGAGGTTCGGACTCGGAGCGTTGATGTTGCTCGGGGTGGTCGGTGTGCCGGGGGTTGTCGGCTGAGCGGTCGTCGGCTGATCCACTGCGGCCGGTGTGACCGATTGCGGTGTTGTCGCGGGGGGAATGCCGGGCTGCGGGCTGTCACTCGGTGGCACGGCGGTCGTCGGCTGCGCGCCCCGCGGCTCGATCTCGCCGGAGTCGGAGACCGGTTGTAGCCCAGTCGAATTCGGTACATCCGGCGAGGTGCCCGCTGGTTGCCCGGGGTCGGCGACGATTTGCGGTGCTGAAGGGAGGACAGGCACCCCGTGGTCGGTCTGATTCGCGACCTGGCCGTATACAGTGCGCAGAATCCGTCGCGCCTCCTGCGTCGCCTCCTCCTCGGTGTAATCGCCCGCCTTCATCACGCCGTCCTTCGGCAGGGTTTTACCGAGTAAGTCGGGGCGTTCGGCAACCTGCGGCATCAACGCCTGCGTCTGATTCAGGCCCGTATGCATCTCGGACAGTTTGAAACTCACCAATGACGCAGACGAAGCGAGAGCCTGCGACTGCTCGCTGTAATGGATGACCGCGTCCTTCGCCGCCTGACCGGACTGCCCGGTCCAGCCACTGTGCATGCCGTCACCGGAGAGGGTGCGAGCGAACTGCTGGTTGAACATCTCGATCGCGCCGGTCAAATTCATCCCAATATTCAGCCAAGCCTCAGACGCCTCCCGAACAGTACCCGGCCGCATCGCATCGACCGCATCAACCATCTGAGCCAGCGTCATGCTGTCGTAGTTGTCCGGGCCGGGAATGCGCGGTAGCTCGAACTCGCCATGGAAGCCCTCGGCCAACCTGGTGGTGAAGTCGTAGATGGTGTCGCGTTCGCGGTTCCACTGCTCCTGCGCGGCGATGATCCTGCTGCGGTAATCGTCGTAGGTCATGGTTGGGTGTCCAGGGCGGTGAATTGGTCGGCGTGTGATTGGTCTTGCTCGGTGAAGTTCGAGATGGACTTGGCGACGACTTCTTTTGCGGTCTTGACCGCATCGATGTGCTTCATCAAGATCGCATCAAGTGACTGATCGGTGCCTGTGGCCTTCCACTTGAACTTCTCTTGCAGGGCTTTTCCTGACGGGAATGGGCCGAAACCATCAACTATCTTCACTCGGTCCGCCAATCTTGAGATTGCGTCGAGCCGATCGAGATAGTCGTCGCACACCTTGTCCAGCCCTTTGCCGATTTCGGGATCCAGTCGTACGTGGCCAGAATTGGCCATGTCGAGAACTTTGCGCCATTCCGTTGGGTCGACACCTACATCCACAGTCCCCTCCTCAACCTTCAGGCAGGTACTTCGACAAATCGCTGGCATGGCGTAGGACCTCTACGCATGGATCGCCCTGCTTGCCGATCGAGTATCGAGTGGCAACGCGAAAGAGAATGGTGCCCTGCGGCGATTCGACCGCAATACTGCATTTAAGTTGCTTTGTGTCGCCAACATCGCGAAACTCGACTGCCTTACGGGCATCAATAGTCTTTACTACGAACGACTCAAAATCTGGACGCTGTTGGACAGCCTGGAGAGTGGGTGTCCCAGAGAAAACTGTCATGTCGTACCAGCGTGTGTCGGCTCGCCAGCCACAGACCTTCCATCCGGTGAAATCAACGCCGGCGACATCCTTCTCTTTGGTAGCCGGATCTAGGCCGGTTCCGGATATCGCAGACTCCGGCAGATCACACGGGTTCCACAGTGCTGCATCAGGATCGGCTGACCTCGTTGCAGCGGATGTTGTGAGCGCATCGGTGGCAATCGGGCTCGCCGCACCATCGGCCGAGTCTTTGCACCCGGTCAGCGCAAGGACAGCGCCGACCGCGAGCGCGGTACCGCGCAGAGTATTCCCCCAGCTCGTCATCGGTTCCTCGCCGCCGGTGCCGTGCCATAACGATGGGGGTCAGACCGGCTTCTCCGCCCCCTGCAAGCTGGTCTCGACGCTACTGGCCGGGTGTCAGCGGTGCAACCATCTCGGCGGGTCCGCACACCTTCTTGTCGCATCCACCGGGATGCGCTTCCGTGACTGCGGGACGGACTCACTGCCGGGTCGCAGGGTCGCCGTGCCGGTGGAGGTTTCGCCCGACTTAGTGAGATGGTGGCTCCGGCGGGCCTCAGAGCAGCCATTTGTGCACCGCCACCGTAGTTTTCGCGGGTGGGCGGTCCGCTGGGGGATCGGTGGTGGAGCGCTGTGAGTTGCCGAGTAGGCGGCGGTGGTCGGGAACTTCGTCTTTATAGTTCGTATCCGAGCCGGTGGGAGTGTCGCCCAACGTAGTGGAATGGTGGTTGCGGGCCGGTTCCGAGCAGCCGTTTCTCTACCGCCGCGGCTTGTGTCGAGGTGGGTGTGTCTAGGGGTAGGTGGCGGAGCGCTGTGGGTTGCCAGGTGAGTGGTGGTGGCTGGTCGTTACATTGTCTTTCAGGCTTTCGTGTCCGAGCCGGCAGGAGTGTCGCGCAACGTAGTGGAATGGTGGCTGCGGGAGGGTTCTGAGCAGACATTTCTCTACCGCCGCAGGGGTTGTCGAGGGTGGGTGCGCAGGTGCGCCGGTGGAGGAGCGCTGTCGGTTGCCCAGCGTCCGAGGCGCCGCACCCGGTTGTTGGCCAGGCGCGAAGTGGTCACGCACTGCGCGAGAATCTCTAACCGTCTGTCTCACAGATTGTTTCGATGGATCGGCATCGCCTGGACCGATCGACGGCGGTCCGGTCGAATACGCATTAATCGTGGACCCGTAACTGTCTGTCTCACAGCTATCTCGATGGAGCTGCCATGACGGCGCGAGTCGATCGCTCCGGGGAGACCGCACCGACAGTCGATCAGGGGGAGAAGCGCACGCTAGGTGCGTCCCCGTGAGTTTCTGTCTCACAGAATTTCCCGGTGCAGGGCGTAAGGTCGCCGTACTCGAGCCTGTGTCGGCTAGGCCACAGACCGACTGTCCCTCTCTGCCGTCACTTCAAACTCACTGTGCACGCGGCCGTCGCCGCTCGTTGCGCTTGGGGCAAGGCTTCTGGCAGATGGACTACGT
The DNA here is from genome assembly GCF_040647855.1 of Nocardia sp. NPDC049220. Classification (NCBI taxonomy): domain Bacteria; kingdom Bacillati; phylum Actinomycetota; class Actinomycetes; order Mycobacteriales; family Nocardiaceae; genus Nocardia; species Nocardia sp. NPDC049220. The sequence continues at coordinate 161,484 of NZ_JBEZDA010000003.1, forward strand.
GGCCGGCCGGCTGTGCCGCCGGCCGGCGCGGAGAGATCGATGACGTGCTCGCGGCGGTCGTCGCCTCCGAAGCGGTGGGCGTGACACCGAAAAGGTACCGGCGTTCCCGGGGATGCTGCCGAGACACCATCGCCGCGAGTGCGCCGCGCATTAAATTTGTTCGATACCACCATCTTCCGCGCGCATTGGTGTCAAATCTCCTTGAGCGACGGTGCAGTTGACCGATGTCACCAGTCAGGAGTTTGTGCGTGCCCCGTGAATTCGATTCCGCCGTCTTCCCGCATCTGGATGCGGACCTGGACCGCGTCCGTGAACTTCTCGGACCCATACGGTTCGAAGGCAGGCCAGAACTGACCGCCCTCACCGACGAAGGACCCGACACTTCGCGTCGGCTGGTCCGCCCCACGCTGACACTGCTGTCGTACTATCTGCTCACCGATCCCGCAGCCCCAGCCGACGACCGGGCTGTCCGGGCGGGCGCCGCCGTGGAATTGCTGCATCTGGGCTCGCTCTACCACGACGACGTGATCGATCACGCCTACCAGCGGCGCGGCCGTCCCAGCGCCAACGCGGTGTGGGGTCCGAATCTGGCGGTGCTGGGCGGCGACTCCGTGACCTCCGCCGGCACTCGTATGCTGGCCGAACTCGGCATGCGTGAAGTGCTCGCCGGGACTACCACGAGTGAGCAGATGTGCGCGGGGATGGTGATCGAGGCCGCCGACCGGTATGTGGTCTCCCGCAGCGAGCAGGCCTATTTGGACGCGATCGACGGCAAAACGGCGGCGCTGCTCGCACTGGCATGCCGGGTCGGCGCGATGCAGGCAGGACGGGAAGGCGATCAGGAACACGAGGCTTTGGCCCGGTTCGGCCGACACCTGGGCCTGGCCTACCAGCTGTATGACGACATCCTCGATTTGACCTCGACCGCTGAGGAAATGGGCAAACCGGTCAACTCGGATCTGCCCGAGGGCATTTACACACTTCCGGTGATCCGAGCGGCCGCCCGCGATCATGAACTCGGTCGGCTGCTGCGCAGCGGCATGACGCGGGAGCAAGCGGTCCGTGCGCGTGAACTCGTCATCGCCTCCGGCGCCGTGGTCGAAGCACAAGCGGTGGCCGATGAATTCATGGACCAGGCCGCCGGTCAGCTCGCCGTGGTGGCGGCCGACCCACGTGCTCGCCATGCGATGACCTCTTATGCTCGGTCCATTCTCGACCGGCGGACTCCGGCGCCCGCGGCTCGCCCGCCTTCGACGCAGCCACTCGGAGTCCACGGTGAGGCGTTCTCCCAGGAGGCGATGTCCTGGGTGCGGGGCTGGATGGCCGATACCGGCCTCGTCGTCTCGCTTGCCGAGGCGGACCACCACCGGTGGGTGGGTGCCTTGCGGATCCCGGCGCCGCAACTCGTGGCGCCAGCGGACGCGGCCCGAGAACAGACCGCCTGCGCCCTGCTGGTGCTGCTCGCCGTCTGGGATGACCTTTTCGAGGATCCGCGACTGGAGGATCCGCAGGCTGTCACCGCGCTGCGGCGGGGGCTGGTGGCAACCTTGCGCCAAGACCCGCGGGCGCCGTCGCGGCCCGGCGCGATCCCGACAGCATGGGCGAGTTTGTGGCCGCGTCTGCGCGAGGGCCGCAGCACTCGCTGGCAGGAGCGGTTCCTCGACAACCTCCAGGAGTGGTTCGAAGCCTGCGAGCGCGAGGCCCACCATCGCATCAACGGTTTTGTGCCCGCTGTCGCCGACTACTTGCCATTACGGAAGTCGACCGGGGCGTGGGACATCGGCCTCGCCGCCCTGGAGGTCCATCAGCATCGGGAGCTGCCGTCGAAACTGCGCAGCCACCCCGTGATCCGACGGCTCGAGGAGCTGCTCTTCGCCATGGCGTGCGCGGCCAACGACTTGGTGGGTTTGGCTCGAGACGAGGCCGATCGGGTCCCGTACAACCTGGTCAGGGCGATCCGGCAGGAGACGGGGTGTACCCGCGGCGAAGCCGTCGAGCAGGTGAACCGCCAGATTGCCGAGCAACTCGCCCAGGTCGACGCGGTGACCCGCTATCTCCCTGCGCTGTTCCGCATGATTCCGGGCCTGTCGGGGCAAGGAAAGAACGAGTACGAGTTGATCTACTCGAGCTTGACGCGCTGGGCGCTGCGGGCGAATGACGGTGAGCGATATACCCGAACCTCGTCCGCCGTACCGCCGGACTTGGAACGCTTGCGCCGCGAGATCTACCGCCCGGCCGCCGACCCAGCTCCCGCCGCACCATGAACTCGCAACCATTGCGCGGTGGGCATCGGGCACTGAAACCGCGCATCGTCGGCGAGTGCGATAAGCATGGTCGGGATCCGGCGGAAGCGAACCGATCGGTCGGACCGAATGTCCGGCTCCGGGTATCCGCTCGGTGAAGTCGCCCCTGACGGGTCCGGATCACCGGCTCACCGTGGTCTCTTCCCCGACCCGCGACAGCTTTTCGGGGTTGCGCACGACGTAGAGGCCGGTGATCAGGCCGTCGTCGATTCGCACCGCGACGACGTCGTCGATCTCGCCGTTGATGCGGACGATCAGTGCGGGGCAGCCGTTGATCTGTACCGGCTCGGTCGATACCGTGCCGTCGATCCTGGGCAGGCCGGCGGCCAGCAGGCGTCCCACCCGGTCGGCCCCCACAATGGGCCGCGGGACCGCCTGCACGACTCCGCCGCCGTCCCCCAGGAGAACGACATCCGGTGCGAGCAGGTCGAGCAAGCTCTGTAGATCGCCCGTTTCGATCGCTTGTCGAAATGCCTCCAGCGCGTCTCGGGATTGCGCCGGCGAAACGACTCCGCGCGGTCGGCGCGCGGCCACGTGCAGCCGTGCTCGGTGCGCGATCTGGCGAACGGCGGCCGGGCTCTTGTCGACCGCCTGCGCGATCTCCGCGTATTCCAGATCGAACACTTCACGCAGCACGAACACCGCCCGTTCGGTCGGTGCGAGCGTCTCCAGCACCAGCATCATCGCCATCGAGACGCTGTCGGCCAACTCGACATCGTCGGCCACGTCGGGCGAGGTCAGCAGGGGCTCGGGCAACCATGGTCCGACGTAGGACTCCTTGCGCCGGCTGAGGGTGCGCAGCCGGCTCAGCGCCTGGCGAGTGGTGATCCGGGCCAGGTACGCGCGCTGATCGTGCACCGTGTCGAGATCGACACCCACCCAGCGCAGCCAGGTCTCCTGCAGAACGTCCTCCGCGTCGGCGGCCGAGCCCAGCATCTCGTAGGCGACGGTGAAAAGGAGATTGCGGTGGGTGACAAACGCCGCGGTCGCGGGATCCTTCTCGCTCATCGGTGGCTCCCATCTGGTCGTTCCCACGCTGCCATGCACAAGACGCCGGGACCATCGGCTTTGTGACACTCACGATCGGTGGCGCACGTCACACCCGGTCCCGCTGTCACAAACGCACCATCACCGGCATCCCATGTTCGTCCACCGCTATCCGCACAACACGAGTGAGGACGACATCATGACTGCCCGATTCAACATGTTCGACAACGAGATCGCGACGAAGTTCGCCAAGCGGTTCGCCGCCGCCAGCCTGGTGATCGACGGATCACCGCTACCGAAGACCACCCGGGAGCTGGTCAGCATCCGGGCCAGCCAGATCAACGGTTGCGGTTTCTGCACCGACATGCACACCAAGGACGCCGCGGCCGCCGGAGCGACGCCGGTCCGGCTCCATCTGGTCGCCACCTGGCGCGAAGCGACTGTGTTCACCGCGGCCGAGCGGGCCGCGCTGGCACTCGCCGAGGAGGGTACCCGCCTCGCCGACGCCCACACCGGCGTGTCCGACGACACCTGGGCCCAGGTGTGCGAGCACTACGACGACGATCAGATCGCGGCGTTGATCTGCCTGGTCGCCTTGGTGAACGCGGCCAACCGGTTGGGCGTGATCACGCGCAACCCGGCGGGTTCCTACGAGCCCGGAATGCTCGCCTCGTTCAGCTGATCGGCGGGCGAACCCTGGCCAGCCCAGGACCATTCGATCCGGGCCGGGCTCGCGCGGGGACTCTCGAGCGTGCCCGAATCGCGACCCGTCGATGGGTGCTGGGTAATCGTGCACCGAGCGTTCGGGTCGATCATCGACTGTGACGGGTCGCGATCCGGTGGTGTGACGCGGACGGGTGTTCGGCGTGCTCTGGTGAAAGTCGCGTGAGGTCGCCGGCGCAGGCGCACTTGGTTGCGGTGTCGGGGTTCTGGGCCGACCGTGCCGTGGCGAAGTGCCATCGTCGGCGAACAGGACTGGTCATGCGCCCGCGAATCCATTGTGCGACAGCGGCCACGGCCGACACCACCGACAGCGCGCCGGCGAGCCACGCCGACGTGGTGAGGCTGGCGGTGGAGTAGGTCACCGGCCGTAGTCCCGGGATCGGGAAGGCGCCGTTGCCGGCGGCCCAGCGGATAGCCAGCCCGATCTGAGTGCCCATATCCCGATGGGATCCGGGCGTGACCATCGCCCGGATCTCTTCCAATTTGCTGTTCATGTGAACCACGGCGGTGACTGTGAACGCCGCGATGGCCAGCGCGGAACCCACCGCCACATGGGCAAGCACCGCAGTGCGTGCTCGAAGATTCAGCAGCACGGTGCAGAGGGTGACGATGATGGCGACGCAGGCGAGCACAGCCCATGTGCCCTCGACTTTCGCGGCGGGTGGTGGCGATCCCGACCAGATACTCGTGAGGTTGGAGCTGATTTGGAAACCCCCGAAAGCGTCGGCGAGGATCTTGCCGTCATTGGCGGAACCAACAGCCCACGGCTTGAATAGTAGGAACAGTGTGATGATGCTCCCGACTGCGGCGCACAGATAACCCACGTTGCCGCGCAGCGGGCCCGGCAGCGGCCGGGGTGCGGTCAGGACTTTCGCGACTTTGCCCCGCCGTCGCGGGGACACACCTGCTACCTGGCTGAGTGGGCCGGACAGTGACTGTCGAATTCTGCCTGCTTGCCAGGGAGTTGGCTGCACCATCGTCGCAGCGTAGGCACCGGAAGGCGGAAGTATTTCGGTCCTTAACGGTACCTTTTCGGTTCTTGACCATTTTTGACGGGACGTTGATGGGAGCGCGGGCATTCCAGCCGGCGATCCGATTTCGGTCACCCCCGTGGCCTTCTGACGACCGACCGCGACCGACCAGGTCCAGCAGCAGCATGTGGACGTCATCGACCGTCATGGTGGTGTAGCGGTTGCGCCGCTGCGCTGAAGACGGTATCGACTTCTCGCGTCACCCACGCGGTGCTGAAGTCGACGGAGTCCAACACTCGAGGCCAACCTATAACTGGCGTTCAACTGGCCTTATGGCGTCGATCGAGGTCATTCGACGGCGGTCGGAGCCGCAACGAGGTCGGGCACGGGAACACCGGGTGGGCTACAGCGCGTACTCGGATCTCAAGATGTCGGCAGCGCGTTCGCCGATCACCACGCAGGAAGCCATCGAGTTGCCGGTTGGCACGCGGGGCATGATCGAGCCATCCGCGATTCGAATTCCCTCCAGCCCATACACTTTCAGCTTCGAGTCGACGACGGACATCGGATCGCGGCCCATCTTGGCGGTGCACGTCTGATGGAAGTAGTCCATGGCCGCGTCCCGGACGAACCGCTCTAGGTCCTCGTCGCTGAGGTTTCCCGGCATGACTTCGCGTGTGAAATAGGGACGCAGCGGGCCGACATCGGCGATCTCGCGGCAGATCCGTACCCCCGCGACAGCGGCTTTCACGTCGTCGGGGTGCGTCAACATGTTCGCCTCGATCTGTACCGGATCCATCGGATCGCGGCCGGTCAGCGTGACCCGACCACGGCTGTGTGGGCGCACCAAACCCATGCACATCGTGAATCCGGCCGTCGGCAGCGTATACCTGCCGGCGTTCTCGGGGCTGCAAACCAGGGACTCGACCAGGCAGATTTGCACATCGGGGGTGTCGATGTCTGCTCGGCTCTTCCAGAAGAAGGTGGCTTCGCCGCCGTTGTTGTGCACGTTGACGAGGTCGGGGTCTGCTGGGTATTGCCACACGAGGTCGATCCGCGGATGGTCCTGGAAATTCTGTCCAACACCCGGCAGATGCTGCATGACCGGAATCTCCTGGCTGCGCAGCTGGGCCTGATCCCCTATCCCGGAGTACATCAGTACCTTTGGGGTGTTGATCGCTCCCAGGGATAGCACCACCTCGGCGCGAGCCCGGGCGCGGTACTCGGTGCCGTTCTGGCGGAATTCCACGCCGGTCACCCGGTGGCCTTCGATCACCAGACGACTGACCATCGCGCTGGTGAGTACAGTCAGGTTGGGCTGTCGCAAGATCGGCTCGACATAACCGCGATAGACCGAGTGCCGTAGTCCGGCCCGCATGATCAGATCGAACATCGCCGCTCCCGCGTCGTGCTCCATCATCGGGCCGTTGTTGCTGGAGAAGGTAGGAATACCCACCGAGCGGGCAGCATCCACCAGTGCGGGCGCGATGGGATGCGGATCGGAAGCCGGTTCGATCGACATCGGCCCGCCACTGCCGCGGTACTTCGGATCGGGTTCGCCGTGCCAGTCCTCGATCCGCCGATAGATCTCCAATACGGAGTCGTAACCCCACGCATCGTCGCCGGCTTCGGATGCGAAGAAGTCCCAGTCGCGCTGGTGTCCCCGGGCCCAACCCAACACGTTGATGCTCGACCCGCCGCCGAGCACCTTGCCCATCGACAACGGGATCGACCGTTGGTTCACCGCGGGACTGGGCTGGGACTGGAAGCCCCAGTCTCTGCTACTGCCCAAATTGGTAAACCATTGCGCCGGTTCCATCACTTCGGGGATGTCGTCGGTGCCGCCCGCCTCCAGCAGCAGCACCTTCACCTCGGGATGTTCGGCGAGGCGTCGCGCCACAACCGATCCCGAAGAACCGGAACCACAAACTACGAAGTCGTACTCCTGTGCGGTAGCCGACACGCTCTCCACTCCTGTCTCGTCGATCCGATCTGTTGTGCGAATTCGGACATTCGTCGATGGTTGGCCGCTCGCGAGAAGAGCCTTTCGATCGTCGGCGCCGCGCACATGCGGCTCCCCGGAATTCCGGCATCGGCACGTTTGTCGAACGGGTGGTACTACGGGTCGCGGCGAATTGTGGGTTGACGACCCAACTGTGGTCGAAGAGCACGGACATCCAGTCGGCGGCAGTCGCGGCCCGATATCTTGGCGTGACAACAGCGGATTGCCGGCCCGATGGCACTTCGGTTTCACCGTTGCCGGGTGGGTCGAACAACAGCGCATTGTCTTTCGCGGTGACGGAACAGAGGCGCCCCATGCGCATCCGTCATGAAAGAGTTCTCCTGATCTCATCACCGAACGGGACTGCGCGGCCGGTAATGCTCCGCACCTGCACCGTCACAGTCAGCTTAACGAAAGGCGCCACATTGTCGATCGACGTGTCTACAAATGAGAAAGTTTCACCCGCCGGCTTTCGCTGCCTGTGAGCAAACGACGCCGAGTGCTGATCGTCCGACAACCGATATGCCCGGCCGCGACTCGCGGATCTGTGGGCTGTGCCTACCTACCGCGACGTTCGTGTTCCTGCTTCTCGGCTCGGGAGCGAGCGTGATGCTCAAACCACGGGAACATGCTGCGGCCGGAGCGAGTCATAAGACCGATTCGGTTGTCAGCGCAGGCGCAGACGATGATGCCTGTTCCATGTCAGATACCGGCGGGCGTGCTCGGAGGGATTCCGAATCCGGATTCCCGTTCACTCACGTCGCGACGAGGTCGAACGTGTGTCTCGAGCCGGCGAGCGAGGCGCAGACGCGTGCGATGTTGTCATGCGCGGAATATCTTGTACCGCTTCATCATTCGGTGCGAGATATCGGTGATGTGGGTCGGTGAGTGAACCCGGTACGCGCCGAGTGGTGAGATCGGTGTGGCTTCGGTCCGTTGGCACTCTGCTTTGAAATCTTTCTTCGAAAGCGATGTGGTCCAGCTCCGCGTATATTGCCCGTGGACTTCTATAACGGTGAATCATCAGGAGATCGAAGGCCAGTTACGAATTGGTCGATGTGTTGACATCGCAATATGGCTGGGTAACATCGCTATTTGTACTGCTCTCGTATATGCCGCCGGCAAGTCGTTCCATATCTGTGGCACACGGTGCAAGAAAAGTTGTGTACGGACCAGACGACACATCGGGGGGCAGTGTGCGTGGTTTGTCGGTATCTGGCGGCCGAAGGAGCGGAGTACTTGTCATGAGCGCGAAATCGACTGTCCACAGTGTGACCTACGATTTGTTGAGGTCGCTCGGCCTCACCACCGTCTTCGGTAATCCGGGATCCACAGAGGAGACGTTCCTCCAGAACTTCCCGAAAGACTTCCGGTATGTGTTGGGTCTGCAAGAGGCATCTGTCATCGCTATGGCGGACGCCTTCGCCCAGACCACCCGCCGTCCGGCATTGGTGAATCTGCACTCCTCCGCTGGGCTCGGCAACAGCATTGGCAACCTGGTGGCGGCCTACCACGCGCACACGCCGCTGATCGTCACGGCCGGCCAGCAACATCGTGAGTTGCTGATCGGTGATCCATACCTGAGTAATCGGGACGCCGCGAACATGCCCAGGCCGTGGGTTAAGTGGTCCTACGAGCCGGCTCGTGCGCAAGACCTGCCCGAGGCGTTCATGCGTGCCTACGCGATGGCCGTGCAGCCGCCGGCCGGCCCGGTGTTCCTGTCCATCCCGCTCGACGACTGGAACCATCCGCTCGAGGGGCCCGCCGTCGTTCGCGACGTCAGCAGGATCTACGCGCCCGATCCCGAGCGGCTGCGGCACTTCGCCGAGCGCATCACCGCGAGTCGACGTCCTGCCCTGATTCTCGGGCCCGACGTGGACCGTGCCCGCGGATGGCAAGCCGGTGTCGAGCTGGCGCAGAAAATGCAAGCGGCGGTCTACAGCCCGCCGCTTGCCGACCGTGCCTCGTTCCCCGAGGATCACCCGCTGTTCCAGGGGCCGGTGGGGATGTCGGTCAAGGCGATCAGCGACCGGCTGGCCGGACACGATCTCGTTGTGGTCATCGGGGCCGAGGTCTTTCGCTACTACCCGTATGTGCCCGGTGACATCCTGCCCGCGGGGACCGAATTGCTGCAGATCACCGACGACCCGGCGGTCGCCGGTGCGGCCCGTGTCGGGGACAGCCTGCTCGGCGACTCCCGATTATCGATCGAACTGCTCACCGAGATGGTCGGCGACGGTAGTGGCCGTGCCAAGCCCGAACCCATGGCGCGACGGCACGAGCTGCCGGACACCGAGCGCAGCCCGCTGACGCCGGACGAGGTCTACGCGACGCTCAGCAGGGCCCGTCCGCACCATGCCGTCTTCATCAACGAGTCCACCTCGACCATGGCCCAGCATGCCGAGTGGCTGCCCGCCGTCGAGCCCGACTCGTTCTTCGCCACGGCCAGTGGTGGAATCGGCTGGGCGGCGCCCGCTGCCGTCGGCGTCGCCCTGGGTGACCGGGACCGTGGTGTCACGCGTCCGGTGATCGGGTTGATCGGGGACGGGTCGTTCCAGTACTCGGTCCAGGGTCTGTGGACGGCCGTGCAGCAGAACCTGGCGATCGTCTATGTCGTGATGCGCAACCACGAGTACTCGATCCTCAAATCCTTCGCCGAGTTGGAAGAGACGCCGGGCGTGCCTGGGCTGGATCTTCCGGGCTTGGACATTGCCTCGGTGGCACGAGGGTTGGGGTGCCATGCCGTCGACGTCACTTCGACGGGAGACCTCGAAAAGGAGTTCATCCTCGCGCTGGAATCCGGCACCACTACGGTGATCGTGGTGACCACACAACCGGAGAAGACCATGCTCTGACTGGGCGGTTGCCGTCTCGGCACCGGCAGAAGCCGTCGGTCGATGCCCGCGTTACGCCGAGCAGTGTTCGGTCCCCGCCGTTGCGCGTATCCGGCGCGTTCTGTTGCGGCCGCAGAATTCCGCATCACGACCCTCCACCTCAGGAGCAGATGTGCCCCTCTACACCTGCACCACCGCCCGGGGAACACTGAGCGCGGAAACCAAGGTAACGCTGGCCGATCAGATCACCGCGATTCACGCGGCCATAAACCATGTGCCGCCTTCCTACGTCAACGTGGTCTTTGTCGAACTGCCGCCCGACAGCGTCTTCGTCGGCGGGGAGCCGGGTGCACCCCTACTGATCACCGGCTGGGCGCGCCGCGGCCACCCGCAGGAAGAAACGACCCGTCTGGCACTCGAGCTGTCCGCGGCGGCGGCCCATATCGCTGGGGTGACCCAAGAGCGTGTCTTGGTCGTGATCCAGGACAGCCCGGCACGGTCCGCGGTCGAAGCCGGTCGGGTGCTGCCCGAGCCGGGCGCGGAGCAGAACTGGCTGGACGAGAGCGGACCATGAAATTCCGAACTTTCTCTCTGACCGGCGTCATGCTGCCTGTCGACGGCGGAGAACTGCGGATGCTCTGACCTGGGCGGCTGAGCAGGAGCCTTTTCGTCCGGGGTGAGTCCGTGCTGTCAGGGCGTACCGGATCCGTTCGACGGTGACCACCTGTCCGTATCCGACGGCGACCGGGCATAGTTCGCCATCGGCCCCAGTCCCACCTCGCTCATTCGGAGTTGCCCGCAGCGGAGTTCGCACGGTCGGCGAGCGCGCCGACCGCCTGGATCCGCGCGACCGCGTCGGTGACGATCCGGTCGATCAATTCCTGACAGGTGGGCAAATCCTCGATGATCCCGGTGACTTGGCCGGCCGCGAGCACCCCGGCCCGGGTGTTGCCTTCGACCAGGCCCGCACGCAACAGCATCGGCGTATTGGCGGCCATAACGGCCTGAGACCAGCTGAGGCCCGCGGTCTTTCGCATCGCGAGGCCATCGCGGACCAGGGTGGACCACTTCATGCCGGTCATTTTCTGGAATCGGGCGGCATTGGCCAGCGCTGCGGCTAGTCCACGCCATCGGCCCGAATGCTCCAGGCGCTGGACCAGTTCGGTGTTCAGCACGCGGTGTGGCATACCGTCGACTTTCAGCGACACCACGGTGTCGTGCAATTGCCTGCTCAAGTACTCCTGCTTTACCGCGTCGGGCACGGTGCTCTCCTGCGTGAGCAGGAAGCGGGTCCCCATCGCGACACCCGCCGCGCCATAGGCCAAGGCGGCGGCGAGACCGCGCCCGTCGAAGAATCCACCGGCAGCGACCACAGGGATGTCCACCGCGTCCAGCACCGAGGGCAGTAGCAGGGTGGTAGCCACCGGGCCGGTGTGTCCGCCGCCCTCGCCGCCCTGCACGATCACCGCGTCCGCGCCCCAGGACGCGACTTTGACCGCGTGTTTGGCCGCACCGACCGACGGGATCACCACCACGCCGGCATCTTTCAGCTTCGCGATCAGATCCTGCTTGGGTGCGAGCGCGAACGAGGCGACGGCTACCTTCGTTCGGATCAGCAGATCGATCCGTTCGGCGGCGTCGGTCGCGTCGGCGCGGAGGTTGACGCCGAAGGGTTTCGACGTGTGCGCTTTGGTTTTCGCGATCGCCGCCTCGAGTTCCGCGAAGGTCATGGTGGCGGAGGCGAGGATGCCGAGCCCGCCCGCCGCCGCGGTGGCCGCGACCAGGCTCGGGCCCGCGACCCAGCCCATCCCGGTCTGCACGATCGGGTGCTCGATGCCGACCAGGTCGGTCAGTGCGGTGCGTAGGTGCGCGGTCATGACGGGACCTCGATTTCGCGAATCTTGCCGGGATCGAGCACTTCTCGGATCAGCCGTAGTTCCTCGGCGGTCGGCAGCCGGGAATCGCTCGCGTCGGCGAGGCCGACGATCTCGAACGAGGTGTTCTCGGCAACCTCGTCGGCGGTGACCCCGGGGTGCAGGCTGCGGGCCCGCATGGTGTGGCCTGGACCCTCGAAATCGAAGACACCCAGGTTGGTCACTACGCGATGCAGGTGCAGGTATCGGAATGCGGGGTTGGTCCCGTCCACTTTGTCGTAACCGACGCCGGAGACGATATCGACCCGCTCGGTGAACACCCGCGTGGTGTGTCGCGAAACCCAATAGCTGGTGGCGTGATTGACGGTGTTGCCGGGCGCGCCGCGCACGCCGAACATCTGCCGGGTCGGCCGCTGCGGCGGGCCGAATGCCGAAATGTTCTGGTTGCCGAATCGGTCGATCTGGTTGGCGCCCATCACCACGTGCCTGCGGCCGGAGGCCACCACATCGAAGACTTTCCGGAACGGGATCCAGCCCTCGATCGGCGCTTTGCCGCCCAACGGGGGTGTCTCGGCGAGCAGCAGTGCCGCACCATCGGACAGCAGCAGATCCGGCTCGGTCGTGAGTTTGGCGAGGCGGGCGCCGAGGATGGACATCGGCGACATCGGGCTGGCCATGATTTCTCCCGCGCCGCGGAAGATCTCCGCGCAGGCGAGCGCGCAGACCTCGGCGCGAGTGATGGCTTCGGTGCTGGTCATCGTGACACCTCCAGTGTCATGCGGGACACTCGGTTTGCCCTCAGCACGCGCCGCCTCCCGTGAACTCACGCACGGCGTCCTGATACTGCTTCTCGGAGCCGGCCAAGTATCGATCGACGAATACCTGCCATGTCTCCGGAGACTTGGCGGCGTGGACGTAGTGTTGCTGAAACTTCTCATCCCGGCCGTAGCTGTCCTCGGCCAAGGTGAAGTGCGCGCCGTTCGGGGCCTCGACGACGCCGTCGACCATCATGCGATTGAGCAATAACGATTGCAGCGGAACAGTTTTCACCAGTTCCTCGGTCTCTACCACGCGTTCCACCGAGACATAGCGCCGCTGCGCCGCCAGGCAGAACAGGTCGTCGAAATAGGGGTCGACGCCGGTGTAGGCGGCGTTGCCGTGTGGGTCGCCGAGGTTCAGATGCACCAGCGCCGCATCGAGATCCAGTGCGGGCATGGCGATCAGCGTCTCCGGTACGCCGTCGGGACCGGGGTAGGGCGACTGGACCGTCCGCAGTTCGCCATCCCAGAAGTTCGGGACATCCGAGCCGAGACCGGCGCGGATCGGCAGAAATGGCAGCCGTGCGGACGCTGCCTTCAGCCCGCACTCGAGCATGCCCTCGTCCATCTCGCGGGCGATGAGCGTGCCGGCGGTGCGCGCCTTGGCGAACCACGGGTCATAGAACGGCGCCGAATCCAGCGATACGAAGCCGTAATACGCTGTGCGTACCTTGCCCGCGGAGCACAGCAGCCCGATATCCGGCCCGCCGTAGCTGACCACCGTGAGATCGGTGATATCCGAACGCAGGATGGCGCGCACGAGTGCCATCGGCTTGCGGCGCGAACCCCAACCGCCGATGCCGACGGTCATCCCACTGCGCAGTTCGCCGACGACCTCGTCGAGCGTCATCCGTTTGTCTCGCATGGCTTTCGCTCCCTTTCTGATTGGCGGCACTCCCCGGGCTCATCGCGGTGGCGTAGGCTGCCCGTCCGGCCCGTGGCTGGCGCCAGGTCTCACTGCCCGGCTTTGCGCGCCGCGAGATCGTCGTCGAACCGGGCGCGCATCTCATCGGCCACACCGGCGAGGTTGAGTTCGAAGGTGAAGCCCTGCTCGTATCGGTAGTCGCGGTGCACGTCCTGCGGGTCGATGCCGTTCAGCGCCAGCTTCGCCGCCCGGATCACGCTGCCGTCCTTGGCCGCGATGTTCTCGGCCAGTGCCATAGCCGCGGCGTCGAGTTCGGCGCGCGCCACCACCTGGTAGACCGATCCGTGGTGGTGCAACTGCTGTGCGGTGATGGAACTCGCGGTATAGAACAGCGCGCGCATCAGGTGCTGCGGCACCAGGCGGGACAGGTGCGTCGCCGCGCCGAGCGCGCCGCGGTCCACCTCGGGCAGGCCGAAGGTAGCGTCATCGGAGGCGATCACGATGTCCGCATTGCCGACCAGTCCGATACCGCCGCCCAGACAGAAGCCCTGTACCACCGCGATCACCGGTACCGGGCAGTCGTAGATCGCGCCGAACGCCTCGAAGCAACCATGGTTCGCGTCGATCAACGCCTGGTGGCCCGGCTTGCGCTGGATCTCTTTGATGTCGACGCCCGCGTTGAAGCCGCGGTTCTCGGCGCGCAGCACGACCACCCTGGTGCCGGGGTCGCGGCCGGCCGCCCGCACCTCGTCGGCGATCGCGAACCAGCCGTCGGTCGGGATGGCGTTGACCGGCGGGTAGTCGACGGTGATCACGGTGATGCCGGTCGATTCGGAGTGGCGGTTGATCCCCATCGCGAGTCCCCTCGTATGTTCCAAGGCGTCTTGGCGAAGCAAGCAGTTGCTTGGTAGGTTAGCACGGTGGCACTCGACATCGATCTGGCCGGACGCGTCGTTCTGGTGACCGGCGGCGTTCGCGGTGTGGGCGCCGGCGTGAGCAGGGCGTTTCTCGCCGCCGGCGCGACCGTCGTGGCCTGTGCGCGCCGGCCTGCCGAGGTCCCGGTCGACGTCGACGGGCGGGCGATCGAGTACCTGCCGTGCGATGTGCGCGACGCCGACGCGGTTCATCAGCTCATCGAGACCATCGTCGAGCGGCACGGCCGCGTCGACCATCTGGTGAACAACGCAGGTGGCGCCCCCTTCGCGCTCGCCGCCGAGGCCAGCAAGAACTTCCACGCGAAGATCGTCGAATTGAATCTGCTCGCCCCGCTGCTGGTGGCGCAGGCGGTCAACACGGTGATGCAGCAGCAGCCGGAGGGCGGCTCGATCGTGAACGTTTCCAGCGTCAGCGGGCATCGCCCGTCGCCGGGTACCGCCGCCTACGGCGCGGCGAAAGCGGGCATGGACAGTCTCACCGCCTCGCTGGCCGTCGAGTGGGCGCCGAAGGTTCGGGTGAACTCGGTGGTGGTCGGTCCGGTCGATACCGAGTTGAGTCGGCTGCACTACGGCGACCAGGACGGGGTCGACGCGGTGGGCCGCACCATCCCGCTCGGCCGCATGGCCCGCCCGGACGACATCGGCCGGTGTGCTGCCTTCCTCGCCTCCCCGCTGGCCGCCTACGTCAGTGGCGCGACGCTGCTGGTACACGGCGGTGGCGAACGGCCCGCCTTCCTCGCCGCCTCCACCGCGGCCGTCGGTCGACAGCAGCCCTGAACAACCCGGACCCCAAAGGACACAGGTATGAGCGTTCAGGCCCGGACGTCAGAGCGCAGCGTGACTATGGCGGGCCCCGCTGATGCCGGAAAGGACACAGCATGGACACCGAGCGGATCTGTGCCGGACGCACCGTCATCGTCACCGGCGCGGGCCGGGGCATCGGCCGGGCACACGCCCTCGCCTTCGCCGCCGCGGGCGCCCGCGTCGTGGTCAACGACCTCGGCTCGGCGCTGGACGGTGCGGCCACCGCGGAGACGCCCGCCGACCACGTCGTCGCGGAGATCGAGGCGCTCGGTGGCGAAGCCGTGGCCAACGGCGACGATGTCGCGGACTGGGCGGGTGCGCACAGACTGATCCGCCAAGCCGTCGGTACTTTCGGCGGTCTGCACGTCCTGGTCAACAACGCGGGTTTCGTCCGCGATCGGATGTTGGTCAACTTGGGTGAGGACGAGTGGGACGCGGTGATCCGGGTGCATCTCAAGGGCCACTTCGCCACCATGCGGCATGCGATCGAGTACTGGCGCGGGGAGTCCAAGGCCGGACGCCCGGTCGACGGCCGCATCATCAACACCAGTTCCGGCGCCGGACTGCAAGGTAGCGTCGGACAGGGCAATTACGGCGCGGCGAAAGCGGGGATCGCTGGTCTGACACTCACCGCCGCCGCGGAGTTCGCTCGTTACGGGGTCACGGTGAACGCGATCGCCCCGGCCGCTCGGACCAGGATGACGGAGACGGTGTTCGCGGCGGCGATGACGAAGCCCACCGACGGCTTCGACGCGATGGCGCCGGATAACGTATCCCCGCTGGTCGTTTGGCTGGGCAGCGCACAGTCCGCGGACGTGACGGGACGGATGTTCGAAGTCGAGGGCGGCAAGGTGGCACTGGCCGAGGGGTGGCGGCACGGGGTCGCGATCGACCGTGGCGCGCGGTGGAATCCGGTCGAACTCGGACCCGTGGTGGCCGACCTGATCAGGAAGGCGACCCCGCCGGAGCCGGTGTACGGAGCCTGATCCGGGGTGCGTTCGCCGCGCGTTCACGAATCGGCGCGGCTGGTGTCCAGGTCTCCCGGGGCCGTCCACGGTAGGAAATGAGCTGCCGCAAGGCGCTCAGCGGCTCGATTTTCTATCACCGGGTCCCCTCGCGGAGTCGACGCGATGTGCGTGGTCTACTTCGATCCGACCATGGTTGGCGCGGTGGTGTCCGCGGTCCGGGACGAGCGACGACGCGACGTCGAAAACATGAGTACGAGAGCAGGTGTCGACGTCTGCGGGCAGTGCTGGTTTTCCCGCCCGGAATCGACTGCATGGAATTGATCAATCCGACCGCAGCCTGATCGGAATGGTGCAATACTGATCGGCCGGTCTGATATTCGAGCCGACCGGTCCGACAACGAATCCGCTCCGGCGCGTGAAGTCGGACTCCGCGTCGCCCGAAAGCTGTTACATCGGTATGCGATCCATGCCGAATGGCTGAGCAGCATGCGAAGGGCCCGCATTATTCGGTCACGACGCGGCGGTGGTCGTGTCCTGCACCGCCTTACGGGCATATAACGCAGCACAGTGCGGCCCGCCGGGCCGCACTGTGCTGCCGTGCAAGAACCTATTCGGTGCCGTCCGGAGGAATTTCGGGCAAGCCTTCGCTGGCCCGCAACTTCTCCGCCATAGATGTGAGTAGATTCTGAGATTCTTCGGACAAGTCGAACGCTCTACTCGACAGCCGCCGCAGTCCGTAGCCCTGCAGCTGGGACAGCAGCTCGAGATCGTGATCGATCTTCGCGGCGTAGATGTCGTTGAAGAAGTAGTCCGGTTTGACCTTGAAGAACTTCGCCAGGGCGGCCACCGTCTCATCGGACGGGTTCGTCCGCTGTCCCGATCGCAACTGCGAGA
This sequence comes from Nocardia sp. NPDC049220, assembly GCF_040647855.1. Taxonomy (NCBI): domain Bacteria; kingdom Bacillati; phylum Actinomycetota; class Actinomycetes; order Mycobacteriales; family Nocardiaceae; genus Nocardia; species Nocardia sp. NPDC049220. The sequence goes on from NZ_JBEZDA010000003.1 coordinate 178,462, forward strand.
GGTACGGTTTCGAGATCGGATGCCCGGAGGCTGTCAGCGCAGCCGCAACCTCCGCGTTGGTGTGCGGCTTACGCCCCGGGGGATGCACGGTTTCGAACAGCTTGTTCAGCCGCGCCGCGAAATCAGCCATTGTGAGCCGCCCAATTCCCTTCGCTGTACTAACACTTGTTATCTCGGATACGTATCATTGATATTAGCGGCTCAGTAACTGAAAACCTACGCCTGATTCAGGATTTCCTTGAAGCTTCTAGGCTCCAGGGCGGCGAAGACACTGGGATGGTGGCGTTTGCGGGTCGCCCCAAGGGCTCTCGAGAAGGCGCGGTGCAGGCCGGTTCTGGCCCGTCGTCGAGGTCTTGCCAGAACCCCCTATGGTAGCCCTAAGATAGCTGACATCTCATCGAGTTCGCGAAATCTGGACGTGTGTGGCGTACGACACGTTTTCGACTCTGGGGGATGAACGTTCAACAAAACGGCTCGAAATGGTTGAAGATCCTACAACCGTTCGATGATCGTTCCTGTCGCGAGTGCGCCACCGGCACACATGAGAACCATCGCGGTGCCGCGCCCGGTGCGCTCCAGTTCGTGCAAAGCCGTTGTGATGAGCCGAGATCCGGTGGAACCGACGGGATGTCCGAGCGCGATGGCGCCGCCGTTGACATTCACGCGATCCATGTCGGGCCGATGTGCCGACGCCCAGGACAGCGCGATCGATGCGAAAGCCTCATTGATCTCGAACAGCTCGATGTCGCCGATGGTCATACCGGACCGCTCGAGCAGTCGGGTGCACGCCTGCACCGGGCCGTCGAGGTGGAACTGCGGCTCCGAGCCCACCAGTGCTTGGCTGACGATCCGGGCCCGCGGCCGCAATCCGGCTCGCAGTGCGGCCTTTTCGTCCATCAGGAGGACCGCGGCCGCGCCGTCGGAGATCTGCGAGGAGGAGCCCGCGGTATGCACGCCACCTTCCAGGACCGGCTTCAGCGCGGACAGGCCCTCGACGGTGGTTTCGCGCAGGCCCTGGTCCCGTGTCACGTCCAGCTTCTCGCCCGTGAACTCGCCCCGCTTATCGACCACGGGTGCGGTGACGGCGAGTACCTCGCGGTCGAACCGACCCTCGGCCCACGCCTGAGCGGCGAGGCGCTGTGATCGGGCGCCGAACTCATCCACGTCGGCGCGGGTGATGCCGCGCCGCTTGGCAATTCGCTCGGCGGCCTCGAACTGGTCGGGTAGGTCGATGCTCCACGAGGCGGGTCTGCGCGGACCGGTGTGCTCGCCGACGTTGGCGCCCAGGGGAACTCGACTCATGGCCTCCACGCCGCAGGCTATGCCGATCTCGATCGCGTCGGTCGCGATGAGTCCGGCGATCAGGTGGTTGGCCTGCTGGGCCGAGCCGCACTGGGCGTCGATGGTGGTGGCGCCGACCTGCCACGGCAATCCGGCGTGCAGCCAGGCGACCCGGGTCACGTTGTTGGACTGCTCGCCCGCCTGGGTGACGCAGCCGCCGATGACCTGCTCGACCTGGTGGGGGTCAAGGTGGGCGCGCTCGAGTAGTCCGCGCTGTGCGAGGCCGAGCAGTTCGGCCGCGTGCAGGCCCGACAGCCAGCCGCCGCGCTTGCCGATGGGGGTGCGAGCGGCTTCGACGATCACGGGTGTGCCCATGTCCAACCTTTCCTGTGGAGCAGAAAACTGAAACGCGTTCATGATTCTTTCGCAGGCGGATCCATCAGGTTTCTTTCTTCGTTCTCGCGCCTGTGCTTCAATGATTATAGAACGTGTTTCAGTTTGTCGAAGGAGACATCTGGTGGTAGACACTCGGAGCGCTCGGCCGGATCTGCCGGCCGGGTTCGACGTGACGGACCCGGCCATCTACGCCGAGCGTGTTCCGATCGAAGAGTTCGCCGAACTACGCCGGACCGCCCCCATCTGGTGGAATCCGCAGTCGCCCGACGTCAGCGGATTTCATGACGACGGCTTCTGGGTGGTCAGCAAGCATGCCGATGTCAAGGAGGTGTCGCGGCGCAGCGACGTGTTCTCCAGTTCCGAGAACACCGCCATTCCGCGCTTCAACGACGACATCGCCCGCGAGAAGATCGAGTTGCAGCGGATTGTCATGCTCAACATGGACGCCCCTGAGCACACCAAACTGCGCAAGATCATCTCGCGCGGCTTCACACCGCGCGCGATCAACGGTCTGCGGGCCGAGTTGTCAGCCCGCGCCGAGTCGATCGTGCGGGCTGCGGCCGAATCGGGTTCCGGGGATTTCGTCGCCCAGATCGCCTGCGAGCTGCCGCTGCAGGCGATCGCCGAGCTGATCGGTGTGCCGCAGGAAGACCGGATGAAGGTCTTCACCTGGTCCAATGAGATGACCGGCTACGACGACCCGGACAGCGATGTCGACCCGATGGCGGCCACCGCCGAGATCTTGGGATATGCGTACCAGATGGCGGCCTCTCGTAAACAGTGCCCAGCCGACGACATCGTCACCACGTTGATCGAGGCGGACATCGATGGCGACAAACTCTCCGAGGAGGAGTTCGGCTTCTTCGTGATCATGCTGGCGGTCGCGGGCAACGAGACGACTCGCAACGCCATTTCGCACGGGATGATCGCGTTCCTGGACCACCCCGACCAGTGGGAGCTGTTCAAGAAGGAACGTCCGGCCACGGCCGCCGACGAGATCATCCGGTGGGCGACCCCGGTCACCTCCTTCCAGCGGACCGCGCTGGAAGACACCGAACTCGGCGGCGTGCAGATCAAGAAGGGCCAGCGGGTAGTCATGCTGTACCGCTCGGCCAATTTCGACGAGGACGTTTTCGCCCACCCGGAGACGTTCGACATCACCCGCGCGGACAACCCGCACCTGTCCTTCGGCGGCACCGGTGCGCACTTCTGTATCGGAGCGAACCTGGCCCGGCTGGAGATCGACTTGATCTTCAATGCGATCGCCGACCACTTGCCCGACATCACCAGGCTCGGCGACGCCCGGCGCCTTCGATCAGGCTGGCTCAATGGAATCAAGGAGTTCCCGGTCGACTACAAGACCTGTCCAGTCGCGCACTGACCCGAGCAGAAGGCCCTCGCACCCGGAGCGGTGCGAGGGCCTTTGCCATGGCGGGCGGGCGAGACCTCAGCTGACCGGTCGTGCCGTTGCCATGGCCCGTTCGACCTCCCAGAACGCGCGCAAGGCGGTGATCTTGCCGTCGTCGTCCACCCGGTAGGTGAACACACCGTCGGCGTCGATCCGATGGCCGCCGATCGTGCTGCGGATGGTGCCGGTGAAGGCGACCTCGTTTCCGCAGGCGAACGAGTCACCGAAGCGGAACTCGATCAGATCGGTCTTGGCGATCGCCTTGTCCCAGAACGTGGCAATGGCCTCGGTGCCGCGATGGCCCGTGCCTGCCGGGTCGAGGCCCGAAGAGCCGATCGGGTCTTCCACGACGCCGTCCGCGGCGAACAGCGCGAGCCACGCCTGCTTGTCGCGCGCCCGCACGGCGGCCTGGGAGGCCAAGCCCGCGGCCCTGGCCGGATGTTCGGTGCTGGTCATTCTCGCCTTCCTCGACCGACGGGCACGATGGGCGCCGTGATGTTCTGCTCCGCGAACTTGCGCAGCGAGTCCTGTTTGGCGGCGAGCTCGCCATCGAAGCCGATACCGTCGGCCAGCCAGGGCACCACGATCGCGTCGGTCACGCCCGCGTCGGCGAGTTCCTGGTACCCGGAGCGCCCGAAGCGGTCGATGCACACCGCCTGGATCTCGAACGGCTGCTCGGCCCTGCCGTACTCGGCACGCAACGCGTCGAGCTTGCCGATGGTGGCGCGCAGTTCGTCATAGGTCATCATGGCCGAGGTCCAACCGTCACCCACCCGGGCGGCGCGGCGCAGCGCGGGCGCGGTGTGCCCGCCGATGTAGAACGGCACCGGTTCGCTCGGCGCCGGGCTGATCTGCAGCGGATCGAAGTCGAAGAACTCGCCGTGGTACTCGACCATCCCGCCGGCCAGCACCAGTTCGAGGACCTCGATCATCTCGTCGACTCGAGCGCCCCGCCGCGCGAACGGCACGCCGCACCACTCGAATTCCTCAGGCGCCCAGCCGATTCCGATTCCGAATCCGAAGCGATTGCCGGACAGGTTCGCCACCGAACCGACCTGTCTGGCCAGCAGCAGCGGATTGCGCGAACCCAGCTTCAGCACGTTGGTGTAGAAGCGGATGCGGGTGGTCACGGCGGCCATCGCGGCCGCACCGATGAGCGGATCCACCCATGGCGTGTCCGGTCCCCAAAACCTGCTGCCGTCGGCGGTGTAGGGGTACTTCGCCGTCGCCGACTTCATGTAGAACAGCGAGTCCGGCAATGCGATCGACGAGAATCCACATTCCTCGGCGGTTTTCGCCAGCTCAGGCAGTTGGTTCAGTGGACTCAGTGCGATGCCCAGGCTGAACTTCAGCGCGTTCACGGTCGCTCCGATCCGACGACCCACATCGAAAAGTATTGTGATCCACCGCCGTACGCGTGTCCCAGCGCTCTGCGGGCATCTGGTACCTGGTAGTCGCCGGCCCGGCCCATGACCTGCTTGGCCGCCTCGGCGAAGCGGATGAGTCCGGACGCCCCGATCGGATTGGATGAGAGCACGCCGCCGGATGGGTTGATCGGCAGGGTGCCGCCGATCTCGGTTTCGCCCTTGTCTGTGAGCTTCCAGCCGTCACCCTGCGCGACGAAGCCGAGGTTCTCCAGCCACATCGGCTCGAACCAGGAGAACGGCACATAGATCTCGGCCACGTCGATTTCACTGAGCGGGTCGGTGATGCCCGCCGCCTGCCAGAGCGCCGCGGCGGCATCTCGGCCCGCCTGCGGATTGACCTGATCGCGTCCGGCGAAGGTGGTCGGTTCGGTGCGCATCGCGGTGCCGTGCACCCACGCGACTTTCTTGCCGGTGGCCTCGACGGCGCCGGCCGCGTCCGCGTCGCCGATCACGATCGCACACGCTCCATCCGAGGAGGGGCAGGTCTCGTCGAAGCGGATCGGATCCCACAGCATCTGCGAGGCGAGCACCGATTCCACCGTGATGTCGGGCTGCTTCAGGTGGGCGAGCGGGTTCTTGGCGCCATTGCGGCGATCCTTGACCGCGACCATCGCGCCGATATGGCTCGGCGCGTGCGAGCGCCGGATGTAGGAGCGCACGTGCGGGGCGAAGTAGCCGCCCGCGCCCGCGCCGACCGGCATGGTGAACGGCACCGGAATGGACAACGCCCACATGGCGTTCGACTCCGACTGCTTCTCCCATGCGATCGCGAGAACCCGTTTGTGTACGCCGGCTTGCACCAGGTTGGCCGCGACGATGCCGGTGGAGCCGCCGACCGAACCGGCGGTATGCACCCGCAGCAGCGGTTTTCCGGTGGCGCCCAACGCATCCGCGAGAGCCAACTCGGGCATCATGACACCCTCGAACAGGTCCGGCGCTTTGCCGACGACAACAGCATCGATGTCGGCGATGGCAAGCCCCGCATCGGCCAGCGCTCGATCGATGGCCTCCCGGCACATGCCGGCCATGGACACGTCGGTGCGTTTTGTCACGTGATGGGTTTGTCCGGTGCCGAGCACCGCGGCCGGGTAACTCATCGGATCTCCGATCCCAGGACAGCGACAAGGTTCTGCTGTAGTGCGGGTCCGCTGGTGGCATGGGCGAGCGCGCGATCCGCCGAGCCCGTGATGATCGCCTCGGCGGCGAAGCCGATGCGCTCCAGGCCGGCGGCGAACATGGGGTTCGCCGCGAGCGCGCCGCCGGACGGATTCACCGCGGTGCCATCGCGCAGACCGATCGCCTCGGCGAGGATCAGCTGCTGATGGCTGAACGGCGCGTGTAGTTCCGCGAGGTCGAAGCCGCCGATGTCGTCGCCGGTGGCCGCTCGAGCCGCGGCCGAAGTCGAGGGGGAGACGGTGAGGTCGCGCGCGCCGAGCATCGGGGTGTCCACCCGGTGCGCTATTCCGGTGATCCAGGCCGGTCGCTCACACAGTTCGCGAGCGCGATCGCCGACGGCGAGCACAATGGCGGCCGCGCCGTCGGTGATCGGCGCGACATCATGCGCGCGCAGCGGATTCGCGACATACGGCGCCGCCAGGAGACCGTCCACGTCATCGGAATCACCTGCGGCCACGGCGGCCATGTCACGCTCGGTCCAGCGACCGGCGTCGAGTCCCGCGCGGGCCTGTAGCCCGGCGATGGACAGCGCGTCCGGCCACAGCGGCGCGACCAGATACGGATCCAGCTGCAGGGTGAGGATCTGGTGCAGGGTCCCCGCCGAGGACTTGCCGAAGCCGTACACCAGTGCGGTATCCGCCTGTCCGGAACGAAGTTTCACCCATGCCTCGTACAGCGCCCACGCGGCGTCCATCTCCACATGCGATTCGTTGATCGGTGGTACCGCGCCGATGGCGTCGACCGCCGAGATGAAGGAGAATGCCCGTCCGGCGAGGTAGTCGGAGGAGCCGGAGCACCAGAAGTCGATATCGGACTTGGCGATGCCGAGTCGGTCGTAGAGCTGCTGGAAGCAGGGCGCCAGCATCTCGACACCGTTGGTGGTGCCGAAGGTCTCCGAGACATGCGGTGCGTGGGCGAAACCCACGACCGCGATGTCGGTGGCGTTGTCAGTCAACGTGCGCCTCTCTCAGAGGTGGTGCTGGTAGGTCTCGTAGTCGGCATCCGGCTCTCCGGTGGGGCGGAAGTGGTCCACGTTCTCCAGTCCGTAGCCCCACTCCTCGCGCGGCCGCCACACCGCTTCCACCCGCATGCCCATTCGGACTTCGCTCGCCTCGCACCCGAGCACCAAGTGCAGGAACGGGATGTCCGCGCCGTCGAGCAGGATGTAGGCCGCCACGTAGGGCGGCTTGATCCGCTGGCCCAAGAACGGCACGTTCACAATGCAGAATGTGGTCACGACGCCGCGGTCGGGCAGTTCGATGAAGTCGTCGGTCGGCCTGCCATCGGTCGGGTTCGCTCCGCGCGGCGGGAAGTACACCTTTCCCGCGGCGTCGGTACGCGCGCCGATCAGCTTGCCTTCGGCGAGCCCGCGCAAGTAGACCGACTCCTGCGGCGAGGCGGTGTGCTTGTAGGACAGGTCGACCGGGGTGGTGATCATCGTGATCGGCGCGGCTCCGTTGCCGAGTTCGGCGGCGGCGCCGGACTTCTCGCCCGGCTCGAAGCAGACGATGTCGTGAATGCTGCCCTGAGTGTCGACGGCCCACCGGGCAGTCACGCGCAATCCGGTCTGGATGTCATCGGAAGTGGCCACGTCGACCGCGTGCAGCAACGCGGTGTCCGCGCCGTCGAGCCGGATCAGCGCCCAGGCGAACGGGCGCTCGAACGGCTGACCGGGCAGCGGCTGGTGTACCCAGGTCCACGATTGGACGGTGCCGGTGTCGGCGACCTCGACGAATTCGGTCAGCGGTTCGGCGGTCATCGGGTCGTACTCCGGTGGCGGCACGATCACGCGCCCGTCGGCGCCGCGCACGCCGACGATCCTGCGGTCGCGCAGCGCGGTCAGGAAAGTTCCGATGGTGGTTCCGACGGACCGGGTGTAATCGAAACGCATCCGCAGCGGCGCGCTGAGTACCTCGGAGGCTGGATTCGATCGGCGGTGCTCCCGGGTCCCTTCGTGGTCGCCGGCTACCGCCTTCTTCGGGCTAGTCGTTCGCGCCGCGGTGTTCGATCCCGCGCCACTGCCACCGGCGATCGCCATGGATGCAGTATTCCGCTGAGTCACGTTATCGAGTAGAACAGGTTCTTATTCTGGTGGCAACCCGCAGTGCCGCCGAGGATCATGATTGATCGGAAAGGGGTCCGATATGAAGTTCGGATTGCAACTCGGGTACTGGATGGCACAGCCGCCCGCGCACGCCGGTGAGTTGGTGGCGGCGGCGGAAGAAGCCGGATTCGACGCCGTGTTCGCCGCCGAATCGTGGGGGTCGGATGCCTTCGGGCCGCTGACCTGGTGGGGCTCGTCCACGCGACGGGTGCGCCTGGGCACCTCGGTGGTGCAGATGTCAGCGCGCACGCCCACCGCCACCGCCATGCACGCGCTCACGCTCGACCATCTCAGTAGTGGCCGCGCGATCCTCGGCCTCGGTGTCTCCGGGCCGCAGGTGGTCGAGGGTTGGTACGGCCAGCCGTTCGCCAAGCCGCTGCAGCGAACCAGGGAGTACGTCGGGATCGTTCGGCAGGTTTTCGCGCGAGAGGCGCCGGTCACCAGCGATGGCGCGTACTACCCGTTGCCCTACACCGGGCCGGGTTCGGTCGGACTCGGCAAGCCGCTCAAGCCGATCGTGCATCCCCTACGTGCGGATTTGCCGATCTGGCTGGGCGCGGAGGGGCCGAAGAACATCGCGCTCACCGCGGAGATCGCCGACGGCTGGCTGGCCATCTACTATGCGCCGAGGCTGGCCGGGATGTACAACGACTGGCTCGATGAGGGGTTCGCGCGCGCGGGCGCGCGGCGCGGCAGGGACGACTTCGAGATCGCCGCGACCTGCCAGGTGGTGATCACCGACGACCCGGCGAGTGAGCTGGACCGAATGCGCTGGATCATGGCGCTCTACATCGGTGGCATGGGCGCGCCGGAGTTGAACTTCCACGCTCAGGTATACCGGCGCATGGGATACGAGCGGGAAGTCGACGAGATCGGCCGGCTGTTTCGGTCGGGCAAGAAGGCCGAGGCCGCCGCTTTGGTGCCGGACGAGCTGATTGAGGACACCGCGATCATCGGCGACGAAGAGCATGTCCGCAAGCAGCTCGGGGTATGGGCGGCCGCAGGCGTCACCATGTTGCTCGTGTCCGTGCCCGATCTCGCGCAACTGAGGTTGCTCGCACCCCTTGTCGAACAGTAGAACGCGTTCTAGATTCAATGGGTGACGACGCCTGAGCCAGTGAAAATTCTCGGTCTGTGGAATATCGCCGAAGCCGAACCCCATCGGATCGCGATGGTCGATCCATCTGGCCGGGACGTGACATATCGCGAATTGGCCACGCTCGCCGATCGTTACGCCACCGGCCTGCGTGCGCTGGGCCTGACAACGGGTGACGTACTGGTCAGCATGGTGCACAACTGCGTGGAGGCGATCGCCGCCTACTTCGCGGCCTATCAGGCAGGGTTGTACATCGTCGCGGTGAACTGGCACCTCACCGGGCCGGAGGTGGCCTACATCCTGTCCGACAGTGCGGCGAAGGCTTTCATCGCCAGCGACCGCTTCGCCGCGGCCGCCCGAGCCGCCGCCGAGGAGGCGGTACTGCCCGCGTCGGCGCGCTTCGCGGTGGGCGAGATCGACGGCTTCAAGTCGGTGGGCTGGCTCGGCGCCGCGGACACCGGACGTCCGTCCGACCGCAGCACCGGTGCGCCGATGCTCTACACGTCGGGGACCACGGGGCGTCCCAAGGGCGTTCGACGCCCACTGACCAACGCCGACCCGGATGTCGTCCCGCCGCACACCACCGCGTTCTTCAGTCTGTTCGAACTGGCGCCCTACGACGACCATGTGCACATCTGCGGCTCGCCCCTTTATCACACCGCGGTGCTGAACTTCGCCACCATCTCGATTCAGCTGGGTCACAAGCTCGTTCTGATGGATCGCTGGGACGCCGAGGACATGCTGCGATTGATCGACAAGTACCGGGTGACGCACAGCCATATGGTGCCGACCCAGTTCCACCGGCTGCTCGCGCTGCGGGAGGAGGTGCGCGCCAAGTACGACGTGTCCTCGCTGCGCAGCATGGTGCACGGCGCCGCGCCGTGTCCGCAGGAGACCAAGCGGAAGATGTTGGCATGGTGGGGCCCGACGGTCACCGAGTACTACGCGGCTACCGAAGGTGGCGGCACGGTGATCAACGGCGCCGATTGGCTGCGCAAGCCGGGCTCGGTCGGCAAGGCCTGGCCGTGGTCGGTGATCAAGGTGCTCAGCGAGAAGGACGGCTCCGAGGTCCCGGTCGGCGAACCGGGGCTGGTCTATATGCGGATGGGCGCTTCGAATTTCGAGTACCACCGGGACCGGGCCAAGACCGAGGAGGCGCGCGTCGGTGACCTGTTCACCGTCGGCGACATCGGGCACCTCGATGAGGACGGCTATCTCTATCTGCACGACCGGCGGTCGGATCTGATCCTGTCCGGTGGGGTGAACATCTACCCGGCCGAGGTGGAGAACGTGTTGATCACCCATCCGAAAGTCGCTGATGTCGCGGTATTCGGTATCCCACACCCGGATTGGGGTCAAGAGGTCAAGGCTGTCGTGCAGCCGGCGGCCGGTGTGGCGGGTAACGACGAACTCACCGCGGACCTGCTTGCCTTCGCCGCGACGCGGCTGGCCAAGTACAAGATGCCGAAGTCGATCGACTACCTACCTGAACTGCCGCGTGACCCGAACGGCAAGCTGTACAAGCGCACACTGCGCGATCGCTATATCCCCGCACCTTAGTTCTATTCGTCAGCTATGTCCGCCGATCGGGGTGCCGGACTCCGGCGTGGTAGCTCGGTGCGACCCGCGGCTTCAGACGGCGAGACTCGAATCGGACTGGTTGTACTCCGACAGGAGCCCCGCCGCGTACTCGCGCCGATCGTTGATGGTGGATCCGGAGCTCTTTTCGTAGTAGCGGTCGAAGGCCTCCGCGACCGCGCGGGGGTCGTTGCGGTTCGCGTTGACGGCGGTGTTGGCCCGCTGATAGTCGCCACCGCGCAATTCCTGAACCATGTAGTCGAGATGGGTGCGCCAGTCGCCGATATTCTCGCCCTCCTTGCTCGCGAAATCGTGCAGCCCGGACAGTCGACCGAAACGCCACTGGAACAGGCCTTTGGCCGTTCCGTTGTCGCCCGTGGCCGAAAGGTCGAAGCCCGATTCGAACTTCGCGTTGGCTACGATTCCCGCGGCTTGTGCCGGGGTGAAGTGGTATGTGTCGATGAGGTATTTCATCATCGACAGCGCGTCGGGCTTGTCCCCGGTGGGGATGATCGCCGTGCCCATCGAACCCGACCGGCCGGTCCACGGGGTGGTTCCGCTGTACCCCGACCCGGTGGTCCCCGACCCGGTGGACGTCGAGGTGGACGTCGAGATGGGCGTCGTACCACCGGTGGGGGTATAGGCCGGCTGGTCGCCGTCGATTTTGAGCGCCGTGGCCGCCGCCTGGTCCGAGACGCCGTTGACCTCTTTGTATGTTGTGTCCACCGTGCTCCAGACGCCCTTGAACAGGCCGTCGATGATCTCTTTCGGCAGTTCCTGGTGGGTTGTGCCGTCTTTGTCCGTGACGGTCCGCACGGCCTTGAAGGAGGCATCGATCTTCGTGTTGAGTTCGCCCACCGAGGTATCGATGGCACCGTAGGCATTCGTCACGGCGTCCCCGATTCCTGCGGTTTTCATTATGATGCCGTCGTCCTGCCGCTGGATACCCGACGTAGCCTTCTGCATCTCGTCCTGGTGATCCTTGTATTTGTCGATCATCACCGCCTGATCCTCGGGATTGGCGATTCCCTGGCCACGCAGCATCTCGCGCAGATCAAGAGCCTTGGACGGTGTGCCTGACCCGAGCAGCTGGATCTGTTCTTGAATGATGCCCTCGGATGCCTTGAACAGATCTTTCAAGCCCGCTGGCGCGCAGCCAGGAAGCTCGTGCAAATCGCCCAGTCGCTTGCTGTCATCGCCAGTCATCAGCGCCTCGCTCTCATCCAGGCAGGCAACGTCGACACAAGTCGATCATCGGATGTTCCCGGATCTGGGAATGTCCACGGGTCGACGATGCCCCGTCATGGCGCTCCAGCATCGCTACGACGGGTGTCTCAACTGGTTGCGATCCGTGCGGGGCCTGTGTCGGAATGAGTTGTGCCGCAAGATGTTCGACTTTTGGGTAATGAGTTGTCGAAACGTCTTGCGCCGGAGAAGTGGTGGGTTCTCGCCGAGCCGCAGCTTGCCGGAGTTCGCCGTGCACCCGCAGGGTGGTGGCACCGCCCCGGTCGAGGAGTGCGTGGCGTTCACTGCGGTGGTCTTCGTGCTGACCGTGTTGCGCGTGGCGGATGTTGCCGCCGTCGTTCGGTGTTCGACGCTGCTGACGCGCGTCGCCCGTCCAGTGTGTGAAATGGGGCGGCCGACAGTGGCCGGAAGGTCCAGACAGATGCGACAGGCTAACGCAGTTCGGGTGCCAGGCCGAACAGTGGAAATAGCTTCGCGGTGTCGAGGAAGAAGTTCAATCCGGCGATCGCGCCGCCCTGGAGCTCCAGCACGGTGATCGACCACGGCACCCACACACCCGGCTCGTCGCCAGGCTTGTAATGGCCGAAAGCGGGCAAACCGTTGGCGCCGTCCAGCCGGATCAGACGGGAATCGCGGCAGCCGCTTCCGGTGCCGAGCATGAACGCGGCCACATTCTCCGGACCGGAGATCCACAGCTCGAACGGCGGCATGGACAGTGCCACATCGGCTTTCAGTAGGGTGGTGAGCGTATCCATGTCGTAGGCCTCGAACGCCGTGACGAAGTTGTCTACCAGTTTGCGCTGGTTGTCGTCGGTCTCGTCATAGCTGTCCGTGCTGGACGGTTGGACCTTGGACATGGTGGCTCTCGCCCGTTGCAGGGCGCTGTTCACCGACGCGGGCGACATGGTGAGCGCCTCGGCGGTCTCGTTGGCGGAGAACCGCAGCACCTCGCGCATGATCAGGATCGCGCGCTGGGTGGCGGGCAGGTGTTGGCAGGCGGCGACGAAGGCGAGGCGCAGTGCGTCTTTGGCACTGGCATGTTCAGCCGGGTCCGCGCCGAAGGCGAGCGCGTTCGGAATGGGCTCGATCCAAACGTAGTCCGGCTGCGGCGCGGGCAGCGGGGAATCAGGTCGGGACGGGCTGGACAGATCCATCGGCCGCGCTCGGCGCTGTGGGCCGTCGAGCATGTCGAGGCAGACATTCGTCGTGATCTTGTACAACCAGGACCGTAGGCTGGCGCGCCCCTCGAAGGAGTGGTAGGACTTCCACGCCCGGGTGAAGGCTTCCTGTACCGCATCCTCGGCTTCGAACGAGGAGCCGAGCATTCGATAGGCGTATGCGCACAGCTCCCTGCGATGCGACTCGAATGAGGCGAGTACATCGGGAGCGAGGCCGACGGGGGAGCCGGACGAGTCGTTCATGGCAGTCACCCTGCCACAGGCCACCGACACACAACAGATGTTGTGGTCCCGTTCCGCCGGGCCTTAAACCTGTTGAAAATGTGCGTTCGGTCACGTCGTGTCGGGCGGTGACTTCGGCGCACACGGGTCGTCCTACTTAGCGAACCCACCTGGCATGCTCGAGAGGACGGCGCCCATGAGCAGCGCAATGATCTTCATCAATCTTCCCGTCGCCGACCTGAACCGATCGAAGAACTTCTATGCGGCGCTGGGCTGGAAAGTCGACCAGGAGTTCATCGACGACAGCGCCGCGTGCATAGTCGTCGACGACAATATCTGCGTAATGCTGCTGACCAGGGACTACTTCACTACCTTCGGCAAACGGCCGGTCGCCGACACCATCGGGACGGTCGGCGCCTGCTACGGACTCGCGCTCGGCAGTGTCGAGGAGGTGGACGGCCTCACCGTCGCGGCGCTCGCGGCCGGCGCCGTCGAAGAGGTCGACGAGGACAAGCGGGCGCAGGAGGCGCGGGTCGGCATGTACAGCCGAACCTTCCTCGACCCGGATGGTCATCAGTGGGAGCCGTTCCGGATGGACTGCGCGAAGGGTAGCTGAGGCCCGGGTGCGGATCGCCGCGTGCGCGGCGTTCTCAATTGCCGGTGAACGTGGGCTTGCGCTTCTCCGCGAAGGCCTTCGGGCCCTCCTTGGCGTCGGCCGACCGGAACACCGCCGTGCCGAGTTCGGCGTCGATCTTGAAGGCGTCCTCCTCCGGCATCGCCTCGGTCGCCCGGATCGTGCGCAGGATGGCCTGCACCGCGAGGGGGCCATTGGCGGCGATCTGTCCGGCGAGCTCGAGTGCCTTGTCCAGTGCCGTGCCGTCCGGCACCACGTGCCCGATCAGCCCGATCTCCTTGGCCTCGGCGGCAGTGACGTGCCTGCCGGTCAGCAAGATATCCGCGGCCACGGTGTACGGGATCTGTCGAACCAGCCGCACTGCTGAGCCGCCCAGCGGGAACAGGCCCCACCGTGCCTCGGAGACGCCGAATTTCGCGCTCTTGCCGGCTACCCGAATGTCGGTGCCCTGCAGGATCTCGGTGCCGCCCGCGATCGCCGGACCCTCGACCGCCGCGATCAGCGGCTTGCTCAGCCTGCGGCCCTTGAGCAGCGCCTCGATCGTGGACAGATCCCAGCCGCCGCCCGCGAAGGAGTCGCCGGGGTGTTGAGAGGTCATCGCTTTGAGGTCGGCGCCCGCGCAGAACGCGCCGCCCGCGCCGGTCAGGATCGCTACCCGGATATCCGGATCGTGGTCCGCCTGGTCCCAGGCGTCTCGCATGATCGCCATCATCTCCGCCGACAGCGCGTTGCGCGCCTCGGGCCGGTTCATGGTGACGATGAGGACATGGTCGCGCTTCTCGACGAGGCAGTGCGGCATTGCTGATTCTCCTGACTTCGAGCCTTGTCAGAAACAGTAACACGTTCTATTTTTATGCTGTGAGCTACAACATAGCGGACTTAGTCGAACATGCCATCGATCTGATGCCCGACCGTGTCGCGCTGGCCGACGACGGCCGCGAGGTCACTTACGCCCAGTTGGAGGTACGGTCCAATAAACTTGCTCACTACCTGCAAGATCGGGGAATCCAACCGGGCGACAAGGTAGGGATATACGCCCGCAACACGATCGAGGCCGTCGAGGCCATGGTCGCGATCTTCAAGGCGCGTGCCGTGATGATCAACGTGAACTACCGATACGTCGAGAACGAGTTGCAGTACATCTTCGAGAACTCGGATATGGCCGCGCTGGTCCACGAACGTCGGTACAGCGACAAGGTGTCCGCGGTTCGCCCGGAAACACCGAAGCTGCACACCGTCATCGTCGTCGATGACGATACGACCGGGACAATTCCCACCGCAGCGGATTCGGGGGAATACGAAGCGGTGCTCGAGCAGTCCTCGGGCGAGCGCGACTTCGGCGATCGTTCCCCCGATGACCTGTACATGCTCTACACCGGCGGCACCACCGGTAAGCCCAAGGGGGTGATGTGGCGCCAAGAGGACGTGTGGCGCGTGCTCGGCGCGGGCATCAATTTCCTCACCGGCGAATATGTCCAGGACGAATGGGAGTTGGCGAAGGTGGGTGCCGGCAGCCCGCCCATGGTGCGGTGCCCGATTCCGCCGATGATCCACGGCGGCGCGCAGTGGGCCATGTTCCACAGCCTGTTCGGCGGCGGGAAGATCGTGCTGCTTGCGGAGTTCTCCGGGCACGGCGTGTGGCAGGCCATCGCCAAGCACAAGATCAACCTCATCTTCATCACCGGCGACGCGATGGCACGCCCGATGCTGGACGCGCTGATCGAGGGCAACCCGGAAACCGGTGCGCCCTATGATCTTTCGAGTCTGTACGTGATGGCCAGCAGTGCCGCGCTGTTCTCGCCCGCGCTCAAGGATCAGTTCTTGGAACTGCTGCCCAACCGGATGATCTCGGACTCGATCGGCTCTTCGGAGACCGGATTCGGCGGGTTGTCGATCGTCGCCAAGGGGGCGACGCACACCGGCGGCCCGCGGGTGAAGATCGATGCGTCCACCGAGGTGCTGGACGAGGAGGGCAACCCCTTGCCGCCCGGTTGCGGTGCGGTCGGCATCCTCGCCCGGCACGGTCACATTCCACTCGGCTACTACCGGGACGAGGCCAAGACTGCGGCGACCTTCAAGGAATTCAACGGGATTCGCTATGCCATCCCTGGCGACTTCGCCAGGGTCGAGGAGGACGGCAGCGTCACCATGCTCGGCCGCGGGTCGGTCTGCATCAACAGCGGTGGTGAGAAGGTCTACCCGGAGGAGGTCGAGGGCGCGCTCAAGTCGCACCCGGAGATCTTCGATGCGCTCGTGGTCGGAATCGAGGACGAGCGCTGGGGCCAGCGGGTGGTCGCGGTCGTGCAGTGCCGCACCGACAACCGGCCCACCCTGGAGGAACTGCGCCCGATGCTGACGCACGAGATCGCGTCCTACAAGTTGCCGCGCAGCCTGTGGTTCGTCGACGAGATCAAGCGCTCGCCCGCGGGCAAACCGGACTACCGCTGGGCCAAGGAGCAGACCCAGGCACGGCCCGCGGACGACCACGCCGAGGCGAGTTCGAAGTAGGACCTGTGAAGTGGTCGGCTGTTGCACAAGGAGATCGGCCCAGCCCCGTGCTGCGTTCGGGTCGTGCAACCACTTCGGATGTGTCGATGCGTGTCGGCGCGGTTCAGCGGTTCGCCAGTTCGGCGAGTTGGAAGGCCAGGCGGTAGCGGAAGGCGGGGATTCGGGCCAGCGTCGAGAGCATCAGATTGCGCAGCATGCGTGCCGGACGCGGACGCACGGTCGCCATTGTCGTCATTCGGTCGGTGAACGAGACAACGCTGAGTGCGATGGGACGGCGGATGGTTTCATAGGTGTCCAGCAGCGTGTCCGGCTCGCCCGTCAGTACGCGCGCCAGCAGCGGGCCGAGCGTAGCCGCGTCCTGGATGCCGGTGTTCATACCTTGGCCGCCCGCCGGGCTGTGGACATGTGCGGCATCGCCCGCCAGCAGGATGCGGCCCGCGCGGTAGTGGTCGGCCACCCGGTGGTGCACTCGGAAGCGTGAACTCCACAGCACCTCGCGAACTTTGCCATCGCTGCCGGGGCCGCGCAGGTCCAGGATGGCTTGGATGTCCTCGACGGTCGGGTTTTCGGGAGCCTCGTCGACGGTCGCCACGACGCGGTAGCGGTTCGGCTCGGTGTCGTCGGGCAGTGGTGCGACTACCATGACGCCCTCCGTCGAAAGATACAGCGCCACTTCGTCACGCGCGATCGGCCAGTCCATTCGCACATCGGCGAGTACGAACGAGGCCGGGTAGGTGTCACCGGTGAATCCGATGCCCGCCTGCTCGCGGACGATGCTGTGCATACCGTCGGCGCCGATCACGTAGTCGGCCCGCAGGCTGCCCGGCACACCAGCGCCATCGGTGTATTCGACTGTGACGCCGTTGTTTTCGTCGGCGATTCGAGTCACTCGATAGGGTCGGCGCACCTCGCCGCCCGCCTTGTGCAGCCGGTCCAGCAGTACGGACTCGGTGGTGTCCTGCGGCGTCATCAGGGTGTATGGGTACCTGGTCGGCAGTCCGCCGAACTCGATGGCGGCCAACGTGCGCGGTCCGTCGTGCACCGTGAACCGCGGCACCACGATGCCGGCGCCGATGAGTTCGTCTGCGATGCCGAGTTCCTCCAGTACCTCCAGGGTCCTGGCGTGCACAACGGCGGCACGAGACGTGTTGGCGCCTTCGGCCAGCCGGTCCAGCACGACGAAGTCGACACCCGCGTCGGCCAGCGTGACGGCCGCGGTCAACCCCACGGGCCCGGCGCCGACGATCACTACCGCGGTGGTGTCCGGTAATGGGTGGTTCGGGGTGGCACTCATGGGAACTCCTCAGGTCAACATCTGTAGGCCAACGCTTGTTGGCATAACCGTAGCCAGGGTTCGAATCGAAAGTCAACAGCTGTTGGCCTACGCTTGTTGGCATGACTGCCGAGTCCAACCACATCGCGGTTCGCCGCTCCGATGCGACGCGCGCCGCGATTCTGCAGGCCGCACGCGCCCGTTTTGCCGCCGAAGGCTTCCGTAAAGCGACCATCCGCGCCATCGCGGCCGATGCCGATATCGACCCGTCCATGGTCATGCGTTATTTCGGCAACAAAGACGGCTTGTTCGCCGCCGCGGTCGACATCAGTCTCGATCTGCCCGACCTGGCTGCCACGGATCAGCGCGACCTCGGTGAGCTTTTGGTCCGCCGATTTCTGCTGCTGTGGGAGGGGCAACCGAACAATGCCGTCCTGCTCACCCTGTTGCGTTCCGCTATCACCGACGAGGCCGTCGGCGAGCGCTTCCGCACGGTGTTCGCCGAGCAGGTGCTGCCCGCAGTCCTACACTGCGGGGATCCGGTCGATGCCCCCCGGCGCGGCGGCCTCATCGTCACCCAACTGCTCGGCGTGGCCCTCTGTCGATACGTCCTGCGGATTCCGCCGGTCGTCGCCATGACCGGCGACCAGCTCGTCGCCGACGTGGCTCCCACGCTCCAGCGCTACTTGACGTCGATTCCGGCCGAGTAGAGCCGATCCGTATTACGCGGAACCAAGCGATATCGTCGAGCGATGTCCAATCGGAACATCCGGTTTTCCGGCGAGGAGCTGGTTGCCGTGCGCGCGTGGCGGAGGTAGCACTGTGCAGCAGTTCGTTCACGATGCCGTCATCAAGTCGATGAACGAGCATTCCAGACTGTTCGATGAGGCTGCTGACCATGTCTTGCGCGTCAGTGCGGAGTTGAGCCAGAGGCTGGCCTGATGGCGTATCCGACGCTGCCCCAACTGCTGATCTCGCTGACCGCTCAGGTGTTCCGGCGGCTGGTGGGCGCGATCAGTTCGACGGTCGGGAAATAGCCGCGGTATCGTGCGACGTCCCGTGTCAGCAATCGGTAGCCCGCCACTGCAGCGTGTGCTCCGATATAGAAGTCGGGAAGCGGTGAGCGCTTCTCACCGCTGTTGCGGCGATAACGCTGATACGCCTTACCCGCCAGGAAGCCCGCTCGAAACGGCAGCGCTTCACGCTCGAACTCGTCGAAGGGCAGCAGATGATCCAGTTCTTCGACTGTGTCGTACCCTACCGAGACCTCCGCGTAGATAACCGGATTGATGACGACCCGGCCGGAGTCGAGTGCGTCGGTGATCTGATGTGCCGACCATTCCGCCCAGTGCTTGTCATTGGTCATTACGTCCAGCAGGACGCAGGAGTCGATCAAAATGGCACGTCCACGGATTGGCGCCGGGCTACTCACCACGAAGCAGATTCATGATCTCGTCAGTGCTCATGCCCTCGATGTCCTTGCCGTCCGCAGTGCCCCGCAGACGGCGGACGAGCCGTTGGCCGCGAGTCGGGGCGCCATCGGCCCGCACGATCCGCAATGCGCCACCGACTTCGATAATCTCGACCTCGTCGCCCTCGTGAAGATTGTGCTTGGCGCGAAGGTGGGCCGGGATGGTCACCTGCCCTTTGCTGTTCAGCAGCATCGCCGCCTCCATATCGCCCGTAGTACACGTATTACGTAATACTACTCCGGGCGGGAAGCTGTCCCGTTCAGCTCGGGGTCCCGGCCAATAGTGCGCCGAGTGCGCGCAGGTGATCGGTGCCCGCGCCGAGGGCGAACTCATTGTGCTTCGCCGCGGTGAAGTAGTTGTGCACGATGTGGTCCCGGTCGATACCGACACCGCCGTGCACATGGACGACGGTGTGCGCGACACGATGGCCCGCGTCGGCGGCCCAGATCTTGGCGGTGTGTACCGCCTCGGCCGCGGGCAAGTTTTCCGATAGCAGCCAGGCGGCCCGGGTGACAGTCAGGCGCAGGCCTTGGACGTCGATATAGGCGTCGGCCAGGCGCTGTGCGACGGCCTGGAAGCTGCCGACCGGCCGGCCGAACTGCTCCCGCTCCCTGGCGTAATCGGCGACCAGCTGGAGTGCCCGTTCGACGGTCCCGAGTTGCAGGGCGCTCAGGCCCAGCCAGGCGCGGTGCAGGATCCAGTCCAGGATCTGCGCGCCGTCCGCCACGGTGCCGACCAGTTCGGCAGGCGTGTCGGTGAATTCGACGGCGAACTCTGGGCTTCGGTCGACCACCTGCTGGGCCGTCACCATCGCGGCGGCCGGATCGACCAAGAAGACCGCCGTGCTGCCGGACACCGTGGCGGGAACCACCATTCGCTCGGCGCGATCGGCGAACGGAACAGTGGTCTTGGCGCCGGTCAATCGCCACCCGCCGGGTGTCTCCACCGCGGCGGTGAGCGGCTGGGCGGGCTCCCAGTTGCGCTCCTCGGTCAGTGCCGCGGTGAGAATGACGCCGCCGACACCGGCTCGCTCGGCCAGATTCTGTTGCGCCGCGTCGCCGAAGCGAGCCAGCGCGCCCGCGCTGACCACGATCGACCATAGATACGGCACGGCTGCGACGTGCTTGCCCAGTTCACGCAAGATGGCGGTGTGTTCGAGCGGACCAAAGCCACTGCCACCGACGGACTCGGGCAAGGTCGCCGCGAGCACGCCGGTTTCGCCCAGCGCGCGCCACAGCGTCTCGTCGAATCGGTCGGTGTTCGTTCCCGCCTCGCCGGCGGAATCCAGTTCGCGCAGCCGGTCGGCGGTGACCAGTTTCCCGCAGACCTCGCCGGTCAGCCGGGCAAGGTCCAGTTGGGCTTCGGTGGGAGTGAAATCCATAGTGGTCTACCTGCTTTCGTTCAGCGCGCCGAGGCAGGCTGCGCGAGGGCGGTCATAGCGATGATGTCGCGTTGGATCTCGTTGGTACCGCCGCCGAAGGTCAGGATGAGCGCTGCCCGGTGCATCCGCTCCAATCGTCCGTGCAGTTCGGCGCCTGGGGAGTCTTGGCGCAGGTACGCCTGCGGTCCGAGGACCTCCATGAGCAGCCGGTATGCCTCGGTGGCCAGCTCGGTGCCGTACACCTTGCAGGTCGATGCGTCCCACGGCCGCGGCGCCGCGTCGCCGCCCGCGTCGGCCCGGCTGGCGATCTCCCAGTTCATCAGCTGGAGGTACTCGACCTTGGCATGCACCTTGGCGAGATTGAGTTGCGCCCATTCGCGGTCGATCACCCGGGAGCCGTCGCCGGCCTTGGTGTCGCGCGCCCACTCGACGGTCTGGCGCAGCGCGAGCGCCAGCGGCGCGGCCGACGTGAGCGCGACGCGCTCGTGATTGAGTTGGTTGGTGATCAGCGCCCAGCCGCCGTTCTCCTGGCCGACCAGCGCGCTCGCGGGCACCCGGACGTCCTGGTAGTAGGTCGCGCTGGTGTCCGGGCCTGCCATGGTGCGCACCGGGGTCCAGGAGAAGCCCTCGGCGGTGGTCGGCACGATGAGCATGCTGATGCCTTTGTGCTTCTTGGCGGTCGGGTCGGTGCGCACGGCCAGCCAGACGTAGTCGGCGTAGGCGATCAGGCTCGTCCACATCTTCTGGCCGTTGATCACGTAGTCGTCGCCGTCGCGCTCGGCTTTGGTGCGTAGGCCGGCCAGGTCGGTACCCGCGCCCGGTTCGGAATAGCCGATGGCGAAGTGCAGTTGACCGGCCGCGATCTTGGGCAGGAAGAACTTCTTCTGCTCCTCGCTGCCGTAGTGCATGATCGTCGGGGCGACCGAATTGATGGTCAGGAACGGCACCGGCGCGCCGGCGAGCGCGGCCTCGTCGGTGAAGATCAGTTGGTCCATGGTCGGTCGATCCTGGCCGCCATACTCCTCCGGCCACCCGAGCGCCAACCAGCCGTCTTCGCCCATCTGTCGGACGACCTCGCGGTAGACGTTGCCCTGCCCGTACTCGCCGGTCTGTGCGTTCAATGCTTCGCGGCGCTCCGGAGTGATCAGCCGCGCGAAGTACTCGCGCAACTGCGCGCGTAGTTTCTCCTGCCGCGGCGTGTACGCGATGCGCATGGCACTACCTCATACCTTCGTCGGTTCGGGTTCTCCCGATCATTGCATATCGACTGAAACATGTTCCAGTATTGAGAGTGGAGCCGGTGGGAGGCGCACCGGGCGGTCGGGTCGGCTCGGCAGGCTCCGATCACAGCGGCGGTAAAGGAGTTCTCATGAAGGTCAGCGTCGATCCTGATCAATGCGAAGCGAACGGAATCTGTGTCGGAATCGCCCCCGACGTGTTCGAACTCGATGACGATGACGAGCTGCACATCGCGGAGGGCGAGGTGGCGGCCGATCGGCTCGCCGAGGTCGAGCAGGCGGTCGCGCAATGTCCGAAGGCGGCGCTACGTCTCCAGTAGTCGCCTCTTGCCGAACGTTGGAACACGTTCTAAAGTCGGCCGCGTGCGCAAAGAGGTGAGCTTGGCCGGCCGGGTGGCGATCGTGACCGGCGGCGGTGCCGGACTCGGACGGGCCGAAGCGCTCGCACTGGCCGGTGCGGGTGCTTCGGTGGTGGTCAACGACCTGTCGGAATCGGAGGCTGTGGCCGATACCCTCGCGGAGATTCGCGCAGTGGGTGCGAAAGCCGAGTTCGTCGCCGGCAGCGTAGCCGAGCGCGCCACCGCGGATGCCTTGATCCACACCGCCCACGAATCCTTCGGCGCGGTCGACATCGTGGTCAACAATGCGGGGATCACTCGCGACCGAATGCTGTTCAACCTGTCCGACGAGGACTTCGACGAGGTGCTCGCGGTGCACCTGCGCGGCCATTTCCTGTTGTCGCGCAATGCCGCCGCGTACTGGCGCGGCAAGTCCAAGCAGGCGGGCGCGCCGGTCTACGGCAGGCTCATCAATACCTCCTCGGAGGCGGGGTTGCTCGGGCCGGAGGGGCAAGCGAACTATGGCGCCGCGAAGGCGGGCATCACCGCGCTGACCCTCTCGGCCGCGCGGGCGCTGTCGCGCTATGGCGTGCGGGCGAACGTGATCGCGCCGCGCGCGCGGACCGCGATGACCGAGGCGGTGTTCAGCGCCGCCCCGGACGGTGTGGTCGACCCGCTGTCGCCCGATCATGTGGCCCGGCTGGTCGCCTACCTGGCTTCGCCCGCCGCCGAAGGGGTCAACGGGCAACTGTTCGTGGTGTACGGCGGGATGGTCGCGCTGATGGCCGCGCCGGTCGTCGAGCGTCGGTTCGACGCCGCCGGCGGGCAGTGGTCGTCGGATGACTTGGCCGACACGCTCGGCGACTATTTCGCCGGCCGGCCGGCCGGGCAAACCTTCTCGGCCTCCTCGCTCATCGATCTGGAGTGAGTCGCTACGCGGCGACGACCGTCGCCGATGTGCTGCTGATCAACAGTCAAACCGTTGATCAGTGGTTCGGCACTTGGTAGACATGGTGCTGCAGGGTGTGTGACGCCGCACGAAGGTGGGAGCTTTCCGCATTTGACACCGGTTCTAAATTGATGCGCCGAAATTGAGAATAGGTGCACTTCAAAAGTGGCAAAATGCTTACGACGACACGATGAACATGTTCTAATCGTTGCGGCGGTGTGGCCACGGCGGACATGAGCGCCGTGAGCTGCACATGCCGGTTGAGCAAGGAGGATCGCGATGAACGAGGTCCTTGCTGTGCCGTTGCGTGCTGTCGGTGGGTTCTTCGAACTCACCGCCGAGGTTGCGCGTTCCAGCATGCGGAGACCATTTCAATGGCGTGAGTTCATCGACCAGTCCTGGTTCATCGCGAGCGTATCCATTGTTCCCACATTATTGGTCGCCATTCCATTCACCGTGCTGGTCAGCTTCACACTGAACATTCTGTTGCGCGAGATCGGAGCAGCAGACCTGAGCGGCGCGGGCGCGGCATTCGGTTCGGTCACCCAGGTCGGACCGATCGTCACCGTCCTCATCGTCGCCGGCGCGGGCGCCACCGCGATCTGCGCGGACCTCGGTGCCCGCACCATTCGCGAGGAAATCGACGCGATGCGGGTGTTGGGCATCAATCCGGTACAGCGCTTGGTCGTGCCGCGCGTGCTCGCCTCGATGTTTGTCGCGCTGATGCTCAACAGCATGGTGTGCACCATCGGCATTGTCGGCGGGTTTCTGTTCTCGGTATATCTGCAGGATGTGAACCCGGGCGCGTTCGTCAATGGCATCACGTTGCTCACCCATCTGCCCGAACTGATCATTTCCGAGGTGAAAGCCGGTTTGTTCGGGCTGATCGCCGGGCTGGTGGCATGTTATCTGGGCCTGAATGTCAAAGGCGGGCCCAAGAGTGTCGGTGATGCGGTGAATCAGACCGTAGTCTTCGCATTTATGGCCTTGTTCGTAGTGAACGTGGTGGTCACCGCCATCGGTATCAAGTTCACGGTGCGGTGACGCGATGGCCTTCGTGATCGAGTCCCGCTTTCCGCGGACCGTGCGCCGCGTGCGCCGGATGTCGGACTCGTTCGATGCGATAGGCAGACATGCCGTGTTCTACGCGCAGACGCTCGGCTCGCTGCCGCGCGCGATCATGCATTACCGGACCGAGACGATCCGCCTGATCGCCGAGATCAGCATGGGTACCGGTGCTTTGGCAGTGATCGGAGGCACCGTGGTGATCGTCGGCTTCCTCACTTTGTTCGCGGGCGGCACTATCGCGGTGCAGGGCTACAGTTCGCTCGGCAACATCGGCGTCGAAGCGCTCACCGGGTTCTTCGCGGCATTCATCAACGTCCGGATCGCGGCGCCGGTGATTTCCGGCATCGGCCTCGCCGCCACCATCGGAGCGGGCTCCACCGCGCAGCTCGGCGCCATGCGGGTGGCCGAGGAAATCGACGCTCTGGAGTCGATGGCAATTCGGCCGGTGCCGTATCTGGTCGGTACCCGGGTGCTGGCCGGGATGATCGCGATCGTCCCGCTCTACGCGCTCGCGGTGATCGCCTCCTTCCTCGCCAGCCGATTCGCCACCGTGGTGATCTACGGGCAGTCGGCGGGCGTGTACGACCACTACTTCTCCACCTTCCTCATCCCCAGCGACATCCTCTGGTCGTTCGCCCAGGCGATCTTCATGGCCTTGGCGATCATGATGATCCACACCTACTACGGATTCAACGCCGCGGGCGGGCCGGTCGGCGTCGGTGTCGCGGTGGGTAACGCGGTGCGAACCTCGCTGGTCGCGGTGGTCACGGTCACTCTGCTGATCTCGCTGGCCATCTACGGCACCTCCGGCAACTTCCATCTCTCCGGATGAGCGACATGGCGGAAGTGCGGCGAGCGGGAGGCGGCCTGACGAAGGCGCTGCGCGGCGGACTCGGCCTGAAACTGGCCGGGGCCGCGATGGTGCTCGTGTTGGTCGCCGTCGTCGCCGTGGCGCTGACCATGTTCGTCGGCGGGTTCACCTCGACGGCCACCGTGACGGTGCAGGCGCCGCGCAGCGGTTTGGTTCTCGACCCGGACGCCAAGGTGAAGATGCGTGGTGTGGAGATCGGCCGGGTGGCGGCCGTTGACTACACCACCGACCACGCCGAACTGCGGCTGGCCCTCGATCCGGAACAACTGCATCTCGTGCCGTCGAACGCGAACGTCGATATCCGGTCCGCCACTGTGTTCGGCGCGAAGTACGTCAACTTCACTGTCCCCGAGCGCCCTTCGTCGACCTCGCTACAACCGGGCGCGACGGTGACAGCGCAGCGGGTGACCGTCGAGTTCAACACGCTGTTCCAGCATCTGACCGACGTGCTCGCCAAGATCGAGCCGGAGAAGCTGAACGCGACGCTGTCCGCGCTGGGCACGGCGTTGGAGGGCCGGGGCAAGAAGCTCGGCGACCTGCTCGACCAGAGCGACGCCTACCTGCGTGACATCAACCCGTACCTGCCCGCGCTGCGCCAGGACCTGGCCGCGACCGGTGATGTCACGAACCTGTACGCGGACACGTCGAACGATCTGCTGCGCACCTTGCACAACGCGACCGTTACCAGCACGACTCTCGTCGAGGAGCGCGACAGTCTCGACGATGTGCTGATGAACCTCATCGGGTTGGCCGACACAACCGGTTCGGTGTTGCGCGACAATGAGAATCAGCTCGTCACGGCGCTCGACCTGCTCCGTCCCACCGCCGGACTGCTCGAGCAGTACGCACCCGCGCTGTACTGCCTGATCGGCGGTCTCGGCAAGGCGCTTCCGTTGGGTGAGGCGGTCTTCGGCGGCCTGCAGGAAGGCGTCGCGTTGAACACCGGTTTCATGTACGGCGCAAAGCCTTACACCGATCCGGAGGATCTGCCGAAGGTGAACGCGACCGGCGGCCCGCAGTGCGCGGGGTTGTTGGATCGGATGCCCGGCAGCCACGCCGACTATCTCGTCACCGACACCGCGCAAGGCCATGTGTACACGCCATCGACGACGTTGACTGTCAACCCGCCCAAGATCTTCCAGCTCCTGTTCGCCGGACTGCCGGGGGTGCCGCGCCCATGAGGAACACCGCGACAACCGTCAAATTGGCCGTCTTCACCCTGGTGATGTCCCTGGTCTTCACCGGATTGGCGATCGTGTTCAGCCAACTGCGCTTCGCGCGCGCGAACGCCTATCACGCGGTGTTCACCAGTTCCTCCGGCATATTGCCCGGCGCGAAGGTTCGCATCGCCGGCGTCCCGGTCGGATCGGTCGGTTCGGTGAAAGTCGGCAAGGACTACCTCGCGCACGTCGACTTCGACGTCGATCGCAAGTACGCACTGATGACCAGCACCCGCGCGATGATCAAATACGAAAATCTGGTGGGCGACCGATATCTCGAACTGGCCGAGGGGCCCGGGTCGAACCGGGTGTTGCCGAAGGGCGGCACCATCGGTCTGACACAGACCGCGCCCGCGTTGGATCTGGACATGCTGCTCGGCGGGTTCAAGCCGCTGCTGCGTGGCCTCGATCCCGACCAGGTCAACGACCTCACCAATGCGCTGCTACAGATCTTCCAGGGCCAGGGCGGCACGCTGGTGTCCCTACTGAACAGCGGTGGTTCCTTCGCCAAGACGCTGGCCGATCGGGATGCGCTGATCGGCAGCGTGATCGACAACCTGAATATCGTGCTGCGGACCATCGATGAGCGTGGCGACCAATTCGCCACCACGATCGACGAGTTGCAGCGGCTGATCAGTGAATTGGCCGCCGACCGGGACCCGATCGGCGACGCGATTCCACGCATCGCGGGCGCCACCGGTGATCTGACCGACCTTCTCGCCCAAGCCCGCCCGGACTTGAGAAGCACCATCGAGCAGACCGGGCGACTCGCCACCAACCTGGACGCGGGCTCCGACACCATCCAGTGGGTGCTGGATCGGCTGCCTTCGACCTATCGGCAGCTGATCAGGATCGGTTCCTACGGCTCTTTCCTCCAGCTCTACGTCTGCTCGACGAACTTCCTGGTGGACGGTCCGAACGGGCAGACAATGAAGATCAACATGCCCGCCGCCCAGACGACCGGAAGGTGTGCCGACGACCGATGAACAAGCAGCGATCACCCTCCATCACCCTCGGCATCGTCGGCCTCGTGCTGGTGGTGGCGGTGGCGCTGGCGGCACTGCAATTCGACCGACTCCCGTTCATCCGGTCCGGCGCGACGTTCACCGCCTACTTCGCCGACGCGGGCGGCCTGGTGCCCGGCGATCCAGTTCAGGTCGCGGGCGTGCGCTCCGGTCGGGTGGACGACGTCGGCCTCGACGGCGCCAAGGTGCTGGTCCGGTTCACCCTGGCCGAGTCGATCGTGCTGGGGCAGCAGACGTCGGCGGCGATCAAGACCAACACCGTGCTCGGCCGCAAGTCGCTGGAGGTGACCCCGTCCGGGGCCGGCGCGTTGCGCGCCCAGGACACGATTCCGCTGGACCGCACCACTTCGCCGTACTCGCTCAACGAAGCCCTGAGCGACCTGGCGGGCACGGTCGGCCGACTGGACCTGGACAAGGTCGACCAGACGCTCGACGCACTCTCGGCGACCTTCGCCGACACCCCCGCGCCGCTGCGGTCGGCACTGGACGGGATCACCGCGCTCTCGCGCAGCATCAACGTGCGGGACGAGGCATTGTCGGACCTGTTGCGGCGGGCGCAGAACGTCACGAAGATTCTCGCCGACCGCGGCAACCGGATCAACGCGCTGCTGCTGGACGGCAACGCGTTGCTCGGCGAACTGGACCGGCGTCGCACCGCGCTCGGCCAGTTGATCGTGTACGTGAACAGCTTGACTCAGCAGTTGTCCGGGCTGGTCGCCGACAACGAGGCACAGCTGAAACCGGCCCTGGACAAGCTGAATTCGGTGCTGGCCCTCTTGCAGCGCAACCAGCAGAACCTCGCCGACGCGCTCGATGGACTGGGTCCGTTCTCGGCCGCGCTCGGCGAGCAGGTCGGCAGCGGCCCCTACTTCCAGGCGTATGTGGTCAACGCGTCGAGCAAGTTGTTGCAACCGTTGGTGGACGCACTCGTGTGGCCGAACCATCTGCCGGACGATCTGCGTAGCTACCTGGAGCCGTTCCCCTCGATCGAGCCCGCGACCCAGGAGCCGCCGCGATGAGCGCGCGATACTCCCTTTCCGACCCGTTCGGAGGGGTCGATGGCGCGGCCCCGACGGTGCTGCAGTCGTGTTCGGGGGGATGTGCATGAGCGCGCTGAACGCGATACGGAATGTGCCCCGCTGGGTGCTCGTACTGGTTGGCGTGCTGGTCGCCGCCCTCGTGGCGGTCGGTGCGTGGAAGAGTTTCACCCGGATCGCAACGACCCGTGTCACCGCCTATTTTCCGTCCACCTCCGGGCTGTACCAGGGCGACGATGTGCGGGTGCTCGGGGTGAAGGTCGGCAGGATCGATTCGATCGAACCAGGCGGCGACCGAGTCGAGGTGAAACTGACGATCGATCGCGGCATCGATGTCCCCGCCGACGCGCGGGCGGTGATCATCTCGCCCTCGCTGGTCTCGGCGCGATTCATCCAACTCGCGCCCGCCTACACCGGTGGACCGAAGCTGAACGACGGTGGCGAGATTCCGATCGAGCACACCGCCGTGCCGGTCGAATGGGACGACATCAAGGCGGAATTGTCCAAGTTGGCGACCGCGCTCGGCCCGGTCGGTGACGACAAGCAAGGCTCGTTCGGCCGCTTCGTCAATACCGCCGCCGACAATCTCGACGGTAACGGGCAGCGGTTCCGCGACACGCTTCATGAGCTGTCCGCCACGCTGAACACGCTGTCCGACGGGCGAACCGACCTATTCGGCACCATCCGCAACCTGCAGAAGTTCGTCGAAGTGCTCTCCGCGAGCAACGAACAGATCGTGCAGTTCGGCGGTCGACTGGCGTCGGTGTCCGCGGTGCTGGCCGGTGTCTCCTCGGAGCTCGGTGCGGGACTGGACAATCTGGACGCGGCGCTGGTCGACGTGCGCCGGTTCCTCGACGGCAGCGGCACCGAGCTCACCGAGGGCTTGCAGCGGCTCGCCGACGCGACCCAGGTGCTGGTCGACAAGCGGCCCGCGCTGGAACGGGTGCTGCATTCCGGGCCGACCGCCCTGGCCAACTTCTATCAGATCTACAAACCCGCCCAAGGCACCCTGACCGGCGCGATCGCCCTGAACAACACCGCCGACCCGCTCGGTTTCCTCTGCGGCTCGGTGCGCGCGCTGGAGACCAACGACTCCGAGCGCAGCGCCGACCTGTGTGCCCAGTATTTGGCGCCGGTGCTCAACACCCTGGGGATGAACTACCTGCCGATCATGCTGAACCCGGCCAGCGGTGTGACCGCATTTCCGGATCAGCTCAAATACTCCGATCCCGGACTGGCCGGGCAGGTGGCGAGTCAGACGCAGACGCGGCAACGGTCCACGTCGGTGAGTGTGCCGAACGGTATCGCCGGACTGGCGATTCCGGGGGGCGGGCGATGATGCCGAGACGACTACGCAGAACTGCCGCCCTTGCGGTGGGCCTCGCCGTGGCGCTCGGTGTGTCCGGTTGCGAGTGGGACGGGCTGAACTCGCTGCCGATGCCCGGCACCGAAGGCACCGGGCCCGGGTCCTACCAGGTGCGCATCCAGATGCCGAACGTGACCACGCTGACCAGGAATTCGCCGGTGCGGGTGCACGATGTCACGGTCGGAACGGTGTCGAAGATCGAGGTGCAGGACTGGCACGCACTGGTCACCGTCAGCCTGAATTCCGACGTGCGCCTACCCGCCAACGCGACTGCCAGGATCGGCCAGACCAGCCTGCTCGGCTCCAACCACGTGGAACTGGCCGCACCGACCGACCAGGCACCCGAGGGCGAGCTGCACCCCGGCGATGTCATCCCGCTGGCGCGCGCCGGCGCCTTCCCGACCACCGAGCAGGTGCTGTCGTCGCTGTCGGTGGTGCTCAACGGCGGCGGATTTTCCCAGTTGGAAACCATTACTCGTGAACTGAATTCCGCCCTCACCGGCCGCGAGGACGCGATCCGGGATCTGCTGCCGCAGTTGAATGAACTGACCACGAACCTGGACCGCCAGACCGGCGACATCATCCGCGCGATGAGCGGACTCGACCGACTCAGCGGCCAGTTTGCGCAGCAGCGCGACGTTGTGGCGGGCGCGCTCGAGCAGATCCATCCCGCGTTGACCGTACTGGCCGATCGCCGGGCGAACATCACCCGGGCGCTGACCGCGCTCGGCGAGCTCAGCGACGTGACCCACCGGATCATCGATGCAGGCGGTAACAATCTGAAAGCCGACCTGCGCAGCCTCGCACCCGCGTTGCAGTCTTTGGCCGACACCGGCAACAATCTCACCGAGGCGCTGAAGATCGTGCTCACCTTCCCATTTCCGATGAAGAACCTCGATCACGCGATCAAGGGCGACTACCTCAATCTGTTCATGACGGTTGACCTGACCGGCCGGCGGCTGGACTCGAATTTCCTCACCGGGACGCCACTGGGCGGGAGATTCGGCGGCGTCGAGGGCGCGCTCGGCCGCTTCGCGCCAGGAACGGCCGCCCAGAACGGCAACCCGGCGACCGGGCCGCTGCAGGCGCCACCACCGCCCGCCGTGAGCACGCAGCCGACGCCGACCATCCCCGGCCTGCCCGCGATTCCCGGGTTGACCACGCCCATGCCGGAAGGCGCTGCGCCGCAGGGAGGGTCGGGACAGTGACACTGACGCGTTTCGTCCGCACCCAACTGGTCATCTTCTCCGTGCTCACCGTGATCAGCTTGGTCGTGATGGGCGGGATGTACGTGAAGTTGCCCGCGATGTTCGGTATCGGCCGCTACGCGGTCACCGTCCGACTGGCCGCGACCGGCGGCCTCTACCCGACCGCCAACGTTGCCTACCGAGGCACGAATGTCGGTGTGGTGAAAGAGGTTCGGCTCACGCCGGCGGGAGTCGACGCGCAGCTGTCCATCAACAGCGACTTCAAGATCCCCTCCGACGTCGAAGCCTGGGTGCGTAGCGTCTCGGCAGTCGGCGAGCAGTACGTCGATTTGGTTCCCGCCGAACACCGAATTAGCGGGAACCTGCACGACGGCAGCGTGATCCCGGTGGATCGCACCAAGCTGCCGCAGGATGTCGGGTCGATGCTCGACCAGACCGACCGGCTGCTGTCCAGCGTCGCGGACACCCGCCTGCGGCAGGTCATCGACGAGGCCTTCCTCGCGTTCAACGGTGCGGGGCCGGATCTGCAACGGTTCATCGATTCCGCGGCATTGCTGGTGCAGGAGGCGCAAAACAGCGCGGAACCGACCAAGCGGCTGATCGATCAGATCGGGCCGTTGCTGGACACCCAGACCCGTTCGGACGCCGCGATCCGTTCCTGGACCGCTGATCTGGCGACTGTCACCGATCAGTTGCGCGGCCACGATCCCGCCTTGCGTGGTGTGCTGCGCGAGGGCCCCTCCGCGATGCAGCGGGTGAGTACGTTGTTCAACGATCTGCAGCCGACCCTGCCCCTGCTGCTGTCCAATCTGATCAGTGTCGGCCAAGTCGCCGTCACCTATCACGCGGGGCTGGAACAGATCCTGGTGATCTACCCGCCGCTGGTCGCGGCGCTGCTCACCGCAGTCCGCGGTCCACTCGAATACGGCGCGCTGGTCGACTTCATGGCCGTGGTCAACGACCCGCCGGCCTGCACTACCGGCTTTCTCCCACCGGACCAGCGCCGCTCCCCGAGCGAATTGGACACCGTGGACACGCCGCCGGGCTTGTACTGCAAGGTCCCGCAGGGCGCGCCCGAAGCGGTGCGCGGCATTCGCAACACGCCGTGCGTCGAGGTGCCCGGTGTGCGCGCCCCGACGCCCGAACTGTGTCGGACCGGGTACGTTCCGTTGGGTAACAACCCGCCGTTCGGCCCGCCACGGCCGGTCGCGCCGGCGGCCGCACCGCCCACGCAGGAACCCGCGGGCGCCGTACCCGCGGGCTATGGCGGCACACCGGCCGCCGCGCGAGCCTACGATCCGGAAACCGGTGTCTACATCGGCACCGACGGGCGCACATACCGACAGGGCGATATCGGACCCGGCGGTTCGGGAACGGTACCGTCGAGCTGGCAGGCGATGCTCGAGGAGCAGCAACGATGAGTGATATCAACGGAAACGGTCGCCGCACGCGGCGGCGTGCGGTGCGCTCGGCAGGTCCTCCGGTCGACGAACTCTCGACCAGCGCCGCGAACTCGGTCACCGAGGTCGGTTCGACGCGCGTGGATCTCGGCGCCGGAACATCCGGTATTCGTGCGGGTGGCGCGCCTGCTTCTGTTGACGCGGCGAACACTTCTGCTCCGTCGGGGTCGAACAAGAAGGATGCGACTGCCGACAGCGCTGCCACGGCCGAGCAAGGGTCGGTCGTCCTCGCGAAGGCGAAAGCCGCTGCCGTGCCGGGCGCCGATGAACAGACATTCGAGGACAAGACCGCCGACGGGAGACGCGGTCGTGGCCTCTCCCGAATCCTCGCGCTCGCCGCGACCGCACTTGTGGTTCTCGCGCTCGTCAGCGGTGCGACCGTCTCCGTGTTCGCGCTGCGCTCCGCGGACCAACGCGACGCGCGGCGCGAGGACTACCTGCGGACCGCCCGGCAGGCGATCGTCAATCTCACCACCATCCGGGCGGATTCGGCCAAGCAGGATATCGACCGGATCCTGTCGCTGGCCTCGGGACAGTTCAAGACCGAATTCGACGGACGGGTCGACCCGTTCACCAGCATCGTGCAGCAGGCCAAGGTGGTCTCCCACGGCGAGATCGTGGCGGCCGCGCTGGAAGGCGACGACGACCGCTCAGGACGCGTCCTGGTCGCGGCCAAGCAGACGCTGACCAACGCGGGCCAGGCCGAACCGCAGACTCGGTACTACCGGTTCCGGGTGACCGTCGCCCGCGGCGATTCCGGTATGAGCGTGTCCAACGTGGAGTTCGTGGCATGACGGGGATTCGGGGCAAGGTCCTGCTCGGCATCGTCGGCGTGGTGGTCGCGGCCTCGGTGGTCATCGGGGGTGTCAACGGTTACCGCTACTGGGACGACCGGCAGGTCGAGCAGTCGCGCGAAGACGCGGTCGCGACGGCCGGCCGCACGGTCGAGGCGATGTTCACCTACAACCCGCAGACCGTCGACACCGAACTGCGCAAGTCCGCCGACAACCTCGGTGGCAGTTTCCACGACGACTACCTGACGTTGATCGACAAGCAGATCGCGCCTGGCGCCAAGGAGAAGCAGCTCACCGTCACGGCGACCACCCAGGCCAGCGGTGTCATCTCCGCCGATCGCGACCGCGCCGAAGTCCTGCTGTTTCTCAACCAGGTCATGACGAGCAAGGACACGCCGCAGGGCACCACCACCGGCAGCCGGGTCCGCGTGGTCTTGGCGAAGCAGGACTCTCGATGGTTGGTCGAGGCGGTCGATCCGGTCTGATCGCCGAGATCGCGCGGCCGGGTGCGTTTCGGCTACTCCGAAGGTGACGGCGTTCGACGGGGCAGACGCACCGTGAACGTCGTTCCCTTGTCCGGTGCACTGCGCACGTGCACCGTGCCGCCGTGCGCGCTGACCAAGGCCTGCACGATGGGCAAGCCGAGTCCGGTGCCGCCGCTGGCACGTGCGCGGGAAGTATCGGTGCGATAGAAGCGCTCGAAAATTCGCTCGGCCTCCTCGGGCGGCAGGCCGGGTCCGGTGTCGACCACATCGAGTGCCACGTGGTCGGGGTCGGGAGTCAGCATGACCGTCACCACCGCGTCGGGCGCGGTGTGCGTCACCGCGTTGTTGAGCAGGTTTGCCAAGATTTGGCGCAGCCGCGCCTCATCGCCGACCACCTCCAACGTTCCCTGGCCCGGTTCGACTTTCAGTTCGATGGTGCGCGAGGGTCCCTCGGTATGCGCGGCGGCGACCACCGCCCGCGCATTGTGCACGGCGTCGCTGGCGACGGCGAGCAGGTCCACCGGTCCGAGCTCCAACGGACGCTGCGCATCCAGTCGTGCCAGCATCAGCAGATCTTCGACCAGCACACCCATCCGCTGGGATTCGTGCTCGATGCGATCCATGAACATTCCCGGGTCGGCCGTGGCGCCCTGGCGATACAGCTCGGCGAACCCGCGGATAGTCGTGAGCGGTGTGCGCAGTTCGTGACTGGCGTCGGCGACGAACCGGCGCATACGTTGCTCGGACCGCCGTGCCGCTTCCTCCGACGCCGCGGTCGCGGTGAACGCGCGCTGGATCTGCGCCAGCATGCCGTTCAGCGAGCGCGACAGCCGGTCTACCTCGGTATTATTGCCGCGCACCGGGACTCGGCGATGCAAGTCGCCTTGCGCGATCGCGGCGGCGATGTTCTCGACCCGGCGCAGCGGCCGCAGGCTGCGCCGAACCACGAAGTACGCGATCACCGCCAGCGCGCCGAGCACGATCAGTCCAACGACCAGTTCCAGCATCAGCA
Source organism: Nocardia sp. NPDC049220 (assembly GCF_040647855.1). Lineage (NCBI taxonomy): Bacteria > Bacillati > Actinomycetota > Actinomycetes > Mycobacteriales > Nocardiaceae > Nocardia > Nocardia sp. NPDC049220. The sequence continues at coordinate 212,912 of NZ_JBEZDA010000003.1, forward strand.
ACCGGTGCACCGTGTCGGTGTTCTGCGTGAGCGGCAGCGCCACAGTGGTGGTCCGGTCCGGTGTCCGTACCGTCAGTACCCGCCAGTCGATCGGGCCGCCGTTCACGGAGCCGACCGTGACGGGTCCGGCCGGCGGCGGGTCCGGCACGGCGGGTTCGGCGTCGACGCCGAATGCCTGGATGACGAACGACCGTCCGTCGGTGCTGTGCACCCGGACGTAGAACTGGCTCGGCGCGTGGCGCGGGTCCGGCGGCAGCACCGGCGGTGGCGGTGTCCGCCGCCGGGACCACTCGACCGCGCCCTCGCGTAGTTGCTGGTCGGTGCGGTTGGTCAGCTGCTGCTCCATGCTGGAGGTGACCACCATGCCGGAGATGAGCAGGCCCAGGCCCGCGGTGAGGACCAGCAGCACCATCAGCGTCACCCGCAGCGGGATCGCGGACAAGCGGCTGGAGGCCTTCGCGCGGGCCGTCGCGATCCGACCCGGGATCATTTACCGCCCGACCGGCTGCGGTTCGGTGCGCGCATGACGTACCCGACGCCGCGTAACGTGTGGATCAGGCGGGTGTCACCGGTGTCGACCTTCTTGCGCAGGTAGGAGACATAGGTTTCGACGACGCCGACCTCACCGCCGAAGTCGTAGCGCCACACGTGGTCCAGGATGCGCGGCTTGCTCAGCACCGTGCCCGCGTTGACCATGAAGTAGCGCAGTAGCGTGAACTCGGTGGGGGATAGGGCGACCGGCTCGCCCCCCTTCCACACCTCGTGGGTGTCGTCGTCCAGCTCGATGTCTTCGAAGCTGATCCGCGCGCTTTCCCGTTGTGGTGCGCCGTGGCCCGCGCGGCGCAGGATGACCCGCAGCCGGGCCACCACCTCTTCCAAACTGAACGGTTTGGTGACGTAGTCGTCGGCTCCGAGGGTGAGGCCGGTGATCTTGTCCTGGACGTCGTCGCGGGCGGTCAAGAAAAGCACCGGTGCATCGATACCGTCGGCGCGCAGCCTGCGCAGCAGACCGAAGCCGTCCATCCCCGGCATCATCACGTCGACGATCAGCGCCTGTGGCCGGAAGGTGCGGGCCTTGTCCAACGCTTGTGCGCCGTCGGCCGCGGTGTCGACCTCGAAGCCCTGGTAGCGAAGGCTCACCGCGAGTAGTTCGACGATCATCGGCTCATCGTCGACCACCAACACCCGTGCCTCGGGTGTGGGCTCGGCAGGCACACCAGTCATCGCTACATGGTTCAGCACACTGCTGCGAAGTTCCTGGACACAAGCTGGGTGTTTCCTGTGAAGCGCAGGTCAGCGTGACGGTGTGCGAGATTCCGGATAGATGTCCTCATCGGTCAGCAACGCGCTGCCCGCGACCTGGTCCTGTGCCAGCGCGTCGAGGAACGCTCGTGCCCAACGGTCCACGTCGTGGGCGAGCACCTGACGGCGCAGCGAGCGCATCCGCCTCCGCCTGGTGTCCCTGTCGTCCTCCAGCGCGGCGACGATCGCGTCCTCCACACTGTCCAGATCATGCGGGTTGCAGAGATAGGCCTGACGCAATTCGGCTGCGGCACCGGTGAATTCGCTCAATACCAGGGCGCCGTTGAGCCCGCTGTGCGAGGCCACGTACTCCTTGGCGACCAGGTTCATGCCGTCGCGCAGCGGCGTCACCAACATGACGTCGGCGGCCACGAAGAACGCGATGAGTTCGTCGCGCGGGATCGGTCGGTGCAAGTAGTGCACCACCGGGTAACCGACCCTGGCGAATTCGCCGTTGATCCGGCCGACCTGACGCTCGATATCGCCGCGCATCTGGATGTAGCTCTCGACGCGCTCGCGGCTCGGGGTGGCGAGCTGGACCATGACCGTCTCCGTCGGATCGACCCGGCCGTCGGCCAGTAACTCCTCCAACGCGTTGAGCCGGATATCGATGCCTTTGGTGTAGTCCAGCCGGTCGACGCCGAGCAGGATGTTCTTCGGATTGCCCAACTCGGCCCGAATCTGCGCGGCGCGCTCACGCACCGACCTGCGCCGGGAGTGCTCGTCGAGTTCGGCCGAGGAAATCGAGATCGGGAACGCGCCTACCCGGACCGTGCGGAACCCCACCTGGACGACACCGAGCTTGGACCGAACGCCGACGGAACCGCGCGACGTCGGCTGGCCGGCCAGTCGACGTGCCAGGTAGAGGAAATTCTGCGCTCCGCCGGGCAGGTGGAAGCCGATCAGGTCGGCACCGAGCAGGCCCTCCACGATCTCGGTCCGCCACGGCATCTGCATGAACAGCTCGACCGGCGGAAACGGGATATGCAGGAAGAAGCCTATGGTCAGATCGGGGCGCAACATGCGAAGCATCTTGGGTACGAGTTGCAGTTGGTAGTCCTGCACCCACACCGTGGCGCCCTCGGCGGCCACCTTCGCGGTGGCCTCGGCGAAGCGTCGGTTCACCGTGACGTAGGCGGCCCACCATCGCCGGTCGTAGACCGGGCGCACGATGACGTCGTGATAGAGCGGCCACAGCGTGCCGTTGGAGAAGCCCTCGTAGTAGTCGCTGACCTCTTGCGCCGACAGCGGGACGGGATGAAGCTCCAGACCATCCTCGATGATCGGGTCGACGTCGACGTCCGGGACCCCCGCCCAGCCGATCCAGGACCCCTTGTTGTTGCGCAATACCGGTTCCAACGCGGTCACCAGGCCGCCTGGACTGCGCTTCCATCGGCTGGTTCCGTCGGACAGGCGTTCGAGGTCGACCGGGAGTCGATTGGCGACGACGACGAAACCGGAACCCGATTCGGACGGGCCGGCGGCCGCTGCCGCGGTCTCAGTGGGTGAAGTGGATCTGGCGTACTCGGAGTCGTCGGCCGGGTTCATTTCACTCACGCATCCTTTGCGCGTTCGCGCGTTGCTGTATCCCCGCTGGAGTTGTGCCACCGACGTCACCGTTGACGTCGGAGATCAGGCTATTCGCCGCGCGTGCTCGGTCCGATCCCCAACATGGACAACAGCATCCGGCATTCGTCGGCATCCTCGGCGTAGGCCGCGACCACCCGCTGCGCCTGCCGCGCGGTCTCGTCGGCGAGCGGCTCCAGATCGTCGTCCGCGATGTCGTTCGTGCTGCCTTTCGCGCCCATATTCAAGTCCTCCCGGCTCAATGCGCTCGTACGTGCAAGTAGTCAATGGTATGCGACGCCCGGACGTTGGGTATGCGACGCCTGGACGTGCGTCCGTCCGGGCATCTGGCAGCGACGCGCCGCGATCCGGGCACCCCGGCCGGTGTGCTCGCCCGATGGGCCCCTATACCGTGGAGACGCAGCACCGACTCCACGAAAGGGGCGACATGCCGCTGGCCACGGTGAACGGAATTTCCCTCAACTATCAGGTGAAGGGCGACCGCACGAGGGGCACCGACATCAAGGGCTCCGCGCCACTCGTGGTGATGATCATGGGCACCGGAAGCCCGGGGCGAGTGTGGGAACTGCACCAGGTCCCCGCGCTGGTCGCGGCTGGTTACCGGGTGTGCACATTCGATAATCGCGGGATCGCGCCCTCGTTCGAGGCTGCCGCGGGCATGACCATCGAGGAATTGGTCGCCGACACCGCCGCGTTGATCGAATTCCTCGACGAGGGCCCCGCGCTGGTGGTGGGCACGTCGATGGGCGCGCGGGTGGCTCAAGAACTGACGCTGGCCCGTCCTGACCTGGTAAGCAAGGCGGTGTTCATGGCGGGCCACGGGCGGCTCGACCAGTTCCAGCGGACGCTTTCGCTCGGGGAGCACGAGTTGGACGCCAGCGGCGTACAACTACCGCCGAAGTACGAGGCCGCGATCACCGCGGTGATGAATCTCTCGCCCGCGACCATGGCCGAGCCGAACGCGGCCCGCGACTGGCTCGACCTATTCGAGTTCACCGGCGGGCCGGTGCCGGCGGGCATCCGCGCCCAGCGCAAGATGGACCACGATTTCGACCGCGTGCAGGCCTACCGGGCGATCCGCGTACGGTGTCTGTCGGTCGGGTTTGCTGATGACCGGATGATCCCGCCCTACCTGTCCAGGGAGATCGCCGAGGTCATTCCGGGCGCGCGGTACCAGGAGGTGCCAGATGCCGGACATTTCGGGTATCTGGAAAGGCCGGAGGCGGTCAACAAGATTCTGCTCGACTTCTTCGCGAGCTGAGGCGAGTCGGTCGAGGGAAGAGTCGAGGCAACCGCCCAGGCGTAACGTTCTGCTTGCTAGGGTCGAAATAACGCTCGAGGTCCGTCGGCGCTCGCGGTTGAAGTAACCCGGCGCCGTGCGATCCTTGAAGCGATCCCGTACATAGTGCCAGTATCCAGTGAGGTGAAATGAGCACCAACCCCTTCGATGACGAAGACGGCCGCTTCTTCGTTCTGGTCAACGACGAGGAGCAGCATTCGCTGTGGCCGGCGTTCGCAGAGGTTCCGGCCGGATGGCGAGTCGTGTTCGGCGAGGAAAGTCGCGCCGCCTGCGTCGAGTATGTCGAGAAGAACTGGACCGACATGCGTCCGAAGAGCCTGCGCGACGCGATGGCCGCGGACGACGCGGCCCGTCAGGCCGCACAACAGTCCTGATCTGCGGTAGCCGATACTGCGCCGGGACCGCCGCTGCGTGATGCCGTGAATCCGGTGTCACGCAGCTGGCGTGTCCGGCTATGATGGCAACCGCTTTTCCGCCTCCTTAGCTCAGTGGTAGAGCACTCGCCTTGTAAGCGAGCGGTCGTCAGTTCAATCCTGACAGGGGGCTCCACTATTGACCTTGCCGCGTTGGCTACCCGGCAGCGAATTGCCGGGTGCGGCCGTCGCGGTTTGTCGGAGACGTGGTCAACGGCGAGTTGGACTGATCGATGAACATGTTCGCCGACCGGGTCGACGGTGTCGGCGAGGGGTGTCATAGAACCCGCGCAGGGACGAAGTGCTTCGCCGCGATCAGCACCTCCATGGCGGCGCGTTTGGCCGCGCAGCTGTCGGCGTCGCAGTCGATGAGGTCCTGCATCACCTCGTGGGCCTGCTGCAGGCTGTAGATTCGCTCGGGCGCAGTATGGCAACCACCGAAGTGGTCCAACGCGTACGGAAGGCCGACGAAGATCACCCAGCCGAGGAACGCTACCGCTGCGACGACGATCAGAAGTGTGACGTGTTCGGACATCTCGTACCCCTGGTGCGATCTGGTGTGGTTGGTGGGCACCCGACGCCGAGGACTCAGCGTTCAACCCGGCACCGGGTACTGGATTCAGGTTCAACATTCCGATCCGAGCGTTGCGGACCGAGCTGGAATCCCATCTGGCGAAGGAAGTTACTGAGCACCTTGTGAACTCGGGCGGACTGCACTCGCGCGGATTCGCCGCATGGTGTGGTGTCGGTCGGTAGCGCCGCGACTCTCGCACCAGATCGCCGCGGTGCGGCGGCGTCAGAGTGCGGATTTGGTTGGTTCGCGTCGTGGCTGGGATCGTCGCTGTGGCCCCAGTTGATCCCCGCCGTTTCGGTTGTCAGAACGCGGGATTCACTCCGGTTCGGTCGGGGTCGTGCTGAGTGAGCAGATCTGCCACCCACGATGGCCGCTTCGCTTTCTGCGGTTGTGCCAGAGCCTGTTCGATGAGGAGGGTCTGCAAGACTTCTTCCAAGTCTGACCGCGCGTACTGTGCTTCGGCGGCCGCGATGGCTGCTGTGAAGGTGTTGCGGAGTTCTGGTGGGCCGTACTCGATCACGACGCCTCGTCGCAGATAGTGGGCGATGGGGCCGCGCCGTTCGGCAATGCCCGGCGAGGTGTGCAGCGCGATCGCCTCCCAGATGGGATCGACCCTCGCCGCACTCCAACCACGTTGCTGCAGGAACTCGGCCGCAGCGTCGGCGCCCTCGATTTCGAATCGGGAGGGGCCGTTGTACAGGTCAGCGGTACCGGAATCGTGGAACAGTGCGGCAAGGCACAGCGATTCGGCATCGAGCTCGGTCGCTCCGTCACGCCGAGCTGCTTCCCGACCCAGCAAAAACGTGCGGACACTGTGGTTGTAGATCTGTGGATGCACGACCGCTCGGATGTGTGCGGCGGCGTCCTCGACATGTCCGGAATCGGGTATCGAAGTATTCATGAATTGCGCTCACAAACTTCCGTGTTCGATGGCGGCCAGCAGCTGATGCAAGGCCACGGCGTCGCTGAAGGAAGGGGCTTCGGCGGTGCCATACTGCTGGTCGTGGGCGAATGCTCGGTACAGGTTCGCCACATTCTGCGCCGGACCAGCCAGTCCGAGCTCGGGATAACGGTCCGGCGTGTCGATCGGAACGACTCGTGTCGCGGCGCCGTTCGCGCCGGCCAGCACCAATTCGATTGCCTGCAGGTTGCCGTTGGGCAAGGGGCTGGACACCAACAGGTCACCGTCGGTGCCGTTGACTTCCCAGCGCAGATCGCCGGCCCGGGACAAGCCACCCCGATAGAAGACCGAGGCGACCGCGCCGCTGCGCAGCCCGGCGGTGATAGCGATCTGATCGGGAGCGGTCACCGGAATGACAGCATCGTCGCCGACGCGAACGGTGTCGCGTCCCACCGCGATGGTCGAGGTGATCGAGTCGATGTCACCGAGCACATGGGTCACCGCGTCGAGGGCGTGGCCGATCGACACGGACAAGGTGGTGGCGCCATTGCGCGCGTCGAACAGGTACGCGTGCGCGCTGTCGGTGCTGGGACCCCATGCTTGTCCGGAGCCGATGAGTGTGGTTGCCAGTACTCGTCCGATGTACCCCCGCTCGATGAGCTCACGCATCGTGCGCACTGCCGGGGCGAATCGCGCTTGCAGGCCGATGAGCGTCGCAACGCCGGCCGTCGCGGCCGCGTCGGCCAGATCTTGGGCTTGGTCGAGGCCGACGCCGAGCGGCCACTCGCTGAAAAGCATCTTGCCGGTGGACAGTGCTCGGCCGAGGAGCTCGTGGTGATCGGTCACCTTGACGGCGACTACGACCAGATCCACGTCGGGATGCTCGATGAGGTTGCGCGCGTCGTCGAACGCATCGACTCCCCAGAGGTCGGCGGCACGCTGAGCCGACGACGGCCGACTGGTCGCCACGGCGCGTAACTCGTACTCCGGCAGCGCCCGCAGAGCGGGAACGTGCGCCGCCGCCGCCCACCCGCCGTCCGGGCTCGCGCCGATAATCCCTACCCCGATCGGTCTCATGATATTTCCTTTCCTGTCGTCAGTCGAAGAGCAAGACGAGCCTGCCGCGGATACCGCCGGCTTCCAGTGCGCGGTGCGCCGCGGCTGCTTCGGCCGCCGCGTACGTTCGCGCCACTCGAAGGGTCAACTTTCCCTGTTCTGCCTGAGATCTCAGCTCGTCGAGTTTGTCGTGGGCATGGGTATAGTCCGGTACCCACACCTCCCGAACGGTGATGTCGCGCGCTTCCCGCAGCGGTGCGTTGCCTCGCTCTGCCTTTCCGCGCACCACCGCGATCTGCCCACCGTCGCGCACCGCGGGCACGACATCGTCTCCCTGTAGTGCTGCGTCTATGACCGCAGCGACACCCTCGGGCCACCACTGCCGGATACGTTGTCCCACATCGGGGCCGCGAGCGACGATTTGATCAGCGCCCAGTGTGGCCACCAAGGTCTCGTCGGCAGCGGCGGCATCGGCGATCACTCGCAGCCCGTCCGCTTTCGCCAATTGAACGGCGTACCCGCCGACTGATCCGGCAGCGCCGGTGACTGCCACTGTTTCCCCAGGACGCAGATGCAACATGTCCAAGGCCCGGCGAGCGGTCAGCCCGTTCATCGGCAACGTGGCGGCCTCGGCGTGCGTGGCGCCGGCCGGTGCCAGGGCGACCTGGTCGGCCTCGACGACAAGGTATTCGGCGTAGGCGCCACCGGTGGCGTCGATGGGCATGACGACGGCCATCACGCGGTCGCCGACGCGCAGATCGGTCCGGGCGCCGGGCCCGATCTCGTCGACGATGCCGGCAGCCTCCATACCAGGGCGATAGGGCGGGACGAGAGGCGCCGCGCGCAGCAGTTCGTCGAGATCACCGGCGCGGAGCAGCGTGTCCCCCGGATTCACTGTTGTGGCGTGGACACGGATGCGGATCCGGCCTGGGCCGGTACTCGGTCGGGGAACGTCGACAAGCTCGAGGACGTCGGGACCGCCGTACTCGGTGACAGCGACCGCCTTCATTGTCGGCGCGGTCATGCCGTTCGGGTCCGCAGTGTGTCGCGGCTGGTGAGCTGGAGCATTGCTACTGCCTCCTACGTCGGTGTTCGGTAGTCATCGCGGATGTCGGAGACCGAGGTCGCTGCGACCCGAATGTCCCTGAGCCGGGGTTGGTCGTTGCCGCGGCGCAACCTGCCGCCGGTGGTGATCGCGGCCCCTGTGAGAGACCGGTACCGACGACGTCGAACCGAGTCGGTTAGATCGCGTGATCTCTCTAGTCATCTTCGCGGCGGACCGGCATCAGCGGATCCGCCACCGGACAGTCCGACTGGCCAGTCTCGGGTGCGGCGGTACTGCTGTCGGGCGTCGGAGCAGTGCGTCGACCCACGCTAGCCGGCTCGCTCCGCGGGCAGCGCACGGTCGAGTTGGCCACGCGAACTGATGCCGAGCTTGGCGAATACCTTGCTCAGGTGGTACTGGACGGTGCGGGCGCTGATGAACAGGCGACCCCCGATCTCCGGGTTGGACAATCCCGCGCGGGCAAGCCGTGCCACCTGGGCCTCCTGGGCGGTGAGTTGTTTATCGTCCACGGCGTGCGCGCTTGCGCGCATCGTGTCGCCGGTCGCGTTCAGTTCGCGCCTGGCTCGCTCGGCGAATGCTGTCATGCCCATCGCGACGAACAGGTCATGGGCGGTACGGAGCTGTGCGCGGGCATCGGTACGGCGGCGTTCTCGGCGTAGCCATTCCCCGTAGACCAGGTGGGCGCGGGCCAGTTCGGCGTGCATTCGGGTTCGATCGAGCCGGACAATCGATTCGCGGTACAGACGCTCGGCGGTAGCCCCAACGCTCAGCAGCGCGCGCGAACGCGCCCCAATGCCCAGCGCCCATTCGGTGCCGCTGGCACTGGTCATCTCGCCGAGTCGGCTGAGGGCATCAGCGGCCACCTCGCTCGCACCACTTCGGGCAGCGGCCTCGACGAGCTCCACGAGGGCCCAGTTCGTCGCCGCCAGCTCGGGGGCGAACGCGGCGGCGCGTTGGGCGGCGTCGAGGGCTCTTCGGTAATCGCCGGTACCGTTGTACAGCACCGATTCGGCCCACCACGCGACACTGACGCCGTTTCCCTCACCGCGCGCGGTCACCTCCCGCACGGTGGCTTCGATCAGCGCTGATGTTTTCTTCTGCTCGCCGCGCAGTGCCGCCAAACCCAGCGCCGCGTAGGGCGCGAGGCTGCTCCTGGTCGCGTCCTGCGCGGCCTGTAATTCCTCGACCGCTGCCGCCGCGCCGAGCAGGTCCCCTTCGAACAGCAGCGCGACACCGTACGAGCTCAGCGCGACCGGAACGTCGGTAAGTGCGCCGGTGCCACGGGCAAGCTCCACATAGCGATGGGTGAGCAGGTGTAAGCGCTCGTCGTCCCACGCACTGTAGGCGGCGGTGGCCGCGAAAAGCACCAACCTCAGCTGCTCCGCCGCGGACATGTCGTCGAAAGCGGCCAGAGCGCTGCGCAGCGCGGGCATGGCGAGCACGTATCCCTCGGTGTAGTGCGCGGTCAGCCAATCGAGTAGCAGATCAGGAGGACTCGGGGCCCCGTGTGGGCGTGGCGCCGAGGCCGCCGCACGAGCAACCTCCAGCACGCTGGCACCGACAGCAAGGCGGCCGGCGAACATGGCGGCCAACATCGCGTCCAAGTAGGTGGCTCGCGACGCGGCGACATCGATCGACTCGAGCCGCTGGGCGGCCTGCAAAAGCAGTGGCGCGGCAGCGCTTCCGCGGTTGGTGACGAACGCGAGTCGGGCTCGCAGGACGTCGGCGCGGGCTCGCTGGAAATCGCTGAGTGATTCGGCCTCCGCCATCGCCAGCAGATCCAGCGCCCCATCGAACGCACCCGCCTGGATCTTGGCGGACGCGGCGCCGAGAGCCCGTTCGGCTCGCTGCGCAGGGTCGACAGTGAGTGTCGCCGCACACTCGAGAAATGCGGCTGCCGCGCCCACGCCACCGCGGGCCTGTGCCCGGCCGGCCGAGCGGTCGAGTTCTGCGGCGACGTCGTCATCGGGACCCGAGGAGGCGTGTGCTCGATGCCATGCCCGGCGGTCGGGGTCCAGTTGCGGATCGGTGACCTCGGCCAGGGCGTGGTGCACCTGCTGCCGGTCGCTCAGCGATCCCGAACGATAGGCCGCCGAGCGAACCAGTGGATGCCGGAACCGTACTCGGGTGGTGAAAGCGGCCAAATCTGCCTCGACCGCGCGCGCCGCTGCCTCCGGGCCGATTCCGAGCCGGCCGGCCGCACGCCACAGCAGCGCGGAATCACCGGTCGGCTCAGCTGCCGCGAGCAGCAACAGAAGCCGGGCCCGAGCCGGTAGCGCGTCGATCCGCGCGCGGAAGGTCTGTTCGAGGTCAGCCGAGAGCCGAACCGCGCCGGGAAGTCCGAACCCGCCGGCCGACTCCTCGGCCGTCAGCCCGTGCGGCAACTCCAGCAGGGCCAGGGGGTTGCCGCGCGTTTCGGCGACGATCTGGTCGCGGACCCGCGGATCCAGCGGTCCGGTCCACACCGCATCGAGCAATACCCGGGCCTCAGCTGCCCGCAATCCCCGGACGACCAGCGTCGGCAATCCAGCAAGCGCTTGGCTGGGTTCGCTGGCGGCGAACACCAATCCCACCGACTCCGCACCGAGGCGGCGCGCGACGAAGGCCAGGACCTGCGCCGATGCGCGATCGAGCCACTGCTCGTCATCCACAAGGCACAGCAACGGCCGCTCCTCGGCCACATCGGACAGCACAGTGAGCACCGCCAGCCCGACGAGGAAGAGGTCCGGCGCCGGTCCCGCGGTCATGCCGAACGCCGTGCTGAGCGCATCGCGCTGCGGCGTCGGCAGCTGTTCCAGCCGATCCAGCATCGGCAAGCACAGCTGGTGCACGCCAGCGAAGGCCAGTTCCATCTCCGCCTGGACACCGCCGATGCGCGCGATGCGGCACTGCGCGGCCCTGCGTGCCATGTACTCCAAGAGCGCGGTCTTGCCTACGCCCGGCTCTCCGCGCACCACCAACGCCCGGCTCGTACCAGCACAGACGGCGTCGACGAGTCGGTCGAGAATCGCGAGTTCGTCACGACGCCCGACCAACTCCACCGCAGGCCCACCTGCGGGAACACCGCTAGGCTGCACAACGCTGACGCTACCCGAGGGCTGACGGGTCGGCTGTCGAGTGCGGCCGACCGGGGTCGGGCCGACGCTCTGAACGAGGACCCAGCCGGCCGTGAGTTGGGGTCGGTCGTGCTTCCACATCTGTCCGGACCACTGCCACGCGACAGCACCTCCGAGACAGCAAGGTGCGGAATCCGCGGACCCGAGCCCGTTCGAGTCCGGACGGGATGCGGGTGAGCAGGCCGTGGATGCGTTGCCGGGACACAGCGCGGGCGTCGGATTGGTCGACCACGATCGACAGCGGCCCCTGGGCCGAGATTCGGCGGAACACCACCCGCAACCGAGACTCGCGGTCGGGCAGTGCCCTTGTCGTACAACCGGTTGCCGACCGTGTCGACACCGACCGTGTGATGCTCGTCTTTCACCTCGGCGCCGCAGAACTCGGTATACGACTGTGCCGCTTCGCAGCTCTCATCGCGCGAATTCATCGAACGGCCCGACTGATCCGGCCTCCACACCAAACTGCGGAAATATCGCTGGGCACAGCGCCGATCGTTCTGGATTCAGGCGGCCGAAACAGCCGGGCGCGCACTGCGCATCCGTCCCGCAGCCGGTCGGGCCGGCCGACGCGCACGGTGTCGACGACAGCGGCACCGACAACATCACGCGTGAATACCGGATCGGACACTTCATCAAAACTTCGGCATCCCCTGCGCGCCCCGCGCCGAATCATACGGTGTCGGGGCTGTTCCTCTGCCGAAAGTATTGAGATGTACACAGATAACGCGCTTGTGCCGACGCGCACGCGGACTCATACGAGGACGGTGTGCGATGCCTGAGCTGATCGACTTCTCCGCCGCGTTGATCGACCCGCAGGCGATCAAGGATGCCGGATATGCCGGTGTCATCGGCTACTTCAGCGATTCCCGACCGGGTACGAATTTCGGCGCCAAGCCGCTGACCCGTGAATACTGCGACCGACTGCGCGCCATCGGGCTAGAGGTGGTGAGCAATTATCAGTACGGCAAGGGCGACACGGCGGACTGGAAAGGGGGATTCGACGCGGGCGTCCAGCATGCCCGGATCGCGCTCGGCTACCATCTCGCCGCCGGGGGGCCACGGTTGCGGCCGCTGTACGCCCCGGTCGACGCGAACCCCTCGCTAGCGGAGTGGAACTCGTTGATCGCCCCGTTCTTGCGGGGCTGGGCCTCGGTGGTCGGCCTCGAGTGGACCGGCGTCTACGCCAACGCGCGCTGCATCGACTGGGCGCTGGAGGACGGCGTCGCGACCTGGTTCTGGCAACACAACTGGTCCGGCGACACCTCGATCAACGGGGATCATCCGTCTGCGCACCTGCACCAGATCCGCATCGACCGGGACGTGGTCGGCGGAGTCGGGGTCGACGTCGACAAGATTCTCGCGGCCGACTACGGGCAGTGGTCGAAAGCAGGGGCGCCGCAACCCGATCCGGACGCCGACAACAGGCCGAATTACCTCGAACTCGATCGAATGGGCAATTCGGCGTCGAGCCGCCACGGTGCACGAATCGTGAACTTCATACTGCACACGCAGGAAGGGAATGGGACCGCGGAGAGCCTCGCGAATTATCTCAACGATCCCAGCCATGGCGTGAGCTATCACTACACCCTTCGTGACGGCGTGGTCGTCGATGTCGTCGACACCGATTTGGCCAGCTGGTCTGTACTGGACGCGAATCCGTACACCATCAATCTCTGTTTCGCGGGCAGTCGCGCCGCGTGGAGCCGCGACCGGTGGCTGTCCATTCGCGACGATCTCCGGATCGCGGCATGGCTCGCGGTCCAGGATGCCCGCAAGTACGGTTTCGACACCTATGTCATCGCACCGCCCTATCAGCGGCGTTCCGGAATTTCCGACCACAAATATGTGACGGAGTGCCTTGGGATCGGCACGCACACCGATGTCGGCCCGAACTTTCCGTGGGATGTCTTCGCGCTCGACGTGCAGGCTTTTACCGCCGGCGAACCAGGCGGGTCACAGCCGAACGCGATCAACGATTGCGCCGCGGCGAGTCCATGGCTGGGCGCCCGGATCACTGTCGGCGAGATCGCGACTGCGGACGGCGTGGGCCGATTCGCCGAATTCGAACACGGTTCCATCTATTGGCACCCGTCGACCGGCGCCCACGCCATCCCGGAAACACTGTGGGGGAAATTCGAGGAACTGCGCTGGGAATCCGGTCCGCTCGGCTATCCGGTCACCGACCGCACCGTCCTGAACGGGCCGGACGGCGCGTGGTGGGGTGAGGTGCAAGGTTTTCAGGGCGGTGCGCTCTACCGCCGGGAACCGAACGAGGACGCCTTCTGGGTGCACGGTGCGATCGGCGACCGCTGGAGCCGCTCGGGCTACGAGAATGGTCCGCTCGGCTGGCCGAGCAGCGACGAAATCCCCTGGGATACCGGCGCTTATCAGGATTTCGAGCACGGCAGGGTGTTCTGGACTCCGCGCCAGACATTGGCGACGGTCTCGATCGGTGGTGTCGATCGACCCCTGCACGACCCGCAGGGGTGACATCAGGGAGGTCAACCGGTCCGGCCGCTTGTCGCCGCCGGATCGGTTCGCGTCAGGTCGACATCGAGTTCAGTCGGGGACGTTGGCGCCGTAGCCGAGGTCACGCAGCGCCCGCTTGATCTTGGTGTGGGCTTCGTCGAGAGATTCGGGGGTCGGGTTGTGGTCGGCGCCGGAGATGTCGAAGTTGCCCATGGTGAACGCCGGGAACACGTGGACGTGCAGGTGCGGGACTTCCAGACCGGCGATCAGCAAACCGGCGCGCGGTGCGTCCCACGCTGTGCGTACCGCCTGGCCGATCTTCTGGGCGACGCTGGTGAGCCGACCGAAGAGGTCCGCGTCGATGTCCTGCCATTGATCGATCTCTTTACGGGGGACCACCAGCGTGTGGCCCGGAGTGACCGGTGCGATGGTGAGGAACCCGACAAACTCTTCGTCCTCCCAGACGAACCGTCCTGGGAGCTGACCGGCGATGATCGCGCTGAAGACAGAAGCCATATCCCGCAGACTAGACCGGTTCGTTAGCGCGGGCGCCCGCGCCGCACCCCGCGTTACACCGCCACGAAGTGCGACAGGATGCCCTGCACCTCGTAGATGTCCACCTGTCGGTTGAACCTTTTCTGCAGCGGCTCGTCGGTCCCCGAGATCCAGATGGCCAGTTCCGCGTCCAGATCGAAGGTGCCCGCGGTCTCCACCGAGAAGTGGGTGATCGCGCGATAGGGGATGCTGTGGTAGCTCACCTTGCGACCGGTGACGCCTTGCTTGTCGATCAGGATAAGGCGGCGGTTGGTGAACAGCATGGCGTCGCGAACCAGCAGATACGCGGCGTAGATCTGTTCCCCGTCGCCGAGGAGTCTGGTGTACTCCTGTTGCGCCTGACCCGGATCGATCCGTCCGGCATTGCCCATCAGTCCGTCGATCAGACCCATCGTCAGCACATCCTTCGGGTACTCCGGTGTGATCGGTGCGAGCGGTGCGCGCCCACATCCGTTGTCCCACCCATCATCCCCCGGGCCAGGGCCGGTAGCGGGTAACCAGGACAACCGGCTCGTTTAGGCTGTCTGCCGTGCGCGTACTCGTCATCGGTTCCGGAGCCCGTGAACATGCCCTCGTCTTGGCACTGCGCCGGGACCCCGCGGTGAGCGCGCTCTTCGCCGCCCCCGGTAACGCGGGCATCGCCCAGCACGCGCAGATCCGCGCGGTCGACCCGTGTTCCGCCGAGGCGGTGGTCGGGCTGGCCACCGAGGTGGCGGCCGACCTCGTGGTGATCGGGCCGGAGGTTCCGCTGGTGCTCGGCGTCGCCGACGCGGTGCGCGACGCGGGCATCACCTGTTTCGGTCCGTCGGCCGCGGCCGCGAGGATCGAGGGCTCGAAGGCGTTCGCGAAGGATGTGATGGCCGCGGCG
This sequence comes from Nocardia sp. NPDC049220, assembly GCF_040647855.1. Lineage (NCBI taxonomy): Bacteria > Bacillati > Actinomycetota > Actinomycetes > Mycobacteriales > Nocardiaceae > Nocardia > Nocardia sp. NPDC049220. Next base: position 228,119 of record NZ_JBEZDA010000003.1, read on the forward strand.
GGTGTGCGCACCGCGCACAGTGAGGTTGTGGACAACCCGGCCGACCTCGATGCCGCACTCGACCGTTTCGGCCCGACCTGGGTGGTGAAGGACGACGGCTTGGCCGCGGGCAAGGGCGTCGTGGTGACCACGGACCGCTCGGCGGCGCGCGACCACGGTGCCGAACTGCTCGAGCAGGGCCATCCGGTCCTGCTCGAATCGTTCCTGGACGGACCGGAGGTGTCGCTGTTCTGCCTGGTCGACGGCGAGACGGTGGTCCCGTTGCTGCCCGCGCAGGACCACAAGCGCGTCGGCGACGGCGACACCGGACCGAACACCGGCGGTATGGGCGCCTACACCCCGCTGCCCTGGCTGCCCCAGGAGACGGTCACCGCGATCGTCGACGACGTGGTGAAACCCGTTGCGACCGAACTCGTGCGGCGCGGCAGCGGATTCTCCGGCCTGCTCTACGCGGGTCTCGCGATCGGCGCGGCCGGTCCCGCGGTCGTCGAATTCAATTGCCGCTTCGGTGATCCCGAGACTCAGGCGGTGCTCGCGCTGCTCGACAGCCCGCTCGGCGAACTGTTGAACGCCACCGCCACCGGTACGCTCGCGCAGCTGGCACCGCCGCGCTGGCGCGACGGTTCCGCGATCACCGTGGTGCTCGCCGCGGAGAATTATCCGGGCCGCCCGCGGCTCGGCGACGCCATCGCAGGTGCGGCCGACGGCGCGCTCGACGCCGACGCCGCCGTCCTGCACGCCGGAACCGCGCTGCGCGACGATGGTGCGCTGGTCTCGGCGGGCGGTCGGGTGCTCAACGTCGTCGGTGTCGGCGCCGATCTCGCCGAGGCCCGCACGCGTGCCTACGACCGCATCGGCGCGATCAAGCTGCCCGGCAGCCACTACCGCACCGATATCGGCCTGGCCGCCGTCGAGAACCGCATCACCGTCTGATGCCGTCGCGGGTCGGTAGCGGCGCGGGCGCCGAGGGCCGCTGGACGGTATCGAACGCGCCGCTCAGCTGACGCTCAGCCCGCGCAGCGCCAGCCACTGCTGTGGATCGACATGCTGCCCGCCCTCGATCACCTCGAAATGCAGGTGCGGGCCGGTCGAATCACCACGGTTGCCCATCCGGGCGATCTGCATGCCCGCGGGCACTCGTTCGCCGACCGAGACGAAGAAGTCGTACATGTGGCCGTACACGGTGACGCTGCCGTCGTCGTGCCGGATCCGGACCCACAGGCCGAAGCCCTCGGCGGGGCCCGCGTCGATGACCGTGCCGTCAGCGACGGCGTAGATCGGGGTGCCGATCGGGCCCGCGATGTCGATGCCGTTGTGGAACGTGCCCCACCGAGAGCCGAAGCCGGAGGTGAAGAGGCCCTTGGTGGGCAGAACGAAGCCCCCGATACCGGGTGGGCGGGTCCCAGGCCGCACCGGTGCGCTTCCGGTCATCCATGGTTGGCGCTCGCCGGCGACCGCGGCGGCCGCTTCGGCCTTGGCGCGTTCCAACGTCGCGCGCGTGGCGGTGGCGACGACCGCCTGCTCGCGCAGCTGCTCGCCACGCGCGATCGCATTCAGCATCCGGTGCGCCGACGGCGGACTGTTCTGGATATGCGGGGGATAGGCGACGGCGACCCGCTGGGCCCGGCCCGGCGCAGGGGTGCGATCGGTGACCATCCCGGCGAATGACGTGTCGCTCGCGGCGAACACCGCGGCCGCCGCGAAACCGGCCAGCAGCACCTTGTGCTCGCGCAGCAGCTCGAGCACCATGGCGCTGGTGGGTCGCCGCCGCCAGATCGCACGCGGGTCGGGCCTGCGTTCCCACCGCTGGACCAGCAGCGCCCTGAGCGCCTTCGGTTCGGCTTTTCCGCTGGTCCCGACCAGCCGGTTCCCGGTGCGTTTTCGGTCACGCCATCGGTGTACAACGACGCCGACGCCGCCCACTCCACGCGCTCGGTCCAGCCCGGGTTGTCGAGCTTTCTCAAGCATTACGCCGACCATAACCCCGACCGCAGCGGATCGGGTGCTCTACCGTCTGTCGAGTGTCCAGAGAATCTCGCCGGTCGACCATTCCACCTTTCTACGTGATGGATGTCTGGAAAGCCGCCGCGCAACGGGCCCGAACACACGGTGATGTGCTCGTTCTCGCGGCCGGACAGCCGTCTACGCCGGCACCCGCGCCGGTGCTGCGTGCGACGAAACTCGCGATCGAATCCGAGTTATTCGGCTATACCGAGACTTTCGGCATTCTGCCGCTTCGCGAAGCGATCGCCGAGCATCACCGCGAGACCTACGGCTACCCGGTCGACCCGGACGACGTCGTGATGACGACCGGCTCGTCCGGCGCGTTCTCGCTGATCTTCCTCGCCGCGTTCGACCCCGGCGATACCGTCGTGGTCGCCCGCCCCGGTTATCCGGCCTACCGCAACACCCTCACCGCACTCGGTTGCCGTGTGCTCGAACTGGACTGCGGCGCCGAGACCAGATTCCAGCCGACCGTCGCCATGCTCGACGCCCTGCCGGAACCGCCCGCCGGATTGGTGGTGGCCAGCCCGGCCAACCCGACCGGCACGATGATCGCGCCGGCGGAGTTGGCCGCACTCGCCCGCTGGTGTGATGAACATGGCACCCTCTTGATCTCCGATGAGATCTACCACGGCATCACCTACGGCAGCGCGGGCGCGGACGACAGAACCTCCTCGGCGTGGGAGACCTCCCGCGAATCTGTGGTGATCGGCTCGGTCTCCAAGTACTTCTCGATGACGGGCTGGCGGCTGGGTTGGATGCTGGTGCCGAGCGGACTGCGGCCCGCGTTGCAGCGGTTGGCGTCGAATCTGACCGTCTGTCCGCCGGCCATCTCGCAGTACGCGGCGTTGCACGCGTTCGGCGCGGAGGCGAAGGAAGAACTCGACGGGCACGTCCGGCGCTACGCGATGAATCGGCAGTTGCTGCTGGACGGGCTGCCGAAGCTCGGGATCACCGACCTGGCTCCGGCCGACGGCGCCTTCTACGCCTACGCCGACATCGGCCATCTCACCGACGATTCCCGCGAGTGGTGCGCGGATGTGCTCGCCCACACCGGTGTCGCGCTCGCGCCCGGCATCGACTTCGATACTGTGCACGGACACCGCACGGTGCGCTTCTCGTTCGCCGGCGCCACGGCGGACATCGAGGCGGCGCTGCTGCGTCTAGGGCACTATCTCGGTGTTTGATCCGCCTATCGGGCAACAACTTTCCGCAGTTCGGCACCGTGGCCGCGCGGATGCGGTAAAACAACGGTGGTTGCTTTTCCTCGCTGATTTCCCCTGGAAGAACTGATGATGACTGGCACGATGGCACGGTGATCACCGCGACGACCCCGAAAGGTGAACGGCGTCGCCAGGCTCTGGTAGCCGCAGCCGCCGAGTTACTACTCGAAGGTGGATTCGATGCGGTGCGGCATCGTTCGGTGGCGACGCGGGCGGATCTGCCTTTGGCGTCGACCACCTACTACTTCGAATCGCTCGACGATTTGATCGCGCGGGCGGTCGAATTCAGCGGTAACGCGGAGTTGGACGCGATGCGCCGCCGGGTCGGCGAGGTGAGTCACCGCCGCCGCGGCGCCGAGGCCACGGTCGATCTGGTGCTGGATCTGCTGGTGGGGACCGACGGTCCCGATGAGGGCGCGCGCGGGCAGCTGATCGCCCGTTACGAGCGTTCGGTGGCCTCGGCGCGGCACCCCGAGCTACGCGAGGTCCAGCTACGCCTACGCGCGCAGCTCGACGAGCTGCTGGCCGACGTGTTGCGCCGTTCCGACCGCATGGTGCGCCCGGAACAGCTACGCAGGCTGGTCGCGGTGGTGGACGGAGCGGTGGTCGCGACACTCACCGAAATGGACCCCGAACCGCGGCGGATGGCCCGCGGCGCACTGCTCGAAGTGATCGATATCGTCGCCCCGGCGACGCCACAGCAAGCGGATCGGTTCCGGGCACTAGACTGACCGGCCGTGAGGCGGCGAAGCGAGCGAACCATCAACCCAGCGCCCGAGGGCGCGACGGAGCCGAGTGTCAGCGAGGCGCAGTCGTGAGTCTCGTCCCCAATGTCCTTGCCACCCGTTACGCCAGTCCCGAACTGGTGCACCTGTGGTCGCCGGAACACAAGATCGTACTCGAGCGACGGCTGTGGCTGGAGGTTTTGCGAGCGCAGTCGGAACTGGGCGTCGAGGTGCCCGCGCGAGTCATCGCGGATTACGAGCGGGTGCTCGAACAGGTCGACATCGCCTCGATCGCCGAACGCGAGCGGGTCACCAGGCACGACGTGAAGGCTCGCATCGAGGAATTCAACGCCCTGGCCGGCCATGAGCATGTGCACAAGGGGATGACCAGCCGCGATCTCACCGAGAACGTGGAGCAGTTGCAGATCCGGCTTTCGCTCGTGCACGTCTACGAGCACGGTGTCGCGATCGCCGCGCGCCTGGCCGAACGCGCCGCCGAGTACCGGGCATCGGTGATGGCGGGCCGCTCGCACAACGTCGCCGCGCAGGCCACCACACTCGGCAAGCGGTTCGCCTCCGCCGCCGATGAGCTGCTGATCGCGCTGACCCGGCTGCGGGAACTGATCGACCGCTACCCGCTGCGTGGCATCAAGGGCCCGATGGGTACCGCCCAGGACATGCTGGACCTGCTCGGCGGCGATTCGGCCAAGTTGGCGCGGCTGGAACAGCAGGTGGCTCGGCATCTCGGGTTCGCCACCGTGCTCACCAGCGTCGGCCAGGTGTACCCGCGCTCGCTCGACCACGACGTACTCTCGGCACTGGTGCAGGTCGGCGCCGGTCCCTCGTCATTCGCACACACCATCCGGCTGATGGCGGGCCACGAACTGGTCACCGAGGGCTTCCAGCCGGGTCAGGTCGGCAGCTCGGCGATGCCGCACAAGATGAACACCCGTTCCTGTGAGCGCGTCAACGGCTTGCAGGTGGTCCTGCGGGGGTATGCCTCGATGACGGCCGAGTTGGCGGGGGCGCAGTGGAACGAGGGCGACGTGTTCTGCTCCGTGGTGCGCCGTGTCGCGCTGCCGGACGCTTTCTTCGCCATCGACGGCATGATGGAAACCTTCCTCACCGTGCTCGCGGAGTTCGGCGCCTATCCTGCCGTCATCGCCCGTGAACTGGATCGCTACCTGCCCTTCCTAGCCACCACCCGCATCCTGATGGCGGCGGTCCGCCTCGGTGTCGGCCGCGAAACCGCGCATGAGGTCATCAAGGAGCACGCCGTCGCTGTCGCGCTCGCGATGCGGGAACAAGGCCGGGAACCCGACCTGCTGGACCGGCTCGCCGCCGACGATCGCCTCCCGCTCGACCGCGCCGCCCTGGACGCCGCGCTGTCGGACAAGTCCGTCTTCATCGGCGCTGCCGAAGACCAGGTCGCCGACGTGATCGGTCAGGTGCAGAAACTGGTCGAACTGCACCCGGACGCAGCTCGCTACACGCCGTCGCCGATCCTGTAGCGGGAGCGGGACTTCGCGAATCGGTTCTCGGAGTGATCGCCCACCTCGGGCGGTGCGCGTGCGCACATTCGTGGACAGCCGGCGAGCCGCTTAGGCTGCGGGTCGTGAATCCGTACACGATTTTCGCCGATATCGTTGCCGGGCGGGCGCCCGCGAGCCGGGTGTACGAGGACGACGATGTAGTGGCGTTCCTGGATATTCGGCCGATGACGCCGGGGCACCTGTTGGTGGTGCCGAAGGTGGCGGCGCGCAGTCTCGCGGAGCTGGATCCGGTCGTCGGGGGGAAGTTGTTCCAGGTGGGGCAGCGGCTGGCCGCGGCACTGCGGGCCAGTGTGGTGGACTGCGATGGCGTCAACTTCTTTCTCGCCGACGGGGTGACGGCGGGTCAGGAGGTGTTCCACGTACACCTGCACGTCATCCCGCGCACGCCCGGCGACGGGTTCGGGTTGCGCGGTCGTCCGACCAGCCCGCCGCGCGCTGATCTGGACTATCTCGCCGACTCGGTTCGCGGCGCGCTCGCGGAGCGCGAGTGATGGGCACCATGGTCGATACCCGCGAGCTAACGCGCGAGGGCACCCGCCGCCCAACTCGGATAGTCGGTGTATCCCTCCGCAGTACGTCCGTACAGCGTCTCTTCGCGAATCGGCGCAAGCGGTAGATCGTGCCGGAGACGATGAACGAGGTCAGGGTTGGCGATGAACGACCGGCCGAAGGAGACCAGATCGGCGTGACCGTCGGATAGCGCGCGCCGCGCGCCTTCGGCCGCTGTCGGTGCGCGGTTCTCGCCGATGTTGGCGATGAGCGTGCCGTGCCAGCGCGGGCGCAAGTCGCTCAACGCGGGGTACCGGTCGTTGTCGGCGAGGTGCAGGTAGGCGAGGTCGCGGCGGTCGAGTTCGGCGACAAGGGCCCGGTAGAGCGGCGCCGGATCGTTTTCGATCATGGCGAACTGCGGGTTGCCCGGGGAGAGCCGGATGGCGGTGCGCCGGGAACCGATGGCATCGGTCACTGCGTCGACGAGCGCCAGCGGCAATCGCATGCGGTTGCCGATCGAGCCGCCGTACTCGTCATCCCGCAGGTTGGTGTTGTCGGCCAGGAATTGGTGCACGAGATAGCTATTGGCGCCGTGGATTTCGACGCCGTCGAAGCCGGCCGCGACGGCGTTGATCGCGGCCATGGCGTGTTGGCGCACGATGGCCGCGATGTCCGTGTGGTCGAGTGCGTTCGGGTTGATCGGGTCGGCTGTGCCTCCGTCGATGAGATGTACCCGGTCGTCGTCCAGGACGGCCGATGGCCCCGCCGGCCAGGAGCCGTCGATCCGCGCCAGTGGATGGCCCTTGCGTCCACCGTGCATGAGTTGGGCGAAGACACGCCCGTCGCGCGTGTGCACGGCCTCGGTGACCCGCCGCCATGCCCGGACGTGCGCGGGTGTCTGCAACCCGGGCACCCACGCTTCGCTCTGCCCGGTCGAATGCGGCCAGATGCCCTCGGTGATGATCAGCCCTGCGGTTGCCCGCTGGGCGTAGTAATCGGCGACGTCGGCGGTCGGTGAGCCGTCGGGCAACGAGCGCAGCCGCGTCATCGGCGACATGACGATGCGGTTGGGCAGGTCGAGCACGTGGTTGCGGTATTCGGTCAGCAGCATGGCTGTACCGTAAAACCTGACATCAATGTCAGGTCAAGGAGTGACTGTGCGCATCGGTGAACTGGCCGCCCGGACCGGTGTGAGCGTCCGATCCCTGCGGTATTACGAGACGAAGGCTCTGCTGGGCTCCGAGCGGACCTCCGGCGGGCACCGGGACTACTCGGAGGCCGCCGTCGAGCGGGTTCGGCGGATCCAGGAGATGTTCGCCGCAGGGCTGCACAGCGACACCATCGGCGAGTTGCTGCCGTGCATCCACGACGCGGATGGCACCCCCAACGCGCGGGCAACGCCGTTTCTGGTGCAGAAGCTCACCGAGGAACGCGCCAGGATCGACCGCGCCATGCAGGATCTGCGCCGGACCGGCACGGTGCTGGACGGCATCATCCGGGCAGCGGGCGGCGAGGCACCCGAACAGTAGGGTGTAGGCCATGGCTCTCGACAGCGGAACGATCTCCGAACCCGGCAGCGGAACTCCCGTCTCGGCGGCGCCGATCGCCAAGACGGTGCCCACCGAGCGTGTGCATCACGGTGACGTGTTCATCGACGAGTACGAATGGCTGCGGGACAAGGAGAATTCCGACGTCGTCGCCTACCTCGAGGCGGAGAACGCCTACACCGAGGCACAGACCGCGCACCTGGGCGGGCTGCGCGACTCGATCTTCGACGAAATCAGGGCACGTACTCAGGAGACCGACCTGTCGGTGCCGACCCGCATGGGCGAGTACTGGTACTACTCGCGCAGCTTCGAGGGCAAACAGTACGGCGTGCACTGCCGGTGCCCGATCGCTGCGGCCGCCACCGGGATCGACGCCTGGACGCCACCGCAGCTGGAAGTCGGGACAGAGGTTCCCGGCGAACAGGTGCTGCTCGACAGCAATGAACTGGCCGAGGGCCACGATTTCTTCGCGCTCGGCGCTTTCTCCGTCAGCCACGACGGCAACCTGCTCGCCTACTCGGTGGACATCTCCGGCGACGAGCGATACGTGCTCCGGTTCAAGGACCTGCGCACCGGAGAGCTACTCGGCGACGAGATCGCCGGAACCGCGCCGGGTGCTACCTGGTCGCTGGACGGTACGCACGTCTTCTACCAGACGGTCGACGGATCGTGGCGGCCGGACACGGTGTGGCGGCACCGGCTCGGCGCTACCGATCCCGACGTCAAGGTGTTCCACGAGCCCGATGAGCGGTACTGGGTGAGCATCGGTGCGACTCGCTCGGAGAAGTACTTGGTGATCTGGGTAGGCTCGAAGATCACTACCGAGGGGTGGGTCCTCGAATCCGACAACCCCGAGGGCGAATTCCGGGTGCTGCTGCCGCGCCGTGACGGCGTCGAGTACTCCGCCGAACATGCGGTGATCAGCGGCGAGGATCGATTCCTCATCCTGCACAACGACGTCGTGGACGGGGTGAAGGCGGAGAATTTCGTGCTCGCCGAAGCGCCGGTCGACGACCCGTCGGCCATGACGTTGCTGATCGGGCACCGCGACGATGTGCGACTCGAGGATGTCGACCCGTTCCGCGACCACCTGGTGCTCAGCTACCGGCGCGAGGCGCTCACCCGGATCGCGGTGTGGCCGCTGACCGAATCCGGTTACGGCGAGCGCCGGGAACTCGAATTCGGCCTGGAGCTCTTCGCGGTCGGCACCGGCGCCAATCCGGAGTGGGAGCAGCCGACCCTGCGAATCGGCCTGACCTCGTTCATCACGCCGATGCGGGTATTCGACTATGTCCCAGCCACCGGTGAACTGCTGTTGCGCAAAGAGCAGCCGGTGCTCGGCGGCTTCGACGCGAACGACTATGAACAGCGTCGAGAGTGGGCGATCGCCGAGGACGGCACCCGCATCCCGATCTCGCTGGTGCGCAGGAAGAACGCGGCAACTGCCGCGCCGAAGCCGTTGCTGCTCTACGGTTACGGCTCGTACGAGGCGAGCATGGACCCTTCGTTCTCGGTGTCGCGGCTGTCACTGCTGGACCGCGGCGTGGTCTTTGCTGTCGCGCATGTGCGCGGCGGCGGCGAGATGGGCAGACTCTGGTACGAGAACGGCAAGACGCTCACCAAGAAGAACACCTTTACCGACTTCGTCTCCTGCGCCCGGCATCTCATCGAGTCCGGCATCACTGCCGCGGACCGGGTGGTTGCCGACGGAGGTAGCGCGGGTGGCCTGCTCATGGGCGCGGTGGCGAATCTGGCACCCGAACTCTTCGCGGGCATCCTGGCCAATGTCCCGTTCGTCGACCCGCTCACCTCGATCCTGGACCCGTCGCTTCCGCTCACCGTCATCGAATGGGACGAATGGGGAAACCCACTGGCGGACAAGGATGTCTACGAGTACATGAAGTCCTACGCGCCCTACGAGAACATCGAGGCCAAGGACTACCCGGCGATCTTGGCCATCACCAGCCTGAACGACACCCGCGTGCTCTACGTCGAGCCCGCTAAATGGATCGCCAAACTGCGGGCCACCAAGACCGGCGACTCGCCGCTGCTGCTCAAGACCGAGATGAGCGCGGGCCACGGTGGGGTCAGCGGACGCTACGAGAAGTGGAAAGAAGTGGCGTTCGAGTACGCCTGGGTGCTCGACAGGGTGGGTCGCGCCGACACGTAAGCACGGGAACCGGTGGTGGTCGGCGGTCGAGGTGTCGGAGAGAGTTCGTCGCGTGGTCATGCGGGCTGCACGTGGCAGACATGTGCGGCCGGCACCGTTGGTTCATGAACGCTGAGCTGATCGTGTCGGTATCCGGGATCAGGGATACCACCCGGGACACAGCGATGGGATTCGCCGAGGAGATGGATCGGCGCGGTGTGCCGCTGTCGCTGCTGGTCGCGCCGCGATTGAAGGGCAAATACCGGTTGGTCGACGACCCGGCGACCCAGGCGTGGTTGCGCGGGCGCCGGGCCCGTGGCGACGCGATCGTGCTGCACGGTTATGACCAGGCGGCCACCAAGCGGCGTCGAGCCGAGTTCGCCACTGTGCCCAAGCATGAGGCGCGGCTGCGGCTGACCGCGGCCGATCGGGTGCTCGAGCAGGTAGATTTGCGGACCCGTCTGTTCGCGGCCCCTCGCTGGGATGCCTCGACAGGCGCGCTGGACGCGCTGCCGGAGGTCGGTTTCCGGCTCGCGCTCGGCCGTACTTCGATCCTCGATCTGCAGCGCAATACGGCGCAGAAATCCTGGGTGTACGGCATCGGGGAGGGCTTTCGCGCCGAGCCGTGGTGGTGTCGCGCGCTGGTGCTGGGCGCCGCCCGCACCGCCCGGCGTGGGGGTGTGCTGCGCCTGGCTGTTTCGGCCGCGCAACTGGCCCGTTCCGGCCCGCGCCAAGCCATGCTCGACGCGGTCGATCTCGCGCTGTTTCACGGCGCGGCCCCCCAGACCTACCGTTGGGAGCCTTTCGCGGTGCTGCGAGCCGCTTGAACAACCCATTGCCGCCGATATCACGGGGCACGGGAACTGTCTGTGGCGGATCGACACGCCGTAGGCCGCCGATCGGCGTCGCCGCCCGAAACGGCGTAATCGGGCGGCGACGAGCGATCGTGGGTCAGCGCGGCGGGGTCGACGTGGTCGGTACAGCGGCCGTGGCGTCGTGGGTGAAGCCGCCGGCGTCCTCGCGAGTGAGCGATGTCGAGAATGGGCGCCGCTGCAACTGGTTCATGCAGCGAACCAGGTCGGCGAGCAGCAGATCGGCCATGTCGATGGTGAAGCCGTGCCGCAGCACCGCGCGCATGATCGTCTCGTCGTCCCGGTCGGCGGGCAGCGGATACGCGGCGATCAGCCAGCCCCTGGTGCGCAGCCGATCGGACAGGTCGTAGAGATTGAACCCGGGATCCTCGCTCAGCCGCCAGGACACCGCGGCGATGCCACGCTGCGGGTCGCCGTCGTGGATCATCTCGAAGATCCCCAGCCCGCGTAAGCCGGCAGCCAGGTGCTGTGCCACCCGGTAGGTCGCGGACTGCACCCTGGCGTAGCCGGTCCGGCCGAGCCGGATGAATTCGTAATACTGCGTGATCGCCTGCCCGCCCGGTCGGGAGAAATTGAGGTTGAAGGTGGCCATGCTGCCGCCGAGATAGTCGACGTTGAAGATCAGTTCCTCGGGCAGGTCACTCGCCTCGCGCCAGATCGCCCAGCCCGAGCCGAGCGGCGCGAGCCCGGTCTTGTGGCCGGAGGCGTTGATCGACTTGACCCTGGCCAATCGGAAGTCCCAAATCAGGTCCGGCGCGGTGAACGGGGCGAGAAAGCCGCCGCTGGCCGCGTCGACATGGAGCGGGACGTCCAGGTCAGTGGTCTCCTGCAGTTTGTCCAGCGCTGCGCTGATTGCGGCGACGTCTTCGTACAGTCCGGTGAAGGTTTGGCCGAAGGTCGCCACGACCATGATGGTGTTGTCGTCACAGTGGGCGGCGATGTCGTCGGGATGCATGGTCAGGCGGTCGCCCCGCAGCGGAATCTGTCGAATCTCGACGTCGAAGTACCGCGCGAATTTTTCCCAGCAGACCTGAACCGGCCCACAGACGAAGTTCGGCGTTCCGGTGCCGCCGCGCTTTCGCCACCGGAATTTGGCGGCGAGCCCGCCCAACATGGCCGCCTCACTGGACCCGGTGGTCGAGGTGCCGTGCGTCGTGGCCGGATCCGGCGCGCGCCACAGGTCGGCCACCATCCGGACGGCTCGGCGCTCCAGCTCGGCGGTCTGCGGGTACTCGTCCTTGTCGACGATGTTCTTGTCCAAGGACTCGGCCATCAGCCTGCGAGCCTGGTCATCCACCCAGGTGGTGCAGAAGGTGGCCAGGTTCGTCCTGGAGACGCCGTCGAGCATCAACTCGTCGTGCACGATCTCATAGGCGACCTGCGGGACCAGTTCGTGCTCCGGAAATCCGCGCTTCGGTGCGGTCCGGCTCAGCCCTGGGAGCGCGAAAAGGTCGTCGGGTCCTTCGGTGTCGGGCATGGGTACGGCCTCCCGATTCGGCTTGTCTGGTATGCCTGTGCGGGCGCCGGAATCGGGGATCGGTTCCGGCAGGGCTTGCCGTGCGTTGATCGACTTTCGAGGATGCCGGTTGGTCGCCGACACTCGGTGAGATCAGCTTGACACAGTGCGGTCGGGTCGCGGCCTGGTTCCTGTATTCGCGGGACAGGCTTCCTCACCCAATATCCGGTGCTTCGGTGGATGCGATGTCTGTTACGCCGGTCCATCCTGCTTGCTGTCGACGAATGCGTCTGCGCTCTCGGCCTCGGATGTCGCTACGGGATTCCATCCCGCCATCTGCCACTGTCCTCCGTTGCGTTCCAACCAGGACAGCAGCGGTTCCATGCTGTCGAGGGCCAAATCCATCTCGTGGTCGAACACGGCACGAGTCTCGGACGGGACTCGGAACAACAGGACGACCGTGTCGGTGTCGGTGCTGCTCACCGGGAAGCTTTCCTGGCCCGGGCCCAGCCCGGGTAGCGCGTCGTGTCTTTCGGTGTCGGGCATGGGTACGGCCTCCCGATTCGGCTCGTCTGGTGTGCCTGTGCGGGCGCCGGAATCGGGTATTCGGTTCCGGCAGGGCTTGCCGTGCGTTGGTCGACTTTCGAGGATGCCGGTTGTTTGCCGACATCTGGTGAGATCAGCTTGACACAATGCGGTCGGATCGCGGTCGAGCTTCCTGCGTTCGCGGGTCGGGCTGTCTGATTCCGGCCGTCTGGAGTCCGATCGACGAAGGATCGTCCAGCCGAGGTGAGTGTGCCCGAGCGTGACTGTGCCGAAGTTCGCTGCGAATGGCGCGGCAGTGGTCGAAATCCGGTTTCTGGTGGATACGCTCGGCGCCAACCGGGGATTGGTTGCCCGTGTTCGCCGCCTCTGTTGATCGAATAGTGGAAGCGGGACGCCGGCGGTGGTCGGGCAGACCATTGCCGCACTTGTCTGGACCAGGCGCACGACAATGACATTCGACGATGTGAAGAATCGAGGCGAGGCATGATCGATGATCCGCGCACCGCGGACCTGCGCGACAAGGTCGCCGCATTGATGCCGCAGGCGAAAAGGGACCTCGCCCAACTCGTCTCGTTCCGATCGGTCGCCGATTTCAGGCAGTTCCCCGCAGAGGAGTGCGAGCGTGCCGCGCAGTGGGTCGCCGATGCGTTCGCCGGGGCCGGACTGACCAAGGTCGGCCTGCACGAAACACCGGACGGCAGTAAGGCCGTCATCGCCGCCCGTCCCGCGCCGCACGGCGCACCGACGGTGTTGCTCTACTGCCACTACGACGTCCAGCCGCCGATGGACGAGGCGGCCTGGCGGACCCCACCCTGGGAACTCGCCGAGAAGGGCGGGCGGTGGTACGGCCGAGGCAGCGCCGACTGCAAGGGCAACATCGTCATGCATCTGACGGCGTTGCGTGCGCTGGGCCCCGACTTGCCGCTGGGGGTGACGCTGGTCGCCGATGGTTCCGAGGAGCAGTGCACTGACGGACTGGAGCGCTTCGTCGAGGCCAACCCGGACCTGCTGCGCGCGGACGCGATCGTGGTGGGGGAAAGCGGTAATTTCGCCGTCGGCGTGCCGACGTTCACCGAGACGTTGCGCGGCAGCGTGAACGTCGTGGTCACCCTCGAAACCCTCGCGGGGCCGATGCATTCCGGCATGTTCGGCGGCGCGGCCCCGGACGCGCTCGCGGCGCTGATCCAGCTGCTCGCCTCGCTGCGCGACAAGCGCGGCAACACCACCATCGCCGGTCTGCGCACCGACCAGGTCTGGTCGGGTGTGCAGTATCCGAGCGAACAGTTCCACGCCGACGCCCGCGTGCTCGGCGGTGTCGAGCTGACCGGTGACGGCAGCGTTGCCGACATGCTCTGGGCGCGACCGGCCCTGACGGTGCTCGGCATCGACGCTCCCGCGGTGGCCGGGTCCGCCGCCGCGATCCAGCCGATCGCCCGCGCGCGCCTGAACCTGCGCATTCCACCCGGCATCGACCCGAGGTACGCCCACAAAGCGCTCGTCGCGCACCTCGAGGCGAACACACCATGGCAGGCGAAACTCACGATCGAACTCGAATCATTCGGTGCGCCGTTCGAGTCGGGCACCGGCGGCCCGGCCCGGGCCGCCATGGAGGCAGCACTCGCCGCGGCCTATGGCCGCCCCGCGACCACCCAGGGCCAGGGCGGGTCCATTCCGCAGTGCAACGTCTTCGCCGACACGTACCCGGACGCGGAGATCATGCTGCTCGGGGTGGAGGAACCGAGCTGCCTGATCCACGCGCCCAACGAGAGCGTCGACCCGAAGGAGATCGAGCGGATGGCCTTGGCCGAGGCGCTGTTCCTGGCGACTTACCGGCGCGGGAGGCTACAACTCGGTGGCGTCCTCCGGTTGGAGTACCCGGAATTCGGTTCCGGTGGGCGCCATCTCGACGAGGCGGCCGAAATAGATGCCGTGTGCCTCCGGACGGATGATGCCGTAGTGGATGGGCAGGGCGGTGCGCGGATTGACCGCGCGTAGATAGTCGACCGCCTCGCTGATCCGCATCCACGGCGCGGCGGCCGGTGTGGCCAATACGCCGACCGGCACCGGCGGCACCCACAGCGAGTCACCGGGGTGTACGAATTCGGCCGGATCGTCCGCGGTGCCCAGCTGGAAGACAGTGTTGTCGATCACCGGGATCTCGGGGTGGATGACCGCGTGCCTCCCGCCACCTCCGGTGATCTGGAGGTCGCCGAGGGTGAGCACCGTGCCCGCGTGTATCGCCTCCCACTGCCCACCACGTTGCTCGGCGGTTTGTGGATCGCACAGCAGCCGGGCGCCGGGGTTGGTCTCGATCAGCGCGTCGACTCGGACCGGGTCGATATGGTCGGGATGCTGATGCGTGACCGCGATCGCGTCGAGTCCGGTGATGCCCTCGAAGCCGTGCGAGAAGGTTCCCGGGTCGAACAAGATCTTCTTACCGCGCAACTCGACGAGCAGACAGGAGTGACCGAAGTGGGCTATGCGCATGTCGCCATGCTAGTGCTGAATTCGCTCTCCGCGACGCGGCGGGTTGGTTTTGTCCGACCCCGCGGATGCCGCTTGCGACCAGCGCAACTAGGCTGCTGAGGTAACCCCCCAACCACACATGAGGAGCAACGCGTGGCACGAGTCGTGGTCGAGGTGATGCCGAAGGCCGAGATCCTGGATCCCCAGGGACAGGCCATCGTCGGCGCGCTCCCGCGCCTGGGATTCGAGGGCATCTCGGATGTGCGGCAGGGCAAGCGGTTCGAACTCGTCGTCGATGACGGCATCGATGACGCGGCACTCGAGCAGATCGCCGAATCGCTGCTGTGCAACACGGTGATCGAAGAGTGGAAGGTGGTCCGCCTCTCATGAGCGCGCGGATCGGGGTCATCACGTTTCCCGGCACGCTCGACGACGTCGATGCCGCACGGGCGGTGCGCTCGGCGGGCGCCGAGGCCGTCAGCCTGTGGCACGCCGACGCCGACCTGAAGAAGGTCGACGCGGTGATCGTGCCGGGCGGTTTCTCCTACGGCGACTACCTGCGCGCCGGGGCCATCGCCAGGTTCGCCCCGGTGATGGGCGAGGTCGTGCGCGCGGCGAACGCCGGACTTCCGGTGCTCGGCATCTGCAACGGTTTTCAGGTGCTCTGCGAGGCCGGTCTCCTGCCCGGCGCGCTGACCCGCAACGAGGGCCTGCACTTCGTCTGCCGCGACGAGTGGCTGTCGGTGGAGTCGGTGTCGACAGTGTGGACCTCCCGCTTCGAGCCGAGCGCCCAGATCCTGGTCCCGCTCAAGTCCGGTGAGGGCCGCTACCAGGCCTCGCCCGCGGTGCTCGACCAACTGGAGGGCGAGGGGCGGGTGGTGTTCCGCTACGCGGGCGACAACCCGAACGGGTCACAGCGCGGTATCGCGGGTATCGCGTCGGCCAACGGTCGCGTCGTCGGCTTGATGCCGCACCCGGAGCACGCTACCGAGGCACTGACCGGACCGAGTGACGACGGCCTCGGCCTGTTCCTCTCCGTACTGGACACGCTGGTTTCCGCGTAGCATCCCGCCGAGCGAGGCCAGGTGATTCGATCGACGACGTCGCGATCGGCAGCACCGCGGCAAACCTCGTTTCGCCGCGAGTGGATTGCCTCGACGGCGTCGCGGTCCGCACCGCGCACGGCGCTGTCGGATATGCCGGCGTGAAGAAGCTGGATGCCACGTCGGAGTCGGCGCCGGACCCGGATATCGGCAGCGCGAACTCATGTGCGCCCCGGCTTACCCGCCACTGAGCAGAACCCGCTGGTGGCCGGGTACTGCTCAGGCCCCGGGTCGGGCGTGTCCCCCGTAGCTGACCGCGAACAAACAGTGCGAACGTTGGCAGGCGGTTGCCCGCGCGCTACCGCACTGCCGTGTGCCAGCCGAGGGTGTGTGCCCGGTCGGTGGCCGGAGACGCCGCGACCTCGATGACGACCTCGCCGGGCCGCCCGGCGTCGATATTCATCGTACGAATTTCGCGACCGAGAATTTCACGGCCGCGGTCGATTCCATCGACAACCGAGGAATTCACGTGCGGCGCATACGACTAAATGATACCGACCGGTCCCCGCATGGAACCCTACTGTCGGCCTGGATTGTGGGCTACGGGCCGTCGCCGAACGCTCGCATTCGGTACGCTTCTCCTCGTTCGGGCGAAATTCAGCGCAGGCGGGAAGTAATGACAGCCATTGTAAGCGGATATTCCACGCTGCATGGTGCACTGCGTGCCGCGGAACGCGGTTGGCTGCGGCATCTGGACGCCGCATTGTGCGCCAGGCAGCTCTCGGCGGATCAGTGGTCGATGTTGTCGAATCTGGGCGACGGCTCCGGAATCACCATGTCCGAACTCGCGGCCAGGTCACAACTCGCCCCGTCCTCGGCGACCAGGCACGCCGACTACCTGGCCGAGCGCGGTCTGATCTTCCGGCTCGCGGCGCAGGACGATCGGCGGCGTATCCTGATCGGTCTCAGTAAACTCGGGTCCGAATTGGTCGCTGCGGTGCGTGCGGAAGAGGCGCGCGCCGAGCATGAGTTGCGGGGGCGAATCGGCGCGCGCCGCTATGCGGAACTCATGCGGGCACTGGATCTGGTTTCCATCGATCCGGAGTAAACGTCGAAGTAAGCCGAGCCGGGCTCATCCGATGAATGTCCCGATTGTCTCGAAGGTGCGATCCGTCGGGATGCAAACCATTCACGTTGTTATGTTCGAATGGAACGAATTCGGTTCGAAGGTCATTCGTCTGCCGGGCATCGCGATGTTCGGTGAATGGCGGCTCGACGTAGCGGGGGCAATGCGCGCGCGTCTTCGAGACGGGGGAGCAGAGCTGAACCAGATGTTTGCCTAGGATCGCAGACATGCCCGTATCCATCACTGACGCCAGTGCCACGGGGTTGTGCGCGTTCATCGACGCGTCGCCCTCGCCGTTCCACGTCTGCCGAACAGTCGCGGGCGAGCTGGATGCCCGCGGCTTCACCCGACTCGCGGAATCGCGGCCCTGGCCCTCGGACGGCCCGAGCAGACACTACGTGGTGCGCGGCGGATCCCTGGTCGCCTGGGCCACGGCGGACGCTTCGGGCGCAACCCCGTTCCGGGTGGTCGGCGCGCACACCGACAGTCCGAACTTGCGTGTCAAACAGTATCCGGACCTGCTCTCGGCGGGCTGGCAGCTGGTCGGTTTGGAGCCCTACGGCGGTGCACTGCTGAACTCTTGGCTCGATCGCGAACTCGGCGTCTCCGGGCGGCTGAGCG
The DNA here is from genome assembly GCF_040647855.1 of Nocardia sp. NPDC049220. NCBI lineage: Bacteria > Bacillati > Actinomycetota > Actinomycetes > Mycobacteriales > Nocardiaceae > Nocardia > Nocardia sp. NPDC049220. The sequence goes on from NZ_JBEZDA010000003.1 coordinate 245,939, forward strand.
TTCGCGATGGAAACACGGTGCGTGAACGGCTGATACGCATCGATGAGCCGATCCTGCGCGTTCCGCAGTTGGCCATTCACCTGTCCGAGGACCGCAGAAGTATCACGCTCGACCCGCAGCGGCATGTCAATGCGGTATGGGGCATCGGATACGAGTCGGCAGCGTTCGTCGATTTCGTGGCGGGCCGGGTCGAGGTCGACCCGGACCAGGTCCTCGGCTGGGAGTTGATGACCCACGACCTGACACCGAGCAGGCTGGTCGGGCGCGACCAGGACCTGGTCAGTGCGCCACGCCTGGACAACCAAGGCACTTGCTTCGCTGGCCTGCGGGCGTTTCTGGCGGCGATCGACGATCCGGGCGCGGCCATCCCGGTGCTGGCCATGTTCGACCACGAGGAGGTCGGCAGCCAGTCCGATCGCGGCGCGCAGTCGGACCTGCTTCCCACGGTGCTGGAACGCATCGTGCTCTCGCGTGACGGTGGACGCACCGATTACCTGGCCGCACTGGCCGGTTCGGTGTGCGCGTCCGGCGACATGGCGCATGCGACACATCCCAACTACCCGGATCGGCACGAGCCCGCGCACCGGATCGAGGTGAACGGCGGGCCGGTGCTCAAGGTCAACCAGAACCTGCGTTACGCCACCGACGCGGCAGGCGCGGGCGAGTTCGCGCTCGCCTGCGCACAGGCGGGAGTTCCGTTGCAGCGCTACGTGCATCGCGCCGATCTGCCCTGCGGCTCGACCATCGGTCCGATGACCGCGGCCCGCACCGGCATCCCGACGGTCGATGTCGGGGCGCCGCAGCTGGCGATGCACTCGGCGCGCGAGCTGATGGGCGCGGCCGATGTCCCGTCCTACGCCGCTGCCTTGGCCGCCTTCCTCACACCCGAGACCTCCGGGCGGTAGGTGGCGACCGCGACCACGAACACTCCGAGAGTGGCCAGCACGTAGCTACTTCCGATGATCTGCTGCCACCAGGCCCAGTCCAACTCGCGGTCGGTGGAGTGCGGCAATAACCAGTGCGGGCCGATCAGGAACAGGACGGTGCCCGCCGCGACGGCGCCGACCAGTCGTCGACCGCGCGTGCCACGCACCATCATGTCGGCGGTGACCACCAGCGCGGGCGCGATCCACACCCAGTGGTGCGACCAGGACACCGGCGAGACGAGTAGCACCGCGGCGGCGTTGACCAGCAGCGCCGCCACGGTCGCGCCCGCGTCGATCAGCCTGCGCATCCACACCGCGGCGAGGGCGATGGCGACCAGCGAGAGCGAGAGCCACACCAGGGTGGCCACCGAGTCGGTGACGTCGAGGCGGAATGCCATGCCCTTGAGGGATTGGTTACCCGCGAAATAGGGCGGCCCGATCCGATCGGTGTCAGCGAGCGTGTGGAACCAGTACTCCATCGAATCGCCAGGGAACATGACGAATCCGATGCCGATCGCCGCGATCGCGGCGGCCACGAGCGTGCCGGCCGCCTTCCAGTCCTTGCGGAGCAGGAAATACAGCAGGTATCCCCCCGGGATCAGTTTCACCGACACCGCGATGCCGATCAGCATGCCGCGCGGCCACCGCGGTGTGCGCGCCAGGCAGTCCAGGGCGATCGCGGCCATCAGCACGAGGTTGATCTGGCCGAAGCCGAATGTCTGGCGGATCGGCTCGAAGAACTGTGCCAGTGCGACCGCACCGATGACCAGCGTCAGCACGGTGCGCCGGGACAGTTCGGGGCGGATGCGCACGAGCACCAGCCACAGCGTGATCCCCAGGCTCAGCACGGAGGTGACGACCACCACGAACTCGGCGATCGGCAGTGGCAGCATGGCAAGTGGAGCGAAGAACAGCGCGGCAAGCGGGGGGTAGGTGAACGGAAGCCCGATCCCGGCGACCGGCGGCATCGGCCCGTACAACTCACCACCGTCCAGCCAGACCCGAGCGCCGTTGCGATAGACCTGGAGATCGATGTAGCCGTTCCACCAGTGCACCAACAGCGACACGAGTGCCGACACGGCAAACATCGCGATGGCAGCAATCAGCCAGCGCATCTGTAGCGGGGAAAGGTTCAGCGCCGGGGCGCGGGTGATCGTCCGGGCCTCGGCGTTCCCGGGGCGCGCGGCGTCCGTGGCGACCGACCGCTCGCTCGGATTCGCAACCCCCGCTCCTTCATTCACCGGCTCAGAGTAGCCGGTCAGTTCGGTCGGTCGGCTGGTCGACCCGCGTGCTGATGCCTGCCCGAGGCGCCGCCGCGCGCACGGTCGCGCGCCGGGCCCGGTGCTGCTGCCGCGCCCTCACCTGCACGCCCCATACCCACTGCCTCTAGACTTACACGCAGGCATCTCGCCGCAACCCAGTGACAATGCTCGTCGCTTCACAATGCCCGGCCGAAAGGACCCTGGTACTCCGTGACTCCGCAGGTCGACACCGTCAGCGCAGCCGCAGCAAACCCGAACGTGCCGCAACCCTACAAAGAACTAGGCCTCAAGGACGACGAGTACGCCCGGATCAAGGAGATCCTCGGTCGCCGGCCGACGGACGCCGAGCTGGCGATGTACTCCGTGATGTGGAGCGAGCACTGCTCCTACAAGTCGTCGAAAGTGCATCTGCGCTACTTCGGCGAGACCACCACCGACGAGATGCGCAAGTCCATGCTCGCCGGCATCGGTGAGAATGCGGGCGTGGTCGACGTCGGCGACGGCTGGGCGGTCACCTTCAAGGTGGAAAGCCACAACCATCCTTCCTACGTCGAGCCCTACCAGGGTGCGGCTACCGGCGTCGGCGGCATCGTGCGTGACATCATGGCGATGGGCGCGCGTCCGATCGCGGTGATGGATCAGCTCCGCTTCGGAGCGGCCGACGCGCTCGACACCCGGCGCGTGGTGGACGGCGTGGTGCGCGGCGTCGGCGGCTACGGCAATTCGCTCGGCCTACCGAATGTCGGCGGCGAAACCGTCTTCGACGCTTCCTATCAGGGCAATCCGCTGGTGAATGCGTTGTGCGCCGGCGTGATGCGGGTCGAAGACCTGCATCTGGCCTTCGCCTCCGGCACCGGTAACAAGATCATTCTGTTCGGTGCGCGCACCGGCCTGGACGGCATCGGCGGCGTCTCGGTGCTCGCCTCGGATACCTTCTCCGGCGACGAGTCCGGGACCGGACGCAAGAAGTTGCCCTCGGTGCAGGTCGGCGACCCGTTCACCGAGAAGGTGCTCATCGAGTGCTGTCTCGAGTTGTACGCGGCCAAGCTCGTCGTCGGCATTCAAGATCTCGGCGGTGCCGGATTGTCCTGCGCCACTTCCGAACTCGCGGCGGCCGGGGACGGCGGCATGTACATCGAGCTGGACCGGGTGCCGCTGCGCGCGAGCAACATGACCCCCGCCGAGGTGCTCTCCAGCGAATCGCAGGAGCGTATGTGCGCGGTGGTCACCCCGGAGAACGTGGACGCGTTCATGGCGGTGTGCCGCAAGTGGGACGTGCTGGCCACGGTGATCGGCGAGGTCACCGATGGTGACCGGCTCGTGGTCACCTGGCATGGTGCGACCGTGGTGGACGTGCCGCCGCGCACCGTCGCGCACGAGGGCCCGGTGTACGAGCGCCCGGTCCGGCGTCCCGACGAGCAGGACGCCCTGATCGCCGATACCCCGGACAAGCTGGCCCGCCCCAAGACCGCCGACGAGTTGCGCGCGACGCTGCTACAGATGATCTCTAGCCCGCAGCTGTGCAGCCGGAAGTGGATCACCGAGCAGTACGACCGGTATGTGCGCGGCAACACCGTGCTGGCCGAGCACGCGGACGCGGGCGTCCTCCGGATCGACGAGGAGACCGGCCGAGGCATCGCGTTGGCCACCGACGCCTCCGGCCGCTACACCAAGCTGGATCCGTACACCGGCGCGCAGCTCGCGCTGGCCGAGGCATACCGCAATGTCGCGACCACCGGTGCGACGCCGAAGGCGGTCACCAACTGCCTCAACTTCGGTTCGCCGGAGGATCCGGGCGTGATGTGGCAGTTCCAGCAGGCCGTGCGTGGTCTCGCGGACGGCTGTGTGGCGCTGGGCATCCCGGTCACCGGCGGGAACGTGAGCTTCTACAACCAGACCGGACAGACGGCGATCCTGCCGACTCCGGTGGTCGGCGTACTCGGCGTGCTCGACGACGTGCACCGCCGCATTCCGACCGGACTCGGCCTGGAACCGGGCGAGACGCTGATCCTGCTCGGCGAGACCCGCGACGAGTTCGGCGGTTCCATCTGGTCCCAGGTCGCGCACGACCACCTCGGCGGCCAGCCGCCGAAGGTCGACTTCGCCCGGGAGCAACTGCTCGCCGAAGTTCTGACCGCCGGTTCGCGCGACGGCATGATCAGTGCGGCACACGACCTTTCGGAGGGTGGGCTCGCGCAGGCGGTCATCGAAGCCGCACTGGCAGGCGAGACCGGTTGCCGCATCCTGCTTCCCGAGGACGCCGACCCGTTTGTCATGCTTTTCGCCGAATCGGCCGGTCGGGTGCTCGTCGCCGTTCCGCGCTCGGAGGAGACCAGGTTCACTCGTATGTGCACGGCGCGCGAACTGCCGTGGGTGCGCATCGGCGTAGTCGATCAAGGGGCGGATTCGGTCGAGGTGCAGGGTCAGTTCTCGGTCCCCATGGCCGAGCTGCGCGCCGCGCACGAGGGCACGCTGCCGAAGCTGTTCGGGGCGGGCACGGTCTGACCGGGCCGGCTGGAAGGCCGCCCCGGCGACCGCGTGAATGCCCACCTGGGCGGGCCAGGACCCCTCGATTGCCGGGCCCGCCAGGTGCGCTCGGTCACGCGACCGAGGTGAACGGATCGTGCTCGGCCAGTAGTTTTTCCAGCCGCGCCTGGTCGACACGACCGTGTACGGAGGCGGCCTCGTGCTGGTCGCGCACCACCTTCGACAGCGTGAAGGTGCTTGTCACCAGGAACAGCATGGACATCGCGAGGAAACCACGCTGCCAGATATCCAGTGGCAAATAGAGAATGCCGACGCCCGCCCCGAAAAAGCTGACGCCGAACGCGATCGCGGCCTGAGCGACGAAAGCCGAGGTGGCCTTCGGCTGTGCGGTGGTTGTGCTCATGGATACCAATTCTGCGGACCAGGCGGCCCGCGCGACCGCGTACAACTACTCGAGCGGACTGGGTAATTGCCGTGCGGCGGAAGAACTTCGATGCGGTTGCTCATTGTGCCGTGGGCTGGTGATCGCGTGGTGTCGGTCGCGATTGTCTGGTCCGCGGGTGCCTGATCTGGGACGTTACTCCCGGTTGCGTGCCGTGGGCTGCTCGGCCACCACTCGCTGCGCGGGCGTCGGTCGCGGTCGAGCGTCTGCGCCGTTCCGAGCGTCGACTGGCTGACCTGCTGTCCCGCTCCGGTGTGATCGGCCGGTGTTCGGTGTGATGCCGAGGGAATCCGTGTCGCGGATGGGCGACGTGCCGGGCCGCGGGTGCCGAGCGCCATACTGTTCGAGTGCTCGAGACGACCACGACCTTGCGGAGGCTGCGTACGCGCGTCATCGTGGTCGTTCGACGCGCCGAGGAGATCATCGACCTGAACTATGTCGGCCTTGTGGTCGCGACCGTGTTCTTCGCGTTGTCGGTGACGCCGTCGCTGCTGCCGCGGGACTGGCTGTTTCAGGGGTTGATCAGCGGAATCAACGCCGCACTCGGGTACGGCGTCGGCTGCCTGCTGGAATGGTTGTTCCGGCTGTGGGTGCGACCGCGCCTGAGGATTTCCGCGCCGCCCACATGGATGCGCTACGCGATGAAGTCGGCCGTCTTGGGCACCGCCGCGCTGAGCGCCGCCCTGATGCTCGTACAGTCGGCGCGCTGGCAGCGCGCGATCACCGCGCTGATGGGGATGGAGGGCACCACCACGCCCGCCTACCTGCGCACCGGGCTGCTCAGCATGGCGATCGGCGTGGTGGTGGTTGCCGTCTACCGGACCATGCGCGAGATCATCCTGTTCCTGGCTCGGCTGCTCAATCAGTGGGTGCGGGTGCCGCGTGAGCTCGCGCCCGCCGCCGGGTTTCTCGTGCTGGTCGTGCTGGCGGTGACGATCTTCAATGGCGTCGCCTCGCGGGCGTTCTTCGCGGTGGCCAACTCGGCCTTCAGTGTGCGCAACGACTACACCTCGGAGAACGCGGTGCAGCCGCAGCAGGCGGAGCGCTCCGGCAGTCCCGCTTCGCTGGCGCGCTGGGAGACGCTCGGTTTCGAAGGGCGGTGGTTCGTCTCGCACGGCCCGACCGCCAGCCGCATCACTTCGATCACCGGTCGGCCCGCCAAGGAACCGATCCGGGCCTACGTCGGCCTGGAATCGGTCGACGGTGGCGAGGAACCGGCCGATCTCGCGGTGTCCGAACTGGAACGGACCGGGGCGTTCGACCGGAAGGCGCTGGTGGTGGTCACCACCACCGGGACCGGGTGGGTCAACTCCATGGCGGCGGGAGCGATCGAGTACATGTATGGCGGCGACACCGCGATCGTCGCCACGCAGTACTCCTATCTGCCGAGCGTGCTGTCGTTCCTGGCGGACCGGAGCAAGGCGACCGCCGCGGGCAAGCAGTTGTTCGACGCGGTGTACCAGCATTGGACGGCACGACCGCCGCAGCAGCGACCGAGGCTGCTGGTATATGGGGAGAGCCTGGGGTCGGAGGGGTCCGAGGCGGCCTTCGACGGTCTTGCCGACCTACGGGCTCAGGTGGACGGAGCGCTGTGGGTCGGCCCGCCGAACTCGAATCGGCTGTGGCAGCAGTTCGTCTCGCGCCGTGATCCTGGCTCGCGACAGGTCGAACCGGTGTACGCGGACGGGCTCGTGGTGCGGTTCGCCTCCGATAGCGCCGATCTGGCGCGGCCCTCGACCGAATGGCGGCCGCCGCGCATCGCTTATTTGCAGCACGCGTCCGACCCGATCGTGTGGTGGTCGCCGGATCTGATCTTCTCGCAGCCGGATTGGTTGTCCGAACCGCGCGGTGCGGATGTGTCCGCGCATATGCGCTGGTGGCCGTTCGTCACGTTTTGGCAGGTCGCCGCTGACCTCACCAACGCACAGGGCGTCACCGACGGTCATGGGCACCGCTATGGCAGCCTGGTACTGGACGCTTGGGCGGCCATCGCGGCGCCACCGGGCTGGACCGCGGAGATGTCCGAGCGGATCCGGGGCGAGCTGGAGGCCGCGGAGGAATACGAGCGGAAGACCAAGTGAGCCCAACCCGTGTCGCGGGAACGGCCGCGGCCATCGTCGTTCCGCCGGCCTGGAACAACTGGATCCTGCCGCGGCTGCGGCTCGGCATCCGTGGCCGGACTGCCGCCAACGCTGGTTTCGCCGTCGGATACGCGCTTGTGCTGCGCGGCAAGCCGAACTGGGGCGCGCCGCGCGGCGTCCGCTGCGGGCTGGTTTCGGCCTCGATAGTGGCTGCCGGCTACGCGGCCCTTCTCGCCGTTCCGTGGGTGCGGCGCCGCCTGGGGGAGTACGCCGACCGTGGGCCTGAGGTGTCGGCGGTGGAGTGGGTCGCCGTGCACATCCCGGTCGGCACGGTCTATAGCGAGGAACTGGTCTTCCGCGCCACCTTGGACCCGTTGCTCGACAACGCTTTCGGTGCCCGCGCCGGTGCGCTGCTCGGCGCGGTGACGTTCGGACTATGGCACATCGCGCCCGCGCGTGCGGCGGGTGACAGCGTGCCCGCGACGGTTGCCGCGACCTCGGTGGGCGGTTTCGTGTTCGGCTGGTTGCGCCGCCGCACCGACAGTGCCGTCGCTCCCGCGCTGCTGCACCTGGCCGTCGATGTCGGCGGTGGGATCGCGGTGCGTGTGGCCCGTCGCCTCGTGTCGTCCCGTCGCGACTGAGCCGACCCCCTCGCTCGCACGCCGGAGTGTATATCCGTTCCGCCGTAACCTTGCCGATGACAAGCGCCGCGGACGTCCTAGGGGCGTTTGGTGATCACCACTGGTTTGATCTCCCCCGGAATGTCCGCGAACGCCGATACGGGCACACCGAATACGGTGGCGAGGACATCGCGAGGCAGCGAATTGAAGGCGGCCACGATGCCGATGTCGTCATAGGTCTCATCTGCGCTGGTATTGAATACGATCAATACTTGCAGCGGATCGGCGGTACCGGCATTTTCGAAGTAGTGGAAGAATCCCTGCGGCACGAAGACGAGATCGCCCGGACCGGCGTCGAAGACATCGTTGCGGTAGGCCCCGTCCGGGTGCGTGCCCAGTACCGTCCATTTAGCTCGGCCGGCGATGACGAAGTTCATTTCCCACGCCGTGGGATGCCAGTGCGGTTCGCGCATCCCACCGACATCGAGATGAACGAAATAGACTGCGCCGTTCTGGCCGCGCAGCACCGGGAACGTGTCTTCATTGGCACCCCGGAGTGTCCCGCCCTGATAGACGGTGGGATCGGCCGCGGTGAGTTTGAACAGATGCGGAGCTTGGTTGAGATTACGGTTGATGTCACCGGTGGTATCCGTGTGCTGCGGCGTCGTGTCCGAACGGGCAGCGTCGGCGATCAGTGCGCCGGCGAGCACACCACCGCCAACGGTGCCGGCGCCGATGGCGGCCCGGCGATTCAGCAAGTTTCGCTCGGGAGTCGCCGAGCTGTCATCACTTCCCGAGTTGGCTTCGTCCGACACCGTCAATCCTTCCGTGCAGCGTCCGCGAAGACCTCGGAATCCGTTGTCATCACACCCTCGTTCCACTTGTCGGGAAACGTGTCTGAACAGCGAAGAATAAGCCGACAGTGATGTTCTATCCGGGCCGACACGCGGCACATATCGCTGCCGACTCGTGCCGCGTCTATCGCGTGCTCGAACGATTACGCCGAGCGCCGACCACCCCTCTCGGGGAGGGGAGGCCGGCCCAGTCCATCAGCGTTCGACTATGTCCCGATCACCATTTATAGGAGGTGTGATGCAGGGTATTGATGAGCATTCCGATGTGAGTGCGGTAGTTGAGAACGCTGAACAATAAGAAGAACAGGCCGGATATGATCCACGCCCACCGGATCACGTGGAAGGCCCAGATCCGGTCGGAGCGGTAGAGCGGCATCGCCAGGCATCCGACCGCCGCGATGAGATATACGATCGCGAAGGTCGTGTTCTCCCACCCCTGGAATTGACCCGATATCGGCTCCTGGGGCGGGGCGTCGCCCATCAGATTATACGAGAAGATGGCCGACGAAATGGATAGCAGGACAAGCCCTACCGCGCCGATCACCCAGGTCAGGGGTGCCGTGAAAGTGGCGTCGGGGCGAAAGCGGCCCTTCGCGAGGATACCGCCGCCGACGAACGCGAGCACGCCGAGCATCAGCCCTGGCTCGGCGAAAGCGATATTGATCGGCGGATTCACTGTCAGCGGCCAGGTCACCGCCATCACGGCGCTGAGAAAGGTCAGTGGCGCTCCGACGACGAGCAACGCCACTCCGGTGCCGGCCAGCGCCGCACCCTCGGCCTCGGTCTTGTGGATTTTGGTGAGCGCGTCGGCGCAGAGCAGTATCACCAGCCCGGCGCACACCCCCATCAAGGTGTTGAACAAAATCACGTCTGTCCTGCCTACCTATGGCATGCCCTGTCGACCGCTCGCGATGTGCGCAGTGCGTCTGACCGACGGAATCGAGCGGGTCGACAGGGAGATTGAGCGAAACATCTGTTTTGTACCGATTCGTCCACCGCATGCACAAGACCTAGGGAAAGAACGGCGGATAACGTTTTGATGACGCCATTTCGCTATGTCGGCGACCTCGTCACCCGGGGCGGTCATGCCGCTACGAGTGGCTCGGCGTTTCCGGGCAGGTCGATTACTTGGCTTATTTCGATCCGGAACGATACGTGGGTATGCGCGGAGTTATATTCCATTCGCCCGCAAAGCTTTACAGCCGTGCAGTCCGCGCGATGCTCGGGCGACACATCTATTTTTGAGCCGCAATTCCGATGGAATAGTTTGGCGCACAGTGCATTCGGAATGTCGCATCGCCGCGCGTAATCGCCGCCGCGTTTCAGGACTGCGAACGCGAAACCGTTCGCAGCCAGCGGCGCCTTGTCGCCGACTCGGTGCCGACTGTGCTGCCGGGTTCGTCACCACCGAGTGCTGCTTCGTCGGGATGCGTCACCCTCAAACGGTCGAATTGCCTGATCCGCGCCCGGCACGAGCGGTCGGGTCGTTCCCGTCGATGCTTGCCGAAGGGGTGTCACCGCCGCGAAGTAAGGTCGGCCGAGTGGTACGACGAGGGGCAGCGGATCCTGCGCAGACGCGCGCGGCGGTGGCGGCGGTGAGCGCGTGGCTGCGCGACGAATCGGTCGGCGCGCCCGCTCGCACCGAACTCGCGGCAGCCGTGCGGAGCACCGCGCGTTCGCTGGCGGCGTCGGCGCCCGGGCACTCGGTGGAGGTGCGGGTGCCACCGTTCGTCGCGGTGCAGTGCATCGAGGGTCCGCGGCATACCAGGGGAACCCCGCCGAACGTGGTGGAGACGGATCCGCGTACCTGGCTGCTGCTGGCCACCGGATTACTCGACTTCGAGGCAGCGGCGAACTCCGGTGCGATCAGCGCCTCCGGGAGTCGAGCGGCCGAGGTGGCGCACTGGCTGCCGATCGTCCGGCTCGGCACCGACTGAACTCGAACGCACACCGGCGGGTGCGCGCAATCCGCGCGGTCGCACCGTCCATCCCGCTGCCCGCTGCCCGCTGCCCGCGGGTCACGGACGAGCGCGATTGCCGCGGTTCAGCCCCTTACGGTCGTAGTAGCGGGTGATCACCGCGCCGAACACCAGTCCGACGGCGAGTCCGAAAAGCGTCATCCACAGTGCGCGGGTCAGGCCCGCGTCGGAACCGGCGTCGAAGTACAGAATCGACCGCGCACCGAGGAATACCTGATGCATCGGCTCGAACGAGGCCAGCCAGCCGAAATACTTCGGCGTCGCCTCGATCGGCACGGTGCCGCCGGACGAGGGCAGTCCGAGGATGACGAACAGGATCAGGTTCACCAGCAGACCCGCCGAGCCGATTGCCGCGAGCAGGGACAGTCCAGTCACGCCCACCGCGATGATCGCGAGCGCACTGTAGAGGTACAGCGCGAGCGGATGGTCGATCGGCATGTCCAGCATCTCGCCGACGATCAGGAACACCGCCGAGACGATGTTCGCGGCCACGATGAGCACGCCCCACTTGATCAGCAGCGTCTTGACGCGGGAAATCGGCGTCGGCGGATAGTGCACGTACCACGGACCGTATTCGGTCGGGACGAAACCGAGCTGGGCGTCGATCATGGTGTGGATGACCATCGCGCCGACCATGCCGGCCAACAGCAGCAACAGCGCGTAGAAGAACGCGGTGAGGCCCTGACCGGTGCCATGGGGCAGCGGGTGGTACTGCTGAGTTACCACCTGTACCGGGTCCGCGAGCGCGACCCGGGCGGCGCCGGACAGCGTGGGCGCGGGCGCGCCGCCGGGTTTCGGCGCCAGCTGTGCGTTCACCTGATCGGCCAGCTGCTTGCCGACCTGCTTGTTCACTTCGGTCAGCGCCTCGTTGCCGACCCGTAGCACGATCTGGGTGCCGAACGCGCCGGCGCGCGGATTGGTCTGCAGCGTGATGATCGGTCGTTGGATGTCTCCGGGTATGACACTGCCCACACCGAGAATGCCGAGCCGCTTGCTGAAATCGCTCGGAATCACGATGGCGCCGTAGACCTGGCCGGACTGCAGTTGTCGCTCGGCCGCATTGATGCTGATCACCCGTAGGTCGATCTTGTCCGTCGGTATGCCGTTGGCCAGCGCGGCGGTGATCTGGTTGCCGAAGTTCACCTGCTGCTGCTTGTCCGCGGTCGTGATGGTGTCGCCGACATCCTGGTTGACCAGGGCGATCGGGAAGTCGTGCAGGTTCTTCTCCGGATCGGCGACATAGTCGAAATACATGATGCCGAGCAGTGTCGTCAGCAACGTCAGCACGCCGATCGGAAAGAGCAGCATACGTGCCCATGACCTGCGCGCCGGGGCGGTAGTCGACCCCGTCGTGCCCGCGTCGTCCGTAGTCATCACGGACCGCACCGTAACAGCTGCCGGCGCTGGAATTTCGCGGCTTCGCCGCGTGGATTGCCGCCCGAACGCGGTGGCGGTGACCATCGTCGAGCGTGCACCCGTAGAATGAAACTTGCCCCCAGCCCGCCCGAACAGGGAGCACACGGTGACCAACGCCGAATTGCCGGTCGACAGCACTTCCACCAGCTCGTTTTCCGCCAACCCGGACGTCGACGAGAACGAGCCACGCGAGGAGTGTGGCGTTTTCGGAGTCTGGGCGCCGAGCGAGGATGTGGCCAAACTCACGTATTACGGCCTGTATGCGCTGCAGCACCGTGGGCAGGAGGCAGCCGGGATCGCGGTGTCGGACGGATCCCAGATCCTCGTCTTCAAAGATCTGGGCCTGGTCAGCCAGGTGTTCGACGAGCAGACGCTCGCCGCCATGTCGGGCCATATCGCCATCGGGCATTGTCGTTACTCCACGACTGGCGGAGTGACCTGGGAGAACGCCCAGCCCATCTTTCGGACCACCGCGGTCGGCTCCGGGCTTGCGCTGGGGCACAACGGAAATCTGGTCAATACGGCCGAATTGGCAAGCCGTGCGCGGGAACTGGGCCTGCTCGGCGCGTCGGTCCGCAGCGGGCGCCCGCAGCCGGCGGCGGCGACCTCCGACTCGGATGTGGTAACCGCGCTGCTCGCGCACGCCGCCGCGGACTCCAGCATCGAGCAAGCCGCCATGGAACTGCTGCCCACGCTGAAGGGCGCGTTCTGTCTCACCTTCATGGACGAGCACACGCTGTACGCCGCGCGTGATCCGCACGGTGTTCGTCCGCTGTGTCTCGGCAGACTCGAGCGTGGCTGGGTCGTTGCCAGTGAGACCGCCGCACTCGACATCGTGGGCGCCGCGTTCGTCCGCGAGATCGAGCCGGGCGAACTGCTGGCGATCGATGCAGAGGGCGTGCGCTCGATGCGCTTCGCCAATCCGGAGCCGAAGGGCTGCGTCTTCGAATACGTGTACTTGGCCAGGCCGGACAGCACGATCTCGGGCCGGTCGGTGCACGCCACCCGGGTGGAGATCGGCCGCCGGCTCGCGAAGGAGCATCCGGTCGAGGCGGATCTGGTGATCCCGGTGCCGGAGTCCGGGACCCCGGCGGCGGTCGGATTTGCGCAGGGTTCGGGTGTTCCGTACGGCCAGGGTCTGATGAAGAACGCCTATGTCGGGCGTACCTTCATCCAGCCGAGCCAGACCATCCGGCAACTGGGCATCCGACTCAAGCTGAACCCGCTACGCGAGGTCATCCGCGGCAAGCGCTTGATCGTCGTGGACGACTCGATCGTGCGTGGCAATACCCAGCGCGCGCTGATCCGGATGCTGCGCGAGGCGGGCGCACTGGAGATCCATGTGCGGATCGCCTCGCCGCCGGTCAAGTGGCCCTGCTTCTACGGAATCGACTTCGCCTCGCGGGCGGAACTGATCGCCAACGGCGCGGGCACGGAAGGCGGCTTCGAGGACATGGTCGAGGGCGTGCGCCGCTCGATCGGCGCGGACACCCTCGGCTATATCTCCACCGACGGCATGATCGCGGCGACCGAGCAGCCGCGTTCGCGGCTGTGCAGCGCGTGCTTCGACGGTGACTACCCGATCCCGCTGCCCACCGAGGCGGCTATCGGCAAGAACGTGCTCGAAGGCATGTTGACCGGGCAATCCGAGGCCGCGCTGTTGAGCGACAACGCGAATGCGAGCGCGCTGAGCCGTCCGTGAACGCAGAGTCGGAGTCCGGCTGAATGTGGTGAACGGACGTCGATGACCGGAGTCGATGTCGTCGGCGAGTCGTTTCGCGTCTGATCAAGGACAGTGTGCCGTCCTGCGCGGTAGTTGTCCCGATGGGCCTGTCCGCGATTTCCTGAGCCCGCGTGTTCTGGCGGGGTGTCGTGGTCACGCCACGGCTGTCCGTTGTCGGACGTGGCGTCCTCGAGACATCGCCGCGGTGACTGACTCCGGAACCTCGACGTCCGAGCGCATTTTCGCCCACCTCGTGCGTTATGTGCAATACGTGCGATTGTTCGACTTTTTTTCTTCGCGAAAGCAACGTCACGGAAATATTTCATGGGTACGGTGCCCGGTGGATCAGAAGTTCACTGTGTCTGTACCGATCCTGTGATGAGGGAAATATGGTGCGGCACTCGAGAAGTAGGGCCGGGATGTTGATTTCAAGGAGACCTGGGGGAAGAGCCGGTACGCGACTCATCGCGGCTGTCAGCCTTGCCACGCTGGCGGCATCGGTGCTGGCGGGCTGCGGTTCCGGGCGGACCGGAGCTGGTGGTGACGGCGTGGGCCTGCTGGCGGGAACCACGGACAAGATCTTCTCGCTCGACCCCGCGGCCGCGTACGACAACGGGTCTCTGGTCGTCGAAACGCAGATCTATCAGTATCTGCTGAACTTCGCCCCCGGCGACGCGACGCCGAAGCCGGATGCGGCGCAGAGTTGCGAATTCACCGCGCCAACGGTCTACACCTGCACCCTGAAGGCGGGCTTGAAGTTCGCCAATGGGAATCCGCTGACCGCCACCAGCGTCAAGTTCTCCTTCGACCGGATGCTGCGGATCAACGATCCGAACGGGCCGGCGTCGTTGCTCGGCAACCTCGAGAAGACCGACGTCGTGGACGAGCGAACCGTCGCGTTCACCCTGAAGGTCGCCGACGACCAGACCTTCCCCGCGATCCTGCCCACCCAGGTCGGACCGATCGTCGACGAAAAGGTGTACTCGCCGGACAAGGTGATGACCGACGAGGACGTGGTGCGGGCCAAGGGTTACTCCGGCCCTTACACCATCGCCAGCTACGACAAGAACAAGCTGGTCGAATATCAGGCGTTCCCCGGCTACAACGGCATTCTCGGCGCCCCGAAGACCAAGACGGTGTCGACGAAGTACTACGCCACCACCGACAACATGAAGCTCGACCTGCAAAACGGGTCGCTCGATGTCGGTTACCGCTCCTTCACGCCCACCGACATCCAGTCGCTGCGCAACGACAGCAAGGTCACCGTGCACGAGGGTCCAGGTGGTGAACTGCGCTATGTCGTGTTCAACCTGAACACCATGCCGGGTGGAACACCGGAGCAGAAGTTGGCCGTGCGCAAGGCGGTCGCCTCTACCGTTGACCGGGCCGCGCTAGCCGGCGGTGTCTACAAGCAGACCTATCTGCCCGCGTATTCGTTCGTGCCGCAGGGAACGCCGGGCGCGGCGGAGCCGTTCAAGGACATCTATGGCGCGCAGCCGAACAAGGATCAGGCGGCGAAGTTCCTTGCCGACGCGGCAGTCGCGACGCCGGTCGAGTTGAACCTGCAATACAACCCGGATCACTACGGTTCGAGCAGCTCCGAGGAGTACGCGGCGCTCAAATCGCAACTCGAGGCGAGCGGGTTGTTCCGCGTCAACCTGCAGTCCACCGAATGGGTCACCTATCAGAAGGAACGGGCGCGTGACGCGTATCCGCTGTACCAGTTGGGCTGGTTCCCGGACTTCCCGGACGCGGACAACTACCTGGCCCCGTTCTTCGGCCCGAACAACTTCCTGCAGTCGCACTTCGAGGACGAAGGGATCTCAGCGCAGCTGATTGCCGAGGCCACACAGCCCGACAAGGACAAGCGGATGGAGCAGATAGCACAACTGCAGCGTGACCTCGCCCAGAATTTCCTGCCGACTCTCCCGCTGTTGTCCGGTAAACAGATCGCGGTCACCGGCACCGGTGTACACGGTGTGGAGCAGACGCTCGATGCGTCGTTCAAGTTCCGCTACACCGTGCTGAGCAAGTGAGTTCGAACAACTCAGCGGGGCCCGGCACGGTAACTGTTCCGGACGCGAAGCCGGTGGCGGTCCGTGCCGGGCGCCGCGGCCTGCCGCGAATCGGCAAGGGCGGTCGCGATTCTCGCCAGCTCGCGCTACTGCGCTATCTCGGCGTCCGCCTGCTGCTGATTCCGGTGACGGCATGGATTCTGGTCACGGTCGTGTTTTTCCTCATGCGGGTAGTCGGCGACCCGATCAGCGCGGCGTTGGGTGGGCGCATGACCCAGGAGCAGATCGAGTCGCGCAAGGAGGCGGCCGGGCTCAACCGGCCGATCCTGTCGCAGTACTGGGACTACCTGTCCGGGCTGCTGCATGGTGATCTCGGTCACTCGCAGGACAATCGGCAAATCAGTGAGGTCGTCGTCACCTACGGCGCGGCCTCGCTGGAGCTGGTGTTCTGGGCGCTGATCGTGGCGTTCGCGGTCGGCATCCCGCTGGGCAGATACGCCGCCACGCACCGTGATTCGGCTGCCGACACCGGCCTGCGCCTGTTCGCCATCCTCGCGTACGCGGCGCCGGTGTTCTTCGTCGGCCTGCTGCTCAAATTGGTGTTCGCGGTGCAACTGGGCTGGTTGCCCGTGGCCGGAAGGGCCGCCACCAACGTCGAACTGCAGCTGCAACACGTCTCGCCGAAGACCAACATCATGGTGATCGACGCGATCCTGTACGGCGACCCCGGATATCTGGTCGACGTGCTGAAACACGCCGTGCTGCCGGCCGTCGCACTCGGGCTGCTGACCGCGGGCATCTTCGTGCGGCTGGTGCGGATCAACCTGATCCAGACGCTGCGGGCGGACTATGTGGACGCCGCGCGGGCCCGCGGTTTATCCCAGCGGGTGGTGACCGGACGACATGCTTTCCGCAACGCGATGATCCCGATCGTCACAGTGATGGGCATGCAGATCGCCACGATGCTGGGCGCCTCGGTGCTCACCGAGACCACGTTCGAGTGGAAAGGGCTCGGCTACCAGCTCGCGTCATATCTGTCGGCACGCGACTTCGTCGCCGTGCAGGGCATTGTCGCGTTCATCGCATTGATCGTCGCGGTGATGAGTTTCTTGGTGGATGTCCTCGTGGCGCTGATCGATCCGAGGGTGAGGTTCTGATGACCGCTCCGGAACTGCTGAACGAACCGGTGATCGTGCCTCCGATGCCACCGTCGGTGCGTCGGGGAGTGCCCGGCCTGCGCTTGTTCTCGATGACCGCGGGATTACAGCGCGCAACCCTGATCTTCGGGCTCGGCCTGGTCGGGATCTTCGTGCTCGCCGCACTGTTCGCACCACTGATCGCGCCGTACGAATTCGCCCAGAGCGCTTCCGACGGTGTCGATTTCGTCCGCCAGCAGGCGCCGTCGGCGCAACACTGGTTCGGCACCTCGGTGCGCGGCGAGGATGTGTTCTCCCGGGTGATCTATGGCGCGCGCACCGCGCTCTGGGTCATCGCGATCTCGCTGCTGTTGTCTTTGCTGGTCGGGGTGCCGCTCGGGCTGCTATCGGGGTATATCGGTCGCTGGCTGGACCGGGTGCTCGTGCTGTTCATGGACGCGATGTACGCGTTTCCGACGTTGTTGCTCGCGATCGTGGTGTCCATTGTGGTAGCAGGCGGCCGCTCGACCAGCTTCGGCGGCGTACTGTCCGCCGCGATGGCCATCACCGCCGTCTTCGTGCCGCAGTACTTCCGGGTGGTGCGTAACGCCACCGTGGCGGTGAAGCAGGAGCCGTATGTGGATGCCGCGCGGGTGACCGGGGCGTCGACCACGCGAATCCTGTTCCGGCATATCTTCGCCAACGTCACTCAGTCACTGCCGGTGATCGTCACGCTGAACGGATCGGAAGCCATCCTCACGCTCGCCGGTCTGGGTTTCCTCGGCTTCGGCATCGAGCCCACCCAGGCCGCCGAATGGGGCTTCGACCTGAACAAGGCGCTGTCGGACGTATCCAACGGCATCTGGTGGACCGGCATTTTCCCCGGTGTCGCCATCGTGCTCGTCGTGCTCGGCATGACGCTGGTCGGCGAGAGTCTCAACGAAGTGCTCAACCCAATCCTGCGCACCCGCCGTGCCGTTTCGGTGGCCGCAGGCGCCGGCATCGCCGACCCGGCCGATCGGCCGGACAGCGCTGCTGCCGCGGGCCTACCCGCCGGCCAGGACATCGGAGGAAAGGACACCACCCATGGCTGAGTCATCCATGGCAGAGCGGGAACGCCCGGCCTTGTCCATCGAATCGCTGTCGGTCACCTTCGCCACCGATGCCGGGCCCGTGCACGCGGTCACCGACGTGTCCTACCAGGTCTACCCCGGTGAGGTGCTGGCCATCGTCGGGGAGTCCGGTTCGGGCAAGTCGGTGAGCTCCCGCACGGCGATCGGGCTGCTGCCGCAGACCGCGCGGGTGCACGGCCTGGTCACCCTGGGCGCCGACACGATCACCTCGATGAGTGAAAAGCAGCTCACCGCACTGCGTGGCGGCGCGGTCTCGATGGTCTTCCAGGAGCCAGGGCGCGCCCTAGACCCCTTGTTCACCGTCGGCTTCCAGATCGGTGAGGCGCTGCGCGCGCACGGCGACCTGAGCAAGAAGGCCGCGAAGGCCCGCGCGGTGGAGCTGCTGCGCATGGTCGGCCTGCCCGATCCGGCGCACCGGGTGGACTACTACCCGCACCAGCTCTCCGGCGGGCAGAAGCAGCGGGTGATGATCGCCATCGCGATCGCCTGCGAGCCGAAGGTGATCATCGCCGACGAGCCGACCACCGCGCTGGACGTCACGGTGCAGGCCGAGATCTTGGCGTTGCTGCGCGACCTGCGCGATCGGATCGGTAGCGCGATCGTGCTCATCACGCACAACATGGGCGTGGTCGCCGACCTGGCCGACCGGGTGGTGGTGATGCGCGACGGCAAGGTGGTCGAGCAGGCGCTGGTCGACGAGCTTTTCGGCGACCCCAAAGCGGATTACACCCGCGCGCTGCTCGCTGCGGTCCCGCATCTGGGCACCGGTCAGGTCGAGCACGGTCCGACCGTTCACGCCGAGGCCGACAGCCAACCGGTGCTCGAGGTGCGCGATCTGGTGGTCGAGTTTCCCGGGCCGTTCGGTCGTCCATCGTTTCGCGCGGTCGACGACGTGAGCTTGCGTATCGGTCCTGGTGAAACAGTGGGTCTGGTAGGAGAATCCGGCTCGGGCAAATCGACCATCGGTCGCTGCGTCGCGGCTTTGCAACGACCGACCTCCGGTGCGGTGCGGGTGCGTGGCCAGGATATCGCCGGCCTGTCCCAGCGAAAGTTGCGGCCGATCCGGCGACGATTCGGATTCGTCTTCCAGGACCCGGCCAGCTCGCTGAACCCGCGGCTCACCGTGGGCGACTGTGTGGCCGAACCGCTGATCGTGCACAAGACCGGCAGCATGGCGGAGATTCGTGCCCGAGTGCGTCGGCTGCTCGACGATGTGCAGCTACCCGCCGGCGCCGAACGCAGGTACCCCCATGAGCTGTCCGGCGGCCAGCGCCAGCGCGCCAGCCTGGCCCGCGCGCTGGTGCTCGACCCGGACCTGTTGGTCGCCGATGAGCCGACCAGCGCGCTGGACGTCTCGGTGCAGGCGTCGGTGCTCGAACTATTCGGACAGTTGCAGCGTGAATGCGGCTGGGCTTGTCTGTTCATCAGCCACGATCTTGCGGTGGTCGACCAGCTGGCCGACCGAATCGTGGTGCTGCGCAACGGCGCTGTGGTCGAGCAGGGCGATCGCGATCGCATTCTGCGCGCGCCGCAGCAGGAGTACACGCGGCGTCTGGTGGCCGCGGTGCCGGTGCCCGACCCGGTCGAACAGCGTCGCCGGCGGGCACTCGCGGCCGGATTGTTCAGCGCGGACGAGGCGGGCTGATGGACGGCGTTGCGGTTGGCTGCGCCATTGTCAAGAGGGTGAGCCAACACCGGTGCGGGGTCGTTATCCGGCTCGGGTAGCGTGAGCAGGCATCTATCCGCCGATTCGGTTTGGAGCTTTCCCCGAAAATGACTGAACAGACCCCCAGTGGTGGTGCCTCGTACGCCGCGGCCGGCGTGGACATCGAGGCAGGTGACCGCGCAGTCGAGTTGTTCGGGCCATTGGCGAAGAAGGCGACCCGGCCCGAGGTGCAAGGCGGCCTCGGCGGTTTCGCCGGACTGTTCGCGCTGAAGGGTGGCTACCGGGAGCCCTTGCTTGCCGCCTCGACCGACGGCGTCGGCACCAAGATCGCGGTGGCGCAGGCGATGGACAAACATGACACCATCGGCCTCGACCTGGTCGCGATGGTGGTGGACGACCTCGTGGTGTGCGGCGCGGAACCGCTGTTTCTGCAGGATTACATCGCCATCGGCAAAGTCGTCCCGGAGAAGGTCGCTCTGCTGGTCTCCGGTATCGCCGAGGGATGTGTGCGCGCGGGTTGCGCGCTGTTGGGCGGCGAGACCGCGGAGCACCCCGGCCTGATGGACCCGGAAGACTACGACCTCTCCGCGACCGGCGTGGGCGTGGTCGAGGCCGATGCGGTGCTCGGCCCGGATAGGGTCCGTCCCGGCGACGTCGTGATCGCGATGGGTTCCTCCGGCCTGCACTCGAACGGCTACAGTCTGGCGCGCAAGGTCTTGCTCGACATCGATCGGATGTCGCTCGCCGGCCACGTCGAGGAGTTCGGCCGGACACTCGGCGAGGAGTTGCTCGAGCCGACCAGGATCTACGCCAAGGACTGTCTCGCGCTGATCGCCGAGACCGATGTGCGCACCTTCGCACACGTCACCGGCGGCGGACTGGCGGCCAATCTGGCTCGCGTGCTGCCCGCCGGCATGGTGGCAGAGTTGGATCGCGGCACCTGGAATCCGGCGCCGGTGTTCAAGATGATCGCGCAGCGCGGCCGGGTGGAGCGGGCCGAGATGGAGAAGACGTTCAACATGGGTGTCGGCATGGTCGCCATCGTCGCCCCCGAGGATGTCGACCGAGCGCTCGCCGTCCTGACCGCACGGCATATCGAGTGCTGGACGCTGGGCACGGTCAAGAAGGCCAAGGATGCCGACGCCGCCCGCGCCGTCTTGGTGGGTGACCACCCGCGGTTCTGACCGCAGCGAAGGCGCACCACAGTCCCGCATCGTCCGATGCGGGACTGTGGTGCGTTGCAAGCCCTTCGGCGGCTGTCCGTCAACCCGCGACAACGTCTGAAGGGGGAGGCCCGTCGGCCTCCCCCTTCAAACAGAAATCCGAGTCAGCGGCGCCAGTCGTCGTTGTCATCCTCGTCCCAGCGGGACAAGGAGTCGTCCGCGTCGTGCTCATCGGACAGCACACCACCACTCCGCTGGGAGTTGGGGCTTCCCGAAAGCTCGCGCTGAAGGCTCGTGAAGTCGGTCGAAGGCGAGCTGTACTTCAGCTCGCGCGCAACCTTGGTCTGCTTTGCCTTAGCCCGGCCACGGCCCATGGCTGACCCCCTCGCGTCACTGCGGGGCGGCCTGGGGTTTGGTTGGCGGCCCCGTTCGAATTAATACTCTTCCTGACACACACTTTAGCGTGTGTCAGACGGTCTCGCTTCCAGGAGTGGGTGAAGATCTCCCGAACCGGTGCCGTTTGCCCGGTTGTCGCCCCGAACGGAATCCTTACACGACCCCGGGAATCGCGCGGATCACGCCGACTCGCGCACCGCCGCCGAGTACCGCCGGGGCAGCCAGCTCGGTATGCGCATCGGTCCAATCGACCCCCATTCGATGCAGAATGGCCAGCGTCAGCGGCATTCGGGCCCGGTCATGCCCGTCTTCGATCTTGTACGCGAATGCCGATCCGTCCGGTAGCGCACCAGCGTGTACGCCGTCCGCACCGATCTTGCAGACCAGTCCCGGGGTGGCCCGCATGGTGAGCAGGTCGGGGCCGTTCGTGCCGGAAATCACTCGTGGATGGGCGCGGATGGCATCGGCCACCCGGCGTTCTGGAGAGCCGGGGTCGGACGTGGCCATGGTCGCGAACACCCGGGCCAGGTTCACCAACGAAACCGGAATGATCGGCAGTCCGCAGCCGTCTATGCCGAGATCGGCCTCCGGTTCACCGGTCAGGTCAGCCACCGTGGCGATGACCGCTTGCTGTAGCGGATGGGCCTGGTCCAGATAGCCCTCGGTGGGCCAGCCGTTGATCGCGCAGGTCGCAAGCATCGCGGCGTGCTTGCCGGAGCAGTTCATGTAAATTCGGCGCGGCTCTTGTGCGCCGGCGAGGACGGTGGCACGGGCCCGTTCATCCAACGGCAGATCGGGTGGACACGCGAGGGCGTCCTCGTCGAAACCGAAGCGGTCGAGCAGTCTGCGCACCAGTGCGACGTGGTCGGGTTCGCCGTAGTGCGAGGCGGTCGCGATGGCGAGTTCGGCGTCGTCGACCGGCTCGAAACCATTGCGCAGCAAGGTGATTGCCTGCATCGGCTTGTTCGTCGAGCGCGGAAAGATCGGTAGGTGCACCGCACCCAGCGCGAGGCTCGGTTCGCTCGCGGCGTCCAGTACCACCACCGTGCCGCGGTGCACGCACTCGCGGAAGCCGGATCGGACGACTTCGACCAGTTCCACACTCACCGTCGCGCTCCCGTGCCGAGGTGGTCGGTGTCGGGCGCCGCACCTCGGCGCTCGGCGGCCCGTGCGGCGTTGTTATGCCTGCGTGCGTGCCGTTCGGCCTGTATGCGCACGTCGTCGGAGAGGGTCGGCTCGTCGGCGAGCAGGATCGCGAGCAGGTCGGGGTCGGTACCGGTGAACAGGTCGCGGACGGTGATGCCGTGCGTCGGGACGTACTCCACCGATACCTGGTCACCGGCGCCGATCGTGCCCTCGGTGAGCACCCGCAGATAGGCGCCCGTGTCGCTGCGCAGCGTGAACCGCTTCACCCACTGCTGTTCTCCGCTCCACTGCTGGAATGTTGCGCACGGCACCCGCGGCGCGCTCACCTCGAGCACGGTGTCCCCGATGGACCAGCGCGCGCCGATCACCGCGTCGCTGACCGCGAGTCCGGCGAGGCGCAGGTTCTCGCCGAACCAGCCCGCGGGCAGTTCCCTGCCGAGTTCCGCGCCCCAGCGGGCAGCGTCGTCGTCGTCGTAGGCGTAGACCGCTTGATGTGCGCCGCCGTGGTGTTTGGTATCGCAGACGTGGTCACCGGCCAAGCCGAGTGTGCGCACCGCGACCCGCCCCGGGACCGGCCGCTTGTCGATCGCGGTTCGACCGACCCGGCCCGGCGCCGCCAGTTCGGCATGCACCACACAGACGGCGCGGACTTCTCCGCAGTCGCCCACTCGCATGGACGCTCTCGTGGTTGAGGCCGGGCGGGGCTCGGGGGTGCGGCTGCCGACGAGCGCTCCGCTTCGGTCGATGGTGTCCATCGGTGGATCAGCGCCCGCGTAGCCGGTCGACCGCGACCCGGCCGGGCTGTAACGCGTCGTCGACGGGAACCGAATCGGGATCGATGGCCGCCGCGACCGGGCCGACCGACAGCGTGGTGTCGGCCGGGACCGCCCGCTTGATCAGGGCGAGTGCGATGGGGCCGAGTTCGTAGTGGTCGACCACCGTGCCGAGCCGGCCGACCGCGCGACCGCCCGCGGTGACATCGTCGCCGATGGCCGGGCGCTCGTCGGCCGAGCCGTCCAGATGTAGCAGCAGCAGCAGCCGCGGTGGCTTGCCGAGGTTGTGCACCCTGGCGACGGTCTCCTGGCCGCGATAGCAGCCCTTGTCGAGATGGACTGCTCCGTGCTCGGCGACGCCGCCGATCCAGCGGGCCTCGTGCGGGATGGTGCGCTCGTCGGTGTCGAGTCCGATCCGGGGGCGCACGGCCGCGACGCGCAGCGCCTCGAACGCCCACATGCCCGCGGGCGCGGCGCCTGCCGTGGTCAGCGTGCTCCACAGGTCCGGTAGGTGGTCGCGGGGGATCACCAGATCGAACGAGTCCGCGGTGGGCCAGGGCATCCGGCGTAGGAAGCCGCCGCCGGGCAGCGGCGTCGCCGCGTAGACGTCGGGCAGGTCGGCGACACCGAGTGCTTCGGTGAGGTCGGCGACCCGCGGTCCGAGCAGGCTCAGCACGGCGTGATCGGTGGCCTCGACCGGCTTGGCCTCGGCCCAGAACACCATCTTCTGCAGGAACGCGAGCAGATCGGGCCCATGCTCGGCCTCGGTGTCGATCCATACGGTGCCGTCCAGGTCGGTGAGCACGAAGTGGTGCAGCACCCGGCCGTTCAGGTCGAGGTCCAGGTTCTCCGCCGAACCACCGTTGCCGAGGGCGGCGACATGTTGGCTGGAAATGGTGTGCAGCCAGGTGAGGCGCTCGCCGCCGGTGATGCGCAGCACGAAACGATGCGAGCGGTCCACGACGGCTATTCGGTCGACAGCGGCGCGCTGTTCACCGAACGGATCGCCGTAGTGCCATGCGACGGCGGCATCGGGTGAACCCGGCGCTCCCGCGACGGCTCCCGACACGCTGAGAATGGGGCTGGGCGCAACGACCACGGACACCCCCCCACTCTAGGCGTGGCTGCACCGCGGTGTGCGAACTGGGCTGTCGACCCGGTATTTCGGGATGGTCGATCGACACCGGACAAGCATCGTGTGGTGGCGGTATGGGTAATCGGGAATAAAAGGTTCTGCGAACTCGGCCGTGCGATAGGCGCGGTTCCCTCCCACCGCCTACGCTCGACCCATGGTGGATCGAGTTCTTGTCACACTCGATGGCGTCGTCCAGGATGTGGACGCGCCGTTGTTATTTGCGGACGATATCGGCGTATTGCGCGGTGACGGTATTTTCGAAACGGTGCTCGTGCGTGCGGGAAACGCGTGCGCGATCGAGTTTCATCTAGGCAGACTGCGCCGCTCCGCGCAGGCGTTGGATCTGCCCGAACCAGAATTGGGGAAATGGCGCGAGGCGGTCGAGACCGCCGCGAAGGAGTGGGGCAGCGACCGTGAGGGCCTGATGCGGCTGGTGCTCACCCGCGGTCGCGAATCCGACCTGTCCGGCACGCTCGACAAGGTGAAGTCCGGTGATCTCGCCGCCGCGGTGCCGGTGCCGACGGCCTTCGTGCTGCTGCTCCCGGTTCCCGATCGGGTCGAGAAGGCCCGCGCCGAAGGCGTTTCCGTGGTCTCCCTGTCCCGTGGGATCTCGATCGATCTCGCTCAGGCGGCGCCATGGCAGCTGCTCGGCGCAAAGACGCTGTCCTACGCGAGCAATATGGCCGCCCTCCGGTTCGCTGCGCGGATGGGCGCCGATGATGTGATCTTCACCAGCACCGAGAATCGGGTGCTGGAGGGCCCGCGGTCCACTGTGGTGATCGCGCGCGACAAACAGCTGATCACGCCGCCGGCGAAGAACGGCGTGCTGCCCGGCGTCACGCAGCGTGCTCTGTTCGTCGAGGCGAAGAAGGCGGGCTGGGAGTGCCGCTACGATTCGCTGTTCACCGCTGATCTACTCACCTGCGACAGCGTCTGGATGCTGTCGAGTATCTCGCTCGCGGCGCGGGTGAACTCGCTGGACGGTCTGCGGATGTCCGCGCCGGACAATGCAAACGAGATCATCGGACTGGTGAATCGTGGCATCGAGCGCGCGGGAGCCGTCGGCGACTGGTGACGGCCGTCGCTCGCCGGTGAGCCGCCGACCGCGGTGCGATCGGTAGAAGTAGCCTCGCCCACGCCGCCGCCCCGTGATCTCCGTCCTACTCGGACGGGCACGGGGCGGCATTGTGCATGGGAAACGTGGCGCTACCTGCCGAACCCCCCGGTGTGTCGCGGACTGGGGATTGTCGTCTTCGGTCGGCTCCGACGTAGGCTTACTACGTAACGTCGTAGATCGACAGGAGGTCGGCGTGGACGCCTTGGATATCTCCCGATGGCAGTTCGGCATCACGACGGTTTATCACTTCCTGCTGGTGCCGCTCACCATCGGTCTCGCGCCGCTGGTGGCCGCCATGCAGACGGCGTGGGTGATCACCGGCAAGGAGCATTGGCTGCGGCTGACCAAGTTCTTCGGCAAGCTGTTTCTGATCAACTTCGCACTCGGCGTCGCGACCGGCATCGTGCAGGAATTCCAGTTCGGGATGAACTGGAGCGAGTACTCCCGATTCGTCGGTGACGTCTTCGGCGCCCCGCTCGCCTTGGAAGGCCTGGTCGCCTTCTTCATGGAATCGACCTTCCTCGGACTGTGGATCTTCGGCTGGACTCGCCTGCCGAAACTGGTGCACCTGGGCACGATCTGGATGGTCGCCATCGGCGTCAACGCCTCGGCGTACTTCATCATCGCCGCCAACTCATGGATGCAGCATCCGGTCGGCGCCAGGTTCAACCCGCAGACCGGACGCGCGGAACTCGACAGCATCGTCGCGGTGCTCACCAACAACACGACGATGGCGGCCTTTCCGCACGTCGTCGCCGGGTCTTTCCTGACCGCGGCCACTTTCGTCGTGGGCATCGCGGGTTGGTGGATGGTGCGCAACGCGCGCGGTGGGGACGCAGGCAAGCTCGTGGAGGCGCGCAGCATGTGGCGACCAGCGGCGCGGGCGGGCATCTGGGTGATGCTGGTATCGCTTGCCGCGCTGGTCTACACCGGCGACGTCCAGGGCAAGCTGATGTTCGAGCAGCAGCCGATGAAGATGGCTTCGGCGGAATCGTTGTGCCACAACGCACTCGACCCCGACTTCTCCGTGCTCACGGTCGGTACGCACAACAACTGCGACAGCGTCACGCATGTGCTCGAGGTGCCGTATGTGCTGCCATGGCTGGCCAAGGGCACGTTCACCGGCGTGCAACTCGACGGCGTCATCGATCTACAGAAGGTATACAACGAGCGGTTCGGTGTCGGTGACTACCGGCCGAACCTCTTCGTCACCTACTGGTCCTTCCGCGCCATGATCGGCCTGTCGGCGGGCGCTGCGCTGCTGGCTCTCGCCGGGCTGTGGCTCACCCGTCGCGGTCGGGTACCGGACCAGCGCTGGTTCTCCTGGCTGAGTCTGCTCGCCATCCCTACGCCGTTCCTGGCCAACAGTGCGGGCTGGGTGTTCACCGAGATGGGCCGCCAGCCCTGGGTTGTCGCACCGAACCCGACCGGCGATCCGAATCTGCGCCTGGTCGTGCAGCAGGGCGTCTCGAACCATTCGCCCGGCGCGGTGCTGTTCTCGCTGATCACCCTCACGCTGTTGTACGGCGCGCTCGCGCTGGTGTGGTTCTACCTAATGCGCCGATACGTGATCCACGGCCCGGACCCGGTGCCCGAGTCGGCTGGCAAGGGCGGTGATTCCGGCGGTAGATCCGTGGAAGAACCTGCTGTCGAACAACTTTCGTTCGCTTACTAGGAGCCGGCGATGAGTGTGCAAGAGTTCTGGTTCGTGCTGATCGGCGTGCTGTTCACCGGCTATTTCATGTTGGAGGGCTTCGACTTCGGCGTCGGCATGCTCATGCCGATCCTCGGCCGGGGATCCGACGCGCGACGGCGCGTGGTACTCAACACGATCGGGCCGGTGTGGGACGGCAACGAGGTCTGGCTGATCACCGCGGCCGGCGCGATGTTCGCGGCGTTCCCGGAGTGGTACGCCAGCCTGTTCTCCGGTTTCTACCTCGCGCTGCTGCTGGTGCTCGTCGCGCTGATTCTGCGCATCTGCGCCATCGAGTACCGCGGCAAGATCAACGATGCGCGCTGGCGGGCCCGGTGCGACCTCGGCATCGGCATCGGGTCCTGGATACCGGCGCTCGCCTGGGGCTGGGTGTTCGCCAATGTGGTGCGCGGGGTTCCGTTGAACGAGAAGAAGCAGTTCGCGGGCTCGGTGTGGGATCTTTTCGGGCCGTACGCCTTGCTCGGGGGTGTGACGACCGGACTGTTGTTCGCCTTGCACGGTGCGATGTTCCTGGTGCTCAAGACCGGCGGGGAGGTGCGTGATGACGCGCGGCATACCGCCCGACTACTGCTGGCGCCGACCGCGGCCGTAGTCTGCGCGTTCGGTCTGTGGACGCAGTTGGCCTATGGCGCCGGATGGACCTGGGTTCCGTTCGCGCTGATGCTGCTCGGGCCGGCCACCGCGGCCGCGGCTGACATCGTCCACCGCGACGGATGGGCATTCACCGGGACCATGGTGACCGTCGCGGCCGCCACCGCCCTGCTGTTCGGGTCGCTGTTTCCGAATGTGCTTCCTTCGAGCCTCGATTCGGCGTTCGACCTGACCATCCACAACGCGTCCTCGACCCCCTACACCCTGAAAGTGATGAGCTGGGCGGCGGTGCTCGTCACCCCTGTCGTGCTGATCTATCAGGGCTGGACGTACTGGGTGTTCCGCAAGCGGATCACGGTCGAGCAGATCCCGGCCCCGATCGGCCTGCCGCCGGGCTCGGTGCGGGACTGACACCATGGCCCGCCCGCCGATCGACCCACGCCTGTGGCGATACGCCCGCTCGGCGCGCAACTACCTGGCGCTGAGCGTCGCACTGTCGCTGGCGATCACCGGCTCGATCGTGGTCGCGGCGGTCATGCTCGGACGGGTGCTCAGCGGAGTCGTCACCGACCAAGGCCGCCGCACCCTCGGCGCGTGGACGGCCGAATTGACCATACTCGCGCTGGCGATCGCGGGCCGAGCGCTGGCCACGTGGATTCAGTCCAGGCTGGCGCACCGGGCGGGTGCGAGCGTCGTCGCGGAGCTGGAAAACGCGGTGCTCGCGTCAGGCGCGCGACTGACCCCGCGCGAACTCGACACGCGCCGAACCGAACTGGCGGTGGTCGTCGGTACCGGGCTGTCCGGGTTGCGCGGCTACCTTGTCGGCTACCTGCCTGCCCTACTGCTGGCGGTGCTCGTCCCGCCGATCGTGCTGACGGTGATCGCGCTGCACGACCTGACCTCCGGCCTGATCGTGCTGCTCACGCTGCCGCTGATTCCGGTGTTCATGATCCTCATCGGGTTACTGACCCAAGGGCGGGCCGAGGCCACGCTCGCTGCGACGACCCGGCTTTCGGATCAACTGCTCGACCTGTTCGCGGGCATGCCGACGTTGCGAGCGCTCGGCCGCGAGACGGAACGTACGCACGAGGCGGCGACGTGTGGTGGCTCTTCGACGAGTTCCCCTGGCAGCGCCCCGGGTCCAGGGACAAGCACCATGCAGCATCGCGTGCGCGATCTCGGCGACGCGCTACGCAGGCGCACCATGCGTGCCCTGCGTCTCGCCTTCCTGTCCTCGATGGTGCTGGAGATGCTAGCGACGTTGAGTGTGGCCCTTGTCGCGGTTTCCATCGGCCTGCGCTTGGTGTTCGGCGAGATGAGCCTTTACGCGGGTCTGGTCTGTCTCGTACTGGCTCCCGAGGTGTATCTGCCGCTTCGGATGGTCGGTGAACGTTTTCATGCCGCGCAGGACGGAATGGCCGCTGCGGACCGGGCTTTCGCGGTGATCGGGCCGGCGTCGGTCGCGGCAGGTAGGTCTGTCGGTTTCGGGTCGGGCGATTCGGCGGAGGGCGCGGTCGGATCGACGATATTCGCCGCACCGGACTCGGCGCTGGACGCGGCCGGCCGGCCCGGTGGTCCAAGGTCCGACGATTCCGCGGGCGATGGGGCTGGATCGATCGAACTGCGCGCCCTCTCGGTCCTGGCGCGAAACGGATTCGCGCCATCGGGGTTGTCGGCGGTCTTGCGACCTGGGTTGGTCACTGTGCTGGCCGGGCCGAACGGCAGCGGTAAATCGACAGCGGTGCAGGCGATCCTCGGTCTCGTCGCGCCGGAGCACGGCTCGGTGACTTTCGACGGCATCGACGTGCGCGAGCTGGATTGCGACCGCTGGTGGGCGCGTGTGGCGTGGCTTCCGCAGCGACCGGTCCTGGTGCCCGGCACTCTGCGGGACAACCTCGAACTGCTCGGCGCGCCTGCCTGCGGCGTTCTCGACGACCTCGAAGCCACCTGTGTCGCGACCGGTTTCGACACCATATTGGCTGAACTGCCGGAGCGGTGGGACACCGTGGTCGGGCCGGGCGGCGTGGGTTTGTCGCTCGGCCAGCGCCAGCGCCTCGCGCTGACCAGGGTGCTTGCCACCGACCGACCGATCCTGCTGCTCGACGAGCCGACCGCGCACTTGGACGCCGAGAACGCGGCCACTGTGCTCGCCGCGCTGCGGGAGCGGGCACGCGCGGGCGCGTTGGTGGTTGTCATCGGCCATCACCCCGCGGTGCTCGCCGCGGCCGACCATGTCGTCCGCGTCCGTGCCGACCACTCGGCGGTGGCGAGATGAGCGGCCCACCCACCCAGGAAACCCGTGGTGACGCACGTGTCGTCGGCGCGGAGGTCAGGGATGCGAAGGACAGGGATCTGGCGCTGTGGCCGGATGTCGGCACGGGGAAAAGCCGAGCTGTGACAACAGACTCGCAGGAGGCGAGCACGACGCTGCGTGGTGACCTGCGCCGGATGTGGGCGCTGCTCGAGCTGTCCGGCTGGCAGGTCACGGTGGCGATTGCGTGGGGCGTGGTCGCGTTGGGCAGTGGGCTCGGCCTCGCGGCGCTGGCGGCATGGCTGATCGCCCGCGCCTGGCAGATGCCGCCGGTACTCGACTTGAGTATCGCGGTAGTCACGGTCCGCGCTCTCGGCATCGCCCGTGGTTTGTGCCGGTACCTGGAACGCCTCGCCACCCACGACGTCGCGCTGCGCGCCATGACCTCGGCGCGCACGACGGTGTACCGAACACTGGCCCGGTCGGACTTCTGGCTGCTGCGGCCGGTGTCTTCGAGCAATGCCGCCGACCGGTTGTCCGGATGTGCGGATCAGTCTGCTCCGGATGACTTGCGTACCGGCGGCGCGGACCGATCCGGCAGCGCCGGTCGCACTCCGCCGCGCCGCGGTGATCTCCTGGTCCGGGTCGGTAGCGATATCGATGATCTGGGCGCGGTGGTGGTGCGCGTGTTCGTGCCGGTCGTGGTCGCGCTGGTATTGGCTGTTGCGGCCGTCGGCCTGCTGGCCACGATCTCGACGGGCGCGGCGGTGATTCTGGCCGGGACGCTTGCGCTGTCCGGACTCGTCGGGCCGTGGTGGTCGGCCAGAGCGGCCCGCGACGCCGAACATGCCGTGCGCGCGGACCGTGCCGAGTTCACCGCGCGAGCCCTGACTGTTCTCGACCACGCGTCCGAGCTCCGTGTCGCGGGTCGCCTCGACGTCGCCTTGGCCGCCGCCGCGGATTCCTCGCGCCGGGCGGTCGCCGCGGAGGACACCGCGGCCACACGAAGCGCATGGGCGGCAGCGGCGACGCCGCTCTCGATCGGCGTCAGCGCACTCGGCGCCCTGTTGATCGGCATCACCCGCTACGGCCCCGACGGTGGCACAGCGGGCGCGATGACCCCGATGGCGCTGGTGGTGCTCGTCCTGCTGCCGCTGTCGGCGTTCGAGGCGGTCGCCGCGCTGCCGGCGGCCGCGCAAGCGCTGACAACTGCCCGCGCGGCGTTGCACCGTCTGGTCAGGTTCGAAGGCGAACCAACCGCGCACGACGTTTCGCTCATCGGTTCGCTGTGGTCCGGCCGGTCGCGGAGTGCGGGCGTCGGGTCGAACAGCGGAATCGACACGGCGAGGGTTCCGCGGCTGTCGGAAGGATGCCAGGCCGGGGTCGTTGGTGCACCGGACAGTTCGACAGGCACCGTGACGTTTTCCGCTGTGCCGGAGTTGCCGGAGGGGCGGCGGATCGCGGTCGTCGGCCCGAGCGGCGCCGGGAAGACGACTTTGTTGATGGCGTGGGCGGGGCTGTTCGGCAGCCCTCGTCGTGATGTCACCTTCTTCGCGGAGGACGCGCACCTGTTCGGGACCTCTGTCTTGGAGAATCTGCGAGTCGCCCGTGGTGATCTGGTCGAGGACGAGGCCGAAAGCGCGTTGCGCGCAGTCGGTCTCGGCGACTGGCTGGATGCCCTGCCGGACGGAGTGCACACCGACTTGATCGGGGGAGCGGCCGCGGTCTCGGGTGGCCAGCGCCGCCGCATCCTGCTCGCGCGCGCCCTTGTCGCACCAGCCCGGGGACTGCTGCTCGACGAGCCGACCGAGCATTTGGAGGCGGACGCGGGTGACCAAGTACTGCGCGACCTGTTGGACGCCGAGAGCGGTCTCGTCGGGCCGGATCGAATCGTCGTGGTCGTCACACATCACCTGCCGCCGGATCATCGGGCCGACGCGGTCGTCCAGGTTGACGCATCAGGCCTGGTGACAACCGTTTTCCCGGCCAAAGGCGCGCATGTTTGCGCCCACCGAGAAATTACGTTGCCCAGCCTCTGACACCTCGCTAGATTCATTGGTACACGAGGAAGGAGGTGGTTCGAAGAATGGTTATTCATAGGACACGTGAGGTGGCTGTCCGCTAGCGCCACCGCTGCAGGTGGATTCGCCCGCGCGAGCGCTGAGCGTAATCCAGGCAGTCACCCGGCCCCCGAGCCCCGGTCTGTCCGACCGGACCCGTGCGAGTAACACCGCACAGGTATGGCTCGGGGGCCGTTTCCTTTTCGGCGGTGGCGCTGTAGACAGGGCACGTGTACTGGCACCGGAGCCCGGAGAATCTATTTCCAGCGCGGTGCGGTCGACCAACAGCGGCCGGGGGAGGGTGCACAGATACGCGCTACTCCGTGTGCCCGACCACAATGTTTCGGACGCACGGAGTACAGCAAGAACGCGGAGCCGGCTCGCGCCGCTTCAGCCGATGTAGCGCTGGAGACGGGCCGAGAGGCGGGGTTTGAGCGGGCCGTCGGCGACGACCCGTTCCTCGACATAAGCCAAATCGCCACCTTCGACGATGCCGTAAAGGCGCTTGGCGCCGCCGACGACGTCGCCGGACTGGCTGCGGATCACCACGTCGGTGGCCAGTTCCCACGAGGACTGGGTGAGGGCTTGGCCGTAGAACAGTTCGACGATGCCGGTGCTGTGCGCGAGCAGCAACTCGATGACCTCGTCGTTGCCGTCGTTGCCGACCCGCCAGAAGCCGCTTTCACGCAGATCCGGGCCGTCGTAGTTGCCATCGGCGTCGATGACCCAGGAACGGGAATCCCAGGCGAGATAGTCGCCGCCATCGTGCGAGACGACGATCTGCTGACCGAAGCGGTAGTCGCCACGCTCGGCGGAGTTGCCTTCACCGTCGCCGCGCCACACGCCGACCAACGGCAGCAGTGCGAGCATCGAGGAACTCAGATCCGGTCCGAGTCGTAGATTGGCGGTGTCCTCGGGTAACGGAAGATCCGGCAGGACCGGAATATTCCGGGTGCCGGTCGCTTTCGCCCGTTCGGCGGCGTCGGCAACTGCCCGGTCGCCACCACGACGTGAAGCGGCATCGGCCGGAGCGTTGCCGTTCATGTGTTCACTCGCTCGCTCGGCCGGATCGGAACCTTCGCTCGCGAGTTCGCTCATGACTCGGTGAACAGCCGGTAGAAGACGTAGAGGCCGAACCAGCCGATCAGCACGGCCACGGCCACCAGCAGAATCTCGAAGAAGAGGACCACGGTCGAAGTCTAACGACCTTCGTGCCGCCACACGCACACGGCCCCGGTGCCTCCCGTCACAGCGAGAAGCGGCCGGGGCCGGGTGCGGGCGAACGGTTGCGTTACTTGGCGACCGCGACCTCGACGGCGTGGATGCCGGCGCCCTCCGGGCGTACCTCCGCGGATCCGTTGCCCGCCGCGGACAGTGCCCGGACCGTCCACGCGCCAGGCGCGGCGAAGAACCGGAAGTCGCCGGTCCCAGAGGCGACGACCTCGGCGGTGAAGTCACCATTGCCGTCGAGCAGACGCACGAACGCGCCGCCCACCGGCTGGCCGTCGATACTCAGGACACGTCCGGTGATGACCGTCTCCTTCTCCACGTCGACGCCCGCCGGAATGGCCTGACCTTGGGTAGGTGCTGCACACATATTGATTACGCTCCCAACTCGATCGGCGCGCCGACGAGGGAACCATATTCGGTCCAGCTCCCGTCGTAGTTCTTGACATTCTGGTGGCCGAGCAGTTCCTGCAGCACGAACCAGGTGTGCGAGGAGCGCTCGCCGATCCGGCAGTACGCGATGGTTTCCTTCTGGCCGTCCAGACCGGCTTCGGTGTAGATCTCGGTCAGTTCGGCGTCGGACTTGAAGGTGCCGTCCTCGTTCGCGGCCTTGCTCCACGGCACGTTGATGGCGGTGGGGATGTGGCCGGGACGCTGGCTCTGCTCCTGCGGCAGGTGGGCGGGAGCCAGGATCTTGCCGGTGAACTCGTCGGGCGAACGGACGTCGACCAGGTTCTTGGTGCCGATGGCCGCGATGACCTCGTCCCGGAACGCGCGGATCGTCAGGTCGGGTGCGGCGGCCTTGTACTGGGTGGCGGGGCGGTTCACGGCTGCGGTCGAGAGCGGGCGGCCCTCGAGCTCCCACTTCTTGCGCCCACCGTCGAGCAGCTTGACGTTGTTGTGACCGTACAGCTTGAAGTACCAGTAGGCGTACGCGGCGAACCAGTTGTTGTTGCCGCCGTACAGCACGACCTCGTCGTCGTTCGAGATGCCGCGTGCCGAGAGCAGATCAGAGAACTGCTCCTGGTTCACGAAGTCGCGACGAACCTGATCCTGCAGGTCCTTCTTCCAGTCGAGCCGGACGGCACCCTCGATGTGACCACCGTCGTAGGCGGAGGTGTCCTCGTCGACCTCGACGAAGACGACGCCGGGGGCGTTGAGGTTCTCTTCGGCCCAGTCAACGGAGACCAGGACATCGGAGCGAGCCATTGTGTTCCTTTCAGAGATGACGTGCAGGGTCAGTTCGATGCCGGGGACCCGGCGGTGTGCGCGTCCGAACCGGAAGCGCCTGCTCGCGAAACCACCGAGGGCTCGCGAACACCGCCGATCGGACCGGTCCGACGAAGGCGGGCGACCAGCGGATAGATCTGGCAACCCAGGCAGATCCCGAACGCCGCGTTCAGGAACGCCGCGAACAGGGCGAAGCCGGCGAATATCGTGCCGACGACGGTGACGCCGAGCGCGAAGCCCAGCAAGCTGACGGCCGCGAAGGCGAAGCCGAGCAGTTGTGCGAACCGCAGCGGAGCCACGGGCTCGGTCTCGCTGGTCGGGGCACGGCGCGGCGCGACGAAGGTGGCGTAGATCCGGCCGTATGGGTGACGGCGCGGACCAGCGGCGGCGCCGACGGCGAAGACGACCGCCTGCACTCCGATCAGCACCGCGGCGACGACGGGCGAAAACGCGGCGGCCACGAGAACCAGAACGAGGACAGCGGTGGTGATCCAGGCGGTGAATCGAGGACCGCGGACATCGACCTGATCGACGGAAGTGGACGAAATTTGGGAACTATTACGGGTCTGAGTGGACATTGGGCGTACTCCTGCGCTGAATATGTCAAATGACTGGAAATTTGCCAGCTTGCCGGGGGATCGTGTGATCACGCACGCGGCAGACAGCGGTCGGCGTCAGGAAATCCGAGAAAGCCGACCAATCAGCGGCACAGGCAGCAACAACCACCGAGCCGACACAGATCCACTGTGCGGCGTCGGGTGAGCATCAGCTCGTGGTTGTCAAGCACGGGAGTAGTTTACCCAATTCGGCCGGAGAAATGGACCCCGGGGTCGTCACATCCGTCAGGGGGGCTTGTCGCCGCAGTTCAGGCGGCCGCGGTGAGCGGTTCGACCGCGGAGTGCAGATCTGCGGCCTTGGGTACGCCGGAGATCCGGAAGCGCTCTCTGCCTTCGGCATCGAAGACGAAAGTGGTGGGCAGCGAGAGAACGTTCAGCTCGCGCGCCAGTGCCGGTTCTGCATCGATGTCGACTTCGATGTCCAGCGGTGGCTGTGCCGAGTGCGCCAATTGCTCTGTGACATTGGCGACTACCCGGCGAACGGCGGAGCACGGCCCACACCATTCGGCGGAGAAATGCAGCACCGCAGGACCGGAACCGGTCACGCCGACGGTCGCGAGCAGCTCGGCGCGTGCCGATTCGGAGGTCTCGAGGACGGCCGCCGAGCGCACCGTGCCCTCTCGGCGGCGCAGCACCATGCCTACCGCGAGCGCGGCGAGCAATGTCACCGCCAGGATTATGAACTGGATCATGGTCGCTGCAATCGGTCGAGGTCGATCGTGACGTTCACGCCTTTGCCCTCCACCACGATCTGT
Source organism: Nocardia sp. NPDC049220 (assembly GCF_040647855.1). NCBI lineage: Bacteria > Bacillati > Actinomycetota > Actinomycetes > Mycobacteriales > Nocardiaceae > Nocardia > Nocardia sp. NPDC049220. The sequence continues at coordinate 281,854 of NZ_JBEZDA010000003.1, forward strand.
CCACCCTGGGCGGACACTTTGGTGGGCCGGACTCCGAACGGCAACTCTTTGGTGTCGATGGTACGGGTGAACCGGGCGAGCACAGCGGGTCGATCCGCCTCGGTGATCACCGCGACCGGCGTTGGCTCGGTGCCAGGGCCGCCGCGATAGAAGCCGGTCGCGACGATCTTCACCTGGTCGTCGTCGAGCAGCAGATCAGCCTGCACGCTCACCTTTTCGCCGCCGAACTGGGTTCCGGGGGTCTCGGGCAGGGTGCCGGTGAGTACCAGCGCACCTGTCGTGGTCATGCCGGATCCACCCGACCCGCCGGTTCCATCGGACTTGTCCGCCGGACGCGAGTGCACCTGCAGATCGGGGATGTTGAACAGCCTGCCGAGTTCGGTCGGTTCCACCCGCAGCCTGCTGTCCACCCGCTCTACCGGTACGCCGCGCAGGCTGCCTTCGACCAGCTCGCCCAGCGGAAGTCGCACGCCGGTCAACGTCGCCTCCAGCGCGATCTCGCCCGGAATGTCCAGTCGCTTCGCGCGTGCCCGGATCTCGACATAGTCGTAGCGGCTGTCCCAAGCCTGGCCGATGAACGGGAAGCCGTGGATCGTCACCTCGGGGTCGGCGGTGAGATCCGCGCCGTCGCGCAGCGCGCGCGAGACGCGGTACTCCGAATATGCCGCGGTGCCGAAGTCGACGACGACCGCCAGTCCCGCCAAACACAGCAGGCCGATGATCAACTTGCGCATGCGCTAGGCCACCTCTCCGCATTTCTTGCCGACCATGGGTGCCGCGAGAACTGCGTAGCGGGGTGGCGGCTGGGTTTCGGCAGTACTCGGTGAGTTACCCATGTAGGCACGATATCTGCCGTCGCGCTGTGCAGTGCCCTGGAGTCGCCCGGAGTGGGTTGAGCACCCGGAACGCGTGGTCATACGGGGTAACGCGCTAATCTTGCATCCAATCACCTGTGATCGGCGCTGTGGCTGCGGCGGTGCTGCCGTTGTCCGCGGAGCTACGAGATGGGAGGCGGGCCTGTGGAGCTGCTCCTGCTTACCTCCGACCCCAACCCCGAGTCGGTATTGCCCTCGTTGGCGTTGCTCGCGCACCACGTGCGCCCGGCGCCCACCGAGGTGGCATCGCTGCTCGAGGCAGGCGCCGCGGACGTTGCCTTGGTGGATGCGCGCACCGATCTGGCCGCTGCCCGCGGCCTGTGTCGGCTGCTCGGCAGCACCGGTTCGTCCGTGCCGGTCGTCGCGGTGCTCACCGAGGGTGGCTTGGTCGCGGTCAACGCCGACTGGGGCCTCGACGACATTCTGCTGCCGAGTACCGGCCCGGCCGAACTCGATGCCAGGCTGCGGTTGCTGGTCGGGCGCAGTGGCGGCGTGGCGAGCCCGGAGAACGCCGGCAAGATCACCCTCGGCGAACTGGTGATCGACGAGGGCACCTACACCGCGCGGCTGCGCGGGCGCCCGCTCGATCTCACCTACAAGGAATTCGAGCTGCTGAAATACCTCGCGCAGCACGCGGGCCGGGTGTTCACCAGGGCACAGTTGCTGCAGGAGGTATGGGGCTACGACTTCTTCGGCGGCACCCGTACGGTCGATGTGCACGTCCGCCGCTTGCGTGCCAAGCTCGGCAGCGAGTACGAGTCGCTGATCGGCACGGTGCGCAATGTCGGTTACAAGGCGGTGCGGCCGTCCCGGGCCACGGGAAAGGGCGAACCGGTCAGTTTCTCGGATGGCGACGCCGAGGCCGCAGACGACTCGCCGCTCGCACCGACCCACAATTCGGCGCAGTGAGCTGAGGCGGTTTCCCGCGCGGTCTGTGGTGGCGGCAGCCCGCAATGTACGTGCTCGGTCATCCGGAAATGTGGGCCGCCTCGATGACGTTGCCCGAAAGATAACCTGGACTTGGTCCGATGGCGTGAGGAGCGGAGGCCGATGAACGGCGTGACAACACAATGGACCGACCGGCCCGACGCGAAGACGGCGAGAGGGATTCGGGACCTGCTCGAGCGTGCCGCCGGCACCGACGGGGTCGCCGCGGTTTCCGAGCAGACGGTGTTGTCGCTGACCTCCTCCGACCCTGCGGTCGCCCGCCATCTGCTCGCTTCGCGCGCGGGTGTGCTCGTCGGCTACGCGAATCTCGTTCCGGCACACGGAGATCACCCGGCGATGGCCGAAGTGGCCGTGGACCCACCCGCTCGCGGACACGGCATCGGAACCGATGTGGTCGCCCGCGCGCTCGCGGCGGGCGGACCGGGTACTCGAGTCTGGGCCCATGGCGATCGGGCGGCGGCCAAGGCGGTCGCGGCCCGGCTCGGCTTGCGCACGGCACGCGAGTTGTGGCAGATGCGGCGATCGCTGGTGACGCCGGAACTCCCGGAGTTGGTCGTGCCGGACGACACAGTACTGCGCACGTACGCCGGACCCGCCGACGACGCGGAGTTGCTGCGAGTGAACAACGCCGCCTTCCACTGGCATCCGGAACAGGGCGGCTGGACCGAACGGGACATCGAGGCTCGCCGGGCCGAGTCGTGGTTCGACCCGAAGGGCCTGTTCCTGGCCGTCGACGCCGCCGACCCCGGTCGCGTCCTCGGATTCCATTGGACCAAGGTGCATTACGAGCAGGATCCGCCGATCGGTGAGGTGTACGTGGTCGGCATCGATCCGGCTGCGCAAGGCCGTGGAATCGGCCGGTCGCTCACGGTGGCCGGGCTGCGCCACCTGCGCGACAGCGGCCGCGTCGAGGCGTTGCTGTACACCGAAGCCGACAACATCCCCGCGGTGCGGACCTACACTCGCCTCGGATTCGCCCCAGCGCACATCGACGTCGCCTACGCGGTGGCGGAGGCCGAATAGCGGTACCCGCCGAGTAATACTGGGGCAGACATCACACCCGCCAGGCGCATTAGCGCCGGGCTGTTCACTCACCGTTCATCCAGGTTGGTCGAACTGTCAACCACGTGACTTTAGGTTGAGTGAGGGCAGCACATGCTGCTGCCTGGTGCGCGAGTTCCCCGCGAACAGCACCACAGCACCCGTCCGGGCCGGTGAGGGACCGGACGAGTAGGACGCGATTCCGGAGGAATAGTGAATCTCAAGCGCAGCAGCGCCCTAGTGGGTGTGCTGGCCGTCGGCGCCATGGCGCTCGCCGCCTGTGGCAGCGACGACAACAGTGCGACCGACACGAGCAACGTGGCCAAGGTGGATGTCGCGTGTGGCGGTAAGGAGGCCCTCAAGGCCAGCGGCTCGTCGGCGCAGAAGAACGCGGTGGAGCGTTTCATCGCCGCCTACGAGAAGAATTGTGACGGTGCCACGCTCAACTACACGTCGAGCGGGTCCGGTGCCGGTGTGAGCGAGTTCCTCGGCGGCCAAACCGATTTCGGCGGCTCCGACTCGCCGCTTAGTGCCAAGAAGGACGAGCCGGCCAAGGCCGCCGAGCGCTGCGCGTCGGCCGCGTGGAACCTCCCGACCGTGTTCGGCCCGGTCGCGATCACCTACAACATCGATGGCGTGACCGACCTCGCGCTCGATGGTCCGACCGCCGCCAAGATCTTCAACGGCACCGTGACCACCTGGGACGCCCCGGAGATCAAGGCACTGAACCCGAACGCCCAGTTGCCTTCCGAGCCGATCGCGGTGCTTTTCCGCAGCGACGAGTCGGGCACCACCGACAACTTCCAGCTCTATCTCGACGCCGCTTCCGAGGGTGCGTGGGGCAAGGGCGCGGGAAAGGCGTTCGCGGGTGGCGTCGGCGCGGGTTCGAAGGGCAATGAAGGCACCTCGGCCGCGGTGAAGAGCACCAAGAACTCGATCACCTACAACGAGTGGTCCTTCGCGAAGGCGCAGAACCTGTCCATCGCGCGGATCATCACCTCGGCGAGCAAGGATCCGGTGACGCTGAGCGTCGCGTCGGCAGGCAAGGCGATCGAGTCGGCGAAGATCTCCGGTCAGGGTAACGACCTGGTCATCGACACCTCGTCGTTCTACAAGCCGTCGGTGGCGGGCGCGTACCCAATTGTGATGCCGACCTACGAGATCGTGTGCTCGAAGTACAGCGACGCCGGTACGGCCAAGGCGGTCAAGGCATTCCTGACCACTGCGGTCGGCAACGGACAGCAGGGACTGGACGAGGCCGGGTACATCCCGCTGCCCGAGCAGTTCAAGACCAAACTGACCACCGCCATCAACGCCATTTCCTGATCGCATACCCATGACCGTGCACGACGAAGTTACCGCCGCTGGCCAGCCGGACTCGACCGGCCAGCGGCTGGGCGGAGATACTGCGCTCATGCCGAGCAAGCCGAGCAAGCCGAGCACCGATACGGCCGTCACCGGCGGTCGCCGTCACAGTCAGCGAGCGGAGATCATTTTCCGCTCGCTGGCCACGACGGCAGGCGCGATCATCGTCGCCGCCATCGCCCTGATCGCGTTATTCCTGCTGATCCGCGCGATGCCTTCGGTGCTGGCGAATAACGCGAACTTCTTCACCAGCGCCGAGTTCAACACTTCGGACGCCAACCACCTGCGGTTCGGTATCCGGGACCTGTTCATGGTGACGGTGCTCAGTTCGCTGTTCGCGTTGGTGCTGGCTGTTCCGATCGGCATCGGCATCGCGCTGTTCCTGACGCACTATGCGCCGAAGTCGCTCGCGCGGCCCTGCTCGGTGCTGGTCGATCTGCTCGCGGCGGTACCTTCGATCGTGTTCGGTCTGTGGGGGATTCTGGTGCTGGCTCCGCGACTGGAGCCGGTACAGAACTTCTTCAACGACTCCCTCGGCTGGCTGTTCCTGTTCTCGGACGGGAACATTCCGCTCGCCAGCGGTGGCACCATCTTCACGGCCGGCGTCGTTCTCGCCGTGATGATCCTGCCCATCATCACCTCGGTCAGCCGTGAGGTCTTCACTCTGACGCCGCGGGCGCACATCGAGGCGGCACAGGCGCTCGGCGCGACGAAATGGGAAGTCGTCCGGATGACCGTGCTGCCGTATGGGCGAAGCGGCATGATCGCCGGCGCGATGCTCGGCCTCGGCCGAGCACTCGGTGAGACGATCGCGGTCCTGATCGTGCTGCGGACGGCCGCGCAGGCCGGACACTGGTCGGTCTTCGACGGCGGCTACACCTTCGCCTCCAAAATCGCCTCGGCCGCGGCGGAATTCAGTGAACCGCTGCCGACCGGAGCGTATATCGCGGCAGGCTTCGTGCTGTTCGCGTTGACCTTCGTCGTGAATGCGCTGGCGCGGTTCGCCGCGGGCGGAAGGGTGAACGGGTGATGACCACCTCGACGTTGGACCGACCGATCAAAGCTCCGACCTTCCGCACGGTGAGCATGGCGCGCCGGATGCGCAACAACCTCGCGACCGGATTGGTCTGGCTGTCGTTCGGTATCGCGCTCGTGCCGTTGGGCTGGGTGTTGATCATGGTGGTCAGCAAAGGCTTCCACGCGGTGGTCCGGGCGAACTGGTGGCAGAACTCCATGAAAGGCGTACTGCCCAACCAGTTCGCGGGCGGCGTCTACCACGCGATCTACGGAACGATCGTGCAGTCACTGGTCGCGACGGTTATCGCGGTGCCGCTCGGCATCATGGCCGCGGTCTATCTGGTCGAGTACGGCCGTGGGCTGCTGGCCAAGACCACGACCTTCATGGTCGACATTCTGGCCGGTGTGCCTTCCATCGTCGCGGCGCTGTTCATCTTCGCGCTGTGGATCGCGACGCTGGGCTTCCCGCAGAGCTCGTTGGCGGTATCGCTCGCCTTGGTGCTGCTGATGTTGCCTGTGGTGGTCCGCAGCACCGAGGAAATGCTCAAACTGGTGCCGGACGAATTGCGCGAAGCGTCCTACGCACTCGGCATTCCCAAGTGGCGGACGATTCTGCGGATCGTGGTGCCCACCGCGCTGCCCGGCATGATCAGCGGCATTCTGCTGGCCATCGCCAGGGTGATGGGCGAGACGGCTCCGGTGCTGGTGCTGGTCGGCTACAGCAAGTCGATCAACACGAACATCTTCGACGGCAATATGGCGTCGCTGCCGTTGCTGATCTACCAGGAGCTGGCCAACCCCGAAGCCGCCGGACGGGAGCGGGTCTGGGGCGCGGCTCTGACGCTCATTCTCATCATCGCCTTCCTGTACTTGGCGGCGGCAGTCCTCAACCGGCTGCTGACGCGGAACCGATAGAGCGGAACGGATTACCGAAATGGCCAAGCGGATCGACGTCAAAGATCTGAACATCTACTACGCCAAGTTCCATGCCGTATCCGATGTTTCGCTGACTGTGCTGCCGCGCAGTGTGACCGCCTTCATCGGACCCTCCGGCTGTGGCAAGTCCACCGTGCTGCGTTCGCTCAACCGTATGCACGAAGTGACCCCCAACGCTCGTGTCGAAGGTGCGGTGCTGCTGGACGGCGAGGACATCTACGGCACCGAGATCGACCCGGTCGGTGTGCGTCGCACCATCGGCATGGTGTTCCAGCGGCCGAACCCGTTTCCCACCATGTCCATCAAAGACAACGTGGTCGCCGGGCTCAAGTTGCAGGGCGTGCGCGGCAAGAAGGAACTCGACGAGGTCGCCGAGCGCTCGCTGCGCGGCGCCAACCTGTGGAACGAGGTGAAAGACCGGCTGGACAAGCCGGGCGGCGGCCTCTCCGGCGGTCAACAGCAGCGTCTGTGCATCGCACGGGCCATCGCGGTCTCACCCGACGTGTTGCTGATGGACGAGCCCTGCTCGGCGCTGGACCCGATCTCCACGTTGGCGATCGAGGACCTGATCACCGAACTGAAGAAGGACTTCACCATCGTCATCGTCACCCACAACATGCAGCAGGCCGCGCGCGTCAGTGACCAGACCGGCTTCTTCAACCTGGAGGCTCAAGGTAAGCCGGGCAAGTTGATCGAGATCGACGATACCGAGAAGATCTTCTCCAACCCGTCCCAGAAGGCCACCGAAGACTACATCTCGGGCCGCTTCGGCTGATTCGCTCGACGAGTAGCGTTGGCGACAATGAAGTCCTGGGCGGGTATCGAGCCGCCCAGGACTTTTTATTGCCGACGTGAACCGAAAGTCTGGCCGGTGGAACAGTCGGTCATCCGCGACTGCGCGGAAGTCTCGATCACTCGGTGTCAGGGTCAGGGGGAAGGACTCCGGTGACCAGGAAGATGACGCGGCGGCCGATTTCGACGGCGTGGTCGGCGAAGCGCTCGTAGTAGCGGCCGAGCAACGTGATGTCCACTGCCGCGGCGACACCGTATTTCCAGTCGCGGTCCATCAGTAGCGTGAACAGATGACGGTGCAGGTCGTCCATCGCCTCGTCGTCCTCGTTCAGCTGGGCGGCGCGCTCGGGGTCGCGGGTCTCGAGGACCTCCTTGGCGCCGGCGCCCATATTCACCGCGATACGGCCCATCTCGGCGAAGTAGCCATTGACCGCTTCGGGGAGCGCGTGGTTCGGATGGCGCCTGCGCGTAACCTTCGCGACGTGCAGTGCGAGCGCGCCCATGCGGTTGACGTCACCGACGATCTGGATCGCGCTCACTACTTGGCGTAGATCGCCCGCTACCGGCGCTTGCAGTGCGAGCAGGGCGAAGGCTTTCTCTTCGGCGTCCTGGATCAGCTCGGCGATCCGATCGGATTCGCCGATCACTTGCTCGGCCAGAGCGAGGTCGGCTTGGAGCAGCGACTGGGTGGCCCTGTCCATCGCCGACCCGGCCAGATCGGCCATCTCGCCCAGCAGATGGGCGAGATCTGCCATTCGCTCGTTATAGATCACACGCATGAGGTCAGACCCTAGTTCTCGGCGCTGACCAAGTCACTAACACGGGGTGAATGGCCGGGTATCCGAGGTTTGCGATCGTATTGCCGCAGGCGCGACCGTCGGCGGATACGTCGAGTTCAGGCGGCGGTCGCTACTGGCAAACCTCCTCGGCAGCGTTGACGTGCTCCAAGTCGGACGGCAGCGTGACCGGCGCCGCGCTGGACGGGCTCATGGTCACATTGGTGATCGGATCGCCGACCTGTACCGGGCTCGTCACCGTGCCCGTGAAGTCGGTACCCAGCACCACCTCGATGATGCCGCCGAGATCGGTGGCCTGCTCCAAGGTCGCGCCCGGAATCGCGCTGGCGACCGTGGCTGCCTCCGCTTCGTAGCCCGCCGCGTAGCGAACCTTCGAGGTCGACGAGGTGCCGTGCGAATAGTTAGCCGTGTTGTAGATCTGGAAACCCTGGTTGTTCAGCTTTGTCGAAGCTTTGTTGGCCATGCCCGGGATCTCGGTGGCGTTGGACACCAACAGCGACACTGTGCTCGGATCCACCGCGATCACGCGTGGCGCGGGCGCAGGGGCGGCGGGCGACGGTGTGTCCGTGACCGCGGGCTTCTCACCCGGCAGCGGACGGTCGTCGCGAATAGCCGAGAAGATCGCCTTGATATCGGATTCACGGGGGATCTCATTGCCGTAAGACGTCGTACCCGCGGTGGGGATCGTGAGGAAGGTCACGGCGCCCGCATCCACCTTCTGTAGCGACCGCCCCAACATCAGCAGGTCGTTCGATTGGACCCCATCCATCCACGCGTGCTTCTGGAACGCCTGAATGAAACCGTTCAACTTGCCTGGATCGAAAAGAATTCGGCTGGAAAGGGTGCTGCGCAGCAGCGAGGCCAGGAACCGCTGTTGCCGGTTGATGCGGTCGTAGTCGCTGCGCTCCTCCCCGATGACCTTGCGCGCTCGCACATAGTTCAGCGCCGTTTCCCCGCTGATCCGCTGTTTGCCGGCGCCCGCGAGAACGGTACCCAGCTCTCCGTCGATGAGCGGCTTGGTCGCGCAGACCTCGACGCCGCCGACCTCGTTCACCATGGACTCGAATCCGGCGAAGTCGATGGCGACGAAGTGGTTGATGCTGAGCCCCGTCATCTTGGAAATGACGTTGAACAGGCATTTCGGCCCGCCCAGCGCGTAGACGGCGTTGAGCTTGTCACCGGCGGCCGCGGGGAATTTCTCGCCGGTGTAGTCGGCCTTGTCGTTGTCCCAGCCTTCGCAGACTGGGCGGGTGACGTCGAGGTCGCGCGGGAATGAGACCAGAACTACCCGTTGGCGCTCTTTGGGCACGTGCACGAGCATGACTGTGTCGGCGCGGGCGCCCTCGGCGTCGTCCAGCGTGCCCGCACCGACCGTCCCGTTGGCGCCTGCCCTGGTGTCGGTACCGACGAGCAGGAAGTTCTCGTCGCCGAGTTGCGCGCCCGCGTCGACGACGTCGGTCGAATTGTTATCGATCGCGGAGACCTGGGTGAATCCATTGTTGATGGACCGCAGGTAACTCCAGCCACCGCCGGTGGTCAGCAGGACGATAACGGCGGACACCGTCAGCGCTGCTCGGCCCGCGGCGCGCAGGCGCTTGGCCCGGCGCTGGCGCGCGGCCTCCAGGCGCGTTTGCGCTGGCGCGCCCACGGCCTTGGGTACGGCGCCGCTTTCCTTGGTGGGCCAGCCGGAACTCTTGCGCTTGGCGCGGGTGGGCTCGGTGAGCGGGGGAAGAATGTCGGTGACTTCTTCGGCCGGTGCGGGCACGGGGCGCTCGCTGGGGCGACGGCCGGTACCGCGTGCGGTCTGAGTCGCCTGTTCGCCCGTGATGTCTTGCACTACCGGCGAAGCTCCGGTCTGCCGTGGCGCGGGCGTGTCAGGGGCGCGTCGGGGGCCCGCCGCGGCACCGCGGCGATCGGCGGTGTCCGGTGGGCGACGGGGGGCCGGTTCGGCGGGCCGCCGCGCAGCTTCCATCGGGCCGGACTCGGCTCGGCGCCCCCGGCTCGGTGCCGGATTCGCGTTCGGTGGCGGCTCCGCGCGCCGCCCGCTGCGCCCGACCCGCTCGTTGTCGACCTTCTGGACGAGATCCTGCACTGTCAGCGGTGCGGAAGAATGGTCTGGTGGTGCCTCAGGGTGGCGCGAGCGTCGGGGCGCTCGGGCCGCGTCTCGTTCCGGGTATTCCTCCGTGGGATAGCGCTCCCACGGGGCGCGACCTCCGGGCCGTGGCGAATGCCCGTGCCGATCGTCACCCACCAACGAACCTCGCTTTTCGTCTTGCTTTCCGCCTCGGGCCGTATTCGACCGGCAGCACCGATGCCGCAATGATAACGATTCCGCCACGGTGGGCCACCCCAGGCGAAATCGAACCGGTCACAGTACCGCTGGGATATTCAGTTCGCTGAAAGATTGCCAGATTAGCCGCCGCTGTGCATCACATCGGCTCCGCGTGGCACCGCCGGATCGTCCGGATCGTCGAGCCAGCCGTGCGGCAGGGCGACCTTGCCCGGCGAGCCCTGTCGGCCGCGTGGACCTTCCGCGTCCTTCGGGAATGGCGCGGTCGGATCGAGTTGTCCGACGAGGTCTTCCAGTTCGGTGAGACTGGAGACGGTGGCGAATGCCCGACGCAGGTCGGCGCCGACCGGGAAGCCCATCAAGTACCAGGCCATGTGCTTGCGCAGATCGCGCATGGCCTTGTCCTCGCCCAGATGCTCGGCGAGCAGCGCGCCGTGTCGGTACAGTATCGCGCCCACCCTGCCGAGGTCGGGCGTGTCGGGCAGCGGCTCGCCGCGCAACGCGGCCTGGAGTTCGGCGAACAGCCACGGTCTGCCCAGACAGCCGCGGCCGACGACCACGCCGTCGCAGTTGGTCTCGTCCATCATTCGAACGGCGTCGGCGGCGGAGAAGATGTCGCCGTTGCCGAGCACCGGGATCGAGGTGACGGCGTCCTTGAGCCGCGCGATCGCGGTCCAATCGGCCTGGCCGGAGTAGCGCTGTGCGGCCGTGCGGGCATGCAGCGCTACCGCACGCACGCCTTCGGCTTCCGCGATGCGGCCCGCGTCCAGGTAGGTGTGGTGTTCGTCGTCGATGCCGATCCGGAATTTCACGGTCACCGGGACACCCGCCGGTTCGGCGGCGCCCACCATAGCTGCCACGATGCGCCGGAACAGCGTCCGTTTGTACGGCAGCGCGGCGCCACCACCGAGCCGAGTGACCTTGGGTACCGGGCAACCGAGGTTGAGGTCGATATGGTCGGCCAAGCCTTCGCCCACGATGATCCGGACCGCCTCGCCGAGCGTGGCTGGGTCGACGCCGTAGAGCTGCATCGACCGCGGATGTTCGTCCGCGTCGAACGACATCATGTGCAGGGTCTTCTCGTTGCGTTCCACCACCGCGCGCGCGGTGATCATTTCGCAGACGTAGATCGAGGTCGGGCTGCCGAATTCCCGGCATAACTTGCGAAACGCCAGATTCGTGATGCCCGCCATCGGCGCGAGCACTACCGGCGGATCGACCGGATAGGACCCGATCCGCAGCGTTGCCGTCGCCTCGGTAGTCATCGTCACGCCGACAGTGTCTCATTTCCGCACGTAACTCGGCGTGTCCGGGTAGTGGGCTTCCTGCCATGACCGACCCGGAGCGGATGTCGGACGTTCGCGAACGAATGTTCCGGACCACGTCCCGGTTGTTCGTGCGCGCGCTATCGGCGGGTACTGCGCGAAGGGGGCTGTGGCAGCACAGTGCCGCGCGGGCCGTGTCGATGGTGAGGTGGGCGGTCGGTCTGATCGACCGGGCGCGCATCCGGTCTCGTGTCCCGCGCGCACCGGCCTGCTGGATCGGATCAGAAACGAATTCGAGTGCTTTGCCGATCGGTTGCCCCGTCATCCTGTCTGGGTCCGCGGACCGGCAGAAACGACGTTGTGGCGCATCATATTTCAAGCAGAATGATCGGCACGACCGACGATTGACAGCGCATGGGAGGCGCTCAGCGCGCACCGGTCGACGGTCCGACGGCGCCTCGCCGAGTGGTGCTGCGCGGTATTTATAGTGCCGGCTGCGGCACGGACGGTCACAAGGCTCCTCGATCACCCGTGCGGGCATCTTGCGCCACGCAGTCCCGGCGCAGGATGCCCGAGGCGACCGTCGCCGGCGAACCAGCACGGTAAACGCACGGCGCCGCCGTCCGGACGGACGGCGGCGCTGTTGTGCCAGGGGTCGCGCGGTCAGCCTGCGGAGCTGCCCGCCATCTCGCGTTCACGCTTGGCGGCTTCGCGGGCGAGCATGCGGTCGCGCTGCTCCTCGAACTTGATCACATCCTTGGCCAGCTTCTCCAGGAAGAGGCCGAGCCGCTCGCGGACCGCCTCACCGCGCGCGGTGAAGTCGGTGCGTTCGAAGATGTTCCATTTCTTCAGCACCGGCTGGACGACTTCCTCCAGGTGCTGGCGCAGGTCGTAAATGCCGTGCTTGGCCATGAGCACGCCGTTGCGGCGGAAGTTGGGCATGCCGGCACCAGGCATCTGGAAGTTCTCCAGGATCAGGGTGATCGCCTCGAGAGCCTGGTCCGGGGTCAGGTCGAGGGCGGCGCCGCACATGTTGCGGTAGAAGATCATGTGCAGGTTCTCGTCAGCTGCGACGCGCTGCAACATGCGGTCGGCGATCGGATCGTTGCAGACTCTGCCCGTGTTGCGATGACTGACGCGGGTGGCGAGCTCCTGGAACGTGACATACGCGACGGAGTGCAAGAATCCGGCATCGGCTTCGGTAGGCGAGGCGAAGCCATTGGTCATGTGGATCATCCTGGCCTCTTCGAGGGCGACCGGGTCGACGCCACGAGTGACCACGAGGTAGTCACGCATCACGATGCCGTGCCGGTTCTCCTCCGCGGTCCAGCGGCCCACCCAGGTGCCCCAGGCGCCATCCTGAGAGAAGTTCTCAGCGATCTCCCGGTGGTAGGAGGGCAGGTTGTCCTCGGTCAGCAGGTTGGTGATCATGGCCGCCTTCGCGACCTCGTTCAGATTCGACTGCTCCGGGTCCCAATCGCTGCCCCCGAGCGCGGCGAAATTGCGGCCTTCGTCCCACGGGACGTAGTCGTGCGGGTGCCATTCCTTTGCCAAGGAGATGTGCCGATTGACGTTTTCTGCGGCAACCGGCTCCAACTCCGTCAGAAGCTCGAGTTGAGTCAGATCCCTTGCCATGTATGAACCCTTCAGTGTGTGTCCGGTCGTGCAGGTCGTCCCCACGGTAAAGCGATGCCGATGCGGCCATACCTTACGTCACCGTAGGTGTGATGTGAAACGCATCTGTTAGACAACTGATGCCTTCGTGATGCGGGTCTTACGCCTCTTCGGCGTTCGGCGACGCTCGGCGATCACCACGATTGTATGGCTTCGAACCGTAATGAGTGGACTATCGCCGCGGGTCGAGGTCCGTCAGACCGGTATGTCGTATCGCACAGCGTGTCGGAATAGCGTGTCTTCGCCGTCGCGGACAAGCCGGAACTACCAGTCGGGGCCTGCTCGCTTTTACGACCGAACAGCCCGCTGAGCAGGGCGTTACCTGTGTTTTGCGCAGTGCGAGGTCCGCGGGCGCCAATGCTGACGGGGCGGATGTCGCCGAACTACCGTCATGATTGACCGAGTCCGCGATGCGATGGGGGTGTCGTCTTCGATCATCTGCTTGTTCGGAGCGACAGAATGGTCGGAGCCGGGAGCTCAGCGTCACGTCGCGATCAGGGCGTTATCTGCGCTGCCGCAGTGGTGCCGATCACCGATCAGCGTGTCCTCGTCGTTGCCGAAAACGTTGTCGGCGATCCCCCGATGCCCGCAAATGCCCGCAACGATCGCTCTCGCCGCGACCTCCGCGGGCGATCCCACTCTTTTGGGTAGTCCTGCTGTTGGGCCCGCACCGACGGAATTCGCAAGACAGTGGACCACCCGCTCCGGTCGATATGTCGGATGAACAGGCGGGCGATATCGCTCTTATCGACGCCACGGGGGTTGATCGGAAACTCGCCGGGTTCGTGGTCGGAATGGTGGTGTCGACGACGCATCCGGATGACGTGGCCACGTGGTGATCCCCGAAACCTCGGCAGTGACGGTCGAGTCAGCGCACACCGAGCGCCGTGAGGATCATCGGCCGCGCGGTCGCGAGCGCTTGCTGCCAGTACGGCCAGGTGTGCGTTCCATTGACGATGTCGACGCGCGCGGCGATTCCGAGCTCGGCGATGCGATCGCGGAACATCTGGGTGGCCGTCATCGTCATCGCCTCGAGGCTCATCGCGTTCACCGTGTTGCCGACTCCGTACGGCAAATCGAGCGGACCGGGCAGACCGTTGCCCGTCGAGACGTACATCGGCAGCCCGCGCAGTAATTCTGCCTGCACGGTGGCGTCGTTGCGGTGCCACGCGGGGTCCGCGGCCGGACCCCACATATCGTCGACATTGAAGTTGCCTTCATCCCACATGGCGGCCCGCATCGCTTCGTTCCAGAGCGGAAACGTGGGGTGTACGAAGCCCGAGAAAGATCCGGCGAAGGTGAACTGGTCGCGATGGTGGCCGGCCAGCATCAGGGCGGCATTGCCCCCCATGGAGGCCCCGACGATGGCGTTGTTCGTTCGCGACACTCCGAACCGTTGCAGAAATGCGGGCAACTCCTGGGTGAGGAAGGTCTCCCACTTGTACGTTGTCGCCTGACGGTTGGTGCTACTCGGTCGGTACCAGTCGGTATAGAAGCTGGAGCGACCACCGACCGGGAACACCAGCGTGACATCGTCTCCGGCGAATTGGCGCAGCGCGTCGGTGTCGGTCGTCCATTGACTGTGGTCGGCCGGAGCGCGCAGACCGTCGAGCACATACAGGGCCGCGCTCCCGCCGCGAGCGGCCCACTGCACCTGGACTTCGATCGACCCCATGCTCGACGGCACGGAGAGTTTGTCCGCCCCGCCCGCTGGGGTGCGAGATATCGGCGCCTGGACCGGGGCGGCGGCAGCCACCGCGACACCGACCGACGAGAGCAACGCAGCTGTTGCGATGACGGTGGCCGTTTTCCTCAGCCAACCACGAATTACCCGCTGGTCCCCAGATCGCGCTGCCGTGCCCACGCCGCATACCTCCTACCTCGTCCTCGGTCAGCGACCGGGGAGACCCGAATGTGGCTGTCGCTCAGGCTGAGTCACCACCTGTGCGCTCGCGGCTGCGCCGCGCCCGGGATCGGAAGACCATCATAGATTGCGCCGCAATCGTTCCAGAGTCGCCTCGACGCCATGACCGAGTGGTGACGGGTGACATGTCGTCGATGTCGCGCCGTCCGACACTGCTGTGGCCTTTCTCACAAGCCGAGGCTGGGCGGCCTTTCGTTCGCGCCCACGTCGGCCGGTCGGCGCCAGCTGGAGTCGGTGAGTTGCGCTCGTCTACTTCCGCATATGCGACTTCCCGCCTCGTCTCCGTCTTTCGAGCGCGACGGTGACGCCTCGCTTGCTTCGGCCGGCGTCGACGGCAGATTTTTTTCGCCCCGCGTCACCGGGTCGGTGTCGCTCCAATCGGTTCGTGCCCTACAGACCCGGTCGGCTATGCTTTTGAGCCGAGCCCCTTTAGCTCAGTTGGTAGAGCTGGTGACTTTTAATCACTAGGTCGTAGGTTCGAGTCCTACAGGGGGCACTCATTTCGATGCCGGGCTGCGAGCATGCGCGCCCCACATTCGTCGCGCGATCCCGATGTTCCCGCTGGCGGGAAGGTCCGACGTGTGAATTCGAGTCGGTGGCTGCCTCGACCGCCGAAGGGGCGCGGACAGGCGGTGTCGTGCGACCGGCGTCTGATACCGGGTTCGGGAGATGGTGCCGTGGTCAGCGGAGCCGGCCGTCCTCTGGTGCGTCGAGATCGGCGCCGTGTTCAGTGGCGGTCAGGCTGCGGCCGGGCCGTATGGCCGTACGGGTAACGCGCCGTTCCTAACCGACGATGCAGCCGGTGAATATCTGGTACCCACCTTTGTTCAATTCGCCGGAACCTGGATATCATCCAATAGTGTTGGCTAGCAAGGATTTTGGATTCGCTGAGCGTGGTGGGCCCGAGGGCGTCGCGGCTCGTGGGGCGGCCTGGCGGGCGTGGCGTGGTCGGTGGCCGATCGGTCGGCCGGTTGGCCGGCTCGGGTGAACGCCGCTGGGCTGCTGTCGAATTCGCGGAGCCGCTGGACGAGGGGATATGGTTGCGAGGTACTTGCCGTAACAGAAAGTGGAGCGCGATGGCTACCTGACTCTACGGTTTGCCGCGTGTCGCATCGGGTTTCCGGGTACGGTGCGCCTTGGTGAATTCCGGAAGAATCGCCGACTCGCCTGGCGCTGCGGAATTCAGCGTGTCGTTGATGTGCCCGAGGGGGTTGTGGTCGATCCGGCCGGTCCCGGCACGGCGGAACTCGATGCCGCAGGAGGAGGCAGGTCCGAGACGAAGAAATGCCCGGGTGCGCACCCCCTGCGGCGCACCCGGGCAAGGAAACTATACCAGCTGATGTATTTCAGGTTTTTCGCAAGTTTTCGTACCGAAAGTTTGAAACTGGGCGAGAACCCGGTTTGAAGTATTGATAAAACTCATAACTTCGCGCCGAGAGCTGTTCCTTTGGGTTCGGCTGTTCGGCGGCGAGTAGGCTTCGGAGGCGTTTCGAGCATGGCACGGCAGCAAGAGCGGGCCCGCCGAACACGTGCGGCGATTATCAGGTCCGCCGCCGTTGAGTTCGGGAAGAGCGGCTATGCCGCTGCATCGCTCAACCGCATATTGGAAGGGTCGCGCGCTACCAAGGGGGCGATGTACTTCCATTTCGATTCCAAGGAAGATCTCGCCCGCGCGGTCCTGGAGACCGCGGTGGAACGGTATCGGGTCTCCGCTGAGCGCTGGCTCGCGCGAACGGATCTCAGCCCGTTGGACATCCTGCACGGGATGGTCGATGAGATCGCGTTGCGGCTCGAACACGACATCATCGTGCAGGCCGAGTATCGATTGATCATCGAGCCGGATTTCTCGCGCGACGTCCAGGCCGGCGGCGGTCGTATCCTCGGCCGCACGACAAGGGTGCTGACCGTACGCGCCATCGACCACGGGCAACTGCGTGCGAACGCCGACCCCGACCGATTCGCTCGCACGCTCGCCGCAGCGTTGGCTGGCCAGCGGTACATGATCGATCTGATCGGAGCTCCGGTCGATCTGCGGACACGGTTCGAGGAAGCGCTCGAGGTGGTGATCGAGGCGATGGCGACACCGGACTGGCTGACGAAGTTCCACACTGACGGCTGGCGTGCCCAGGCTCGGCTGGAGGAGCTTGGTTTGGCGCTCTGACCAGCTGGTTTGGGGATCTGGTCCGGTCTGTCATAAGCTATCCCAGCTCCCAACGGACAGCCGTTGAAGCCGGTCCGGAGAAATCCGGGACGAGCCCCCTTCGTCTAGCGGCCTAGGACGCCGCCCTTTCAAGGCGGTAGCGCGGGTTCGAATCCCGTAGGGGGTACGATCTTCGGATCGTTGGTAGCAGAGCATGGCCCTGTGGCGCAGTTGGTTAGCGCGCCGCCCTGTCACGGCGGAGGTCGCGGGTTCGAGTCCCGTCAGGGTCGCAAGTAAGCGCCGGAGTAATCCGGCGTTTCGCGTATGGCATTCACTTCGGGTGCCTGCGGCCAGGTAGCTCAGTTGGTACGAGCGTCCGCCTGAAAAGCGGAAGGTCGCCGGTTCGATCCCGGCCCTGGCCACGTAGAATCCCCCCGAATCTCCTGTGTCGGGGGGATTTTCGTGTTCAGCAACGCTGCGTCGCGGTGGTTTTGCTCCCGATACCATCAGATGCCGAGTGGTCGACGCGACGGTGGTGGGGCGGGTATCACGCGTCTCCGCATCGCTGTGGTCGAGACCTCGGACCGGCGGGACCGGAGTTCGCCGTCGCCCCTCGACGCTGTGCCTGTGGCGTCTGCTCCGGCCTCGAATATTTGTGGGTCGTACTTGCGTGGACATCACAACTCGCCACCTGATCGGCCGCCGCGCTCTGGATCGCCCGAAATTCGCCCGCGTCGGACAGGCCACACATCGCGGCCGGTTTATCGAAGGCGGTTCGCATTCTCGCCCGGTATTGCCCGACCTCCGTACGTGACTTGTTCGGGTTTGCGGGCCGGCTCCGGTTTCGGACACAGTCCGCTATTGCCGGAGCCCCGTAGGGCTACGCGTAAATTCTCCCGTCGTGGTCGTCTCGACGGACGGAGAAATTCGAACCGGTGGCGGTGTTCGGTGGGATGCTGGAGTTATGGCTGAACGCTGGTATTACTGCTTGAAGCACAATCGGGCCGAGCGCGGACGGCAGTGCTGGTTCCGCGATCGAATGGGGCCGTATCCGGATCAGTCGACGGCCGAGCGGGCGCTGGAGATCGCGCACGCGCGCAACGAGCGGGAGGACGCCAGGGACCGGGCCTGGCGGGAGGGTGATTGAGGGGCGGCCGACCGCGGGATGTACTGTGCGGCAAAGGCTTTCACCCGGCATACGCCACCGATCCGCCTCGAGCCGATGTGTGGGAACAAGCTTGGTGACGTCCGTCGACGGGCTGGGACGCGACCGACGGGATGTTCCCTGGCGCGGTGAAGTCGATCTCCAGCCGCTGGTCGGCGTGCCGACCGCGGCGCCGCGTGACGCGGCCGCTCATCCCGCGGTCAGGTTCATCAAGTACCGTTCTCCAGAAATCAGACGAAGGCTCGGTGGTCCTGGCGTGGGCTGCGAGCGGAAACCAGGATCAGCAGGGAGGGCGACCCTTGAGGGTTACCGTTGTTGTGCCGACCTACAACGAGCGGGAGAATCTGCCGGTTGCGGTGGAGCGGCTGACCGCACTGCCGGTGCCCGACCTGCACGTGCTGGTGGTGGACGACAGCTCGCCGGACGGAACCGGCGAGGTGGCGGACAAGTTGGCCGCGGAGCTGCCGAACGTGGTCGGTGTGCTGCACCGGACCGAGAAGGACGGCTTGGGGCGCGCGTACGTGGCAGGCATCACGCGGGCGTTGGATGAGGGCGCGGACGTGGTCATCCAGATGGACGCCGACCTATCGCACCCGGCCGACGTGATACCGGCCATGCTGGAGAAATTGCAGACCGCGGACACCGGCGTCGTGCTCGGCTCGCGCTACGTGCCAGGCGGCTCGACCGCCACCGAGTGGAAGTGGTATCGCAAGGCACTCTCAGCCTGGGCCAACTTCTATGTGAACCTGATTCTGCGCCTCGGCGTGCAGGACGCTACGGCGGGCTTCAAGGCGTGGAAGGCCGACACTCTGCGTGCCATCGACGTCGCCTCGATCCGCAGCAACGGTTACTCCTTCCAGGTCGAAATGAATTACCGCACGATCAAGAAGGGCATCTCCATCGCCGAAGTCCCGATCCGGTTCGAGGAACGGACGCTGGGCGCCTCCAAGATGAGCGTCAAGGTGCAGGTGGAGTCGGCACTGATGCCATGGAAACTGCTCTTCGGCCGCGCCGTCTGAGGGCTGGGCTCCGGACCTGGTATCCGTAGGATGCGTGGTTTCGCGGCGCTACGGCGCAGCGACCTGCCATCTCGTTGTGCATCGCCGCCAGGCCACTCGGCCGCGAACGCGCCCACGCGATGATCACTTGGGCCAGTCCAGCAGTGTGTCGATGAACAACTGTCGTACGCCCGCGACGTCGTCGTCCAGGTTGTCGGGGTTCCACCCCGAAACGTCGATCGGATCGAGGATCGCCACGTCCACTGTTCCGGGGCGAGCGACCATCGCATTACGCCAGCAGATCTCGCCCGCGTTGCGAATCACAACCGGGATCACCGGCACTCCCGCCTGGATCGCGATGTGGAAGGCGCCCTTCTTGAACGGACCGACCTCCGGGGTGTAGGAGCGAGTTCCCTCGGGGGCCACCGCGATCGACAGCCCGTTGCGCAGTGTCTCGACGACCGGTCGAAGCGCCGCTTTGGCCTGCACGGTGTTCGAGCGATCGATGAACGTCACCCCCACGAAGCGCATGAGCGGCCCGAAAATCGGATTCTTGGTCAACTCCTTCTTGCCGATGGCAGTGACACCACCGCCGAGCACCTCGGGCACGATGATGATGTCGAACTGGCTCTGATGGTTGAACAGAAACACCGCCGGCCGTGGCGCTTTCGCATTCTCGGAGCCGGTGATCCGCAGTTGGACGCCCACGATGCGCAGGGTGTTGCCCGCCGCGTGCGCCATCAGAGCATCGGCCATCTGCCTGCGGTCTCTGGTTGGCGACTTCGCCGCGATACCGACGAGCGCGCCGCCGAGTAGCCCGGCGAATCCCGCCGCGGTGCGCAGGTAATCCCTCGCGCGCGCCGCGCGGCGCCGCCGCGGTCGTAGCCGAGTCCAGGGCCGCGGGGTGCTGCGCTCGGCCGGCGAGCCCTCGGGGTGCACAGTCACCGGATAGCCGACCAGGGCTAGCAACGGAAGGTCGACGACCGCGTCGGCGTAGGCGTAGCTGAGGGAGAGGTCCACGTCGTGCGCGGCAGCGAACTCGCGGACCGCCTCGGCCTTGCCAGCGCGCCACAGTGTCTTCCCGTCGCCGGCTCCGGTGCGGGCGGCCATCGGCGTGCACAGAACGTGTTGGATGCCGAGTTCCGCCGCCGCGGGTGCCACGTGGAACCGGGTCAGCGAGCTGACCAGCACGACCGTGTGCCCCGCCGCATTGTGTGTCCGGATCAACCGCCACGCTTCGGGATACAGGTGACCGTAAATGGTGCGCTTGAACAGGCGGGTACCCAGTTGGTCCAGTTCCTGTTCGGATCTTCCCGCGAGCGCTGACGTCAACAGGTCGAGGTACCGGCTGTACTCGCTGTCGGTCATATCGTCGCGGATGCCCCCGAGCAGTATGTCTTCGAGTCCGCGGCGTCGTCTCCTGCGCAACGGACCCGGCCGGGCGAACCCGTCGACGACAGCGCCGAAGTCGAAGACCGCGGCGACGGCGGGGCCTTGCGGCCCGGAGCGAATCGCGGCGACGGCGGCGTCGAGGTCAGCGCGCTCGTCGGTCATCGGACCTCCTGTGTACCGCGGGTATGTCTCTGGTTCGTCAGATCACCCGACAGGGCCCGCGGCGCGATGCGCGCGCGTCGAGCGCTCACCGAGTGTCCATGTTGGACGGGTCTAGTGCGGCGGCTCGGGCGATCCGGTTTCCGATGGTGCGCAGGCGCGCGGCGAATTCCTGTCTCCGTTCGGTCAGTTCCGTTCTGCGCGCGACCGCGTCGGGCGGCGCCGTATCGAGCAGGCCGTAGTTGTCGGCCAGTTTCAGCGCGCTGGTGAACAACTCGGTGGAGACCGATTCCGGGCTGTGCAACCGCTGTTGCAGCATCATCTGCTTACCGACGGCCACGGCTTCGGCGATGAACGCTTTGCGGTCGATCTCGTCGCCCGCGGCGCGCGCGGCCAGCCGCTCGGCCACGACCAGCTGCGCGTCGATGAAGGAGCGCAGCACGCGGTGGGCCATCATGAATCCGGAGGTGGTGAGGTTGGTCAGGATATCCGAGCCGAGGGTGTCCGCACGGGTGCGGCTGTGCCAGTCCGGATCGATCAGCAGCATCTCCGCGACCATATGCTCGGCGAATTCGGCTCGCTCGGGGAAGAAGAACTCGAACTTCAGCAGATCGCGCAGCCGGAACGCCTCGTGCCAACCGGTGCGCAGCCCGTCGGTATCGCCGCTTTCCACCGCCGCGAGGATGGACAGTTCGAGGATGGCGCGGTTGACGAACCAGTGCACGGCGCTGTTGCGGTAGAAGGCGGCTTCGAGATGTGCGCCCGCCTCGATCGAGTACACCGGTTCCAGCCCGCCGCGGTATACGGTGACGACCTTGGCCAGCGAGAGCTGTTGCAGCACGACGGCAAGGCTCTGCTCGTCACGCAGGGCGTCGAGTTCGCCGCGCGGTAGATCACGCTTCTCGATATAGCCGAGCACCGGCGCGAGTACCGCGCGCACCTCACCGAGTGTGAGGGCGCGCCCGTGCACGCCGAGTAGCGCGAGGGTGACCAGCGCATTGACCGTCACCGGGGTGACCGCGTTGATTCCGACCGCGACCTCGAAGGCCAGCCGTTGCACCGCCTTGCGCTCCAGTTCGGCGACCTCCGGCGGACTGCTGTCGACGGTCCCTGCCTCGGTGCGGCTCGGTGGGATCGGTTCGATGTGGTGCAGTGGGATGGTCAGCGGCGGAGTGGTGAGCGGATCGCCGAAGGCCGCGAGGCGATCACGGGCGGAAAGCGGTTCGCCGAACCGCACGTACACGTGCCCGGCCGAATGCTGTTGGCTGCGGACGTATCGGGCCAGCCATTTCAGCCCTTCTGGTTTCTTCGTGCCACCTGCTTGCTCGGAAGCGATGGCGCCGAGTTCGTTGAGCCGCTCGTAGGTGATCGAGACCGGAACCAGCATGACGTCATCGATCCGGTTCGAACGTACCGCCGCGGCAAGATAGTTCAGCAACCCATAGCGCGGCGGGCGCAGTTTGCCGGTACGGGTGCGACCGCCTTCGAAGTACCACTCCAAGTTGAAGCGTTTGGCCAGCAAATAGGCGAAGTACTCCTCGACGGCGGCTTTGTATACCTCGTCGTCGCCGAAACTCCGCCGGATGAACACCGTCCCGGTGCGCCGGGCGATCGGGCCCATCGGCCAGAAGCTCAGGTTCGCGCCGCCGATCACATGATTCGGCGGAAAATCGTTGCGGGCCAGTACGTCTCCGAGTACGAAGGCGTCGACGTAGGAGCGGTGCGAGGGCAGGAATACCAGTGGGAACCGGCGATTGAGATCGCGGAGCGCGGCCAGTCCGGAAGGATCGGAGTCCACCTTCCAGGTCGAGGCGTGTACCGGCCGCATCGCCTGGGTGAACAGGTCGGAGACCAGCCTGCTCTGCGCGGCGACGAGTTCGCCGAGCGCCTTCTCCGCGCGACGGTATACCTCGTGCGGGCTCGCGCCGATCTGGTCGGCGATCAGTTCCAGCCTGCGCAGGAAATCGGGGGAGTCGAGGATCTCCTCGGCCACCAGGCGGGGCACTTTGTACCGGTCGCCGATGATGGTGCGCTCGGCGCGTTCCAGCGCCACCACTGCCGCGCGCACAATGGCACGGGCGAACGGCTCGGTGGTGCCCTTGGTGAACAGCGCCGAGGCCTCGGGGTTGTTCGCGCGCAGCTCGCTGAGCAGGGCGGGCGCGCCGGTCAATACGACGTGCCGGTCCGGCGATTGCAGGAGTTTCCGCTGCACCAGCCGGTTCGGCTTGCGTGGGTTGGTCAGCAGAGCCAGATCGGCGAACGTCATGCGGCGGACCCCATCGCGTTCCGGTGGCAGCCACAGCACCCGCACCGGTACCACCAGCGGATCGTCCTGCCGGCCGACCAGCCGGGCGGCGACCGCGCCCGCGTCCAGGTCCAACTGGGTGACCGGTGCGTCGGAGCCGAACTCCTTGGCGATCCCGCCCTCGGCCAACCACGCGCCGACGAGTTCGCGTTCCACCCCCGACGCCGCATCGATCAGGGCCACCACCGATTGTGGCGCGGTCCCGAACCTGGCTGTCGCGGGCGAACCGCCCCGGTGATCGATCATCGATGTTCTTCCCTCTGCAGGTGACGCACCCCCCTATTGAAGCCCGCCGGGCCGCCTGCGCGCAGGCACTCGGCACAGCGAGTTCGGTTTAGGCTGCGCAGATGGACTGGGCGTTGCGCGCGTGCGGCTGGCATGGCCACTACACCTACGCACCGGATGAGCAGGGGCTGGCCGACCGACTGCGGGTCGAGACGGTCGCCGGAGTGGCCTGGCGTTGCCTGCGCTGTGGAACGTTTGTGCCTGGAAATCCGGTAGGGTCCGGGCCTGCCGACCATGCGCCCGAGATGCCTCGCGGACGCTTGCTGCGCGACCGCTGGCTGATGCGTGTGCTCGCGATCGAGCGGTTGCTGCGCGGATTGCTGCTGGTGGTCGCGGGGGTGGCGGTGCTGAAGTTCCGGTCGTCGCGGGAGACGATGCGGGCGGCGTTCGACCAGGACCTGCCACTGCTGCGTCCATTCGCCGACCAGATCGGCTGGGACATCGACCGATCGAAGATCGTGCACCTGATCGGCGAGGCGTTCTCGCTGTCGAACACAGTCTTGCTGTGGGTCGCGATAGGCATCTTCGGCTACGCCGGGTTGCAGAGGATCGAGGCGCTCGGCCTGTGGCTGATCAAGCGCTGGGGCGAGTATTTCGCCGTCGTCGCGACCAGCGTGTTTCTGCCGCTGGAGATCTATGAACTGACCGAGAAGGTGACCGTGCTGCGGATCGGCGCGCTGGCGGTCAACATCGCCGCCGTGATCTGGCTGGTCTACAGCAAGCGCCTGTTCGGCCTACGCGGTGGTGCGACGGCCTATCATGCCGAACATCATGCGGAGAGTTTGCTAAGTGTCGAACGCGCCGCGTTGGCGACGGAGTTCGGCTGATCGGTCGCGACCCTGTTTCGTGAGCGACAAACACCCTGACGGTAGTCAGGTAATGCTAACCTTAGCTCCTTGAGTTAGGCCAGCATTACCTTGGAGGATAGTTGTCGACCACGGAACGCTTGCGAGTCGAGTATGTGACCGATCCGGCGGCAGCGATGTCCCGGCTGGCGGGAGCCGATCGGTTCGGCGAGTACGTCATGTATGAGCGTCCTGGAGAGTGGGTGTTCGCCGCCGATCCGATCGGCAGTGTCGAACTGGACGTGCGGGAGTTACGCGTGGTCTGGGCAGGGCAGACCAGCACAAGTCGATGGGAGGGCAACCCGGCGCGGGTACTCGATCGTGCGCTCGCCGCGCTGCCGATGGCGGACCGAAACGCCTACGGCTGGGTCGGCTTCGAGTTCTGTGCGTGGGCGCTCGACGCGACAAGACATGTGGATCAGCGAAACACTTTGGCGCATATGATGATTCCGCGTATCGAGGTGCGGTTCGGGCAGTTCGGCGTGCAGGTCTCCGGCGCGACGCCGGCGGAGACCGGTGATATTCATGATCTGATCGCGCAGTCGCAGAACACCGAACTTCCACAGGCGCACCCGGCCGACGTTCGCATCGATCCGACCGGATACCGGGACCGGGTGGCCGCGGCGGTCGGCGAGATCAAGGCCGGGCGGTATCAGAAGGTGATCTTGTCCAGGAAAGTCGATCTTCCGTTCGTGGTCGACATCCCGGCCACCTATCGGCTCGGGCGCGCGCACAACACCCCGGCGCGGTCATTCCTGCTGCGCCTCGGCGGGTTGGAAGCGGCGGGGTTCAGCCCCGAACTGGTCGCGTCCGTGGACGACGATCGCGTGGTCACGACCGAACCACTGGCGGGCACCCGCGCGTTCGGTCGGGGTGACACAGCCGATCTCGCCGCCCGCATGGATCTGATCACTGATCCGAAAGAGATTGTGGAGCACGCGATCTCGGTGCAGACCTCCTTCGCGGAGATCTCGGCGGTCGCCGATCCCGGCACCCCGGCGGTGTCGGACTTCATGGCGGTGCGCGAGCGCGGCAGTGTGCAGCACCTCGCCTCCACCGTGCGTGGGCGGCTCGCCGCCGACCGGTCCAGCTGGGACGCGCTCGAGGTGTTGTTCCCTTCGGTGACCGCGTCGGGCATTCCCAAACGCGCGGGCGTCGACGCGGTGTTTCGGCTCGACCACGATCCGCGCGGACTGTACTCCGGTGCAGTGGTGACGGTTTCGCCGACGGGTGCGTTGGAGGCGACGCTCGTGTTACGCGCGGTATATCAGAACACCGAGGGCGCCTGGTTGCGTGCGGGCGCGGGTGTCGTCGGTCAGTCGGAGCCGGAGCGGGAATTCGAGGAGACCTGCGAGAAGCTGGGCAGTGTCGCGCCGTATGTGGTGCGGGCCTAGGTTCCGGGAAACGGGCAGCGCATCGATGGTGCGCTGCCCGTCGGCGATTTCGGTCCGACCGTGCGCCAACGGTCAGTTCTCGGTGCGCAGCGCCTTCTTATCGATTTTGCCGACCGCCGTAATCGGAAGTCTGTCCCTACGGCGAAGCAGGTCCGGCAGCTTATAGGTGGCCAGGCCACGGGCGGCCAAGAACGCCTTGACCTCGGCCAGCGTTGGCATCTCGCCATCGACGACGAGGACAGCACAGACTTTTTCGCCGAGCGCCGCGTCGGGCAGGCCGACCGCCGCGGCATGCCGGACCGCGGGATGGGCGAGCAGGTGCTCCTCGAGTTCGTCGCAGGAGATGTTCTCGCCGCCGCGGTTGATCACGTCCTTGATCCGGCCGGACACCACGAGATGGCCGCTGGGTAGGCGGCGCACCAGGTCGCCACTGCGGTAATAGCCGTCCGGGGTGAACGCGCGCGCGTTGTGCTCGGGCGCCCGATAGTAGCCACGAATCGTGTACGGGCCCTTGGTCAGCAGTTCGCCCTCCGCACCGGGCGCTACGTCGTTGCCCTCGCTGTCCACCACGCGAACCTGGTCGGACGGCGACAATGGCCTGCCCTGGGTGGTGTGCAGTAATTCGGCGGGATCGTCGAGCCGGGTGTAGTTGAGCAGGCCCTCTGCCATACCGAACACCTGCTGCAGGGTGGCGCCGAGCGCGGGTGTCACGTCCTTGGCGTTGACCTCGGCCAGCCGGGCGCCGCCCACCTGAAGCAGGCGTAACGAACTCAGATCGGCATCTTCCCATTCGGTGGCGGCGCACCAGAGTTGGGCCAGCGGCGGCACCACCGCGGTGACCGTGACCCGATGCCGCTCGATCGCGGCGAACGCGTTCTCCGGGCTCGGATCACCGGCGAAGGCGACTGCGCCACCGACGCCGACGGTGCCGAGGATGCCGGGGCAGGCCAGCGGAAAGTTGTGTGCGGCGGGCAATGTCGCGAGGTACACATCCGCTTCGGTCAGGTGACATACTTCGGCGCTCGCACTCGCGTTGTAGACGTAATCATCGTGCGTGCGCGCGATCAGCTTCGGCAGACCGGTGGTGCCGCCGGAAACGAGCATCAGGGCGATGTCGGTCGGATCGATCTCGGGCAGTTCGCCCCCGTCGCGGGGAATCGAGGCAAGGTCGGTGAACGGACCGGGATCGCCGACCACGAGCACGTGCCGCAGCGTGGGCACTGCCGAGCGCACGGTGGTCGCCAACTCGCGGTAGTCGAAATCGCCGGACCGATCGGCCGCGATGTAGCCGACGGCGTCGGAAAGTCGCGCCAGATGCTCGATCTCGGCCCGGCGATGTGCGGGCAGGGTGAGGACCGGAATGATTCCGGCGCGCAGCAGCCCGAACAGCACTGTCACGAACTCCGGCACGTTGGGTAGCTGGACCACCACGCGGTCACCGGGCGAGATCCCCAGTGCGAGCAGCCCATGGGCCATTCGATCCGCCGCGGCGTCGACCTCGGCGTAGCTGTGGGAGCCGGTGTCGTCGAGTAGTGCCGGCCGATGCGGGTGCGCTCGCGCGCTCGCGCGCAACAGATCGCCGAGCGGTCGTCCGGCCCAGTATCCGGCGGCTCGGTACGCCGTCGCGGTCTGTGTGGGAAAAGGCACGTAACCGTCGCGATGCGGGGAGGACGTGGTGGAAGTCGAAGTCACGGTCTGCCTCACAGATAACCCGAGCCGAGCTCGGAGTTTCTTCATATAGGTTAGGCAACCCTATCTCATCGACCCGCTATGGCGCTGCTCGCCGCGAAAAGGATCGGCGAGGCGCCGAAACCGGGGCGAGTGTTCGGGAATAGTATCGAACAAAATAGTATTGAATAAGATAGTTAGGAATGCAACAGATGGAGGCGACAAGGAGGCGATCATGGACGTATATGAGGCGGTCAGAAGCCGACGCGCGGTGCGCGGATACACCGACGAGCGCGTATCGAGGGAGGTGCTACAGCGCGTACTGTCCACCGCGGCCTGGTCGCCGTCCGGATCGAACCTCCAGCCGTGGAACATCTATGTGCTGACCGGTGCGCCGCTGGCCGAGTTGAAGAAGCGCGCCGTCGAGCGCGTGGCCACCGGCGTCCCCTGGGATGAGCCGGAGTTCGCGATGTACCCGTCCGCGCTGAAGTCCCCGTATTGCGATCGCCGATCGGCATTCGGTAAGCAGCGCTACGGTGCACTCGGCGTGGCGCGCGAGGACTGGGAGGCGCGCCAACGGGCGGCCATTGCCAACTGGGACTGTTTCGGCGCACCCGCCGCCCTGTTCTGCTACATCGACCGTGACTTGGGTCCACCACAGTGGGCCGACGTCGGGATGTATCTGCAGACCGTCATGCTGCTGTTGCGCGCCGAAGGGCTGCACAGCTGCCCGCAGATGGCGTGGGCGAGGTGCCACGAGTCCGTCGCGGAGGTCCTGTCACCCCCAGAAGGGCTGATCCTATTTTGTGGCATGTCGATCGGGTGGGAAGACTGCGCGGTGCGTGATGTCCGTACCGGCCGGGCCCCGCTCGACGAGACGGTCACGTTCGTCGACGGTTGATTGCCCGCTTTTCACGGCAATTTAATGTTGAATGATACCGTATCAAGTGATGTCAATTGCTGGTAATATCGCGGCATGACCGCCGACGTTCCTCGGCGAGCGACCGATCATCCCGGAAATCCCTCGCCTTTCGCTCTTGGATTGCTGCTTCGGCAGGCGCACTGGCGCGCGGCAGCGGTGATGACGGAAGCGCTTCGGCCACTCGGCATCGAGTTGCGACATTTCGCCGTGCTGATCGTTCTGGTCGATCGCGGGCCGACGGAGCAGCGGGGCCTGGTGGACGCGACCGGCTCGGACAAGGCGGGGATCATGCGGGTCGTGGACGACCTGGAGCGCAAGGGGCTGGCCGTGCGCAAGTCCGTTCCGGGGGATCGTCGGGTGCGGGCGGTGGAGATCACCCCTAAGGGTCGCGACCTTTTCGACGCCGCGCACGTCGCCGCGGAGCCGCTGGCCGGGCGCCTTGTGTCCATGCTGAGCCCTGCCGAGGCCGATCAACTGACGGATCTGCTCACCCGATTCACCGCTCAGGCCGACGACTAGGCACCCTGCGGCGCGAAGTCGGCTACCGGCGCTCGCCTGCATGTCGTCGGGCGTGGCGGTACTTCTGCCTAGTCTGCCGTGGCTGGGATTCGGTGCCGGATGATTCGCCTCCGAGCTGCTCGTCGCTCTGCCTCGATGGACAATCCAGTTGAAAATGCTGTAGCGCAACACCATTGACGTGTCGGAGGTGCGCACACCGCGATCGGCAGGTGCGTTGGGTGGCCGGGCGGCACGCAAGGAGTTCCTCTCTACCGCGGGTTGTCTGCGCTGCCCCAAAGGAGTGATCGTGTCCGGGTTCAGCGGATTAGACTGCCGATATGAGCAGGTGGGACAGCTCGGATTTGCCGGATCAGGGCGGCCGGACGTTCATTGTCACCGGGGCGAACAGCGGCTTGGGGGCTGCCACCGTGCGTGCGCTCACCGCGGCGGGCGCTGAGGTCGTGCTCGCCTGCCGCACTGTGGCCAAAGGCGAACAGCTGGCCACGGAACTCGGCGAACGAGTCCGGGTGCGGAAGTTGGATCTGGCCGATCTCGCCTCGGTGCGCGAGTTCGCTGCGGGAACCGACGGGGCCGACGTGCTGATCAACAACGCCGGCGTGATGGCGGTGCCGGCGGCGCGCACCGCTGACGGATTCGAAATGCAGATCGGCACAAATCACCTCGGCCATTTTGCGCTGACCGGCCTGCTGTTGGACAAGATCTCGGAGCGGATCGTCACCGTCTCCAGCATCGCTCATCAGGTCGGCATGATCGATCTGGACGATTTGAACTGGGAGCGGCGCAGATATCAGCGCTGGACCGCCTACGCGCAGGCCAAGCTGGCCAATCTGTTGTTCGCCCGCGAGCTGCAGCGCAAACTGACCGCCGGGGGCGCGACAAAGATCTCGGTCGCCGTACATCCCGGCTACGCCGCCACCGGGCTGCAGTCGCACACCGAGTCGATCCAAGACACGCTGATGGCGCTGGGTAACCGGCTGCTGGCGCAAAGCGCCGAGATGGGCGCGCTTCCGTCGCTGTACGCCGCGACCGCCGACGTCCAGCCGGGCGGTTACTACGGCCCGACCGGGTGGGGCGGCATCCGCGGCTACCCGGGCCTCTCCGGTTCATCGAAGGCATCCAGGGACGAGAAGGTCGCCGATGAACTCTGGGAGCTCTCGGAGAAACTGACCGGCGTCACCTACGACTTCGTCGGTTGAGCAGGCAGTTCGTCACCCTCGTTTAGCCGTGACCCAGTTCACTATTCGCGACGTCACACTTCGCTGCGCCGCGTCGTCCTTCTAGTGAACTCAACGGCAACGACGAAGGACGGACACCATGGAATCCCGCATCAACCTTTTCACGAACCCGGTCGCTGGCAGCTTCGTCAAACGACTCACCATGGCTTCCAAAGTGATCAGCGACTCCACTCTGCCCGCCGCCACCCATGAGCTGGTGAAGATCCGCGCCAGCCAGATCAACGGCTGTGGCTACTGCACCGACATGCACACCAAGGATGCCGCGCACGCGGGCGAAACCGCGCTGCGACTCAACCTGGTCGCCGCGTGGCCCGAGGCCACCGTCTTCACCGAAGCGGAGCGGGCCGCGCTGGCGCTCACCGAGGAAGCCACCCGGATCGGCGACGGTCGCGCGGTCAGCGACGAGGTGTGGCAGGAGGTGCGCAAACACTATGACGATGACCAGATCTCGGCTTTGATCGCCGCCATCGCGACGATCAACGCCTGGAACCGGATGAACGTCATCGCCCGCACGCCGGCGGGGGACTACGAGCCCGGCCAGTGGGGGTGAGCGGGACCGCCACAGCCGAGCGTGCCGTCCGGCACCATGCGTTCATCGCATGGTGCCGGACTGGTACTCTGCCTGACGTGCAGCGTGTCTATTTCTGGTTTAGCTTTGGCAAGCCGGCCCTGGGTGGGCTGGTCTGCGGCGACCACATGCGCTGACGACATTCCACCCCGAGCCGGACGATGGACCGGCTCGACGGGTTTGATGTCCGTGGGTCGGCCCCGAGAAAAGGAACCCACGACATGACAACCGCAGCTGACGTCGACGCGCGGCATTCCGATCTGGATGATCAACGCACTCTGAGCATCAGCCCGCTGCGTTCGCCCGCCGAGGTACGCCGGGTCCACCCGATCACCGACGCGCTCGCGGACACCGTGCGCGCGGGACGCAAGGCCACCGTCGACGTGCTGAACGGTGCCGACGACCGTCTCATGGTGATCGTCGGCCCCTGCTCCGTGCACGATCCCGCCGCCGCGCTGGACTACGCACGTCGCCTGGCCGCCCTCGCCGCCGAGTTCGACGATCGTCTGCACGTGGTGATGCGGGTCTACTTCGAGAAGCCACGCACCACCTTGGGCTGGAAGGGACTGATCAACGACCCGCATCTGGACGGCTCGTTCGACGTCAACACCGGACTCGGCTTCGGCCGCAAGCTGCTGGTCGACATCACCGCGCTCGGACTTCCGGTGGCCTGTGAGTTCCTGGATCCGATCACCCCGCAGTACATCGCGGATCTGGTGTCCTACGGCGCGATCGGCGCCCGCACCGCGGCCAGCCAGGTGCACCGCCAGCTCAGCAGCGCGCTGTCGATGCCGGTCGGCATCAAGAACGGCACCGACGGCGACGTCCAAGTGGCGGTGGACGGCGTACGTGCCGCGGCGGCCAGCCATGTGTTCCCCGGCACCGACCTCGATGGTCGCTCGGCGCTGATCCGTACCACCGGCAATCCGGACTGCCACGTGATTCTGCGCGGTGGCAGCACCGGACCCAACTACGACGCGGCTTCGGTAGCCGAGGCATGCGCTCGGCTGGAGAAGTCGGCGTTGCCACAGCGGCTCGTGGTGGACGCCAGCCACGGCAACAGCAACAAAGACCACAACAAGCAAGTCGACGTAGTCACCGATCTCGCGGGGCGGCTGGCGGCGGGCACACCCGGCGTGGTCGGTGTGATGCTGGAGAGTTTCCTGGTCGCGGGTCGACAGGATCTGACGCTCGGTCATGCGGACGAGCTGATCTACGGGCAGTCCATCACCGACGCGTGCCTGGACTGGGACACCACAGCCGGTCAGCTGGAGCGGCTGGCCGACGCGGTGCGGCGACGGCGCGAGGGCTGATATTTCCGCGTCCCGCGCAGGTGTCGACGCGCACCGGGTGCGCGGGACGCGGAGGGTTACTCGGCGAGCCGATCGCGTCGGGCGTGACGGCGCGCGTCGAAACGGCGTCGATCAGGTGCTCGGCGCGTCGGTCTCTCGCCGGTTTCGGACCGATTGGTTTCGCTGCGATGGCTGCGGTGTAACCGTGGGATGGCGGTGGTCGAACTCGACGGGCCAGCCCATTGCCGGTCCGGGTGGGTCGGTGGCCAGCCGAGCGGCGTGCCAGTGGTCGTGGCGCTCACCGCGCTGCACGCCGCCCAGGCGCGACCTACCCTCGTATCGGAATCCGGCTCGCCGCGCGACCGCCGCCGAGGCATAGTTGCCGACGATCGCGCGCCAGCTGATCCGGGTCAGGTGCAGGCCATCGGTGTGGAAACCGAAGCCGCAGACCAGGTCCACGGCTTGGGTCGTCAGGCCGCGGGAACGGTGTGCCGGGCTGAGCCAGAACCCGATCTCGGCCGCGCTCTTGTCGTTCTCGGCGAGGCTGATCATTCCGATGACCGGTCCGTCGACCCGCACCCGCATCGCCCAGGTCGGGCTGCGGCCCGCCCAGCCGGGGTCGACGATGTCCGTGATGAAGGTTTCGGCGTTCGCTCGCTCGTACGGAACCGGGACGGTCGTCCATTTCCCGATGGATGGTTCCCGGCAGCATTCGGTGATTGTGTCGATGTCGTTCGTCGTCGGCGCCGACAACCAGACCGTTCCGTTCGACAGCACGCAGTGATCCATCTCGTCATGCTGGCACGGAGCAGGCCGTCGGAGCATCCGGATTTCGCTCCGCTCGACCGCTGGTACCGCACGGGGACGGTTCTTCCGCTGACCGTAGACTGCGCGGTGATGGTTGCCTCGCTGCTTTCCGACCTGTTCGAATCACACCGGGCTCATCTGCTCTCGGTCGCCTATCGGCTGACGGGCAGTGTCAGCGACGCCGAGGACGCCGTCCAGGAGAGCTGGTTGCGTCTGGCTGGTGCGCGCCAGTCCGAGATCGAGGATCTGCGGGCCTGGCTGACCACCGTGGTGAGTCGGATCTGTCTGGACCGCTTGCGCAGCGCGGCCGTCCGCCGAGAACGCTATGTGGGGCAGTGGCTGCCGGAACCCGTGGTCACCGCCCGGGGTCCGTCGAGTGCGCCGGACCCGCTGGAGACCGTGGTCCGCAAGCAGGAGTGCCGGTTCGCGGCGTTGGTCGTGCTGGACGGCCTCACGCCGCCACAGCGGGTCGCCTTCGTGCTGCACGAGGGGCTTTCGGTGCCGTTCGACGAGATCGCCGATGTTCTCGGCGTGTCCGCCGACGCGGCACGGCAGCTCGCGGTGCGGGCGCGCAAGGCCGTGGCGCACACTCCCGCGCCGGTGTCGGACGCCGAGCACGACACCGCGGTGCAACGCTTCCTCATCGCGCTGAGCGCCGGTGACGTGCACGCGGTCGCCGCGGCGCTGCATCCGGATTCGGTGATGATCGGCGACGCGAACGGAACTACCGCCACCGCGGTCAACATTCTGCACGGCTCGGATCCGATCGCCCGCTTCTTCCTTGGGTTGGTACGCAAGTACGGATTGACCGAGGACCTGTCGTCTGCCTACGAGTTCGCGTCGGTCAATGGGCAACTCGGCCTGGTTGTCGCCGCGCGTCCCGCGCAGGAAGGCAAGGCGGGATTCCCGGCGCGGGCGATCGGGTTCACTGTGCGTGACGGATTGGTCTGGGGCACCTACGACCTCGCCAACCCCGCCAAGTTGAGCGGCGTTCGGCTGGGCTGAGCCAGGCTTGCCGAGCGGGCGGGCAGGGCACCGGTTCGGCGCAGGCGTACCGGGCTTGATTCCGGATCGTGGTTCGAGAAGTTGAGGATCAAGGTCGCTTGTGACCGATAACGGCGAGGCTCGCGTGTGCGAGGGGAAGGCAATTCTGGAGGTAGAGCGCCAGGTAAAATGTGAAACATAGCTTTCCGCTATTTTATGGCAATCAAATTGGCCGCTGGCATAATCTCCGAATATGCCCTCGCAACCCCCGACCGTTGCCCGCCTGCGCCCCTTCGCCTCAACGATCTTCGCCGAGATGACCGAGCTCGCCGTCCGATACGACGCGGTCAACCTGGGCCAGGGATTTCCGGACACCGACGGACCGACGGGCATGCTCGACATCGCCCGGCGCGCGATCGCCGACGGCCTCAATCAGTACCCGCCGGGCCGCGGCATGCCGGTCCTGCGCCAAGCCGTCGCCGCCGACCGGGCTCGACGCTATGGGACCGAGTACGACCCGGACTCCCAGGTGTTGGTGACGGTCGGCGCGACCGAGGCGATCAGCGCCGCAGTGCTCGGCCTGGTCGAGCCCGGTCAGGAAGTCGCGCTGATCGAGCCGTACTACGACAGCTACGCTGCCGCGGTCGCCTTGGCCGGCGCGCGGCGGCGCACGGCCAGGTTGGTCGCCGATGGCGACCGGTTCGTGCTCGACCTGGACAGTCTGCGCGCCGCGATCACGCCGGCGACCCGAATGCTCATCGTCAATTCGCCGCACAACCCGACCGGTACCGTGCTGGGGCGCGCCGATCTACAGGCGATCGCCGACATCGCCCGCGAGCGCGACATTCTGGTGCTCACCGACGAGGTCTACGAGCACCTGGTCTATGACGGCGCCGAGCACATCAGCCTGGCGACCCTGCCTGGCATGGCCGAGCGGACCATTGTGGTGTCCAGTGCGGCAAAGACGTTCAGCGTCACCGGGTGGAAGACCGGTTGGGCCTGTGGTCCAGCCGATCTGATCGACGGTGTGCTCGCGGCCAAACAGTTTCTGACCTTCGTCGCCGGCGGCCCGTTCCAGCCGGCGGTCGCGCACGCGATCAACCATGAGCTCGATTGGGTCGTCCGGCTACGGGATTCGTTGTCCGAGCGGCGGCTGCGCCTTTCGGCCGCCCTCGCCGACACCGGTCTCGGCGTGAAGGCCAGCGCGGGCGGCTATTTCGTCTGCGCGGACATCAGCCCGCTCGGCGCCGCCGACGGTCTCGCCTACTGCCGGGAGCTGCCGAAGCGACTTGGTGTCGCGGCGGTTCCGGTGAGCGTTTTCGCCGACGACGCGGCCGCGTGGAGTCACCTGGTGCGTTTCACGTTCTGCAAGCGCGACGAGACGCTCGACGAAGGAGTGCGCCGACTCCGCGCCGGCGCCCGCCTCGGTTGATGCATCGAACCTGCCGGGCCCACCGGACGACGAGCGATAGCGGTCGAGACCGCTTCCCCGCGCTACGCCACTCGTCCGGTCACGCGGGACTGGGTCGGGCGCGGTCCGTGGCGAGGAGGACGGCGATGGTACCGAGGACGGTGCCCATGAGATATCGCTGGGTGCGCAGCCAGAGCGGCCGGCCGGTGAGAAAAGTGGCGAGGCCCCCTGCGCCGAGCACGATCAATCCATTCCCGGTCAGGGCGACCGCGATCTGTACTGATCCCAAGCAAAGGCTCTGCAACCAGACCCGGCCGTGCTCGGGCGTCACGAACTGCGGGATCAGCGCCATGTACATGATCGCGATCTTCGGGTTCAGCACGTTGGTGACCAATCCCATGGTGAAAAGCCGCCGAGGCGGATCGGCGGGTAGCGCCGTGGGCGCGAACACCGAAACTCCGCCCGCCCGCACCGCTTGCCAGGCCAGCCAGCCCAAGTACCCGGCGCCGGCCAGCTTCACCACCAGATATAGCCCCGGCACCACCGCGAATACCGCGGTGATCCCCGCGGTGGCCGCGGCCAGGTACACCCCGAATCCGGCTGCCACCCCACCGAGCGACACCAATCCCGCCCGCCGCCCCTGCGACACGGTCCGCGACACCAGATACATCATGTTCGGCCCGGGCGTGAGCACCATCCCCAATGCCGCCGCCGACACCCCCGCCACCGCCGCCATCTCGATCATGCTCCGATCCTCACCCGAAGCGCGCGCCGCTGTCTCGGTCCAGTTGACGGTCGCTGGCCACGCGCTACGGCGTGCGCGGCGCACGGCTCGGGAAGACACCAGTCCCCTGCGGTGTTGCATACGGTCGCTGCCCGAACCAGGCACCGCCATTGCAGAACCGCCGGTCACCTGCGGGGTTGTCGGTGGGGTCGGGGAGAATGGCCGGCGAGCCGATAGGAGGAGTGGCTGTGAACGACGGTCCGCTGATTGTGCAGAGTGACAAGACGCTGCTGCTGGAGGTCGACCACGAGTTGGCCGGCGCGGCGCGACAGGCGATCGCCCCCTTCGCCGAGTTGGAGCGCGCACCGGAGCATGTGCACACCTATCGGGTGACACCGCTGGCGCTGTGGAATGCGCGGGCGGCGGGGCATGACGCCGAGCAGGTGGTGGACGCGCTGGTCAGTTTCTCCCGGTACGCGGTGCCGCAGCCGTTGCTTGTCGACGTCGTGGACACCATGGCGCGATACGGCAGGTTGCAGCTGGTCAAGCATCCCGCCCACGGCCTGACGCTGGTCAGCCTCGATCGTGCGGTGCTGGAGGAGGTGCTTCGGCACAAGAAGATCGCCCCCATGCTCGGCGCGCGCGTCGATGACGACACGGTGGTGATACATCCGTCCGAGCGTGGTCGAATCAAGCAGACGTTGCTGAAGATCGGCTGGCCGGCGGAGGACCTCGCGGGCTACGTCGACGGCGAGGCGCACGCGATCGAACTCGACTACACCGACGACAAATGGCATCTGCGCGACTATCAGGAGATGGCCGCGGACTCGTTCTGGGCGGGTGGCTCGGGCGTAGTCGTGCTGCCCTGTGGCGCGGGCAAGACAATGGTCGGCGCCGCGGCCATGGCGCGGGCGAAGGCGACCACGCTGATCCTGGTCACCAATACGGTGGCGGGCCGGCAGTGGCGCCGCGAGCTGCTCGCGCGCACCTCGCTGACCGAGGACGAGATCGGCGAGTACTCCGGCGAACGCAAGGAGATCCGCCCGGTCACCATCGCCACCTATCAGGTGATCACCCGCCGCACCAAGGGTGAGTACCGGCACTTGGAACTGTTCGACAGTCGCGACTGGGGCCTGGTCATCTACGACGAGGTCCATCTGCTGCCTGCCCCGGTCTTCCGGATGACGGCCGATCTGCAATCTCGTCGCCGCCTCGGTCTGACCGCGACCCTGGTGCGCGAGGACGGTCGCGAGGGAGACGTGTTCTCGCTGATCGGCCCGAAGCGTTACGACGCGCCGTGGAAGGACATCGAGGCCCAGGGCTGGATCGCGCCGGCCGAGTGCATCGAGGTGCGGGTCACACTGACCGACGCCGAGCGGATGACCTATGCGACCGCCGAGCCGGAGGAACGCTACAAGTTGTGCTCCACCGCGCACACGAAAATCGCCGTGGTGGAGTCGATCCTGGCCAAGCATCAGGATGCGCCGAGCCTGGTCATCGGCGCCTACCTGGAGCAGCTGGAGGAGTTGGGGGCCGCGCTCGACGCCCCGGTGATCCAGGGCTCGACGAAGACCAGAGAACGCGAAGAGCTTTTCGAGTCGTTCCGGCGCGGTGAGATACCGGTGCTGGTGGTGAGCAAGGTCGCCAACTTCTCCATCGATTTGCCGGAAGCTTCGGTGGCCGTGCAGGTTTCGGGCACCTTCGGTTCGCGTCAGGAGGAGGCGCAGCGCCTCGGCAGGCTGCTGCGTCCGAAGCACGACGGCGGCCAAGCCCATTTCTACTCGGTGGTCGCGCGCGACACCCTCGACGCCGAATATGCCGCGCATCGTCAGCGTTTTCTGGCCGAACAGGGGTACGCGTACCGCATCACCGACGCCGACGACTTGTTGGGACCGGCCCTCGGATAAGTGGAGGCAATTCCTCCGAAAACTGTGCTAGTAATAGGGATGTGCGACGCTTCGAGTTTCCGCTCGACCGCGAACATGCCCACGCGGTCAACGAAGTCTTCGCCGACCTCCGACGACTGCGCGTGATGGCGATCGCCGCGGCAGTCGTCGCGGCTACCGGTGCGGCTTATCTGATCTGGTTGAACCATCCGTGGGCGTATCTGCTCGCGGTCGCCTTCGCGCTGGGTGCGGCAACCGCACTGTGGGTGGCACTGTGGACGCCGAGGCATTCCGCCATCGACAAGCTCTACACCGATGGTGAGCTTGTGCCCGCGGTGATTTCGGAGACCTCCCCGACCGGTGTCCTGCTGCTTGCCCTTGTCGATATCTCCGCGCCTGAGGCAACTTCCCCGCGCTACGCCCTGGTAACCAGGAAGGTCCGCGCAGTGCCCGGTCATCAAGCGGAGGTGGGGGAGCGGGTGCCCTCGGTCGCCGTGCGCACCGACTGGGCGCCGCGGCAGGCAGGTGAGCGCTGGCAGTCGGTGAGCGCCATGCCGATCGCGTGGGGGACCACGGACGGTTCGGTCATCGACCGCGCCCGCGCCGCTATCGGCGAAGGCGAATGGCGGCTGCTCACCGACAACCTCGCGCTGGCCGCAAAAGTACGGCGCACCGCGACCAAACGGTTGTTGCTCGACCCGGACCAGCTGCCCGGCGACCTCGGCTCCTGAATTCGGCTGCGCCGGCCGGTGTGCGCATAGGCTCGCAGGATGGTTCCAGTGTCCGCCTTGCTGCCCTTCATCGCCGCAGCGCTCGTCATCATTATCGTGCCAGGGCCGGGCGTGCTGTTCACCATCGGTCGCGCGCTCACGCTCGGCCGGCGGGCGGCGCTGCTGTCGGTGCTCGGGCACAGCGCGGGCGTCTATCTCGCCCTGATCCTGGTCGCGATCGGTGTCGGCACACTACTCGCGGCGTCGGCGCTGGCGCTCACCGTGGTCAAGTTCGCCGGCGCGCTGTATCTGATGTATCTGGGAATCCAGGCGATCCGTGAGCGTAAGACGTTGCATGCGGCGCTGGGCGCCCCGGTCGAACCCACTCCGCATACGCGGGTGCTGCGCCAGAGCGCGGTCGTAGGACTCACCAACCCGAAGGCGATCGTCTTCTTCTCCGCCGTGCTCCCGCATTTCGTGGACCCGGCCGCAGGCTCGATGCCCGTGCAGTTCCTGATTCTCGGCACGATCTTCCTGGCCATGGCGATCGTCTCCGACAGCACCTGGGCGCTCCTGGCCGCCTCCGCGAGGTCGTGGTTCGCGCAGTCACCCCGCAGGCTCGAGGCGGTGGGTGGCGCGGGCGGCACGATGATCCTCGGCGTCGGCGCGTCGGTGGCGCTCACCGGAAGCGGCGACTGACGCGACTACCATCCAGCACGGCCGGTACCTGAGGTAACGACAAGTTTCGGGCGAAAGGGTGGTCGTCGAATGAGGTTGTCCGGCTGGATGTGCGCGGCGGTCGCGGGTGCCTGCATCGGGGTGTGCTCCGTGCCCGCGAACGCCGATCCGTTCGCGGACCCCTTCGTCGGCGCTCCCGGCCTCGGCGACCCGTACTACCCGATGGACGGCAACGGCGGCTACGACGTAGGCCACTACGACGTCAGCATCGACTATGACCCGCCCAGCCGCTGGCTCACCGGCACCACCCGGATCGAGGCGACCGCCGGCCAGACGCTGCGCACGTTCAACCTCGACTTCGCCGGGCCGCAGGTGCAGATGGTATCGGTGAACCATTTGCCCGCGGCGTTCATCCGCAACGGCGAGCACGAGTTGACCGTGGTGCCGCTGCTTCCGTTGCTTCCCGGCCTTCCGTTCACCATCACCGTCGATTACGCGGGTCCGGCGATGGATTCCGAGGGAGCGGGCTGGACCATTTCCCCCAGCGGCGGCGCGTTCGTCGCGGGTGAGCCGCATTCGGCGACGACCTGGTATCCGCTCAACGACACGCCCCAGGACAAGGCCACCTTCGCGCTGCACGCCGCCGTCCCCGCGGAATGGGAGGTGATGTCCAACGGGGTGCGGACCGACGATGTGCTGCACGGCGACAAACGAATCGTCAGCTGGGCGATGACCGAACCGGTGGCCGGCTATCTGACCACCGTCGCGATCGACCGGTTCAGTTATCTCGAGCAGCGTCGTGCTGACGGGACTCCGCTGCTGAGCGCGTTCGCGCCGAACGCGGAAGGAAACAGGGAGACCGAGCAGCGGCTGCCGGAAATCCTCGACTTCGCTGAAACGCTGTACGGCCCCTACCCCTTCGAGGCTGCGGGCGGTATCTATGTTGACGCCGACCTCGAGTTCTCGCTGGAAACCCAGACCCGTCCGATCTACGCGCCGTGGACCGATCTACAGACCGTGGTGCACGAGATCGCACATCAGTGGTGGGGTGATTGGGTGTCGGTGCGCCACTGGTCGGACATCTGCCTCAACGAGTGCTTCGCCAGCTACACCGCCGACTACCTCTGGCC
The DNA here is from genome assembly GCF_040647855.1 of Nocardia sp. NPDC049220. Lineage (NCBI taxonomy): Bacteria > Bacillati > Actinomycetota > Actinomycetes > Mycobacteriales > Nocardiaceae > Nocardia > Nocardia sp. NPDC049220. The sequence continues at coordinate 321,995 of NZ_JBEZDA010000003.1, forward strand.
GGAGCGGATGGAGGACAAGAATGTCGATGATCAATACCGCAGGACCATCCAGAAGTACCGTGACGACCCGAAGTTCTGGAACATTCCGCTGGAAAACCCCGGCGTCGGACAAGTATTCACCTCCGTGTACTACCGGGGCCCGCTGTTCCTGCACGCGCTGCGCAAGCAGATCGGCGACGAGGTCTTCTTCGGCGCCGTCCGCGACTTCCTGGCCGCGCACGCCTTCGGCAATACCTCGATGCCGGAGTTACGTGAATTCATCCAGTCTCGGGCGCGGACCGATCTGACCGGCTTCTTCGACGCGTGGCTGAACCGAACCGCACCGCCGCCGGAGGAATACCTGTTTCCAGAAAGTCTGCGCAGCTGAAGCTCGGCAACGGCTATCGTCCGTCGAGGCGCTGGCGAGCCCGCGCCACCCGGCGTTCGGCCCGATCCAGCTGTCGCTCGGCGGTGTGCAGCCGGTCCTTCGCCGACCGCTCGGTTGCCCTGCTGAACTGCCGCTGCTGTTCGGCGTGCGCGAGCTGGTCGTGCAACGCGGTAATCCTGGTTTCGACGTCGAGCAGCCGTCGGGATGCGTCATCCAGCTGCGCTCGTGCCGAAACACTCGCTGCGCGGGCCGATTCGAGCGCTTCCACCGCGTCCTCCAGTTCTTTGCGCTGGGTGCCCTCCGGCTGCGGTTTCGGTGCGACGTGCTCGGTCGGCGCGGCTACGGCGGCCAGGTTCGGTCCGTCCGGCCCGAAGCCCGCGTAGGTCGCCGCCGTGGCGAGCGTTCCGGTGTGCACCCGTTCGGCCACTTCGGGGTCGGCCAGCGCCGCCGTCAACGTCTGCCCGACCTCGCGCAATACGCTGTCGCTGACCGGGTGCCCGCGCTCGGCTGCCAACGCACTCGCCTTCTTGGCCAGCGCGTTGACCAGTTGCTGTCGCTGAGCGGTCAGGTCGCGCAACTGGCCGGCGGACAGTTCCCGCTGCGCCGCGGCCAACGCCGCGCCCAGTTGTAGCAGTGCGTTCACATCGTCGGGCGCGGCGCGGGCGAGCAGGTTCGTGGTCCAGGCGGACAGGGTGGGTTTGCGTAGCTTGCCGACAGCGGCAGCGAGCTCCTTGTCGCCTGCCTGCTTGGCCGTTTCGATCCGGGCGGTGCGCGCCGCCATGAACTGCGCGGGCGTCAGCCCGTACAGCTCACCCGCGACGTCCTCGAGCGTCATGCTGATCGAGCGTAATGACTCGGCCGCGCGGATCGACCGAACCCCTGGATCCGGCGAATGTCCACCTCGAACGAAATGCGAAAACCCGAAAACGATTGCCGGTGACTACGCGAGGTTTCGATTGTCGGCGGGTCCGCGTCGCACCGATCTGCTGCTCATGGAGGCGATGGCCCCGCACGTACGGCGGGGGTGCCGCGCGCGAAGCTGATGCGGCCGCCATGGTGCTGCGGGTATCCTCACCGCGTTCACGAGTCCGTGAACGCGTTCGGTGAGAGAGGTTTTCAGGTGAAGTTTCCAGGAGCGAGGCTGCTGGCACGGATTGTGCTTGCCCTCGTCGCGGTGGCCGCGGTGGCGGTCACGCTGGCCGGCTGTTCGTTGGTCGAGGACGCAAGCAAGTCGGATACGGCCAAGGCCGCGGTCGGCGACTGCATCAACGTCATCGAGAGTTCGGCGGTCGATTCCAAGACCGAGCCGGTCGACTGCTCGTCCGACAACGCGGTGTACAAGGTCGCGCAGTCCTATGACAAGAAGACCGAGTGTGCGGCCGACTACACCTCGTACGAGGAGATGCTCGGCGGCGGTACCACCGCGTTCCTGTGCCTCGCGCCGAACTTCAAAGAAGGTAACTGCTACAACGAGAGCCGCGTGTCCGGATACAAGCACGTGGACTGCGGTTCATCGGAGGCGACTTTCCGCGTGCTGAAGCGGATTGATGGTAAGGCCGACGAATTGCTGTGCGGTGAGGACGCTACCGGCTTCCATCTCATCGAGGAGGACCCCAAGGCCACCTTCTGCACTGGCAAACCGAAGGCCTGATCACTCCAGCAGGGCAACCGACGCGATCCGGTGCAGCGTGAAGTGCCGCACCGCACCGGTCACCGGATCCAGCGCGTCCAGTTGCCCGTTGCCCACTTTCAACGGTTCCACCACCCGCTGCGTCGCGACGCCTTGGGCGTCCACGTAGCCGATGTTCACCGACCGCCGCACCCGCGCCGCCAGCTGAAGCAGGGCGAGGGTCGCGGCGGTATTGGTGCGGGTGCCATCCGGACGCACCGACTGACCGGAGCGGGCGCTCGCGGCACGTTCGCCCGCGCGCAGTTCCGTCACGAGCGACTCCAGCTGTTCGGCGCTGGGTGGCGCCGGTCGATACGGTTGTCTGGCGCCGGGTCGAACCGCGATCCGCGCGCCGCGCGGGCGCAGGTCGACGATCGTTCCCGCCGAGTCTTCGCCCGCGGGCGCGAAGCCGGCTGCCCGCAGTTGTTCCAGCAGTTCACCGAGCGGCGCGTGCGCGATCGCGACGGTCGGGGCGATAGCCCGCAACGCCAACGCGCTGGCCACCGGTGCGGACAACACTTGAGCGAGCAGCGCGGGGTCATCGCTGCGGACGAACGACTGCGCCATGCCCGCCCGCAGCTGGCCGTGCCGTCTGGCGACATCGTCGATCAAGTAGGTCAGGGCCTGCGGGATCGGTGTCCGGGAATGCCTCGCGAACACGCCGTGCAGTTCGGCCGCGGTCAGCCCGGCATCGAGGGCGCGGCGCACGGAGGTCTCGCCGATCCGGTACACCGTTGCCGCACCCGCGGACTCGACGTCGGCGACCAGCGCGATCCGCTGCTGGAGGTCTGTTGTCAGCGGGCCGGGCGCGATCACCGTCAGATCCGCTTGGACCAGTACGTGATCCACCGGTGCGGGCAGCGCCGCCTCCATTTCGGCCTCGGCATCGGCCGTGCTGGTCGCCGCGTGGTGCAGCAGCGCCCGCGCCGCCGAGCCGAGTGCGCCTCGGCCGATGAAACCGAGCGCGGCCGCTTCCGCCATCGTCTGCTCGACCACCTCCGGCCGGAAGTGCCTGCGCCAGCGGGGTCGGCGCCAGGCAAGTACCCGGCCGACGTCGGCCGGGTTCAGCGCGGTGCCCGAGGGGTATTCCGCGAGCAAGCGCAGAATCGCGCGCCGGTCGCGGGGCGCGTGCGGGGTACGCAGTTCCTGCGAAAGGGCAGCCAGCGGTTTGTCGTTGTCGTCGCGCATGCCGATCATCCACGGCATGCGGTCCAGGTCGAGCCAGGCGCGGGCGAGCGCGGCCCACCGGCGGGCGGGCGGCGCCTCCAGCCAGGCGTCGACACCGCGCGTGGGTGCCCAGAAATCGTCGGTCGCGTCGAATACCGGTGGTGGGTCCGGCATCCCTTTCTCCAGGAGTTTCGCCGACGCCAGCAGTTCGACCAGCAAGCCGGCCCTCGGCTCGTCGACGCCGATCTGCTTGGCGATTCGGCGCAGTTCCCGCACGCCGAGGCCACCCGCGCGAAGGGCAGGCGCCGGTGCCTGTCCGAGCACCTCCAGCACCCCGGCGCAGTGCCGTAGCAGCTCGCCCACCTCGCCCGCGGCGACCGCATTCACCTCGGCGGGGGTGTGCTTGGTCGAGTGCGGGTGTGGCGGGGTGAGCGCATGCGGATGGGTGACCGGTTCCCGGCGCAGCACTTGGCCGACCGTGACGGGAAGTTCGACGGTCTCGTCATCGACCCAGCGCAGCAGCCTGCGCGCAAGTAGGCGTTGGATGGGGCGTTCGGGCGGGGTGTCCGGCGCGGCGTCCCTGGTGCGGCCACGGGGGCCTGTCGTGGCCAGCTTGTCGAGCAGGGCGCGTTCGGCGGGGGGCAGGTCGGGAAGAGCGGCAACTACCTCGGGCTCGGTCAACGCGTCGGGGATCTCGGTCGCGCTGCCGATCGGCCACGGGAGCGCTTCGGCGGCCGTCGGAACGAGGTGCAGTTCGTCGTCGACGGTCCAGACCAGTGCGCGAGCGAGCAGGCGCTCGAGCGCGTCATCGATCGCGGCGGAAGGCACCCGATCACTCAGTTGCATGTGCAGCTGAGTGTTGGCCAGCGGCGGGTCATCGCGGTCGGTGCGCGTCTTGCCGTGCACCGCAAGAGTTTCCAGAATGGCGAGTTCGAGCGTATTCAGGTCTTCGGTGGCACGCAGCACCGACGCGCGCTGTGCGGCGCGGGCGGCAAGCACCGCCATCGAGGAAGGCAGTGGTACAGCCAGGTCGGGCCGCAGTTGCAGCAGTGTAACCAGCTGGGCATCAGTGCGGGCGCCGAGCCATCCGGCTAGGGAGTCGGTCGCGGTCATCTCCTCCACCCTACGATGCCGGGGGCCGGGTGATCGGATCCGTCACCTACCGACTTGTTTCGTCAGTACAGGGGTAACTCGCGGGGAGCGCCCGAACTCAGCTGACCAGTCGACAGCCAGTCCGCAACGATACTCGTCACACACCCACGACCGGCGAGAAACGCGAAGCGGCAGGTTAGCATGGGGCGGTGGTGAACAAATCGAAGAAACCCTACGTGGACAACGGTTGGCCGAAGGTCGCCGATGGTGATTCCGCGGTTACCGAACTCTCGTCGGCCCGCTCCGGTGGCCTCTCGCCGTACGGTGAGGACACTGAATTTCCGGTTCCCGCCGAGCAGTTGCCGTACATGCACCCGAGCACGGTGATCAACCCCTGACCGCCCGGCCGGAAAGTTCCCGGGTACGAAGAAGGGCCCCGCATCCTCGTTGATGCGGGGCCCTTCTTCGGAACGTGGCGGTCAGGAAGGGATCAGACCCTTGTTCGCCTCGTAGAAGTTCACGATCGTGGGGTCGAGCACGCCGCTCGACTTGGCGGCGTTGAAGAAGTCGAGCGCTTCCTTGGGTACCTGCACGCCTTGGCCCTGCACAACTTCGAGGGCGCGGTCGACAGCAGAGAAAACCTGCTTGGAACTGTCCACCGGGGCGGCCTGAGCGGCTTGCGGTGCGGGGTTCCAACGCGGGGTCTCGTCAGCCGGGGCAGGCGCGGAGCGATGGGATGGTGCGCTGCTCAGGCCGAGTGAAGACGAGCAAGAGGGCCAGGCGCCCCAGCCCTGCGACGCGAGCACCTTCTCGGCGACAACGATCTGCTGTTCGCGGCTGGCCTGGTTGGCAGTGGCGGCGTAATCCTGGCCGCCGTGCGCACGCCAGGTGCTCGGGGAGAACTGCAGCCCGCCCTGGAAACCGTTGCCCGTGTTGATGCCCCAGTTGCCGCCGGCTTCGCACTGAGCGAGCCGATCCCAGTCGGAGTCGGGTGCCGCGCTGGCGTTGCCTGCGAGAGCCACGCCGGCAGTGCCGATCATGGCGCCGGTGACGGCAACCTTGGCTACCGTGCGGCCGGTCGAGCTTGGCTTGCGATGGCGTCCACTCATATCGGGTTCGTCTACCTCTCGACGCACCTGCGAGGTCTTCGGTTCGGGTTCGGACTGAGAGGTAGTCCGTATCCGCCCTCGCCCCTACGTTTCCGTCGGGGTTCCGGTACCCGCGGGGCGAGGTTCGGTGCGGCGGGCCGGTGGTTGCCGGGTGTCCCGGCTGGGTATGACCGTACGTCGATCGGCGCGAAAAATCACCATTTGGTAACCGGCGTGTACCGGCGGGTCTCGGCGCGGTATCGATACGGCCGGAACGGCTTCCGCGCAGCTAGGAGCGTCGCTGATGGCTCGATGACGGTCCGTCACCGGGCTGTGACCTTCTCGTAATGTGACGAGGATCACATGTTGGCGTGGGTAATGATCGCCCGGGGTATCCAGCCGTGACGTAACGGAGGCGTGCCTTCCGTATCAGCGCGACCTCCGACCGGACCGCAGCGCGAACACGACAGCCAGCGCGAAACCCAACGGCGCGAGCAGTGCCCCGAAGTAGAGCCACAGTCCCGGCTCGCCGTCGGAGAACACCGGTGTCAGAAAGATGGCGAGGATAGCCAGCAGGCCCAGCGCGAACAGACAGAGCGCGAGCAGCAGTAACCAATCGCCGCGCTTGCGCGGCGCGCCACCAGATGGGGGCCCAGCGGAACGGTTCGTCACCGCTCGACCGTAAAACTGGTGTGCTTGCGTTATTCGCACCGGGGTAGACTCGACGAGCATCGCGTCCCGCAATCGTGCTGGGCGCGTTCTTTTCGCACAGAAAAAGGACTGGTCGTGGCACCGCCGCGGGCAGGTCCGACAAACGGATGTGCTCGGGCCGATGGGGTTCCGAGTTTTCGATGATGAACGGGTGAGCGCAGTGCCGACCGGCAGGGTTAAGTGGTACGACGTCGAAAAGGGCTTCGGCTTCCTTTCCCAAGACGAGGGTGAGGACGTCTACGTCCGTTCATCCGCGCTGCCGCAAGGTGTCGAGGGTCTCAAGCCGGGGCAGCGCGTCGAGTTCGGAATGGCCGCAGGCCGCCGCGGTCCACAGGCGCTCAGCCTCAAGCTGCTCGAGGCGCCCCCCTCGGTCCGGCAGGGACAGGAACGCAACGCGCGCAAGGACGCCCCTGCCCGCAGGCACACTCCCGACGAACTGCACGGGATGGTCGAGGACATGATCACCCTGCTCGAGGCCACGGTGCAGCCCGATCTGCGGAAGGGTAAGTACCCGGATCGCAAGACCGCGCAGCGCATCTCGGAAGTCGTCCGTGCGGTAGCGCGCGAACTCGATCACTGAATCGTTTGGCAGCGCCTGCGGCGCTGCGTGTTCGCGGGTCGTCTGGCGACGACTCGCCGTTGTCGTGACCCGGGAAATGAGACATCGGGGTCGACCGAGACGCCCCCACGCTGATCGGCCACGATTCACGACCACGCGGCCGACCAGAGCTCGCGGCGTTCTCGACCGTTAGCTGTCGATCTCCGGGTAGGCGAGCGGCCTCGGTGCACTCGGTGGCGTCGCTGGTGCGCTGATCCGGTGATGGCTTGTGACCGTTCGATCGGTGTGAACGGGTCTACGGCAAGTTGGGGGGTGCTGTTGGTCGGTCTACGCGGTGCTGATCGACCAGGCGGCGTGCGGGAGGTAGAACTCGTTACCGGTCTCGTCGCGCGCCAGAATCGGCAACTGCAGTTCGACGCCGATCAGGCGTAGGTCGGGCTCCGGAGCCGAGTCGATGGTGAGTGCGAGGGCGCGGTCTGGGTAGTCGTTGCGGCTGATCACCCGGTCCACCTGTTCGCCGGATGGCAACGCGTAGACCAGTTGTGCGATCCAAGGGGCGTCCGCGATCTTCTTCGGCAGCGACAGCTGCAACGGGTAGCCGGCGGGGACCTCGAGTTCAGCGGTTCGGCCGCGATGGCAGTCCGGCGTCTCCGGTTGACAGGTCAGCGTGGCGAACACCGTGCCATCCACCTTGCCTTCGGGCAGGATGCTGCAGTGCTGCATGGTCACCGCGCAATAGCTGAATGGCCGGACGGTGACCGTCTTGCCGTGCGCGTACGCGCTGATCGTGACGTCGGGTTCCTCGGCGTTGCGGACCAGTACCGCTAGAACACCGACAAAGGCGACGGTGAGCACCAGCAAGGCAGCCGCGGCCAGCGCGACGATCGTGCGTGCGTTGAGTTTGCTCACCAGAGGGGATCTCCTTGCCCTTGTCGGATGCGTGTGGTGTCGCCGGGCCGAGGCCCGTCGGGGCCGTCCTGGCGGCTCGCGCTCGCGGACTGTCCCGCCGGGACCTCCTGGTCCGCGTGCTGCGGACGGTTGCCGCCGAGCCCGGGCAGCAGCGAGTGCCCGCGGAAACTGACGAAGGTTTGCACGAGGCCGATGACGACCACCGCGGTGATCACCGCGAAACCCTTCCAGTAATCGGTCGGCAGCAGGACGCCTGCCGCACCACCGACCACCCAACTGAGCTGCAGGACGGTCTCGGAGCGGCCGAAGCCGGAGGCGATCGATTCGGGGGGAAGGTCGTCCTGGATCGCGGCGTCCAGCGATACTTTGGCCAGCGCGCTCGTTCCGGCCGCGACCAGGGTGGCCAGCGCCGCGCCGAGCAGATTGTTCGCGAAGGTGGCGAACAGCGCGACCAGCGCACAGGCAGCGGTGCAGCCGAGCACGATCAGCGCGGGCTTGCCGAGCTTGAGTCGGGCGCCGGTCGCGTTGCCCGTGAAGTTGCCGATCGCCGCGGACGCGCCGACCACGCCGAGCATGGCGGCCTGCTGTACTGGCCGATGCTCGGTCGCCTTGGCGACGAATGCGACATAGAAGGTGAGGAACCCGGTCAGTACTCGGATGGCGCTGTTGCCCCATAGACCGGTCACCACCGCGCGGCCGAGTGGCTGCCTGCGCTTCCGGGGCGGCACTGCCGATTCCTTGTCGACCGCCAGTATCCGGGTGGTTGCGTCCGGGCCGTGATAACTCAGCGTCGCGGGCACCTCGCCCTCGGTGACCTCGACCCAGGACGGAATGCGCAAGCTCAGATACGTTCCCGCGCACGCAATCAGCATGGCGAAGACCAGCGCGCCGTGCGAACCGGCGATAGAGGCGGCGAGCGCGGCGAGCGCTCCAGCGCCGATGGTGCCGCCGACCAGGCCGAACACCGTCAGTCGGGAGTTGGTGCGAACCAGATCGATGTCGGGCGGCAGAACCCGCGGCGTCACCGCGCTCTTCAGCACGGAAAACGATTTGCTGCCGATCATCATGCACAGCGCGAGCGGATACAGCGCCCAGGTGTCGAACTGGAGGATCAGCACCACCGCGACCACCGCGCGCAGTGCGAACGAGGTCGCAAGCGCCAGTCGTCGGCCGCGTTGTAGGCGATCGAGCATCGGGCCGATCAGGGGTGCGATCACGGCGAAAGGCGCGATCGTGATCAGCAGATACAGCGCGACCTTCGTCTTGCTCTCGGCGGTGGCGCTGGCGAAGAACAGCGTGTTGGCCAGTGCCACCGCGATGGCCGCGTCGAGGGCGAAGTTCGCCATGGTCGCATAGGTGAGTGCGGTGAGACCCGACTTGTCCGCGCCGTCCGCCTTGGCCGCGCGCTGGAAGGTCGCGATGCCCTTCTCGGTCAGCTGCCTGCCGCGCATGGCGGCGACCCGGGTGACTGTGAGCTTGCGTGGGATGCGCTGCGCGCCGGGCGGAGCGGGGGCTTCGCGGGGTTCCGGTTCGCTCGATCGCTGGTCGGGGGCGGGCTCAGGCTCGGCCGACTGCTGTGTCGGGTGGCGCCCGAGGTCACGGTGCGACGCGGGGGTGTGTTCGGTGTCCCGCCGATCGGTCGGCAAGCGCCGCGTCTCCGGATACTCGGAACCGTGCGGCGTGTCGTTGCGCCGGACGTCTGCGTCCTGAGTAGCCCTCCGGTCATCGTAGGCAGGCGGGACAGGGTCCGGCTCCGGTCCGAGGGGTGGCAGTGGCCTGCGGCGCCGCGGCGCATTGGGTGGCGGATATCGGACGAAGCCGGGGTGACGTTCGATCGGCGGGTACTCCTCGCCTTCCCACCGATCACGGTCGGGACCGGAAGGTTCGCGGGGAGTAGTCACGCCTCCAATTCTGTCGTACTTCCGTGCTGATCGTTTACTCGCGCTCGTTGCCGCCGGCGCCCGTGACCGCAGTGAAGCGGACTTCGAACATCGTCGGCCAGTTCTTGCCGGTGACGAGGAACCGGTCGGTGCCGGGGAGTTGGGCGATGCCGTTGAGTACGTCGGTGCCCACCCGGGCGTTCGCGGGGAGCAGACCCGCGGCATCGACGGTCGCGAGCACATGACCGGAGTCCGGGTCGATGCGCAGGATGGTGTCGGTGGGCCAGTCGTTGGCGTAGATCGAACCGTCCGCTGCGCAATCGAGTTCGTTGAGGCGTGCGGTGTGGTGACTGGTCAGTCGCACCGAGCCGGTCGGCGCGAAGGTCACCGGATCACGGAAGGTCAGCTGGTCGGTGCCGTCGCTCATTACCAACCGGTCCGATCTCGTACACAGGCCCCAGCCTTCGCCCTGATAGGACACCCTCCCACGCTCGGCCAGCGTGTTCGGGTCCCTGGCGATGGCCACCTGGTCCTTCCAGGTGAGCTGCCAGAGCGTGCCCCCGGCGAGGGTGATGCCTTCGCCGAAGTAGGGGACCGGCAGTGGCGCCACGGCCAGGACACCGCCGGTCGTGAGGTTGGACGCGCGTACGGTCGACGCGACCGGCAGACCGGTGCTTTCGTAGAGGGTGTCTCCGGCGATTTCCAGCCCCTGGGTGAACGCCGTTCGGTCGTGTGGCCTGGTGCCGACCACCTCGATATTCATCTTGGTTGCCATGTCATCGGGGTCTTGGCATCCGCTCAGTATGAGCACACCTACCAGCACACCGACAGCCAACGAACGACGATTGCGTTCCATACGGCAAAATGTAAGCCGTGAGCGCAGTATCTGTATCGGAGTCCGGCGTACGGCCCATTCTGGCTGATGCCGTTGACCTGGCCCGCCGTGCGCTCCTGGAGTTGGAGCCCGCGGGGGTCGGTGCACATTTGGGTGTGGCCGCCGAGGGGGAGAGCGCGGCGACGCATCGGTTCGAGGCGACGTTGCCCGGTTATCGCGGGTGGCAGTGGGCGGTCGTGGTGGCGGCCGCACCGGAGGCCGAGTACGCGACGGTCAGCGAGTCGGCGCTGCTGCCAGGCCCCGATGCTCTGGTCGCGCCCGCCTTCGTGCCCTGGGAGCAGCGGATCAGGCCCGGTGATCTCGCGCCGGGCGATCTGCTTGCCCCGCCCGCTGACGATCCCCGCCTGCTACCCGGCTACGTCGCGACCGGTGACCCGGTAGTCGACGAGGTCGCCTACACGGTCGGCCTCGGCCGGGCCAAGGTGATGAGCCGAGAAGGTCGCGCGGAGGCCGCCGAGCGCTGGTACGCCGAGCGCGGTCCCGATTCCGAGATGGCCAAAGCCGCGCCGTCCACCTGTGGCATGTGCGGTTTCTACCTGCCGCTGGCCGGGGCGCTGCGCGCCGCCTTCGGCGTCTGCGGCAACGCCATGGGCGCCGACGGACTCGTGGTTCACGTCGCCTACGGCTGCGGCGCCCACTCCGACACCATCCTTCCCGGCGGCGGCGGTTCCCCGATCTACCAGGCGTACGACGACGACGCCGTCGAGATGATCGCCCGCCAATCGGACCGGGTCCTGCCCGCCTCCGAGGGTTCCACGGCCCCCTCCGAGATTGTGACCGCCGTGTCGACCCCAGCAGGCGACGATTCCGAGCAGATCACCGGCGATGCGAAGGTCGGCGCTGCGTCGGCGGCCGATCCCGCCGCGGCGGGTGATATCGCAACGGGTCTCGCCGAGCCGACCGCGAACTCCGCTCCGACTTCGGGCGCGCCGCAGCGCTCCGACGCCGTGACGGGCGGTGACCGTGAACCGGTCTCAGAGAACGCGGAATCGGCGCCGGTCGCCGCGCATCTCGCGGTGACCGAGTCAGCTACCGGCGAGTCCGGCACCAGCCGATCGAACACCGCAGGGCTGGACATCGACGGCCCCGGCGCCGCGGCAGCCTCGGTGCCGCCGGGCGACGCCGCGCATCCCACCGGCCCGGAATCGGTAACCGACGAAACCGCGGATGCCGAACCCGCTGGGACGGGCGGACCAGTAGCGGCGGGTTCGGCGGGCGAGCAGGCAGTCCATGACGAGTCGGATTCCGCGGCGCGGCCGGAGTTCCCGTCATCGCCGCGGAGCTGACCGAGACCGCCGATCCGTTCGGCACATCGGTACTGCGCGCGGCAGTCCTTGCCGCATGGCGTGATTCGCCGACTCGGCTGCGTGAGGACGCCGCCACCGAAGCCGATCTGGTGCGCGCCGGATACCGCGACCGGTTGCTGACCGAGTTGGCACAGAACGCCGCCGATGCCGCGGGCAAGGCGGGCGTCGCCGGTCGGCTCGCCGTCCGGCTCGACGGTAGCGACCTGCACATCGGTAATACCGGTGTGCCGCTGGATCTCTCCGGTGTACACGCGCTCACCGCGCTGCGTGCGTCGGGGAAGTCCGATACCGGTTCGGTCGGCCGGTTCGGTGTCGGCTTCACCGCGGTGCTCGCGGTAAGCGAGGACATCGAGGTGCGCTCGACGTCCGGATCACTGCGATTCTCCCGCGCTCTGACTCGAGATGCCCTGTGCCACAGCGGTATCCCGCTCCCCGGCACCGACCTCGGCGAGTTCGTCCCGCCGACGCTGAGGTTGGCTTGGTCGATCGAGTCGACACCGACACCAGGCTTCGACACCGAAGTCGTGCTCCGCCTGCGCGATGACGTGGACGCCGACGCGCTCCTCGCCGGAATGCGCGCCGAAGCTGTCGACCTTCTGCTGGAACTGCCCGCCTTGCAACGTATCCGCATCGGCTCCGATGAATACGTGAGCAGTGCCGAAGACATGGGCGACGGACTGCACGAGGTGTACGTCGACGGTCCAGGCGATGAGCAGCGGACATGGTGGCAGTATCGTGCGCCGCGCGCCCGTTGGCTGCTGCCCGTGCGCGACGGTAGGCCGGTGGCCGCGGCGCCGGATGTGCTGCGTGCGCCGACCAGATCCGACGAAGAGCTTTCCCTGCCCGCCCTGATCATCGCGGACATTCCCATGCAGCCGGATCGCCGCAGGCTGTTGCCTGGCGCCCGGCTCGCCGAACTGGCCGAGGGCTATGCGGATTTCGCCCGTGTGCTCCCGGCCCGCGACCGTCTAGTGCTCGTTCCGGCGCCCGGTTTCGCGCGCAGCGAGGCCGATGGCCTGCTCCGCGAAGCTCTGGTTCGCGAACTCCAGACCCGACCATGGCTGCCTGTCGTGGTACCCCCGCGCCCCGCGTCCGGGCACGTCGTCGGCGGCGAACCGCATTCGGCGGGGGACGCGTTGGGCGGTGGATCGCGTGACAGGTCGGAGGGTGAACCGGCATACGCCCTGGACGACGCGCAGGTGGACGTCGGTCTGTCGGATAAGGCCTTCGGCGGTTCGCCATTCACCGCGAATCCGTCCACGTCGCCGGACATCGCGGTGCCCACCCGCGCGCAGGTATTCACCGGTCTCACACCCGAACTGGCTACCCTGCTCGCCGACGTAATCGGCCCGTTGGTGATCCCGGAGCTCTCTGGTGGACTACACAGCGAGGCGATGAACGTGCTGGACGCGCACCGGCTCGGGTTGGCCCGCCTCGCGGAGCTGTCCGGTGGCCTGGATCGACCGCCGTCGTGGTGGTCGTCGCTGTACGCGGCGCTGGAGCCGTTCGTCGTGGATCCGCTCGCGGCGGAGGAGTTGGGCGCGTTGGCAGTTCCGCTGGCCGACGGCCGGGTGGTCACCGGCCCGCGCACGGTGGTGCTGGACGATCAACTCGAAGTCGCGATCCCGGTGCACTGGGCCAGGCTCGCGCATCCGGAGGCGGCGCATTCGCTGCTGGCCCGGCTCGGCGCGCGTTCGGCCACCGCCGAGGACCTGTTGAGCGACCTCGCATTACGTGCCGATCTGGAGGATCGCCCCGGCGATCCAGACACCGCCGACGCCGTTCTCCGGCTTGCCGCACATGCCGATCCGGTCGCGTTGCCGTCCTGGCTCAGTGCGCTCGAATTGCTCGACACCGGAGGCGAATACCTACCCGCCGACGAACTGCTGCTGCCGGGTGCTCCGTTGCGTGATCTGCTGGTCGAGGATGCGCCGTTCGGCACGGTGGACCCCACTCTGGTCGATCGCTATGGCGCGGACGCCTTGCGTGCCGTCGGCGTCGGCTGGGACTTCAGCGTGGTCGTCGAGGCCGATCCGACCGGCCCGGACCACGATCTGGACGACGAGGACCACTGGTGGGCGAGCCTGCGGGACGATCCGCCGGAGTTGGCGGCCGTCCGCGACCTCGAACTGGTTGCCGATGCGGCATGGCCGGAAGCGTTACGGCAGTTGGCCGCCGCGCCGCGCACCTACCGGCTGCTCGCGGACGTCGACGGTTACACCGCGTGGTGGCTGCGCAGATATGCGCAGATCGACGGCACGGCGCTCGGGCTGCTTCGTCACCCCGCGGACACCGAGTTCGTCGGTTTGCTGCCCACGTTCGCCGTAGCCGATCTCGACGCCGATGGCTTCCGTGCCGTTCTCGCCGATCCGGAAACGATCACCGCGGACCTGGCGGCCGCGCTGCTGGCTGCGCTCGCCGATCCGGCGAAGACACCCGCGGGGGACGTGGTGTCGCGCACGCACTCCCGTTTGGCGGCCGCCGTTGCCGCGGATCGCCTCGACCTGACCGACCTCGATCCGCCCGACCGGGTCCGCGTGTTGTCGGGCGCCGTGGTGGATCCCGGTGACGCTTTCGTCCTCGACCAGCCCTGGTTCGGCCTGGCGGTGCCGCCGGACCGCTTGGTGGCCGGTGCCGCCGAAACCGCGTCGGACCTGGCCACGTTGCTCGATCTTCCGCTGGTGTCCGATTCGGTCACCGCCGAAGTGGTCGGCGAAGGACGGCGCACGAGCTGGACGACGGAACCGCTGGGAGTTGTGCTGCGCCAACTGTTCACCCTGCCCTCGCAGGAGGGCGAGTTGGTCGTGCACGACGATCTGCTGGTGCGCCTCGGTGGCGCGATCGTGAGCACCGTAGCCGTGTCCTGGTGGCGGGACGGCTCGACGGTCCATGTCCGCGCGCCGCGCACGCAGGACTGAAGCGCGGCTACTCGGCCGCGTACCCCGTGAGTATTTCGCCCAGCAGATCGAGCTGCTCGCGCACGCTTTCGCTGTCGTCGTCCACCAGCCAGCGCAGCACGACGCCATCGATCACATTGAGCGTGAACCGGCTCAGCGTCTGCACCGGGACCGACCACTGATTCCCGGTCGCGTCGCGGGCGTGTTCCAGGATATCGGCGACGGTGGAGTCGTTGAAGTTGTATTGCTCGCGCGCGATCGCGAGTTTTGCGGGGGTTTGTTCCCCTTCGCGTAGTGCGTAAGTCGTCGTTTCGTAAGTGAGCAGTTGCCGTTCCGGAGTGGCTTCGATGTTGAGCCACATGAGTTCCAGTCCAGCGCGGATCAATTTTTGAAGGGCTTCTTTTCCACTTCCGACGTCTTGCCATACCGTTTCGTTTGCGTCCACGGAATCGCGCAATTCCATCGATAGCGCTTTGACCAGCTCGGTCATCAGCGCGTCCTTGTTTTCGAAACAGTAATGCACCACACCGAGCGAGACACCGGCTGCTTGGGCGACATCGCGCGTGGTCACGCCCGCAACGCCCTTTTTCTCGGCAAGGCCTATCGCGGCCTCGATAAGGTGAGTCCGTCGTTCTTCAACGCTCAATCGGGAGGACACCCAAGGGAGTTAAGCGCCCGCGGCGCGTGCAGTCAATTCACTGGTACGAAAATCTTGACTGGACAAGTGACCAGTTTTGTGGTCGGCTGCCATCGGACCGAAGGGAGGCGGGTGTGCGGGTATCGCGCAGAACTGTTCTGGCCCGGACCGTGATCGGTTCCGCGACGCTCGCCGTTGCCACGGCGCCGGGTATGGGCAGCGCGCTCGGCCATCCGGCAGGTGCCGCATCAGGGTCGGACGGCTACGAGATCGGCGCCGGACTTTCCGATATCACCGGCCCCGCCGCCGAATGCGGAATGATGGGCTACGCACAGCTCGAGCAGCAGACCGCGGGTATCCACCTGCGTCCCCGGGCTCGCGCCTTCATCCTCGGTGGCGGTGGGCGGCGGATCGTCTTCGTGGCAGCCGAGAACGGCATGATCTTCCAGTCTGTGCACCGCGGCGTGCTGGCCGAGTTGGCCCGCCGCTTCGGTGATCGCTACACCGAGCAGAACGTGGTGCTTACCTCGACGCACTCCCACGCGACCTGCGGCGGATCCAGTCACGACTACGCCTACAACCTGTCCATCCTCGGTTTTCAGCAGCAGGTGTATGACGCGGAGGTGAACGGTATCGTCGAGGCGATCGCGGCCGCGCATGACGACATCGGCCCCGGCACGCTCGCGCTGGGCCGCGGCGAGTTGCACAACGCGAGCGTGAACCGCTCGCGAGTGGCCTGGGAACGCAATCCGCCTGCCGACAAACACTATTTCCCCGACGCCATCGACCCCGCGGTGACGGCCATGGCCCTGTTCAAGGGCGGCAGACAGATCGGGGCGATCACGTGGTTCGCCACCCACAACACCTCGATGACCAACGAGAACCACCTGATCAGTTCGGACAATAAAGGTTACGCGGCGTTCTGCGCCGAGCACATCGAGCACGGTGTGCGCTACCTCGACGGCACACCGGATTTCGTCGCGGCCTTCGCGCAGACCAATGCGGGCGATATGTCCCCGAATCTGAACCTGCGGCCCGGTTCCGGGCCCACCGAAGACGAGTTCGAGAACACTCGAATCCTCGGCGAGCGTCAATACCTGGCTTCGAAAAACGCACTGTCCCACGCGGAGCCGGTCGACGGTCCGGTGCAGGCGATGCTCTGTTATATCGACCTTGCCGATCTCGCGGTGGACGGCCGGTTCACCCCTGACGGCCGCCCGCGTCGCACCGCGCCCGCCGCGGCCGGGGTTTCCCTGATCGCGGGCAGCGTCGAGGACGGTCCCGGCCTGCCCGGCGGCCCGATACCGGAGGGCGTGCGCAACCCATTTCTCGACTCGCTCGGCGATCCGGGGCGCGCACCCGGCTGGCTGACCGATGCGCAAGCACCCAAAGCGATCGCGATCCCGCTCGGCCTGCTGCCGCCGGTGGCATGGGTCCCGAATGTGTTGCCTATCCAGCTCGTTCGCCTCGGCGCGCTCTATCTGGCGGCCGCGGGTGCGGAATTCACCATTACCGCGGGTCTGCGCATCCGCCGCGCGGTCGCGGCGGCGCTGAATGTTCCGCTGGAACAGGTCCTCATGCAGGGGTATGCGAACGCGTATCACGAATACGTCACCACTCCGGAGGAGTACGACTCCCAACAGTACGAGGGCGCCTCGACGCTGTTCGGCCGGTACACGCTCTGCGCCTATCAGCAGGAGTTCACTCGGCTGGCATCGGCATTCGCCGCCGGTCAGCCGGTGCCGCGCGGTCCGGCCCCGCGTGACGTATCCACCCTGCAACCGAACTTTCAGCCGGGGCCGGGGATTGACGCCACGCCGCCCGGGCGTGGATTCGGTGACGTGCTGCTTCAGCCCGCGCCGTGCTACGCCCGCGGCGACCGAGTCGCGGCCGAATTCGTCTCTGCCCATCCGAAACACGACACTCGCCGCAACCGCACCTTCCTGGAAGTGCAGTTCACCAACGCGTCGGGTGCCTGGATGCGGACGGCCAATGAAGGCGAATGGGCCGTGAAGTTCTTCTGGAGGTGGCACGGTGGCGCCGTATCGGTAGCCCGGTTCACCTGGGATGTCCCGGCCGACGCCGCGACGGGCCGCTACCGGTTCCAGCACTACGCGACCAGCCTCGGCCCCGATGGCACGCTGACGCCGTTCACCGGGACAACCGATGAATTCGAGATCGCCTGAGCGCAACCAGCGCCTGCTACAGACCCGTCTGCGCGCCTTTGTCGCCCCGACGTGCACCCCGGCGCTGAATCAGGAAGATCCCCAGTGCGAGGATGCCGACCACCAGGCCCATCAGGCAGACCGGACGCGCCGACTCCCACCGATCGCCACCCGCCCACACCACCGCGGTGGCGATGGACCACAGCGCGCTGCCGACCGCGAGCACGGGGCGCGGATCGGTCAGGCGCGGCGGAATCTGTGGGACTTCAGGCGTCACGGGCCCAGCCTAGCGGCGATAATCCGCGTCCGGCAGGTAGTCGGTCCCGTATCGTTTGCCACTGTGACAACGCCCTCGGATGTCCGAGCCCTTGCTGGTGAGCTCTCGCTGGCGGTCGTTCGGTTGACGCGACACCTGCGCGGTCGCCGTGCCAACGCGCAGATCTCGCTGACCCAGCTCTCGGCCCTTGCCACCCTCGCACGCGACGGCGCGATGACGCCGGGTGCGCTCGCCGCGAAGGAGCGTGTTCAGCCGCCGTCGATGACTCGGGTCATCGCCTCACTGACCGATCTCGACTTGGTCGAGCGAAAGCCGCATCCCACCGACGGCCGCCAGATCATTGTCTCGTTGTCCGCCGCGGGCCGCGCGCTCATCGCCGACGAAACCAGCGCGCGCGAGGAGTGGATGACCGAACAACTCGCGACGCTCACCGGCGATCAGCTGGTCGTGCTGACCCGAGCCGTGGCGATCATGAAGCAGATCGTCACGGAATCCGAGTAGGGCCACGGCCGCAAGGGAATTCGCGACTCGCGCCGTAGTCGGCACCCGGTACCGAACGGCCGCTCCCGCTCAGTGTCGCGTTCTATTGAACCGGATGACGGTGTCGACACCCCACCACAGCAGGCTGCCGGCGATCAACAGATAGAGGATGAAAGCCAGGTAGACCAAGACCGCGCCGTAGTCGCCTGCCCATCCCGGCAAGCGGTTGAGCTGGGTACCCGCGACAACGAGTAGCAGCAACCCGAGCGTGATCGCGATCGGTGCGAGGGGCGCGGTGCCCGGGTCGCCGGCCGGTCGTGCGGTGCGATGGGCCATGGACGAGTTCTCCTGGTGCAGTCGGTTAACTGCGGAATCGGGGCGCCGAAGACGCCGTCGATATCAGTTACTTTCTAGTTAACTTTCGCACGGGAGAGTGGCAGCGTTAACGGATGTGATGCAGATCACTATCTAGTGGAAGTCGCGAACGGTTGATCGCTGTCCACGATCTCGCGTCCGAGCGGGAACAGCGAGAGCGGGATGAGCTTGAGATTCGCCCATCCGAACGGGATGCCGATGATCGACAGGAACAGCGGAATGCTGGTGAACAGATGGCCGAGAGCCAGCCACCATCCGGCCACGATGAACCAGATGATGTTGCCGATCAGCGAACCCGCGCCCGCGCCGGGCTTGTCCACCGTCGTCCGGCCGAACGGCCAGAGGACGTATGCCGCGATCCGGAACGACGCGATCCCGAACGGGATCGTGACGATCAGGATGAAGCAGACGATCCCCGCGGCAATGTAGCCCAGTGCGAGCCAAAATCCCGCGAAGACCAACCAGAGGACATTGAGCACCAGCTGAATCGGCTTCATATAACCAGCATGCCAGCCCCCACGCCGAAGCGGACATTTCTCCCGACCCTGCGCCGGCGGACACCGGGACGACGTCAGAAGAACCAGCCGAGCATCGCATCCCGCTGTGTGCGGAAAGCGTCATCGATCGCGCGTAGTCGCGCGGGGTTCGCGACGGCTATTCGGTTGGCCGCCGCGAACACCCGCGCCGGATACGCGCCCAAATACATGCTGCTGAGCACATCGATGCCGAGTTCGATATCGGCCGGGCCGGTTGTCGGTTCGCAGTCCGCCTGCCCGTCCCGCACACGCAAGGCGAACGTGCCGCCCGCGCTGCGGAACGGGTCGGTCACGGCGAGCACCAGATCCAACTCACTCGAGTAGGACCGTGCCGACAGCGCGGCGGGAATGTCCATGAGCCGTAACCACAGTCCGTCGGAGCGAGCCGTCGTGCGGACCAATCGGGGGTCGGTCAGCAGGTAGGGCAGCGAGTCGTGGTCGGTGAGTGTGGCCGCCACCTGCTGCACCAGATCCAGTCCGAGCAGGGCACGCCACAGCGCGGCGGCGGCTACGGCGGTGACCGCTCGCAATTCGACCACGTCGGCCGACTTCACCTGGCCCTGGGCGTGGTACCGGTACAGCGCGTAGCCGTCGGCGTGCACCAACGCGAAAAGGTCGGTTCCGCCGCCGCGGAAGCGCGGTGCGTCGTCGAACAGCATGTCCCAGCTCGCCTCCGGCCGTGTTTGGGCGCCCGGCACCATTGCGCGCCAGCGGTCATAGACCGCCGCGATGTCACTGCGCACCTCGCTCGGTACCTGCAGCGTGACCCCGCCCGGGTCCGGTGTCGACGGCAGGAACTCGGCGAAGCGGCGATCGATGCCGACCGTGTTCTGGCGTGTCGCAGGACCGTAACCGAACCGGCCGTAGAGGCCGCCGACGCTGGCGGTGAACATGGTCAGCGGCAGTCCGGCGGCTTCGATGCGGCGGTGTTGTTCGGTGTACATGGCGCGCAGGATGCCTCGGCGCCGATGCGTCGGCGCCACACCGACGCCCGCGATGCCGCACACGTCGACGGCCCGACCGCCGGGCACGGTCACCGCCATCGTGGTGGACTGCACGTGGCCGACGACCTGATCGCCCTCGACCGCGACGATCGCCTCCTCCAGCGGGAACAACCGGAGAACCTGGCCAAGTTCCGCAGGGTCGTAGCGAGTGCCGAAGCACGTCTCCACCAGCGTCCGGATCGCGGACGCGTCCTCGGCGGTGGCAGACCTGATGGTGATTCCAGGAACGGTCATGCCTCGACCATCCCACGCCGGAGCGCGCGTCGGCACCGGGTTTTCGCCCGTGCGAGGGGGCGCTCACGACGATGAGGCGACCACCGGTGGCGGCGCGGGCGGGCCGCCCGGCAGGATATAGCGGTGGCCGAAGTGATCGATATCGATGATCCCGCCGATCCACGGGTCGATGACTTCCGTGACCTCAAGTCCGCCGACCGTAGGCCCGATCTTCCCGGGCGCAAGGGATTGGTGATCGCGGAGGGCGTCGTCGTGGTCCAACGCATGTTGGATTCGCGGTTCACGCCGACCGCGCTGCTCGGCGTGGAGCGAAGGCGCACCGAGCTCGCCGCCGACCTAGCCTCGGTCGACGTGCCGTACTACCGCGCCTCGGCGGAGGTGATGGCCGAGGTGGTCGGGTTCCATCTCAATCGTGGGGTGCTCGCCGTGGCCCGTCGTCCCGCCGAGCTCGGCGTGGATGAGGTCACCGAGAAAGCGCGGACCGTCGTCGTGCTCGAGGGCGTGAACGACCACGAAAACCTCGGTGCGATGTTCCGCAATGCGGCCGGACTCGGTGCCGATGCGGTGTTGTTCGGCGATCGGTGCGCGGATCCGCTGTACCGCCGTGCGGTGCGGGTGTCGATGGGACATGTGCTGCGGGTTCCGTTCACATCCGTGCCGGACTGGCCGAGTGGACTGGATATGCTGCGGCGCAGGGGGTTCCAGATCATCGCGCTCACTCCCAATCCGGCCGCGACGAACTTGGCCACGGCGATGACAGGGGAACGTGTGGCGTTGTTGCTCGGAGCCGAGGGACCAGGACTGACCGAGGAGGCGATGCGGGCCACCGACCTACTCGCGCGCATCCCCATGTCGCCGGGCACCGATTCGCTCAACGTCGCGACAGCGGCGGCGATGGCCTTCTACGAGCGGGTCCGGACCGCATGACCGGCCAATATCGGTCGTACCAGTCGTATCAGGACCCGACCCCCTGGGGTGCGGGGCTCACCGTCGCGATAATGGTGGCGTTGTTGTCCGCGGCCGCGGTGTATGCCTTCGGCGCCGCGCTGGCCGAGGTTCACCCACTGCTCGCGGTGGCGGTGAATGTGATCGCGGTCGGCGGCGCGGCGCCAACCGCGTGGCGGTGGCGCTTCGCCCCGGTGACCCGGTGGGTGGTCGGCGGCGGTGCGGCCGGTGTGCTGCTCGGATGGATCACGTTGCTGCTGAGCGCGCTGGCAGTCTAAGAGACGTGGTCGTGCCTGCGCAGCCAGCCGAACAAGCCGCGTTTGCGTTGGGCCGCCGAATGGTCGTCGGCCCGTAACGGGCGCGTCGCAGGGTCGGGCGCCTGGCCCTTCGGGTAGAGCGTGAATCCGCACACCGCGACGTCGCCCGGCACAAGCGCGCCGTTCGCAGCCGGTTCGCGGTAATGGAAGCCGAGCCATTCGTTGTTGGCGGCATCGGCGAAATCGGGGGGATCGAACGGCAGCGTCTGGGGGTCGGGCAGTTCGCCGGCACGCCACCGCACCGGGTGCTCGCCCGCCCAGTACGGCCGTTCCCACACCAGCGGGAGGCCGTCGTCCTCCAGGATGTTCACCCGGGTAGAGCTGAACGCCCGACGGAATTCCCCGCGCTCCCAATGCGCGAACGCGCCCCAGCCGTGCGCTGCGTCGAACGACACCAAGTAGGTGTGCTCGGAGGCCAGCGGACGCACCAGCAACTCCGGGATCTCGGTCGGGTGGACCCGCGAGGCCTGGGTCGAGCACACCACGGTCACGCCGGGGTAGCAGCCGATATAGACCTCGTCGACCTCGGGGCCAGCGCAACCGGCCAGGGTGCCGACCATGATTGGCAGCACGTCGTGGTCGCTGTGCAACTGCTTCGCGAGAGCCAGGGCGGCCGCCGGGTCCGGGTCGTGGTTCGCGCGCAGCACCGCCCACGGGTCGGGGGCGTCGATGTACCAGAGGGTTGACGCTTTCGATAGCACTTCCGGCACCTCCCGATAGTTGCACGAATCATCTCCGCGAACTTCGAGCAACGCACGGTGGTTCGAACGACCCACCGTCTGCGTGATCCGCTCGACGCCGACGTACGTCGTCGACCACATCGAAAATCTACTCGCTCGGTGCCGCCCGGCGTGGACCTTCCGCTCGTGAACACGCCAGCAAGCACCAGAATTCATTGTTGATCGCGGACTCGACCACTACGAGGCATTGCTGATCAGGTTCGACGGCGGCCGGACGCGGACAGCCGCCGGAGCGAGGATCATTCGGTCGTGACCGGACCGCGAAACGGTGCCGCGGCAGCCGAAATCAGTGCCCCGAGCTGCGTACCCCGAGCAGCACGTCCTCCCACGATGGCATCGGAGCTTTGCCACGCTTGGTGCGACTCGGCTTCACCGGAGACTTCGCGGGGGGCTTCGGGGGCTCCTCAGCGGGAGTCGTCGACGCGGCGGCGGGCGGGGCGGCGGAGGGCGGGGTAGCCGCGGTGTCCGTGGTGGCCACGGAAGTCGCTGCGGAGGCGGCGACATTCGGGGGCGCAGTGGTACCGACAGGCGGGGGCGGCGTGCTCACCGCGGGGGGTGGCGTACTGGCGGAAGTGCTCGTCGTGATCGCGGCGGCACTGCCGCCAGCCGCGACAACGCGCTGATCGTAGTACTCGTCGAGGGTGGGCTGGTCCTGCTGGCGGCTCGCCGGGCGAGTGGGCGGGGCGGCCGGCACCGGACGAGGTTCCACCACCGGTTCCGGCTGCGGCGCGGGCTGTTCCGGCTCGGGCGGCAGGATCGTTGCCAATCCGCGCAGTGCGCGGCCGAAATCCGGATCGATCAGATCGGAGGCCGGATCGTCGAGCGGGGAGACCGAACCGCCGTGCGCGTCCGGCTGGTAGCGCCAATGCGCGGCGATTTCGGAACGTCCGTTCTGCCACTGCAACTGGGCGACCCAGTAGCCCTTCTCATCCTTCCAGGCATCCCATTCCGCGCCCTCGATGTTGTGTCCGCGCTCGGTGAAGGCGGCGGTGACCACATCGATGAGAACGTCTACTGCGGGGCCGTCGGGGCGGACCGGGTGCGCCTTCTGGGCGAGTTCGGCGGCACGAGCTCGCTCGAGGAGGACCGGATACGCGAACCGGTCGACACGACTGGCCGGCATACCGGATTCTGCGGTGACCTGTTCGACGGAGGCACCGGCGCGAATACGGGCCTGAATATCGCGGGGACGCATAGTTGCTTCCATTTCGATCTCGATCTGGCCGAATCGGGCAAGGTCTCCGCGCGCAGCGGCTCGTAGTTTGTCATCGGCGGGAAGCCGGAACTTCTGACCGGACTCGGTGTCGATACACACGATGTGCGTGGAGTCGGGCGTCACCCCGATCACTCGAAGCTCACGCACCGTTACCTCCTTATCGCGTCGACTCGCGACACCGCCCACTTTTCGAAACAGTAGTGCACATCTGTGATTCGTGGGGCAGGACACGCGGCACGGAAATCTCCGGGGAGACTACCGTGCCCCGCTAATCTGCTCTATTCGGTGTGGCGCGCCTTTTGTCGCGGCGTGTCTAATTCGGGCGTGTTGCGGCGGTCAGCCGAGATTCTCGACGACCCAGTCGATGGAACGGATCAGTTGACTGACGTCCTCGGGATCGATCGCCGGGAACATACCGATGCGCAGTTGGTTGCGGCCGAGTTTGCGATAGGGCTCGGTGTCGACGATGCCGTTGGCGCGCAGCACCTTCGCCACCGCGGCGGCGTCCACCGAGTCCACGAAATCGACGGTGCCGACCACTTGCGAGCGGTGCGCCGGGTCCGCGACGTACGGCGTGGCGTATTCGCTCGACTCGGCCCACGCGTACAGCCGCGACGACGAGTCCAGCGTCCGTTTGACCGCCCAATCCAGACCGCCGTTGCCGTTGAGCCACTCGATCTGGTCGGCGAACAGCAGCAGAGTGCTCAGCGCCGGGGTGTTGTAAGTCTGGTCCTTGGTGCTGTTGTCGATGGCGATCGGCAGCGAAAGGAATTCCGGGGTCCAGCGACCGGACGCCTTGATCTCCTCGACCCTGGCCAAGGCGGCCGGGCTCATCAGCGCGATCCACAGGCCGCCGTCGGACGCGAAGCACTTCTGCGGTGCGAAGTAGTAGACGTCCGCGTCGGCGATGTTCACCGGGAGACCACCCGCGCCGGAGGTGGCGTCGATGGCGATCAGCGCGTTCTCCGAGCCCGCGGGACGCTGCACCGGGATGGCGACACCGGTGGAGGTCTCATTGTGTGCCCAGCCGATCAGATCTACCGACGGATCCGAGACCGGCTCGGGGGCGCTGCCCGGATCGGCCGAGACCACGATCGGGTCGCCGATGAACGGGTTGCCCTTGGTCACCGCGGCGAACTTCGAACTGAACTCACCGTTGGTCAGGTGCAGCGAGCGCTCCCGGATCAGGCCGAACGCCGCGGCGTCCCAGAACGCGGTGGTGCCACCGTTGCCGAGCACCACCTCGTAGCCGTCGGGCAGGTCGAACAACTCGCGCAGACCCGAGCGCACCCGTGCGACCACGCTCTTCACCGGCTTCTGTCGATGCGAGGTTCCGAACACCGAGGCTCCGACGTTGACCAGCGACTGCAACTGCTCCGGTCGCACCTTGGAGGGGCCACAGCCGAACCGTCCGTCGGCGGGCTTGATGTCGTCGGGAATGGTCGGGAACGCAGTGGTCATGCGGTACAGGGTAGACGGTGGTAATGCTGTGTCGCGGACCACACTCCAGCTAACGTAGATGTCCATGAGCATGCCGTCGGCCAACTCGGGGTGGTTATCGCGCGGTCGGGCGGCGCGAAATTTCGGATTGCGATTCGGATCGGTGTCGGACGCGGCGCGGCGTGAGTTGCTCGTTCGCGGGGCATCGGGTTCGGCGACGATCCTCGGCGTGCGGCCGCGGCGCACCGAACCGGGGCACGTGTTCTGGGTTCGGGTGCAGCTGGACGGCGAGTTCCCCTACGAGGCCAGGGTGCGGCAGCGGATGACGAAAGCCGACCTGAAGTGGATGCAGCCGGGCGACGTCGTGGGCTGCCGGGTCGACACCGACGATCGCGACCGCGTGGTGCTGTACGTGCCCGATCCCGAGGTGTCGGGACGGGCCGGTATCGCGAAGATCCTGTCCGACGGCCGTCGCGCCGACGCCACCGTGCTCGCCGCCGCGCCGGTCGCCGCCGACTACAGCGGCCGGGACGATCCCGTGCTGCGCCTCGACCTCGAACTACGTGCCTGGGACGAGCCGAAGCCGTGGCGGGTTCGGCTGGTCCAACCGGTTCCGCTGGCCGCGCTCGGTCTTGTCGACCTCGGTCAGCATCTCGAGGTGGCCTTCTTCACGGTCGACCGCGGCGAATCCGTCGCTATCGACTGGGTCGCCTCGCTCGACGACGAATAATTCCGCCGCGGAACAATTCGAGCGTCAGCCGGTCGTACGACGAAGGTGAAACGGTAGTAAGGGCGGCCCGCTGGTTCGCGAATGTCCGCACCGGTCCGCAATTGCGGGCGCTTCGTTTGTCCGAGCGAAATAGCACCGGCTCTGCGGTATTGATCGTGGATTGCACCTGGGTGGCCGATACGTCGCGCTGAAACTCGGCGGTGCTGCTGGAACGGATTCGCGCACGCACATCGCGACATCGTCGTAATGCGCGGTGCCCGCAAGAAAGAATCGCGATGTTCCGTCCGCCGAAGTGGTCAACTGCCGATTTGTCGGCGGCACGCCGTCGATGGCCCGTGCCGAGGTTGCGCCGGCGACGCCGGAGGCGGTAGGTCCGGGTCGCGGCCGGACCTCGCGGCGGTCGGTGGACTACGCGTGCGCGACCACGGACCAGCCCGCGACCTCCTCGGGCTTGCGCGGACCGGGCCCGGTGTAGATCGCGGCCGGGCGGACCAGTTTGGCCAGCCGCTTCTGCTCCATGATGTGCGCACACCACCCCGCGGTGCGGCCACAGGTGAACATGGCGGGCATCATGTGCGCGGGCACCTCGGCGAAGTCCAGGATCACGGCGGCCCAGAACTCGACGTTCGTCTCGATGGCGCGGTCCGGACGGCGCTCGCGCAGTTCGGCGAGCGCGGCCTGCTCCAACGCGACGGCGACTTCGTAGCGCGGGGCGGCGAGCCGCTCGGCGGTGGCACGCAACACGCGGGCGCGCGGGTCCTCGGCCCGGTAGACCCGGTGGCCGAAGCCCATCAACTTCTCCTTGCGGTCGAGGATGCCCTTGACCAGAGCCCGTGCGTTGCCGGTCCGCTCGACCTCTTCGATCATCGGGAGCACGCGCGCGGGCGCGCCGCCGTGCAGCGGGCCCGACATGGCGCCGATCGCACCGGACAAGGCCGCCGCGACGTCCGCTCCGGTCGAGGCGATCACCCGGGCGGTGAAGGTCGAGGCGTTCATGCCGTGCTCGGCGGCGGAGACCCAGTAGGCGTCGATGGCGTCGGTGTGCTTCGGATCCGGGTCACCCTTCCAACGAGTCATGAAGCGCTCGGTGACCGTGGCGCATTCGTCGATCTTCTTCTGCGGCACCGCGGGCTGGTAGATGCCACGCGCGGACTGCGCCACGTAGGACAGCGCCATCACCGAGGCGCGGGCCAGGTCCTCCCGTGCGGTCTCGTCGTCGATGTCCAGCAGCGGCTGGTAGCCCCAAATCGGGGCGAGCATGGCCAGACCGGCCTGCACGTCGACGCGCACGTCGCCGGTGTGTACCGGCAGTGGGAACGGCTCCGCGGGGGGAAGGCCCCTGCCGAACGATCCATCGACCAGCAACGCCCACACGTCACCGAAGGTCACCTGGCTTCCGACCAGGTCCTCGATGTCCACGCCGCGGTAGCGCAACGCGCCACCGTCCCTGTCCGGTTCGGCGATGTCGGTGGTGAACGCCACCACGCCCTCGAGGCCGCTGACGAAATCGCTGGGTACGGTGGCCTGACCACCGGAAACCGCACGGCTGGTAGTCATGGTGCGACTCTCCTTGCACTCCGGGTCGCATATTCTCGTCATTGGGAAGTTCTCGAATTTGACGAGTACATGCCGATCACCAAACCATAGCTCGTTGCTACCCCGGAGTAACGTCTGGCCCATGCGCGACCTGGACAATTCACCCCGCGGACCGGAAACGGCGGAATTCCTGCCGACCAGCGATCTCGCCGCCATGCGCGCGGACTACGGCGGAGTGCCGTACGGCAGCGGCGAGGACGTGGACCTGGACGAGAACTGGCTGGCCGGTGGCTGGGAACCGCTCCTGCGCCACTGGATCGAACAGGCCACCGCGGTCGGCATCCCCGAACCCAACGCCATGGTGCTGGCCACCGTGTCGCTGGTCGGCGGCACGCCACGCCCGGTCGCGCGGACCGTGCTGTGCAAAGGGCTCTCGCCGGAGGGTGTGACTTTTTACACGAACTACGACTCGGCCAAGGGTGTCCAACTGGCCTCCGTCCCGTTCGCCGCGGTCACGTTCGTCTGGCCCGCGCTGGGCAGGCAGGTGCACGTGCGCGGCGCGGTCGAGCGCGTCGCTGCCGAGACGACGGCGGTCTACTGGCGATCGCGGCCGCGGGACTCGCAGCTGGGTGCGTGGGCCTCGCAGCAGTCCGAGCCGATCGGGTCACGGGCGGAGCTGGATCGCACGTTGGCCGAGGCGACCGCGCGGTTCGCCGAGGTGGACGAGATTCCGGTGCCGCCGCACTGGGGCGGTTTCCTGCTTCGCCCCGACGAGGTCGAGTTCTGGCAGGGGCGCCGCGGCAGACTGCACAACCGGATCCAGGTCACCGTCGCGGAAGGAACGATGACGGTCCGACGGTTGCAGCCATGAGCACTCCCGCGCCGTAGGTGAGAAATATCGCGTCGAGCCGTAGCGGGCGACTCGATACGCTGCGGCCGGTGAAAGTGCTCGCCGACACCGCCCCGCTCCGTCATCGGGATTTCCGTCGCCTGTGGACCTCCGGAATCGTCACCATGATCGGCGCGCAGCTGTCCATCGTCGCCGTGCCACAGCAGATCTTCCAGATCACCGGTAGCTCCGGCTATGTCGGGCTGGCCGGGTTGTTCGGTCTCGCGCCGCTGATCGTGTTCGGCTTGTGGGGCGGCGCGCTCGCCGACGTTATGGACCGGCGCACCTTGATGCTCGTCACCAACTCCGGCACCGGGCTCACCGCGCTCGCCTTCTGGATCCAGGCGGCCGCCGGGGTGGACAACGTGTGGGTGGTGCTCGGTCTGTTCGCGGTGCAGCAAGCGTTCTTCGCGGTGAACCAGCCGACACGCAGCGCGACCATCCCGCGTCTGCTGCCGGAAGGCCAACTGGCCGCGGCGAATTCGCTGAGCATGACGGTGATGCAATTCGGCGCGATCGCGGGACCGGTGCTGGCCGGCGCGCTCATCCCGATGATCGGCCTGGCCACGCTCTACCTGATCGACGCGATCGCCCTGCTCGCCACGCTGTGGGCGGTCTGGCGACTGCCCGCGCTGCCGCCCACCGGGTCGGTGCGCAAGGCCGGATTCCGAACCGTGCTGGACGGTTTCGGCTACCTGGCGACTCAGCGGGTGCTGCTCGCTTCCTTCGCGGTGGATGTGATCGCCATGGTGTTCGGCATGCCGCGCGCGCTGTTCCCGCAGATCGCGCATGAGACCTTCGGCGACCCGGCCACCGGTGGCGCCGCGCTCGGCTCGCTGTTCGCTTCGATGTCGGTGGGCGCGGTGCTCGGCGGCGTGTTCTCCGGCTGGATCCCGCGTATCCGTCGTCAGGGGCTCGCGGTGCTCGTCTGCATCGTGCTGTGGGGATTGGCCATGATCGGGTTCGGCGTGGCCGTCGGCTACACCGGGCATGGGCTCGGCCTGGGCCTCGGACTGTGGATCGCGTTGGCCTGCTCGGCCTTCGGCGGGGCGGTCGACATGGTCTCCGCGGCGCTGCGGATCACCATGCTGCAGACGGTCGCCACCGACGATCTGCGCGGCCGGCTGCAGGGTGTGTTCATCGTGGTCGTGGCGGGTGGACCGCGCATCGGTGATGTTGCCCACGGTTTCGCGGCGGCGAGCCTGGGTACTGCTGTAGCCGCGGCCGGGGGAGGAGGGCTGGTGGTGGTCGGCGTAGTCGTCGCGGCCGTCGCCTTCCCTGCTTTCGCGCGTTACCGTGGCGGTCGCGTCCATGCCGAAATACCAGCGTGATGAGCAGGGCGAGCGAAGGACGGCGACGACCGGGCGTGCCGGCGAACCGCACCAGGCCAGGAGGAGATTATGAGCTGCCGCGGGACTACCCCTCAGTATTTGCCCGTATGAGCGTACGGCTAGCGTTGAGGCAAGGGCATCGTGCGCCACCGCGCCCGGTGCCTATGGTTCTAACCTGAGAGGGATCCTTCCGTGCCCGCTGAGAACATCATCAACATCGACGACGATGCCAAGCCGGTCCTTTCCTACCCTGGCGGGGAATTCCCGATGACGGTCACCAGGGCCGCCGAGGGCAACGACGGGATCGAGCTGGGAAAATTGCTGGCCAGCACCGGGTACGTGACGTACGACCCGGGTTTCATGAACACCGCCCCGACCAAATCGGCGATCACCTACATCGACGGTGAAGCGGGCGTCCTGCGCTACCGCGGCTACCCGATCGACCAGCTCGCGGCGTCGTCCACCTTCATCGAGGTCAGCTACCTGCTGATCTACGGTGAGCTGCCTACACAGGCCGAGCTCGAGGATTTCACCGACCGGATCCGCAGGCACACTCTGCTGCACGAAGACCTCAAGCGCTTCTTCGACGGCTTCCCGCGCAACGCGCACCCGATGCCGGTGCTGTCCTCCGCGGTGAACGCGCTGTCGGCCTACTACCAGGACTCGCTGGACCCGCGCGACCCCGAGCAGGTCGAACTGTCCACCATCCGACTCTTGGCCAAGCTGCCGACCATCGCGGCCTACTCGTACAAGAAGTCGGTCGGCCAGCCCTTCCTCTACCCGGACAACTCGCTGAGCCTGGTGGAGAACTTCCTGCGGATGACCTTCGGCTTCCCCGCCGAGCCCTACGAGGTCGACCCGGAGATGGCCGCGGCGCTGGACATGCTGCTCATCCTGCACGCCGACCACGAGCAGAACTGCTCCACCTCGACCGTCCGCCTGGTCGGCTCATCCGACGCCAACCTGTTCACCTCGGTGTCCGGCGGAATCAACGCTCTGTGGGGTCCGCTGCACGGCGGCGCGAACCAGGCCGTGCTGGAGATGCTCGACGGCATCAAGGCCAACGGCAGCGACGTCAAGGAGTTCATCCGCAAGGTCAAGAACAAGGAAGACGGCGTGAAGCTGATGGGCTTCGGGCACCGCGTCTACCGCAACTACGACCCGCGCGCCTCCATCGCCAAGAAACACGCCGACGCCATCCTGAGCAAACTGGGCGGCGCCGACGAGCTGTTCGAGATCGCCCAGGCTTTGGAAGAGGCCGCACTCACCGACGACTACTTCGTCGAGCGGCGCCTGTACCCCAACGTCGACTTCTACACCGGCGTCATCTACAAGGCGCTGGGCTTCCCGACCCGCATGTTCACCGTCCTGTTCGCGATGGGCCGGCTCCCCGGTTGGATCGCGCACTGGCGTGAGATGCACAGCGAGCCATTGAAGATCGGCCGTCCTCGGCAGATCTACACCGGCTACGGCGCCCGCGACTACCACGAGATCACCAACCGTTGACGAATTTCCATCCATCCATCTATCGAAGGGGATAGCCGAATGACCAAACCGGAAATCGAGTTCCAGGAAGGGCCCGCGCCCACCGAACTGGTGATCAAGGACATCATCGAAGGCGAGGGCACGGAAGCCGTGCCCGGCGGCACCGTCGAGGTGCACTACGTGGGCGTCGAATTCGAATCCGGCGAAGAGTTCGACTCGTCGTGGAACCGTGGTGAATCCATCACCTTCCCGCTGCGCGGCCTGATCCAAGGCTGGCAGGACGGAATCCCCGGCATGAAGGTCGGCGGACGCCGCCAGCTGACCATCCCACCGGAACTGGCCTACGGCCCGTCCGGTTCCGGACACCGACTGTCCGGCAAGACACTGGTCTTCGTGATCGATCTGCTGAACGCGCAATAGTTTTGGCAGCGCCTGCGGCGCCGCGTGTTCGCGGCCCCTGGGTGGCTCGCGTCCGAGCGACCGCTGCTTGCGACTTCGTCGCGGACGCAGCGGTCACTCGGACACGAGCCGGGCCGCGAACGCGGAATGGTCGGTCTCGCTTCGCTCGGAAGTGGGGGTGAGCCGATGGGGATATTTGTGGGGTCGTGTGCGGTGTTTGTCAGTGTTCGTGGCGGTCGGGAATACGGGCCCTTGGGGGTTGGACGCGAGACGCGGCGTGAACGGGGAATACTTGGTCTCGCTGACACGGCGACCGAGGAATGCTTGGTCTCGCCGGCGCGAAGTAGCGAATTCCCCACCCGCGGCGGCACTCGCAGCGCCCCCCGACCAGCTTCACTCGGAACATCCACGCCGGGGCGCGCAGCACTCTGACCTGCTTCGCTCGGAATGTGACTGTGCTGATTCGGTGGATGAGTTCGCTATTTGTATCGGTCGGCGGCCGCGGAGTTCGTACAACTATCGCGTGATGGTCGATTGTGGTGGTGGCCCATGTCCCGCACTGAGGGATACGGGCCACCGTCGTATCTCGCCTATTCCTTGACGATTTCGACCGGGTCGGTGAGTGCGAGTGCGAGGGCGGATTGCTGGGTGCTGCTGCGTTGCGGGAGCGTGGCAACAGCTTTGTCGGTCTGGGTGCTCAGGTTGTTGACAATGCTCTGCATCTGGCTGACACCCGCGGTGAGCTGGCTGACAGCGCTGACCAATTGAGCGCCACCCTGCTCGGCGAGTTGCGGCAGGCCCTCGGCGAGCTTCGCACCTGCAGCCAACTGTGTGCTGGCGCTGGACAAACGGTCCACGACGGTGCGGAGCAATGTGCCGAGATCGGTGTTCGGGTCGACCGCGTCGCCGACCAGCGAGCCGAGACCGGTCAACTGCGAGCCTGCCTGGCCGGACACGTCGCGCAGCGCTTCCAGTTTGCCGATGATGTCGGCCAGCGCCGGATCGTCCGCGAACGGCAGCGCGCGCAGCAGCGGAAGAATCTGGTCGAGTCCTCCGCCGACCGCACTCGCCGTCTGCTCCACCTGAGCGATGGTCACGCCGGTCGAATCCAATGCGGCAGCGAGCTGATTCGCCTGCGACGTTGCGCCGGCTACCGTCGAGTTGAGCAGAGCGATAGCCGAAGTCAACTGGGTGGAGCCCTTTTTGGCGAAATCCAGGAAACCCAACATCTGTTCGGCGCCGGAGCTGAACTGGCCGGCGCCTGCCACTGCCGTATTCACTCCCGCGCTGAGCAGCTGAGTGGTGAACTGGACCTGTGACATCTGGGAACGGGCTTGCGAGACCGCGGCCAGCGCAGCGTCCACACCCGCCGCGCCGATCCGATGCGTCACCGCGCCCACCGCGCCGTTCACCAAGGTGACGTCGGCATCCGCGTGCGTGGCCACGGTGACCTTCGCCCGCTTCGGCTGCACGCCGGCCAGGGTTGCCATGGACTCGGTGAGATCGGTGGGCAGCGTGATCACCGCGGCATAGTCGGCGGTGCTCGCCTCGCCAGGTTTCGCGACAGTCCATTCATAGCCGCCGCTTTCGCGCAGCGCCTCGACCACGCGTTCACCTGTTGGACCGGTATCGGCGTTGACCAGTGCGATACCGATTGGACTGCGGTCCGAACGGCTGCACCCGCTGATGCCAGCGCCAACCGACCCGGACACGACGAGGGCTACGGCGAGAAGTGCCGCGCGGGAGCGTTTTCCGATCACGCACGCAGACCCTAGGCGCTGGTTATGGCCCGAGCATTGGCGATTCTCTGAGAATTGGATAAGGGATGTGTTTGTTCGGCAGTGCCTGCGGCGCTGCGGGTTCGAGTCCCCCTATGGCTCGTGTCGGATGACGACCTCGGTCTTGCGCAAACCGATGATCGACTCCGTTCGCCCTCTCCGGGTTCGCAATCCGGAGAAGTCCCGCGCGGCTACGGGAAGGAAGGCTGAAATCCGGCTTCCTGCCCGCGGCGAGCAAACCGGCGAAGAAGAATGACCAGATGGTTTCGAAGCTTCCGACGAACCAACCGGCCACTCATCAGTTCGTCCACGGTCCTATATTGGTGCCGGATAGCAGTCGATCGACATTCATGGCTCTGCTCTTGACCTGCATTGCTGCCCGCAGAACGGCCGGATCGTTCGGGTTTGCCATCACGTTGTCTGCGTGTAGTTCCATATCCAAGGCGAGCCGGTTTCCGATGTAGAGGCGAGTGTCCTCGTCGGCTCTGGCGAAGTTTTCGATGGCGCCTTCTCTCCCTCCAGAGCCGGGGACTCTGCGCATGTTGCCGTTGGCGTCGGCCACGTCCACGTAGGCGCTGCCCACAGCGGTCAGGAAATCCTCATACGTTGCGTGATTCCGCATGACCGCGTGGACCAGTGAGCCATCTTCGCCGTCGCCGTAGTCGCGCTGGAGGTTCGAGGGTGGGCGGGTGCGACGGCGGAACAGACCTGCCTCTTCTGCGGCGCGAGCTCGGTAGGCCTCGCCTCTCGCATCGGTGAAATGCCCGTTGCGACCCGCGAGGTCCAATGCCGCGGCGGCCTGAGCCAGGGGGGCGTACATTGCCGGGTTGTCCTCGGCGCCGCTCGCTGTTTGTATTGCCGCTCGGCCTGCCCGTCTGATCTGGTCGCTCGTCCAACCGCCGGAACCGCTCCTGGCGCTGACGGCGGACATAGCGCTCATGGCCTCGGCCACACTGCCGCCGAGGTCGCGCACCCTCGTGACAGCCACTGCGGCGGAGCGTGCGTTGAATCCTCCCAAATTGGCGATCTCCGAGGCGGCCAGGGCAGCATTGTCGTGCGCTCGTGCGACCGCGATATTCCTGCCCGGGAATCCTGATATAGCCCGTTCCGGCACCTCACCCAGAAGCATTTGGTAACTCAGATAGTTCATGTCCTGCAGAGACTTCGAGTAGTACATGAACGGGTTCTGCCGCCGGAAAAGCCAGGAGGTCGCGGGGTTTCCGTTGATCTCCGCGAGGAGACTCAGTGATCTTCCGATGGCGTGGCCGGGTGACAGGGCGTAGCGGAGAGATCCCTGGCCTGTTGTGTCACCGGCGAAGGTCGGGACCGGCCTGCCCTCGAGTATTGCGCGAATCTTCTCGGAAATCCGGCTCTCGCCACCGATCAGGTTCAGGTCGAGACGGCGCAACAGCACAAAGCCCGCGATAAGCACTATGCCGCCGACGAAGATCACCGCTATACCGCTCTCGGGCGCGGACCGGAAAACGCTGTCCAGCACCAGAATATAGCCGCCTTCGAATGAGAACAGAACAACCATCGAAAAGGCATCGGCGGCCATGCCGACGAGGTTGCGGACCAAGAACGCCTGGGTGGGACCGTATATGAATCCGCCGGCGGCGAAACCGAAAATGGCCAGGAGGCCATGAAATATCGACGAGAGTGCGGCGAGGAAGATCTTGATCGAGAGGTAGGCCAGGAATATCAGTAGAATCGTCCCGAAGATCAACAGCACCAAGCCGGTACCGACCTGTCCGAATGTGGGGTTCTCTATTCTGCCGCGAGCTGCGGAGTTGCCGCACTGCCGCATACCGTCCGCAAGCTGTGATTCACTGCCTGCCAGGACCGCCGATGTCCATGCTGCGCGGCAGCTGGGCGAATCGTCGACAACTTGGCCGAGATTCCACACCTGCACCGGATGCCGCGCGAAATTGTCCGCCAAGGTCGTGCTGAATCCCTCGACTATCGATGTCGGATTCGGATTCGACTGGCCGTTCAAACCCGCGGCGACCGCTATACCGACATCGCGTCCTTGGGCCAGGAGGCCATGCGACGACAGCACATCGGCCATCGGGTTCGCAAGATATGCGGCCCCGGACAAGGCGACGATAAACATTGCAGTGACCTGCACGACAGCTTTGGCGGGGTTTCCGCGCAGAATGAACACCGCTACGAAGACCCCGCCGATCGTGACCGCCACGACCAACATGAGTGGGGTGGCCAACGTGGCAGTGAGGCCGTCGGCGACCGCGCTAAACGGTTTGCCGAGCCAATTCAGCCAATCGAAATTCGCCACGAACAGGGCGATC
The DNA here is from genome assembly GCF_040647855.1 of Nocardia sp. NPDC049220. Lineage (NCBI taxonomy): Bacteria > Bacillati > Actinomycetota > Actinomycetes > Mycobacteriales > Nocardiaceae > Nocardia > Nocardia sp. NPDC049220. The sequence continues at coordinate 357,356 of NZ_JBEZDA010000003.1, forward strand.
CAGATGGCGCCGATCACCAAGACCATGAAGATCGCGAAGAGAAGCCCCAGTATTATCGACACCCCGCCGCCCTTTACGTTGAAAAGGCTCGGCTGGGTAGCGAAGATGTAGCTCGACAACGGAACGCCGGACGAGTCCTTGATGCCGGTCCAGGCGAGTCCGTCGATGGTAGATGTGCTTCCAGCCAAGGCGACGGCGTCGGCCGCGCCGCTGGCGACGATCGTGGCAGCCAGGAGAAGCAGCAAACTGACCAGGACGCGGACGGTGACGTGTCGTCGACGGGTGGCGCGCGCCCAGTCACGGCATCGCTTCACTACAGCTCGCAGGGACCAGTCCATGTCCCACGCGCTCGAGATGTTGAGGCTGGAGTCCGGTTCAAGCTCGATGAACAGCGGCATACATTTTTGTCCCACAACCGGAATCCAGATCGCGTCTAGGCTACATCTTGGTTGGTACACTACCAAACGTGCCGTTAGTTGTCGGCGTGATTCGTGGTGACGTAGTGGATAGATAACGGTTGAACTGCGGCGTCACGCCGCCGCACCGGCGAGCGTCAATCGGCTGTGGGATCGGGAAGTTCCAGGATCAAGCGAATTCCGCCCAGGGTGCCCTCGTCGAAATAGGCTCGGCCGCCGTGTAATTGGGCCTGCTGGGCGACCAAGGCGAGACCGAGGCCAGAGCCGCCCTTGCTCGCTCGGCTGCCGCGGAAGAAACGGTCGAAGACGGCTTCGCGTTCGTCAAGTGGGATGCCGCGACCGTTGTCATCGATGGCGATGACGATGTGACCGTTCGGGGCGCGGTACGCGGAGACGAGAGCCTCGGTGGCTCCGCCGTGCTTCACCGAGTTGGCCAGAGCGTTGTCCACCGCGAGGCGTAGCCCGGCGGGCAGGCCGCGGGTCACCAACTCGGCATCGGAGTCGATGCGTACCGTGAGGCCGGGAAAGTGACGCATGGCGTCGTGCGCGGCTTGATCACACAGATCGCCGACGTCGGTGGCGACATGGTCGCGTTCGTTGGTCAGGTCCCCGGTGGCCAGGCGCTCCAGCGCCATGAGCGTAGTTTCCACCCGACCCTGGCTGCGTTGCAGGTCATCGAGGATCTCGGTGCGCTGCGCCTCATTCAGATCGAGGGTGCGCAGCACCTCGAGGTCGGTGCGCATCGCGGTGAGCGGGGTGCGCAACTCGTGTGCGGACACGGCGGCGAAGTCACGCGCGGTCTCCAGCGCGGCAGCGGTCTGTGCCTGAGCCTGGTCCACTCGATGCAGCATGGTGTTCACCGCGTCCGCCAACTTTTCCGCCTCGCGCACGCCGGAACCCTCCACCGGTGGCTGCGCATCGCGGGGATCGGGGAATGCGCTGCGCGCGCCGACCTGTCGGGTGAGCCGGACGATCGGGCGCACCGCGGCGCCCGCGAGCAGCCAGCCGAGCGCCGCCGCCGCGGCAATGGCAAGTAGTGCGCCGCCGAGCACCCAACGCTGCTGTTCGGCAGTAGCCTCGGCCGCACTCGCGGCGGGTATGCCGAGCGAAACCATGCGTCCTGCCGGTTGGTTCTCGGTGGTCGTGAGGATCCGATACGGCGTACCGCCCACCGGGAGGGTGCGCGATCCGGGTGGCAGCGCCGGTAATTCGGTGGCCGTGCTCGCCGTGCTCGTGCCGTCGTCGCGGACCGTGACGGCCATGCCGTTGTTGAGACCGGTCAGGCTGATGAACTTGACCGCGATGACCGGTTCGATCAGCACGATCCGCGCCGCGATGGCGAGCTGCTGATCGGACTGCTGCACGTTGTTGCGCTCGATAGCGCGGATGCTGATCACGCTGATCAATGTCACGACGACGATCGCGCCCGCCGCCGTGGCGCCCGCGACCCTGGTCCGCAGCGAAAACGACCGCCGCCGCCTGGCGGTCGAGACGGTTGCCCGGCCCGGTCGCGCGGTGTCCGGCGCGGGCTCGGTCATTTCGGCGCTCGCAGCACGAACCCGACGCCGCGGATTGTATGCAGCAGCCGGGGCGCGTCGTCCACCTCGAGTTTGCGGCGCAGGTAGCCGACGAATACATCCACCACGTTGGTATCGGCCGCGAAGTCGTAGCCCCACACCAATTCCAGCAGCCGCTCCCGGCTCAGCACCACACCGACGTTGCGGGCCAGGGTGGACAACAGTTCGAATTCCCTTTTGGTGAGATCGATCTCGCGGCCGTGCAGCAATGCGCGGTATCCCGCGACATCCACCTCGAGTGCACCGATGGTTATCGCGCCGGGAGTCGCCGAAGTCGCAACATCCGAGCGCCTGCGTAGCAGCGCGCGGATCCGCGCCACCAACTCCGCGAGTACGAACGGCTTGACCAGATAGTCGTCGGCGCCGGACTCCAGCCCGGAGATTCGGTCGTCCACCGACGCCCGGGCGCTGAGAACACAGATCGGCACCTCGTTGCCCATTGCGCGTAGGGCGGTGACCACGCCCGCACCGTCGAGCACCGGCATGTTCATATCCAGCACGATGGCGTCCGGGGCGTGCTCGTTCACGCTGCGCAGTGCCTGTGCGCCGTCCCGGGCAACCAGCACGTGAAACCCGGACAGCCGCAGGCCTCGTTCGACCGACGCCAGCACATCCTCGTCATCGTCGACAACGAGAACGGTCGGGGTCGAGGTCGTCGTCACGTCATCCATTGTGCCGCCACTTTGTGCAGGGCTCGGTTAAGTGACCTGCTGATTTCGGAGGAGCAGGGGTTCTGGCCGAGTACGCTCAAGACGCGGGTCGCATCGGATGCGGGACCTGAACGCGAGCGCGGACTACCCGACTGTTGGTCGGGACGTCACGGAACCGCTGATCTCGCAAGAACATGGGTAACTCGCCGGGTACGTCCAGAACTCGAGCGGCACCCCCACGGAGGACATGAACGCAAAGTCCGTGTCACCTGACGATTACGGCCTGAGTACCGGGGAGGCGGAACAGGGCTCAATAGTTGTGGCAGGTCTCGGCCACGGTACGGATGGTGTCGCGCAGTTGCGCGGTGCGGGGATCGTTCTCCGCATCGCGTGCCGCCTGCGGATTCTCGTCGATGGCCCGGCGCAACTCGGCCCGGCGTTGGGCGACCGGCTGATCGAATTTGCGCCGCAGTTCTGCCTTCTGCGTCGGGTTGGCGTCGAGCATGGACGCGAGCTGCGGCGCCTTGTCGTGCAGTGCGGAGTCGACCTGGGCGAAGGAACAGTCCGAATCCAATAGTGGCGCGCCCAGTTCCATCGGGTCAGCCGTCGCGATCGCGGGGCTGAGGAACATCGCGACCGTCGCGAATCCGCCGACGCCGAGTGCGGCGATTCGGTCTACGGAACGTGGCATGGGGTGCTGCCTCCATATCGTCGAGGGGTTTCGGGACAGTCTCGAGGTTATTGCGATGAACTGGCGCACGGGTGAACGCTCTCTGAGGATGCTCTGAGGAGCGTGTCCGACCCGCGACATCACGACGGCGCCACCCGATCGACGTCGGGCTGCACCACGTCGTCAGGATTCTCGGTACGCTGCGGCGCGGACTCGTGCTGCGCCGACCGCGCGGCGCGGATCTGGTTCGACAGAGTCACCAGCATGGCGGGATCGTCGATGGTGGAGGGCACCTCGAACGCCTCGCCCGAGGTGATCTCCCGGATGGTCTTGCGCAGGATTTTGCCGGATCTGGTCTTGGGCAGCGAGGTCACGATAACGGCGTCGTAGAGGGTAGCGATCGCGCCGATCTGGGCGCGCACCCGCGCGATCAGCTCGTCGCGCAGCTGTGCCCGATCGATGTCGACGCCGGACTTCAGCACCACGTAGGCGAGCGGCCGATGGCCCTTGAGTTCGTCGGGCAGACCGATGACCGCGCATTCGGCGACGGCCTCGTGCCCGGCGATGGCGGCCTCGATACTGCCCGCCGAGAGTCGGTGCCCGGCCATGTTGATGACGTCGTCACTGCGTCCGAGGACGTACAGGTAGCCGTCCTCGTCGAAGTAACCGGAGTCACCGGTGAGGTAGTGGCCCGGATACACGGAGAGATAGGAGCGTATGTAACCGGCGTCGTCGCGCCACAGACCGGTGAGCGTGCCGGGCGGCAGTGGCAGCCCGATGACGATGGTGCCCTCGACGTTCGGTGCTACCGGATTGCCGGAGGAATCGAGCACACGGAGTCGATAGCCGGGTACCGGCACCGAGGCCGACCCGGGCTTGATCGGGAGTCGTTGCAGGCCGAGTGGGTCCGCGCAGATCGGCCAGCCGGTCTCGGTCTGCCACCAGTGGTCGACCACAGGGCAGTCGGAGCGGTCACCGAGCAGGATCTCGTCGGCCCACGCGTAAGTGGCCGGATCCAGCCGTTCGCCCGCGCAGAAGAGTGCGCGCAGTGTGGAGAGGTCGTAGTCGTGTGCCAGTTCGGCGTCCGGGTCTGCCTTGCGGATGGCGCGCAGCGCGGTCGGCGCCGTGAACAGCACGTTGACCTTGTGTTCGGCGATCACCCGCCAGTACGCGCCCGCGTCCGGTGTGCCGATCGGCTTGCCTTCGTACAGCAGCGTGGTGGCGCCGACCAACAGTGGCGCATAAACGATGTAGGAGTGCCCGACCACCCAACCGACGTCGGACGCCGCCCACATCACCTGGCCCGCGCCGACGTCGTAGATATTGCGCATGGACCAGGCGAGGGCCACCGCGTGCCCGCCGTTGTCGCGGACCACGCCTTTCGGCCTGCCGGTCGTGCCCGACGTGTAAAGGATGTACAGCGGGTCGGTCGCGGCGACCGAGACCGGATCGGCGAGCGGCGCATCGCGGACCGCGTCATCCCAGTCGAGCCATCGCGCCGCGACCCCGCGTGCGGAGTTCGATAGGTCGTCGGTGTCGGGCACGGGCGCGGGTACCGAGAGACTCGAGAACTGCGGCCGGTGTTTGACGATCACAGTGCGCGGTGCGGTGGTTTCGGCAAGATCCAATGCCTGCGAGACGATCGGCGGATATTCGATTTTCCTGCCCGGCTCGAGCCCGCCGGACGCTGTGACGATCAACACCGGCTCCGCGTCGTCGATGCGCGCGGCCAATTCCGGAGCATTGAAGCCGCCGAACACCACCGAGTGCACCGCGCCGATGCGCGCGCAGGCCAGCATCGCGATCACCGCCTCGGGAATCATCGGCAGGTAGATCAGCACACGATCGCCCATCGAGACGCCGAGCCCGGCCATCGTTCCCGCGAACCGGGACACCTGCTCGAGCAACTCGGTGTAGGTGTAGACCGCTCGGGCGCCGGTCATAGCGGAGTCATATATCAATGCCGGCTGATGCGCGCGGCTCTCCCCTTCTTCGGCACCCGCGTGCACGTGCCGGTCAAGCGCGTTGACGGAGGTATTGAGGCGAGCGTCGGGAAACCATTTGGCTACCGGGCGAGCGCTGGTGTCGACGATCTGCGTTGGTGGCACGTCCCAGTCGATCGCGGCGGCCGCGTCGGCCCAGAACTCAGCGGGATCCACCAAGCTGGTCTGGTAGGCCGGTCGGTACTCGCGCCGCACGTTCAACCCCGTGACTCCCTAGCCTCGCCTCGATGCCCGCCTCGATAGATCTGGTTGATTGTGGCAGACTTCACGCGACGTCCGGGTGGGCGTCGCGACCTTTGGTTTTGCCTGGAATTGGCAGGTCACCGATCGCGAAGTTACGCTGAGTCCCCCAAGAAGTTATTGATCCGTTAGAATCTGGTGTCACTTATTTGGGCCGTCGTAGACGCAATTTCTCGGCCAGCCGCAGCTCTCGGCCAGCTCCACCTGTCGAGCCAAGCACGCGATTGTGGAGGTTCGGTTGATGGCGCGTGGTAGGGGCCAGTTTGGAAAGTGAGTGGGAGATGCGTGACGCCGCTAGGTCCGGCAGTAAGCGCTGGGCGCTCGGCAACTGGGACCTGCGCTGGAAGGTAACGGCGGTCCTCGCTGTGCCGCTGGCGGTCGCGGTCGGACTCGGCGTGTCCAGGATCTCGTCGCAGTTCGCGGAATCTAACCAGCTCGCCGACGTCGCCAACAACATCACCGCCATCCCGGTGGTCACCGCGCTCAGTGCGCAGACCGCGACCACCGCGAGTTCCCAGATGGTCGCGCTCGCGCCCAACACCTCCGTGGTCACCGATCAGAACCTCGCGGATCTGGACAAGGCGATCGCCAACGCCGAGAAGTCGGCCGACCGGCTCAGCAGCGTGCCCGGCGCGCGCGAGGCCTTCGACGACATGATCACTCAGGCCAAAGCCGTGCGCGGTCAGGGCAAGGCGGTCGCCACCAGCCCGAGCGCGGACACCATCGCGATGATCGACCGGGTCCGCAACAACAGCGTGCGCATCGTCGAGTCCACGGTCGGCCAGGTCAGCGACAGCGCGGTCGACGCGGCCAAGCTACGGCTGGTCGACTCGCTCAACACTCGTGCCGCCTTGGTCAGCGCAGTCGCGGCGTTCCCCGACGTGCTGCGTAATCCGCAGACCGGTGCGCAGGGCTTCCTCGTCGCGGCCAACACCGAGCGCTCACTGCTGAACGTGCTGGCACACCGCTTCTCCGACGGCGACACCTCGATCGCCGACCTGCGAGCGGGGATCGACACCAGGATCGCACTGCTCAGCAGTCCGCAGGCGCAAGCTGGTCAGATCCCGATCGGTGACCTGAAGAAGTCGCTCTCCGACAGCCTCTCGGTCTATGAGCTCGTCGTGAGCAAGGCGACCAAAGATATCGATAACTCGATGACCTCGTTGGTGTCCTCGGCCCAGGGCGGCGCGTGGACCTACACCGCGGTCGTCATCCTGACCATTCTCGCGGCGCTCCTACTCGCCGTGTTCGTCGCCCGCTCGATGATCGTCCCGCTGCACCGGCTGCGTCTGGCCGCGTTGCGCGTGGCCGAGAGCGATATGCCGCAGGAGGTCGCCCAACTGCGCAACGGCGCCTCGCCGGAAGAGGTTCCGCTGGAGCCGATGCCGGTGCGGAGCACTGAGGAGATCGGTCAGCTTGCCCGCGCCGTCGACGACATCCACGGCCAGGCGCTGCGCCTGGCCAGCGATCAGGCGAAGATGCGCTCGCAGGTCAACGACATGTTCGAGACCCTCGCCCGCCGGTCCAAGTCGCTCGTCGACCACCAGCTCAGCCTTATCGAGGCGATGGAGTACGACGAGAAGGACCCGCGCCTGCTGGAGAACCTGTTCCGGCTGGACCATCTCGCCGCGCGTATGCGCCGAAACGGCGACAACCTGCTCATTCTCGCGGGCACCAGACAGCGCCGTGCCAAGTCCGCTCCGGTCGAGATCGGCGACGTGCTGCGCGCCGCGATCTCCGAGGTCGAGGACTACGAGCGCGTGAAGCTGGGCGCCACGCCGCGCGGTTCGCTCATCGAGCCCTCCGCCTCCGACCTCGCGCACCTATTCGCCGAGTTGTTGGACAACGCGCTGCGGGCATCGCCGCCGGAGACCGACGTCAAGTTCACCTTCGCGCAGGCGCACGATCAGGGCATGCTCATTGAGGTCGCCGACCGAGGCATCGGCATGCCGCCGGCCGAGATGGCCGAGATCAACCGGAGGCTCGAGCAGACCGCGGAGCCCGGCCCGGACACAGCCCGCCACATGGGTCTTTTCGTGGTCGGCAGGCTCGCGGAGCGGCACGGCCTCACAGTGCGACTACGACCGACCTTTGACACCGCCCGCGATCCCGGCGTGACCGTCACCGTGCACGTACCGATCGGCCTGATCGTCGCGGGTAAGCCGATCGTGGCGCAACCCGTCACCCCGCAGCCGTCTCCGCCCCCTGCCACGCCGCAGCGTCCATCGGCACCGCCGTCCATGCAGATGCGGGCGATCACGCGGACCCCCGGGGGCAATGTCATGGTCACGGTCGATCCGGGGGTGAACGGCGCGACTCCGGCCGACAATCCCACACCCAATGCACCGTCGAGTGGACCGATTCCGGCTGGACCTGGCGGTCTGCCGCAGCGCCAGCCGGGTACGTCGATGTCTTCCGGTTCGCGTTCGGACGCCCCGCAGTCGAACTCCAGCCTGCGCTCCGCGGCGGGAGCACCCGGCCAGTCGCCGAATGGACCGCAGCGTGGCAAGCTCGCCGCGGCCAACCTGCCCAAACGTAACCTCAACCCGGGCGGTCCGCCGCCGCGTGGGCCCGATGCTCCGTCCGAGCCGTCCAGCGCAGGTCTTCCTGCCCGCGAGCCGAGTTCGGGCGAACTGCCGGTGCGCCAGCCAGGCACCAGTGGGGTTCCGCAACCGAGTGTCGGTTTGCCACAGCGCCAGCCGGGCGCGAATGGTATTCCGCAGCGTGAGCCGGGCGTGGGTGGTTTGTCGCAGCGTGAGTCGGCGTCGGGTGGTATTCCGCAGCGTGAGCCGGGCGTGGGTGGTTTGCCGCAGCGTGAGCCGGGCGTGGGTGGTTTGCCGCAGCGTGAGCCGGGCGTGGGTGGTTTGCCGCAGCGTGAGCCGGGCGTGGGTGGTTTGCCGCAG
>NZ_JBEZDA010000003.1:365912-570910 GCF_040647855.1 Nocardia sp. NPDC049220
AGCGTGAGTCGGGCGTGGGTGGTTTGTCGCAGCGTGAGTCGGCGTCGGGTGGTTTGCCGCAGCGTGAGCCGGGCGTGGGTGGTTTGCCGCAGCGTGAGTCGGCATCGAACGGCCTGCATCAGCGTGAACCGGTCTCGGGTGGTTTCCCGCAGCGTGAGCCGGGCGTGGGTGGTTTGTCGCAGCGTGAGTCGGCATCGAACGGCCTGCATCAGCGTGAGCCGGTCTCGGGTGGTTTCCCGCAGCGTGAGCCGGGTGTCAGTGGCCTGCCGCAGCGTCAGCCGGGATCGACTGGTTTGCCGCAGCGTGAGCGGGGAGCGACGGGTCTGCCCCAGCGGCAGTCAGCGCCGAACCTGCCGCAGCGTGACGCGACACCTGGTGGTTTGCCGCAGCGTGATTCGGCTCCGACTGGTTTGCCGCAGCGTGAGCCGAGTTCGGGTGCGTTGCCTGCTGTTCATGGTTTGCCGCAGCGTGATTCGGCTCCGACTGGTTTGCCGCAGCGTGAGCCGAACTCGGGTGCGTTGCCTGCTGTTCATGGTTTGCCGCAGCGTGAGCCGGCCGCGAATGGTTTGCATCGGCGCGATCCGGCCGACGGTGGTCTGCCGCAGCGGCCGTCCACGGCGGCGAGCCTGCCGCAGCGCGAGGCCGCGCCGACCGGTCTGCCGCAGCGGCGGCCGGGCGCCCAGGTTCCGCAACGAGAGCCGGTGCCGCCGGGCGTCGGCCTACCGCAGCGGGATCGCGACGCCGCGAACGCGAGCGGTGAGCAGTCCGCGGTCGCGCAGGGACGCGATCCAGGCAAGCACAGCTTCCGGTCCAACCCGGCGAAGACGGCATCTTTCTTCCAGACCAGGCTGCAGCCCGCGGCCGAGTCGGAGGCGTCGATGGGGACGCCGATCTTCGCGGAGATGATGTCGGCGTGGCTTTCCGATCCCAACGCCGACCGGTCCCAGGCAGCCGCGACCTTCGATTCGCCGGGTGACGAAGGCTGGCATGCGGCGCGCCGCGCGAGCGAGGTACAGCCCGAACGAAAGACGGCGGCGGGGTTGCCGCAACGCAATCCGGGCGGAAGGCTTGTCCCGGGCGCCGTCAACGGTGCGGTGGAGCGAGCTCCGCACCGCGACCCAGAAACGATCAGGTCCAGCTTGAGTCGTCACCAGCAGGGCGTCCGGGATGGCCGCGCAATGAGAGCAATGAACCTAACCGGAGATAAAGGAGACCGATGAACCCCGATCTAGGTGGTACGAATCGTCAGCTGGATTGGCTGGTTTCGAATTTTGCCAACGAGGTTCCTGGCGTAGCCCATGCTGTCCTGGTTTCGGCTGACGGCCTACTCATGGCCGCGAGCGCCCAACTGCCCGTCGACCGCGCCGAACAGCTCTCGGCCGTCACGGCAGGTCTGGCCAGCCTGTCAGTCGGCGTTTCGAACCTGTTCGAGGGCGGCACCGTGCTGCAGTCAGTCGTCGAGATGGAGCACGGCTACCTGCTGCTCATGGCAGTCGGCGACGGCTCGTATCTCGCGGTGCTGACCAACACGTCCTGTGACATCGGTCAGGTCGGCTACGAGATGGCTCTGTTGGTCGAGCGTGTTGGTCAGACTGTTCAGGCCACGCCACGCGTCACGATGGGTTCCTGATGGTGGGATGGACATAGAAGATCACCGCATGGGGAGCGTTGAGCCGAGCCTGGTACGCCCGTACTCGTTGACCGCGGGCCGTACCAGGCCCGCAGTGGAGTTGGCGTTGGAGGCGCTGGTCGCATCGCATCCAGTCGCCCTGGAGCGGCAGTTCGAGCTGACCAACATCGAGTCATCAATTGTGGAGTTGTGCAGAGAATCGCCATCCGTTGCCGAGGTAGCAGCCCGACTGGGTATACCCATCGGGGTGGCCCGCGTGCTCGTGGCCGACCTGATCGAGGCCGGGCACGTACGCGTGTCGGCAACTTTGAAAGACGATTCCAGCGACGATGAACGTCGCGAGCTGATCGAAAGGGTTCTCAGTGGACTCCGGCGTATTTAATTCGACGGCGCAGATGGATACCCGTACCAGCAAGCCGACCTCGGCGAAGATCGTGGTGGCGGGTGGCTTCGGTGTCGGCAAGACCACGTTGGTCGGTGCTGTCTCGGAGATCGTTCCGCTGCGTACCGAGGCATTGGTGACCAATGCCAGCACTGGTATCGATAATCTGACCGGTATTCCGATGAAGTCGACCACTACCGTGGCAATGGACTTCGGCCGCATCAGTCTCGCCGACGATCTGGTGCTGTACCTGTTCGGAACGCCGGGCCAGTACCGATTTTGGTTCATGTGGGACGATTTGATCCGCGGCGCCATCGGTGCGGTGGTGCTGGTCGACACCCGCAGGCTGGAGGACAGCTTCGCGGCGGTCGACTATTTCGAAGCGCGCGGCTTACCTTTCTTGGTGGCGCTCAACGAATTCGATGACGCACCGCGATACCCGATCGAGGACATCCGGCAGGCGCTGGCCGTTCCTGCCGATGTACCGATCATGTCCATCGATGCCCGTCGTCGTGATCCGGCCAAGCAGGCGCTGGTCGCGCTCACCGAGTACGCGCTGCGCAAGGTGATGCAGGGCTACTGACTTCTCGCGCGGCATCCCGAGCGCACCGGGTTCGTCCGGATAGGCTCGCCCGGTGCGTATGTCGGCGCGGGAACTGCTCGAGCAACTGCTCGATGCGGAGTCGTTCGTCAGTTGGGATCGGCCGCCGGTGGCGGTGGCCGCGACTCCGCAGTATCACGATGCGCTGCGGACGGCGTCGATCGCGGCGGGGACCGATGAATCGGTGCTTACCGGGGAGGGCCTGCTGCGTGGTCGCCGAGTAGCTGTCATCGCCTGCGAGTTCGGATTTCTGGCGGGTTCGATCGGGGTTGCCGCTGCGGAGCGGATCGTCCAGGCGGTCGAACGTGCCACCGGGCTCGGTCTGCCACTGGTCGCCTCGCCAGCCTCCGGCGGTACCCGGATGCAAGAGGGCACTGTCGCCTTCGTGCAGATGGTGAAGATCGCCGGTGCGGTTGCCGAACACAAGTCCTCCGGTCATCCCTATCTCGTCTACCTGCGTAACCCCACCATGGGTGGTGTCTTCGCGTCATGGGGGTCGTTGGGGCACATCACTTTCGCCGAACCCGGCGCGCTCATCGGGTTTCTCGGCCCCCGCGTCTACCAGGCTTTGTACGGCAAGCCATTTCCCGAAGGTGTACAGACCGCGGAGAATCTTTACCGCCGTGGTGTGATCGACGGTGTCCTCCCGGTCTCGATCTTTCGCCGAATCGCTCATCGTGCGATGAGTGTGTTCAGCGGCATCCAGCTGCCGGATTCCGTTGCAGCTCGGCGTGATACTGCGGCGGACCACGCACCGATCGCGCCGGGATCGCGTCTTGGGTGGCCGCGCGATGCCGGATCGCCAACGTCCGACGTGCACGTCGCCCCCGGCGACTACCTGGATGTCGGTGTGCCAGAACGGGATCAATCAGCGGAAATTCCGATTCGACCCATGGCCGAGACTGCGTGGCAGTCGGTTCTGATCTCGCGGCGCCCGGAGCGTCCTGGCATCCGTGAACTGTTACGTCATGTGACGCACCGGGTTCCGCTCAGCGGAACCGGGCAGGGCGAGTTGGATCGTACGGTGGTGCACGCCCTCGGGCGGTTCCGGGGAGAGCCATGCGTGGTGTTCGGCCACGATCGGCGCGGGCAACAGGGGGAGAACACCATGGGTCCCGCCGCGTTACGCGAAGCGCAGCGCAGTATGGCGCTCGCACAGGAGTTGCGACTGCCCTTGGTCCTGGTTATCGACACGGTGGGCGCGGCGTTGTCCAAGGAGGCGGAGGAGCATGGCCTCGCGCCCGAAATCGGGCGCTGCATAGCGGATCTGGTGACTTTGGCTACTCCGACCATCTCGGTACTGCTCGGCCAGGGTTCCGGTGGTGGCGCGCTGGCATTGCTGCCCGCCGACCGGGTGCTCGCCGCCACCCACGGCTGGCTTGCTCCGCTACCGCCGGAGGGTGCGAGTGCCCTCGTGTTCCGTGACACCGCGCATGCCGCGGAACTCGCCGTGGCGCAACGGATCAGCGCACCTGATCTGCTGGCCGACGGTGTGGTCGACCGTATCGTGCCCGAACTCGGCGACGCGGCCGACGAGCCAGTGGACTTCGCTCGCCGGATGGTGGCCGCGATCGCGAGTGAACTGGCGGACCTGCGCACTCGATCGGAACCGGAGTCGCTCGCGGCGCGGAAGGCGCGCTACCGCAGGTTGGGGATGCCCGGTATGACGGGTTGATCGAGGTGGCCGGAGGTATCGGGCGGCCTGAGTATTACCACTGGTAACTCCCGATGATCAGCAAACTATAAGACAACACGCCCGAGGGCGTGATTGACGGTTCGCCGCCACACTTCTACCGTCGGAATGTGACCTTCAAAAGCGAGACCAGCGCCGTTCCGTCGATCGTGCTGAACGACGGGAACGTAATCCCGCAGCTCGGCTTCGGGGTGTTCCAGGTGCCTGCCGAGGATGTCTTCCAGACCGTCAGCACCGCGCTCGAGACGGGCTACCGCAGCATCGACACTGCCGCGATCTACGGGAACGAAGAGGGCACCGGTCGTGCGATCCGCGAGTTCGGCCTGCCGCGTGACGAGATCTACGTCACGACCAAACTGTGGAACTCCGATCAGGGCTACGATTCCACGCTGCGTGCCTTCGACGCCAGCCTCGACCGGCTCGGCCTGGACTACCTCGACCTCTACCTCATTCACTGGCCGGTGACCGTCGCGGACCGGTTCGTCGACAGCTTCCGCGCCTTCCAAGTGCTGAGGTCGCAGGGGCGGATCAAGTCGATCGGCGTTTCCAACTTCACCATCGCGGCCCTCCAGCGGATCATCACCGAGACCGGTGAGATCCCGTCGGTGAACCAGATCGAGCTGCATCCCCGATTTGCCCAGGACGAACTGCGCGAGTTCCATGCGGCGAATGCGATCGCGACCGAGGCGTGGAGCCCGCTCGGGCAAGGCACGGTACTCGATGACAGCACCGTGGCCGCCGTGGCAGCCGCGGTCGAGCGCACTCCGGCGCAGGTCATCATCCGCTGGCACTTGCAACTGGGGAACATCGTCATCCCCAAGTCGGTCACGGCGTCGCGGGTCGCGGAGAACTTCGATGTGTTCGGCTTCGAGCTCAGTGCGGAGCAGATGGCGGCGATCAGCGCGCTGGACAGTGGCGCGCGTATCGGTCCCGACCCGGCGACGTTCACGGCGGGCTTGGTGAGCTGACCGGCGGACCACCGCTCGGCCCGTCAGCGCAAGCCGAGCTGGTCGGTGAGTTCGGCTGCCGCCGCGCGCCCCGCACGATTGGCGCCGACGGTGCTCGCCGAGGGCCCGTAGCCGATCAGATGAATTCGAGGATCGGCGGCCACCTGGGTGGCGAGTCGTCCGGTCATGGTGATCCCGCCGCCAGGTCCCCGTAGCCGCAGCGGCGCCAGATGGTCGAGTGCACTGCGGAATCCGGTCGCCCAGACGATCACCTCGGCTCGCTGGAACGAATTGTCTGCCCAGCGCACCCCGCCGGGCTCGATGCGCTCGAACATCGGTAGCCGCTCGAGCGCACCGCGCGCCTTGGCAGCCCGCAGCCGGTCGTCGAGTCGCAGGCCGGTGACCGATACCACCGAGCCGGGTGGCAGTCCGCGTCGCACCCGATCTTCGACCAGCGCGACGGCGGTGCGCCCGGCATCCTCGGTGAAGGTGGTCTCCCGGAAGCGCGGCGGCGTCCTTGTCACCCAGGTGGTCGTGGTGACCTGGGAGATCTCATCGAGCAGTTGCACTGCCGAGATGCCGCCGCCGACCACGACGACGTGCTTGCCCGCGAACTCCTCGGCGGTGCGGTACTGGCGGGTGTGCAGCTGGCGGCCGGCGAAGGTCTCCGCGCCCGGATAGTGCGGAATGAATGGATGCTCCCAGGTGCCGGTGCAGTTGATCAGGCCGCGTACCCGAATGGTGCCTGCCGTGTCGGTTTCGGCGTTGAGCACCGGACCACGTTGGGCGGGGCTGCCGTCCTCGGCGCGGTCGCAGACCACGGTGACCGACACCTGCCTGCGCACCCGTAAGTCGAACCGCTTCTCGTACAGCTCGTAGTAGTGCGGAACCGCGATCGCGGCCGGTGCGGTCTGCGAACCGGGTGGCAACGTCTCGGCGAATGACATGCCAGGCAGGTCGTGCACTCGGTTGACCATGTCCAAGGTCAGCGAGGGCCAACGGAACTGCCAGGCCCCGCCAGGGCCCGGGGCATGATCCACGATGAGAAAGTCACGTTCGCGACGCAGTCCGATGCGCTGGAGGTGGTAACCGGCCGACAGCCCCGCCTGACCAGCGCCGATCACCAGGATGTCGAAGTCTGTCGGCACAGCCGATGATCGTATCGCCCGGCATAGAATGGGCGGTCGACTGTGGCAGAGTGAAGAGACCAGATGGACTGTTCAGTTGGGGAGGTTGGATGCTCGGCGTAAGCCGCGATGGTGATGTGGTCACCATCGAACTTCAGCGGGAGGAGCGTCGCAATGCACTCAATGTCGAACTCGTGACGCTGTTGCGCGAAGCCGTCCTCGCCGCCGTCGCAGCCCAGGCGCGGGTCATCGTGTTGACCGGACGCGGCCCGATCTTCAGTGCTGGTGCGGATCTCTCCGGCGTGTACTCCGACGAGTTCGTCTCGGGGTTGGTGGCGATGCTCGACACGATCGAATCCGCGCCGGTACCGGTGATCGCCGCGATCAACGGCGGCGCGATCGGTGCGGGTGTGCAGTTGGCGCTCGCCTCGGATCTGCGGGTGCTCGCGCCCGAGGGATACATCGCGATCCCGGCCGCCAAACTCGGCATCTCGGTGGACCGCTGGACCATGCGCAAGCTGGTCTCGCTGATCGGTGGCGGACCGGCCAGGACCATGCTGTTCGGCGCCGAGCAGGTGCAAGCGGTCGACGCCTATGCCTTCGGGTTCGCCAACCGGCTCGGCAGTCTCGCAGATGCCCAGGTCTGGGCGAAGCACATCGCCGCGTTGGCGCCGCTGTCGCTGCGACACATGAAACTGGTGCTCAACGACGACGGCAGCCGTGACCCGGAGAACACCCGGCAGCGTGCGGCCCTGGAGGCGGCGTGGATGAGCGAGGACGCCAGGGAAGGGCGCCTGGCCAGACAACAGAAGCGTACGGCCGAGTTCAGGGGGCGATGATGGGCATTCGACGTATTGCCGGTGTGGCCGCGGGTGCGCTCGGTATCACCTGGGTGGTCCGGGCGGTATGGGGTATCCCGTCGGCGATGGGTGCTTCGATCTCGGCGATTCAGCCGTACGCGGCGGGCGCGACGACGTACCGCAACCGCCAGTTCCACAACTCCGAACCCAGCAGCCAGTTGGCCGCTGGTTCGGCACCTTCACTGCTGGTCTCGGCCCTGACCCGGCGCAACGTGGGCAGGCCATCGGGACCGGTTCCGCTGCAGACCACGCAAGCGCCACCGGAGGCGGCCGATCTTGCCGTCACCTGGTACGGCCACGCCACCACGCTGGTCGAGATCGACGGGTATCGGATTCTCACCGACCCGGTGTGGAGTGAACGGGTTTCGCCGTCGGCGATGGTCGGGCCGGCACGGCTGCACCCGGTGCCGCACCCGCTGTCCGAATTGCCGGTGGTAGACGCGGTGATCATCTCGCACGATCATTATGACCACTTGGACAAGGAGACGGTCCGAGAACTGATGCGGCGCCAGAGCGCTCCGTTTCTCGTGCCGATCGGCATCGGTGCGCATTTGCGGCACTGGGGTGTCCCGGAGGATCGGATCATCGAATTGGACTGGGGCGGTTCGGTGTCGCTCGCTGCTCTGGGGCGAGATCGGGACGGTGTCGATCTGACGATCACCTGTACCGAGGCTCGGCACTTCTCCGGGCGTGGTCTGCTCCGCAATACCACTTTGTGGGCGTCGTGGTCGATCGTCGGCCCGTCGCGGCGGGCCTATTTCGGCGGTGATACCGGATATACCAAAGCTTTCGGCGCGGCGGGCGCGGCGCTCGGTCCGTTCGATCTGACGCTACTGCCGATCGGCGCCTATGACGAGCGTTGGCCGGATGTGCACATGAACCCGGAGGAGGCGGTCCGAGCGCACGCCGACCTGTGTGGCGGCGATGGCGCCCACGGTCTGCTCGTGCCCATCCACTGGGCGACGTTCAATCTCGCTTTCCATGGTTGGTCCGAGCCGGTACAGCGGATGGTGGCGGCCGCGCGTGCCGCTGGTACCACTGTCGCGGTGCCGATGCCGGGCCAGCGTGTGGATCCGGCGGACGTTCCGCCAGGGGATGACTGGTGGGACAATATCGGCTGAACCAGTTCGGTTAGTTGGGCTACAGGAAGGAACGACGGCGATGAGTCTCGCGGACACTCTGAAGGGCCTGCTCGACAAGGGGAAGGAAACGGCGGCGAAGAACGCCGACAAGATCAACGACGCGGTCGACAAGGCCGGCGATTTCATCGACCAGAAGACGCACGGCAAGTACTCGGACAAGATCGAGAAAGGCAAGGAGGCCGCCAAGAAGGTGGTCCCGCCCGACCAGCCCGGGCCGCAAGCCTGAGGTCGTGGCGGGGGCCGAATAGCCGGTCCCCGCCTCTACACTGCGGCTATGGTGTCCCGCCGGAGGTTCGGTGGTGTCGAGGTTGAACTGAGCAACCTCGACAAGGTGCTGTATCCGGCGACCGGCACCACCAAAGGCGAGGTCATCGCTTATTATTCGGCGATCGCGCCCGCCATGCTCGCGCACATCGCCGGGCGGCCGGTCACCAGGAAGCGCTGGCCGAATGGCGTCGATGAGCCGTCGTTCTTCGAGAAGAATCTCGCGTCGCACGCGCCGTCTTGGCTCGAGCGGCACACGATGCAGCATTCCGACCGCAAGGTCGTCTACCCGGTCATCGATTCCGAAGCCGGGCTCGCCTGGATCGGGCAGCAGGCATCCTTGGAAGTCCATGTGCCGCAATGGCGCTTCGACGGAGATCGAGTGGGCCCCGCGACCCGGCTCGTGTTCGATCTCGATCCTGGGCCCGGAGCTGGGCTCGCCGAATGCGCCAGGGTGGCGCTGGCGGTGCGCGACATGGTCGAGGGGATCGGGCTGCCCGCATTTCCGGTCACCAGCGGTAGCAAAGGAATCCACCTGTACGTCCCGCTGGATCGGGAGCTGAGCCCGGGTGGCGCGTCTACGGTGGCCAAACAGGTGGCCGCGAATCTCGAGAAGTTGCACCCGGATCTGGTCACCGCGACGATGGCGAAGGCGGCGCGCGGCGGAAAGATCTTTCTGGACTGGAGTCAGAACAACCCGGCGAAGACCACCATCGCGCCCTACTCCCTGCGCGGACGTCAGCAGCCCAACGTCGCGGCGCCGCGGACCTGGAAGGAGATCGAAGACCGGAAGACGCTGCGACACTTGCGTTTCGATGAGGTCCTTGCCAGATACCGGTCAGACGGCGACTTGCTCGCCGGGCTGGATCCGCCGCTCGCGGCGAATAACTCCGCGACCGCGGAGTCCGGACCGGACGCGCTGGCGAAATACCGGTCGATGCGTGATCCGGCGCGCACACCGGAGCCGATTCCCGCCCAACGACCCGAACCGGGGGCCGACAACCGGTACGTCGTGCAGGAACATCACGCGCGGCGGCTGCACTGGGACGTGCGGTTGGAGCGCGACGGAGTACTGGTGTCCTGGGCGGTTCCCAAAGGCCCGCCGACTTCATCGGACCAGAATCGGCTCGCCGTGCACACCGAGGACCATCCGCTGGAGTATCTCGATTTCCACGGCGCCATTCCGAAGGGGGAGTACGGCGCCGGCGAGATGACGATCTGGGATTCCGGGACCTACTACACCGAGAAGTGGCGCGACGACGAGGTGATCGTCGAGTTCCACGGCAGGCGGCTCAACGGGCGGTACGCGTTGATCCAGACCAAGGGCAACCAGTGGCTGATGCACCTGATGCGGGAGCGGCAAGGGGATGCGGCGGACAAGGCGGACGACGCGGAGCACGCGGTCGCCGAAGTCGAGCCGTCCGGAGGGCACGTCATCCGACCGTCGAGCGGAGCGCCGGCGTTTCCGCGCGGCCTCGCGCCGATGTTGGCGACCCCGGGTGATGTCACGGAACTCGACGCCGACGAGTGGTGCTTCGAGGCGAAGTGGGACGGATTCCGCCTCATCGCCGAGATCAACTCCGGTGCTCTCACGGTGCGCAGCCGGGCCGGGAATGTGGTGACCGATCGCTACCCGGTGATGCGGGAGTTGGCCACGGAACTGGACGGACACCGTGTGGTACTGGACGGCGAGGCCGTGGTTTTCGACGAGCACGGGGTCGCCAATCTTGGGCTGCTGCAGGCTGGCGCGGCGCGGGCAGTCTTCGTCGCCTTCGATGTGCTGTATCTGGATGGCACCTCGCTGGTCCGCAAAAGGTATGCCGACCGCCGCCGGGTGCTGGAGGCACTGGCGGCGAACGCGCCGTCACTGCGGGTGCCGCCGCGATTGGACGGTTCGGGCGCCGACGCGGTGCGCTACAGCCGTGCGCAGCGGCTCGAGGGCGTGGTCGCGAAACGCAAGGACTCGATGTATCTGCCGGGCAAGCGCGGGCATTCGTGGGTGAAGCAGCGCAATTGGCGCACCCAAGAGGTACTGATCGGCGGGTGGCGGCGCAGCGCGGCCAGGAACTTCAAATCGCTGCTCGTCGGCATTCCGCACGACGGTCGGCTGTACTACGTGGGGCGGGTCGGGACCGGATTCGCTGAGCACGACTTGCGGGACCTGGCCGAGCGGCTGAGCAGACTGGAACGCAAGACCTGCCCGTTCGACAACGGCCTCACCGCCGAGGAGCGCAAGGAGGCGGTGTGGGTGACGCCGAAACTCGCTGGCACGGTGCGCTTCATGAACTGGACCGAAGCCGGGCGCCTGTGGCACCCGGCATGGCTCGGGTCTCGGACTGAGCGCTTTCCGCCGCGCGGTGACGCTGGGTAGGGTCGGTACGCGGTGGTACCCAGCGCGAGACCGAGGAGTGCACGGTGGATTTCAAGCATCTGGCCGGCAAGGCGATGGATTTGGCCCAGAAGAACGCGGACAAATTGGACGTGGTTATCGACAAGGCCGGAGACCTGATCGACGAGAAGACCGCGAACAAGTACACGAGTCAGGTCGACTCCGCCCAGGAAGCGGCCAAGAAGGCCCTGCGCGCGGAGTGACGCCGAACGGGGCACGGCATTCGCCGGATTCCGACCGGACCGCCGCGCCCCGTTCCCGCGTCAGTTCCTCGCGAGTAGCGGGGTGAGGGTGGCGATGTCGGTGACCAGTGTGTGGCCTTGGAATTCGAAGTCGTCGTAGGCCCGCGCCATGGCCGCTTTGTCCCGGCCGCCGCAGGCATCGCTGATCACCACCGGGATGAAACCGAGGTCGGTGGAATGCGTGACGGTCGGCGCGATGCCGATCTCCAGTGCGACACCTGCGATCGCATACGCGCCGATGCGCAGATCGCGCAGCATCGAGGTCAGCGGAGTGCCTTCGAACGCGGACATCGATGTCTTGTCGAACACCACCTCGTCCGGCCGCGGCTGCAACTCGGGAACCAGCTCGAAGGCGGGGGTGTCGCGCTGCAAGATGAAGCGCACGTCGTCCACCGAATCCACCTGTTGCCAACTCATGGCCATGCGCAGCGCGAAGGTGCCGCTGAGACGTTCGGGCAGGAAAAAGTGGCGTAGAAAAATTACTGGGTAGCCGCCGGCGCGCGCCGCGTCGACCACCCGGACGACGCGCTCGATGATCTCCGGTCCGTCCGGCAGCTGACTGAGCACGCCGATCTGCATGTCGTAGACGATCACCGCCAGCCGATCCGGTGCGCATACATCGGCGAGTCCTTCGGGAATATCCAGTCCGTTGCCATGACGCATACTCGGCTACTCCTCGTCGTCGCGCTCTCGTCGCGAGCGGAGCAGAGCCGCAGGGCGATTCGATTGCGCTAGGGACATTTTCGCACCACTGTAGCCAGCATCAGGGACATCCGCGGCGGTGGGCATGACCGGTGGTTGACCGTTGCCGCAGTGGTGACCCGAAAGTACGGTTGATGACCAGCTGGCCTGGAGTGACTCGGTGTGGACGATACCCGGCGCACTTTCGATCGCGCCTCGTCGGATTGGGGAGGCCCTGATGAGCAGGATCGATGGATCGCCCGCCGGCAGGCGGGCGAGGATCCGGGTTGCGCGCGTACTGATCTGGCCCACCGTGCTCGCGGCGCTGCTGTTCGTCTCGATGCCGTGCAACTCCCCCGCGGCGTCCGCCGACATCCCGCGTCCGGACGCCGACGCGTTCTACACGCCGCCCGCTGATCTCGCCGGGTATCCGAACGGCGCTGTCCTGGACTCGCGGTCGATCGCGGTGTTCGGTCTACCTCTTCCGATTTCAGCATGGCAGGTCGGCTATCGGACAACCGACGCGAGCGATCGTCCCGTGCACGGCATCGCGACCGTGATGGTGCCGATGCTGCCGTGGTT
Organism: Nocardia sp. NPDC049220; assembly: GCF_040647855.1. Classification (NCBI taxonomy): domain Bacteria; kingdom Bacillati; phylum Actinomycetota; class Actinomycetes; order Mycobacteriales; family Nocardiaceae; genus Nocardia; species Nocardia sp. NPDC049220. The sequence continues at coordinate 378,453 of NZ_JBEZDA010000003.1, forward strand.
CGGGCCGGGCACGCGGCCGCTGCTGTCGTATCAGGTCGCCGAGGACAGTCTCGGTACGCGGTGCGCACCCTCGTTCGCACTTCGCGGCGGATGGGCGACCGGTGCGGTCAACACCCTGATCGATACGCCGTTCATGGCGGAGGCGCTCCGGCGCGGATGGGCTGTCGTGGTCAGTGACTACGAGGGGCCGCAGTCCCAGTTCCTGGCGGGGGAGAACGCCGGCCGCGGTGTGCTGGACGGCATTCGAGCAGCCCGGGACTTTCCGGCGGCCGGGCTCGGCCCGGCGACTCCCATCGGCGCGTGGGGTTATTCGGGTGGTGCGTTCGCCACGCTGTGGGCTGCGCAGCTGCAACCGTGGTACGCGCCCGACGTACGCTTCGCCGGGATCACCTCAGGCGGTGTGCCGGCGGATTGGCTCGCCATCGCCCGTGGGGCGGACGGCACCGTGCAAGCGGGGCTTGCGATGTTGATCCTGTTCGCGATCGTCCGCAACAATCCCGAGAGCGGTGTCCCGTTGCTCAACGACCGTGGGCAGGCCGCGCTGGCCCGCGACGGGGCGGACTGCGGGTCCGATCTGGTGCCGAAGTACTTCGGTGCGCGGGTCGACGACTTCGCGGCGGTCCCGGATCTCCTGTCGCACCCGGCCCTTCAGGCGGCGACCGCGGCGCAGGAACTCGGCAGCAGCGCCCCGATCGTGCCGATGTACTTGTATCACAGCACGACCGACGACGTGATACCCGTCGCCGGGTTCACCGATCTCGTCGGCCGATACTGCGCGCAGGGAGCGACGGTCACTTCGGTGCATTCGCTACTGCCGAATCACAATCCGACGGCGATCGGCGAGGCGCCGCGGGCGATGAGGTATCTGGCGGATCGGTTCGCGGGGGTGCCGGTGGTTCCGGGGTGTCATGCGGGCTAGTCAGGACGCAGCGCGGTGTCTCGATCGCGATGTGGGACCTGAGCATGGCGTGCACCGAACCGCCGGTGATCAGAGTTACGCCGAATGCACGTCGCGCGTCAGTTCTTCGGGTGGCCGGTGTCGTCCATCCACTTGGTGGTTCCTGGCGGCGCGTTGAGGGTGTTGACCAGGTCGATACCGGCGACGATCAGGGTGGGGCCGCCGACCGCGATCGTACCGATGATCGCGCCGATGCCCGCGCCCGCCAGCACGCTGGCGATCACGCCCGGTCCGGTGATGAGGAAGATCAGCCCGACCAGTCCACCGAGGACTGTGCCGATGAAACCGCCGATCGCAGTGGCGATGCCGAATTGCGATTGGAACGCGTTCATCGCCTGCTGGTTTTCGAAAGGTGACGCGACCGGCGTCGCGGCCGGACGCGCCTGCGCGGTGTCCTTGACAACGGTGAGCTCCAGCACCCGGCCCGCGTCACGCACGGCATACGGCAGCGGGAACTCCAGCCCGTCCTGCTGGAAGGCCAGCGGTAGCGTGATAGCGACGTTTCCGGCATCGTCCTTGACATCGACCGAGTTGCCGGCCACGTCGAACCGGCCCCCGGTCAGCGTCGTGATGATCCGGTCGCCGATCAGCTCGGCCCGGTACCCGATGTTCGACGCGGGTGCCGCGGGCGGTTCCGCATGGGTGGTGGCCGCGCTGACCGTCAGCGCGGCGACAAGCGGCACAACAGCCGCCGTGATTGTGCGGAGAATCATTCCGGTGTCCAATCTTCATCAGGTTTCAAGCACTAGAGAACGCGGCGCACGCCGAAATTCCTTCCCCCAATTGACGTGCGCATCCGTGATGTGATGTAGAAGACAACAACTCCGGTAGGTAACTGTACTGTGGCTACAGGCGTTTAGGCCTCGAATTGATGGGTAATCTTTCCTTCTTTATCGCGCCAAATCCGGTGATAGCTATGAGCTATTCGAGTGGTCGGGGTCGCTGCCCATCGGCGATCGCGCGGGACTGCACGCGGGCGAGCCGGATCACCGAAGGTCGGGAAATCTCCCACGTTGCATGGGGATGCAGTCAACTGGAATTCGGTTGCCCCAGGCGGTATCAACCGGCAGGCCCATCATCCGCTCTTGTTCAGAGCAGCAGTTGCAGGCCGATGGCGGCGAGGCATACCGCGACGACCAGGGCAAGGGCGACGGCGTCGCGGCGGCCGGGTGCGCTGGGATAAGCGGTGAGCTGTCCGGTGCCGCCGCGGGCGGTGATCGCCTCGCCGAGCTCGCCCGCGCGTCGAGTGGAGACGGCCATGGCCGCGGTGAGGATGTCGATCAGCTGGTTGTCGGCGGCGCGGACGAGCAGGTTGTCTTTGGGGCGGAGCCGGCGAGCGGCGCGCAGGATGCGAATTTCCTCCAGCAGCAGCGGAAGACCGCGCAGGGTCAGTGCGACGACGACAGCCCATTCGTCCACCGGCATCCGGAGTTTGCGCAACGGCGCGCCGAGTGTGGCCAGAGCGGGCGCGATGTCACTCATCGGCGTAGTCCACGCGATGAGGAACGAGGCGGCCACCAGAATCAGGGCGAACACCACCACCTGCGCGTAACGCAGCACCGCCGCGCCGCCGACCGGCACATTGATCAGGGCTCCGGCCGCGAGCAGCGCCCAGAACAACCACGGCAGCCGCGGCAGCGTTCCGAGCGGCAGCCGTGCGACCGCACCGACGACCACCAGGAAGGCGACCATCACACCGAGCACCGGCCAGGACGGCAGGAACATCAGCAGCAAACTGATCAGAAATGCCCCGATCATCTTCGTGCCGGCCCACAACCGGTGCACCGGACTGGCGACCGGAACCTGACGCAACAGCACAGTGCTCATCAGCGTGCTCCGAACTCACGCGGTGACCGAGTCGACATCAGCGACCTCCATGTTCGAGTCGCCACGCGGCGTCGCGGGGTGAGCGCAGCGGCGGGGAACTGTCGTGCGGCACAAAGCTGTTCGCGACCGGTGTGGACTCGTGCACGGACTCGGTCGCGTGCATCCGTCCCGACCGCAGATGCACCGTGCGATCGCAGACCGCGGACATGTCCGCCACGTCATGCGAGATGACGATCAGCGTCAGACCGGAATCCCGCAGCCGCGCAAGAAGTTCGACGATGTCGGCCCGGCCTTCGGGGTCGAGGCCCGCGAGGGGCTCGTCGAGCACGACCACGTGCGGATGGCTCGCTACGATCGCGGCGAGCACCACCCGCTTGGCCTGTCCGCCGCTGAGTTCCTCGATGGAACGAGCGGCCAGTGCCCGGTCCAGTCCCACCGCGTCCAGCGCGCGCCCGACCGCACCCGACCCGGTGGCTCGCCCGCCCCAATCCGCGATCTCTGCGCCGACGGTCTGCTTCTGTAGTTGCAGCCGGGAATGTTGGAAGGCGAGTTCGACACGTCCGATCTGCTTGGCGACCGACTTACCGCCGAGTTCGCACCGGCCGGCACTCGGTTCGATCAGTCCGGCCATGATCCAGGCCAGGGTGGATTTGCCCGATCCGTTCCCGCCGACGACGAGCAGCGCTTCGCCGCGCCGGACCGAAAGGTCAACGCCGTGCAGTGCCGGTGCCTCCCAGGGGGTTCCGCGATTGTAGGTGTGCCGGACATCATGCAGTTCGAGGATCGTCTCGCCCATCGGCCTTTGCCTGGTGTCGCGCACCGGGTGCGGCCAGGCGGGGAGGTGCTCGACCGACCGTCCGGCGGCCAAGTGCACCACTCGGTCGGCCGCGGCGGCGTCGGCCTCGTGGTGGGTTACCAGCACTACGGCCATCGGGTGTCGTTTCGGTAGGTCCGCAAGCAGGTCGACCAGCTCGCGTCGGCCATCCGGATCGATCATCGAGGTCGCCTCGTCGGCGATCAACAGGGCGGGGCGCCGGGCCAGCGCCGCGGCGACCGCGAGCCGCTGCTGCTGCCCGCCGGACAGCGTGGCGGTCTCCTTCGCGCCCATGCCGCTCAGACCGACCTCGCCGAGCAGCGCATCGACATCCACCTCGTCGGCACGCTCGGTGGGCAATCCCCACACCACGTCGTCGGCGACGAGCACGCCCAGGGTCTGGCTTTCTGGCCGCTGCAAGACCAAGGCGGTTCCGCCGAGATGCCCGAGCCCAGCCGACCCGGGCCGCTCGATCCTTCCCGAGGTGGGGGGGAGCCCCGCGAGCAGCCGGGTCAGCGTTGATTTGCCCGATCCGTTGTGGCCGACCACCGCGACGAACTCGCCGACCTCGACGGTGAGATCGATGTCGCGCAGTGCGTCCTGCGCTGCCCCCGGATAGCGGAAACCGACGCTGCGCAAAGTAGCCGGCAGCGGCGCGATGGGCCGACCGTCGCGCGCCGCGTCGAGTCGATCCCGTCCAGGCAGCCAGACGAGCCGGTCCAGCACCGAGCCGAGCACGAACCAGGAGAACACTCCGGTGGCGATCATCCCTAGCGCGACACTGCCGCCGACCCATACCCACCACCAGCGAAGCGCCGAGTCGGTCAGGTCGGCAGCGGCCCGGCCGAGCGGGGCCAGCTGCGACTGACGCGCCGCGAGATCCTGGATGCCGCGCGAGGCGTTGCGAATGTTGTCGAACAGTAGGTCGCGGGCCGCGGACATCGCCAGCAGTGACCCGATGACGAACGCCGCCCACACGAGTCCCGTCAGCGCCGAGAGTCCGAGCACCGCGACGACGCCGCCGCTGCGCCGCTTGACCGTGCCGATGATCCCGCCCACGGTCGCCGAGGCGACCAATCCGATCGCGGGCGCGACACCCGCCGCGACGAAGGTGACCAGCGTGGCCGCGATGCTCGCGGTGACCAGGGTGCGCAGCCGATGACGGTGCGCGATCAACCCCATCGGCACCGCGGCGACCAGTTGCAACGCGGCCGCGAACGGAACTATCGAGCCAATGGTGACGAGGCCGACGGTCGCGCCCCCCAATACGGCGCCGGTCGCCAGCTCGATCGGACGCAGCGCTCCCCGCGCACCCGGTTCGCCCGCACTGGGCACTTCACTCACGGCACAAGTCTGCCAGTCCGAGGGCCACAGCTGGCTGCGGCGAAAACTTTCGCTGGTGTGCCACGTGTCAGGCGACCGGGGTGAGGGAGTATGCGGTGGGGTCGAGTTTTCGAATGGATTTGCGGTAACTGGTCTGCGAGCCGGGCCAGTTATTGGTGATCTGGCCCGCGGAGTTGCGATACCAACTGGAGCAGAAGTTCCACGGGGTGCGGGCGAGGCGCTGTTGCAGGGCGGTGTTGAAGGTCGCCTCGCGGTCCGCGCGGACGTCGAGGCAGTGACCGGGGCGCTCGGCGAGCAACTGGACGGCCTGCCGAATGTAGCGGGTCTGCGACTCGATCATGTAGATGATCGAGCCGACTCCGAGGTTGGTGTTCGGACCGTAGACCACGAAGAAGTTGGGAAAATCCGGCACCGAGATGCCGTAATAGGCGTGCGCTCCGTCAGCCCAGGCGTCCGACAGCTTGCGACCCGCGCGGCCGTAGATGTTCATCGGCCAGAGGAATTCGGTGCCCTTGAATCCCGTGCCGTAGATGAGCACATCGGTGTCGTGCACGACGCTGTCGGCTGTGCGTACGCCATGGGAGGTGATCTCGGTGATCGCGGTGGTTTCCACCCGCACGTTCGGCTGGGTCAGCGCCGGGTAGTAGTCATTGGAGAACAGGACTCGCTTGCAGCCGACCGGATAGTCCGGGGCGAGTGTGGCCCGCAGCCGCGGATCCTTGACTTGCCTGGCCAGATGCCGGGACGCGATGTGTGCGACCAGTCGCGCGATCGCGGGGACTTCGACCAGTCCGAGTGAGAGGAACTCCGCGATCGACCACCATCCGAACCGCTCGATCAGCAACGCTCCGGGCACCCGCGCGAACAGGCGGTGTTGGATCGGCGAGTACTCGGTGTCGAACTTCGGGACCACCCAGGCGGGCGTCCGCTGGAACAGGGTGAGGTGGGCGACCTCGGGCTGAATTTCCGGGATGAACTGGATGGCGCTGGCCCCGGTGCCGATGCAGGCGACGCGTTTACCGGTGAGGACGACGTCGTGGTCCCATTCTGCCGAGTGGAACGACGGGCCGGTGAAGGTGTCGATGCCGGGGATGCTCGGCATCGCCGGGCGGGAGAGTTGGCCCACCGCGGAGATCACGATGTCGACAATCCGGGTGTCGCCGTCGGTACTGCGCACCGTCCAGCGGCCGGTAGTCTCGTCGAACTCCGCGTCGGTGACGCCGGTGTCGAACCGGATCATGTCGAGCACGCCGTGGCGTTGGGCGACGTCGCGCAGGTAGTCGTGAATGGCGACCTGTCCGGAGTACCGCTGCGGCCAGTCCGGTTTGGGTTCGTACGAGAACGAGTACAGCGGTGACGGCACATCGCACGCGGCGCCGGGGTAGGTGTTCTCCCGCCACACCCCGCCGAGGTCTGCGGCGCGCTCCAGGATGGTGATGTCGTCGAAACCGTTGCGTCGCAGCTCGACCGCCATGCTGATGCCGCCGAAGCCGGCGCCGATAATGAGGATCGTCGGCCGATTGCCCGCTGTCACCTTGCGCTCCTCGCTGGACCGTAGATGACTCCACTCTAGGTGCCTCCGACCGCGCTATCGAGAATTTCGGCCATAATGTCGACGTGCAGCGGGTGCAGGATCCGGGAATCCGCGATTGGAACTTTCCGCGCGGTGTCGCGAGTGTGGCGCTGATGGTCGGCTACGCGGCCGAGTGCGGTGTCGACATCGCGCGCATGCTGCACTCCACCGGGCTCACCGAGCGGCAACTGCGCGACCCCGACGCGCAGATCGACGCGCACGCCGAACTCGCGGTGGTCCGCAATCTCGTCCGAGCGCTGCCGGACCGGCCCGCGCTCGGTGTCGAGGTCGGCTGCCGTTATCGGATCACGACGTTCGGCATCTTCGGCTTCGCGTGCATCAGCAGCCCGACGCTGGCGGAAGCGATCAGGTTCGCGCTGCGTTTCCTCGACTCGGGCTTCACCTTCTGCCTGCCGGTCGCGGAGTGGGGCGAGGGTGAGTTCGTCGCGTGGGTGCACGACGAGTCGGTGCCCGTCGACGTGCGGCAGTTCCTGGTCGAGCGGGACGTGACAGCTATGCATCAGGTGATGAGTGACCTGCTCGGCACGCACCTGCCACTGACCAGGGCCGAATTCCGTTTTCCGATGCCAGGCCATGCCGACCGGATCGAGCAGATCACGGTGGTGCGGCCGCGATTCGACATGCCGCACAACCTGTTCGCTATCGATCCGACGCTGCTGAAGCGGCCATTGCCGCAGGCGAATGAACACACCTGGGCGATGTGCCTTGCTCAGTGCCGGGACCTGGTGCACCGGCGTAGGGCCCGTACCGGCATCGCGGCCGAGGTTCGGGAGCGTCTGGTGCCGCGTGGCGGTGTCGAGGGATTCATCGCGCCGCCCGGAATCGACCCCGTGGCAAGCGATCTCACTATGAGCACGCGCACCTTGCGTCGGCGCCTCGACGCGGCGGGGACCAGCTATCGTGCCCTGTTGGACGAAGTTCGACGTGCCTTGGCCGAGGAAATGCTCACCGCTACCCCGCTTTCGGTGAGCGATGTCGCCATTCGCCTCGGGTACGCGGAGGCGTCCACCTTCATCTACGCGTTCAGGCGGTGGACCGGAGGTACTCCCGCTGCCTACCGCCGCGAACGCGCCGGCCACGTTCAGGTCGCTTCGCCGCGTCCTTTTCGACTACCGGTGTAGGCCAGTTCGCGGATTCTGCCGATGGCCGAGGGGAACAGCTGAACCTCGGGCGGACGGTTGAGCATGGGATCGAAATAGTCCGTGCGGTGTTCGGCGGGCTCCTCGTGACGCAGCGTGAGTTCGGCCATCCGCCGGGACGGCCTGCCGATGCCGCTCGCGGTGAGGGTGAAGGTCACCAGGTGATCGCGCAGGTGCGTGTCCATCGCGTCCAGCGACGCCGACCCCGGCTGGCCGGCGTCCGGCTCGGCGAAGAACCAGGTCGGCATGGACTTCCCGACCTGATAGGGCATCAGGGTGCCGTATCGGGCGCTGGCCCAGCCACGGGCGGGCGTGATCACGAATCGGCTCACCACCCCGAGGCCGGTCGTGGCCAAGGCGAAGTCCCAGGGTTCGTTATCGCGGTCGAGCACCCGGAACGCGAACCCGAGGACATCGGGCAGGCCCGCCGGAATACCCGCCCCCTTGGACAGTCGCGCGATAACAGCACGTTCTCCGCTACCGAAGAGGGGTTCGAACTCGGTCTCTGCGTGCAGTCGGCCCGACAGATGCAGGCCATCGGGGTGGAACACTCGCGCGTGCCGGATCCGCGCTCCCGTCGCGAACACGCCTTTCACCACTGCGGCTGGCAGGTCGACCATGGCGGGACCTCCGGGGTAGACATCGCTGATGCCTCCCGATTGCCCGGCCTTCGGGCGGGTAAACCGGCTCAGTCCGGTTGTACCCCGATCCGGCCGCCCATCGGTACCGTGCGGAAATGGGTTGTCAGGCGGTGGTTCTCATCGATGACGTGCAGGGTGACCGCCGGGTCCGGCGCATAGTCCATGACATGGTCGGGCAGTTCGAGTTCCCAGGCGCCGCCCAACACCGACGCGGTACTCGGGGCCACCAGCAAGGGACGTCCGGCGAACATCGTCGCCGTCGCCGAGTGGGCATGCCCGGTGAGCACGCCGATGATTCGGTCGTCGCCCGCGACCAGGTCCGCGAACTGCTGCGGGTCGGCGAGTGAGATCTCGTCGACGACCGGGCTGAACAGGTGCGCGGGCGGATGGTGCAACGCGAGCAGGACCGGTTCGCTGTCCGGCGCCGCGGCGAGTACGCCGCGCAGCCAGTCGTAGGTCTCGTCGGAGAGTCGGCCGCCCGGCTCGCCGGGGATGCTCGAATCCAGTAGGGCGACGGTGAGGTCGCCGACCCGATGGGCGTGGTTGACCGGCGCGTCCGACGCGGGTTCACCGAGCAGAGCGGTGCGAAAGCTCGCGCGGTCGTCGTGGTTGCCGGGGATGGCGTACACCGGGATATCGGTGTCGAATGTGCGCTTGGCCGCGGCGTACTGGTCCGACGCACCGGACTCGGTGATGTCGCCGGTCACCAGGACGGCGTCCGGCTTGCGACGCAGGTCGGCGAGGAACGACATGACCCGCCGCACACGTTCGGCGTTGCGGGCGCCGCCATCGAAGTGCGTGTCGCTGACCTGAGCCACCAGGATCATCGGCGTTCACTTTCGCTAGGGGGATCGTTTCTTGCGCTGGAGTGTGCTCGCGTCGCATCCGCAGCACGTCATCAGGCTAGATGAGCTGCGTCTTCCGCGTCGTTATGAGCCTCGCCACCGAACGGGAGCAGCCCGCTGGTCAGTGGGCGCCGCCATGACGGTCGGCTGGTCTTGCGGGCACGGGATGCTGGGTGCCGCGTCGACGCGGTCGGTGGTCGGGGTCTACTGCTCGGTGACCGCGACGGAGAGGGTGTGCAGGGCGCGTAGGAATGCTCGCCGATCCGCGGGGGTGAGCTGACCGAGTAGTCGGTCCTCTTGTGCTCGGATATCGTGCTGCGCGCGATCGCGCAGTGCCCGGCCCGACTCGGTGAGCGACACCAGGCGGGCGCGGCGGTCGACGGGGTCGGCGTCGCGGCCGATGAGTCCGCGTTCTTGGAGTTCGTCGAGCACGCCGATGATGCGGGTTTTGTCCGCGTGGATCTTCTTGGCCAGTGCGGCCTGGGTGTAAACGGGCTCGTCGCCGAGGCCGAGCAGCACTGCGTAGCCCCACATGGTCAGGCCGTTGCGCTCGAGTATGGGCAGCTCCGCCGCGATGAGGGCACGGCCGAGCGGCGCGATCATCGCGGCGAGATCGGGGCGCTGCACTGCCGGCATGAGTAGAAAATACTGCTTGGCAAATGATATGCATACGCTTACGATAAGCGAGGACTTATTATCTGAGCCGCGATCGCCGGGTGTGCGGCGGTCTCGGTCGTGCCGTTCGGGCGGGGTGATGCCCCGCATATCGAGAGGACTCACATGACCACCCATTCCGACAACAGCACCGCCGCCGCTCTGGTGCACGAAGTCGACCCGCGGCAAGTCACGCGTGATCTGATCGCGCTCGACGCACAAGCGGTCCGGGCCAGCATCGACGTGGTATCGCACGTCACCGCGGCGGAGCTGGCCGAGCCGACGCCCTGCACAGGCTGGACCCTGCACGGCCTGCTTGTGCACATGATCGCCCAGCACTACGGTTTCGCGGCGGCTTCTCGTGGTGACGGCGATCCGGCGTGGTGGCGGCCGCGTTTCCTGGGGACAGACCCGGTGGCGGACTACCGCGCGGCCGCCGAACATGTGCTCGAAGCTTTCGCTGGGGACGGCGTACTCGATCGGATGTTCCCCCTGCCGGAGGTCGCTGGCTCGTTCGAAGTCTCCGGAGCCCAGGCTGTCGGTTTCCACTTCATCGACTATGTCGTGCACTCGTGGGACGTTGCCCGAACTATCGGCCGCGCAGTCGATTTCGAGGACGGCCTGCTCGCCGCCGCCCTTCCGATAGCCGAGGCCGTTCCCCGCGGCGAGGCGCGTATGGCCCCAGGGTCCCCTTTCGCCCCGGAATTCGCCTGGTCCGGCGAATCACCGCTCGACGAAATACTGGCCCTTCTGGGCCGCTCGCCGAACTGGCCGGAATAGGCGGTTATTCGCTTGCGGTGAGCGGTGATCGGCGGCCGGGCAGCATGGCGGCGGCGCGCTCGAGAATCGCTTCCGCGGCGTCCGAATCAGCCGGCACCGGTCGCCAGAAGTCCGGATCGGGCGTCGCTCGCAGCGCCAGTTCCGGTGGTGTGCGCCACGACGCGGCCAGGCCGAGCTGCCAGGAGTGCAGGTAGGTCCGGTCGTACCGGTCGGACTTGTCGAACAGTGGGTCGCCGACGATCGGGTAGCCGATCCAGGCCAAATGCACGCGGATCTGATGGCGACGGCCGGTGATCGGGCGTAGCGCCAGGACAGTGTGTTCGTCGGTGCGGTGGACGGCGGCGAACTGGGTCACCGACGGATAGTTCTTGGCGTCGAGTAGGTCGGCCTGGTCGACGAACCACCGTTGCGACTCCTGTCGGATGCATTCGCGCGGCGCCGCGATTCGCACCCGGTTCTTGCGTCCGACGCTCAAGGGAAGATCGATCACGCCGGTGTCCGGAACTCCGGTGGCCGCGACGACGGCCAGGTACGTCTTTTCGGCGGTCTGTTTGTTGAACTGCCTGGTCAGCTCGCCATGCGCACCGAGTTCCTTGGCGAACAGGATCAGGCCGGAGGTCGCCTTGTCGATCCGGTGCACCGGATACAGTGTCTCGCCCGCGGCGGCAGCGAGCTCCACGAGGTCGGTGTCGTGGCGTTCGCCGGTGACGGATATTCCGGCCGGCTTGTGCAACGCCAGAATCGTCGCGTCCTCCTCGACGAGGGAATGCGCGCGCAGCAGTGACCAGTCCTTCTCCACCTGGACGAGCCTAGGGGGCCCGGCACGACCGCGCCGCGGGACCTAGCTGCTCGTGCTGTTGTGGCGCAGCACGTGTGGACGGAGCCGGGTGAAGCCGCGTACCCGGACACTGCGCAGGTTCTTGACGCTGAACTCCGCATCGTCCGCCAGCGCGTCGGCGGCGATGTCATCGATCAGCACGGTGCCGGGTCGCGCGACTCCGGTGAGCCGGGACGCGATATTCACCACCGAGCCGTACAAGTCGCCGAACCGTTGCAGCACTGGCCCGTAGGCCAGGGCGACGCGCAACTCCGGATTGCCGCCGACCATCATGGTCGACTCCTGGATCGCCAGCGCGATCCGGGCGGCGTCGGCGGCGTTCGTCGCGGCGAACATCACTTCATCGCCGACATTCTTGACCACCCACCCGCCGTTCTCGGTAATGGCGGCGGTGGTGGTGGACTCGAATGCCTCGAGCAGCATGGACAACTCGTCGGGGTGCAGGTGCCTGGTCAGCCGGGTGTAGCCGACCATGTCGGCGAAGCCTACGGCCAGTTCCCGAACCGACTCACCCACCGTGGTCGCGGGGTCCAGCGAACGGGACACCGCCGCAGCGAGATGCCGACGCCAGGCGTAGGTGTTCAGTTGCTCCAGCGTGGCGATGGCGCCCTCGGTCGCAGCGCGCACCGTCTCGGCCGGGTCGGCGTCCGGTTCCGACTCGGCGATGCGTTCGGCGACCTCCGCGAGCAGCACATCGACCTGCCATTCCGCCAGGCGCGCCATGCCCTGCCCGAGCGTCCGCGCGGTGGCCGCCTGCTGACGTTTGTCGGCTGAGGAGAAGACGTTCATCCGCTGGAAGTTGCCGACCGCGGCGATGTCGGCGTCGGTGTAGTCGATCGCCTCCTCGTCCACGTTGGAGGGGAAACCGAGTGCCGTCCACAGCCGGCGGGTCAGTGCCTCGGTAGTCCCGGTCCGCTCGGCGACCTCGGCGCGGTTGTACCGTCGCGGTCCGTCGAGCAGGCACGACTCCACAACCGATTGCACCAATGCGGAGTTCTCTTTGGGCACCATGATCGGTACATTACGGGCGCGCGAAGGTCGCGTGACTTTGCCGCACGGTGTGCGCACCCTCGCGCTATCGTGCACGACCGCCGACCTTTCGCGGCGGATGCTCGTACGCGTCGGTGATCGGCGGCGTGTACACGACCTCCGCACAGTTGACGCAGACATGGAGGCGGTGAATGTCGCCCCCGGGTAAGCACGCCAACGAGCCGACGAGCATGCTCTTCGGCCTGAACTGTTGTCCGCAGTGCGGGCAGGTGCCGGGCCGCGGTACGGCCCATCTGCCATCGGGCACAGCGGTAGAGGCGCTGGGGCTCGACTCCGTCGGTGAGTCGGTAGACGGGCCGCGGGTCATCGAACATATTTTCGATTTGTCGCGGTCTGATTGATATCTCGTGTTTCGCGATCAGGCGGCAGCGTTCTCCCAGGCCAGCCGGATGCTGCGGATTTGATTGGGAGTGGGGTCGCCGGGCAGGTCGGCACAATATTGGGCCGCGATCAGCGTGCGCCGCAGCTTGGCGAGCATGTCGGGATAGCTGGGATGGGTCTTGGTCGTATGCCAGCGGGCATGCTCGGCAACGACGGCGGGTGAGTGCCCGGCCAGGTGGTACCAGAGGATCACCAGCGTCTGGACGAGCATCCCGAACGGGACGGTGCGCTCCACCGCAAGGCGGGTGCGGTTTCGGGCCGCCCCGGCACCGGTAATGATCTTTGCCTGAAAGAGCGCCACCTCGATGGCCCACCTCGCGGAGTACCTCTCGATGAGTTCGGCTGCCGCAGTGGTGGTGTCGGTGGTCAGCAGCATCATAGTCGGGCGGCGGGATTCGCGCACCACGATGACGCGCACCGGCTGGGAGCGGAAGGCGCCGTACCACAGGCAGCGGCGTTCGTGCACGATCACGGTGGCAGTTCGACCGTAGCGGGTCACCGTGACCTCGACCCCCGGCGTGGTGGCAGCCAGATCGGCCGGGGTGCCGATCCGGTCGCCCCGGGTGCGGGCCGCCCCCTCCTGCCGCGCATATTCGGCGGCTCGTCCACCTCGGGATGCACCTCGAACAGCGCAGCGTTGCGCGGCAGCGGCCGGTCAACGTCACATTCACTGGCAGCTGCCGCAGGGTGCTGCACACGTAGGCGCTGTCGGCGACGACATGGATAACACGGTCGGAGCGGGCCGCGGCGATCCGGGCGATCAGCTCGCGCGCGAGAACGGTCTTGGTGGGGCCACCGGGGCTCCACAGCCGGAACAGCACCGGCAACGTGATCGGACGGTCCGCGAACGGCAGCTCGACCAGCACCGCGGCGACCACGAACGTTGTGCCGCGGGAGAGTTTGGCCTGCCCTTTGGCGACCTGGCGGGAACCGTCGTAGGCCCACACCGCGCCGTGTACCTTTTTGCCGCTGCGCCGGAACAGCGTGTCATCGACCGCGATCAGCAGTGGCGCGCTGGTGGGGGTGAGCCAGCCGACGACCAGTCCTAGCATGATGAGGCCGACCTGGTCGAGACTCCAACGGGCAGAAGCGAAGTACCGGTGTGCGCGACTGTGATGCCCCCCATCCGGGCGGCGAGAAACATGCCACACATGGTGCGCTGGGCCGGTGCGGCGATCAACCCCACGACCAACGCGACGAACGTGACAAAGGTCGGCGTGGTGAAACACGGCCGGAACGCGTCTAGCAAGGGTCGCAACGGCTTCGGCACCGCAGGGATCGACACAAACCGCCGATCATCACCGCACCGACACTGTCGTGATCGCCCGACACGCCGACCAGGCCACCGCATGTCGCACACGTCAGCATGTCCCCCGGCGCCATGCACACTCTGAATACGCTAACTATAGTGATCTGTAAGCAGCCGATTTTCGTTATGTAGCCGGCGAACCCGGAGGCGAGTTCTCACGGTGCGCTCTGTAGTAGACGAGTTGTCGCTATCCATGGGCCGGTCGCTGTCCGGCGATGTGACTGGTTGTGATGGGTATCAGCGTGTCGGGTCCGGGAGCCGGTCCAGGAAGTCTGCGGTGTGCGAGGCGATCTCGGCCAGATGGGTTTCCAGGGCGAAGTGGCCGGTGTCGAACAGGTGTAGTTCGGCGTCGGGGACGTCGGTCAGGTAGGCGTGTGCACCGGGGGTCGGGAAGAAGGGATCGTTTGCGCCCCAGACGATCAGCGTGGGCGGGGTGTGCTTGCGCAGCCAGGCCTGCCAGGCGGGGTAGCAGGCGATGTTGGACTTGTAGTCGAAGGCGAGCGCCACCTGCGCTGCCTTGCGGCCGGGCAGATCGAGGAAATGTTGATCCAGCAGCCAGGATTCGGGCGAGAGCAGGTCGAGGTCGGCGACGCCGGTCTCGTACTGGCCGCGGGTGCCTTCGAGGGTGAGCAGGTCGCGAATGGTGCCCTCGGCTCCGTGCTGTTCGGGACGCAGCGCGGTGAATTCGCGTGCGCCGTCGGACAGCCCTGCCTCGTAGGCGTTCGCGTTCTGGACGACCAGACCCGCCACCCATTCCGGATGGCGCTGCGCGAGCCGCAAGCCCACCGGGGCGCCGAAGTCGAACAGGTACATGGCGAACCGGGTCAGGCCCAGCCGTCGCACGAAACCCTTGGTGATATCGGCCAAATGGTCGAATGTGTACTCGAAATCGACTGGCGCCGTGGTGTTTCCGAAGCCGGGGTAGTCGGGCGCGATCATCCGGTACCGATCGCCGAGCACGTCGATGAGCCGCCGGAACTGGTGGGAGGCGGACGGGAACCCGTGCAGTAGTAACAGCGTCGGGGCATCGGCACGAGTGGGCACGGACTCCCGGTAGAAGACCTCGACGCCGTCGATCTCGATGTGGCGGTGGTGAACCAGCGGCAGACTCACAACGATCACATGCTTTCTCTCGAAGATAATGCATTAGGTCTACCTGGCCAATATCTAATGTGTCAACCTACTCCTGTAGCATTAGTGACATGAGTGAGGTAGCGCCCTTGGTCGGTGAGCCGCTGGCCCTGGACCTGGTCAACACCCATCTGGCTGATACCGACTTGCTGTGCACCCCCGATCAACTCGCCGACTGGCTGCGTCTACAGGCCGATCGACTCCCCGAACCACCTCTCGAACATCCGACCGCCGCAGACCTGGACCAGGTCCGCCGAGTGCGCGAATACCTCGCGACAGTGCTGGACGCACTGCTGCACGACCGCCGCCCATCCGTGGCCGCACTGCACGGACTCAACCAGGTGCAATCCGCCGCACCAGCAATCCGGCACGTGGAATGGACCGACGGTGCACTCACCGCCACCGTGCGGCGCACGGGCCCGGCCGGTACCCGGTTGGCTGCCTTCCTCGCCGAGTTCGCCGTCGATTTGCTTGCCAACCAGGCGATATCCCGACTGAAGCAGTGCGAAGCCGAGGACTGCGTCCTGCTGTTTCTCCCCGCCCATCCTCGCCGCCGCTGGTGCTCGGCGCAGCGCTGCGGTAACCGAGTCCGTGTCGCCCGCTACTACGACCGGCACACCGCTAGAGATCGCGACAGCACCGTGTGAATCTCCGCGGCATCCCGACGCGTGACGCTCACCGGCAACCACGTACATGAACTGAGCAGGTTTGCCTTCACCGTCAAGGCCTTGGTCGGATATGTCTGGTCGCCTGTTCGATGCCAAGGTCGGCGAGATCGACTGAGACTGCCCGGCAGCCGCTTACGGATCGGTTTTACCTGGTCGCGGCGGAATCGTCCTGGTGGCTAACCGAGCCTGTATAGATCTATGCGCCCGATGTCGGGCAAGGCCGTCGTACGCATCGAACACCCGTTCCCCGAAAAGTGCGAAACTGGAGTTGATATGGCGAGACGGACGCACCACTGTGCGGGCGAGGTGATCCTGGGTCGATCACTTGCTCCGGCATCGAACGCCCGATTCCGGTCGGAGGACGCCCTGGCGACCAACCTCGACAACGTCATCCAGATCCCGCGCCGGGCGGACTCGTGATAGACGCGGTATGGGCGGTAGCACGAGCAATCCCCGCAATCGTCGTCATCGACCGACCGATTACGGCACAGCGCACCGGTCCGACTCGACCTGTGGGTCGGCGGTGGACCATTTCGCCGCGGCAACGGTGTACGCATTGATCAGGTGGGGTTCGTGGACCTGTCGCAGTTCGTACTTGTGGCCGAACCGATCTCGGTAGGCCTGAAACCAGGCGGCTTCGTCCGCGAGGAACAGGATGTCGTGCTTGGCCATATGGCGAACGACGATCAGTGGCGTCGGTGCGCGGTTGACGGCGAACTGCGGGTTGTGCACCGCCGGGGCGGGGCATTGTGGATGGAACTGCCCGATCATCAATCCCCTGGCGAGCGCCTTGTCCTTGATCTTTCGATGCACTTCGTCGATGAGGTGCCACTGGTTGTCCGGCATGGTGAGCAAGGCCACGATCAGGGCTTGCTTGCTCGTTTTAGAGACTTGCCAATCGGTTTCTTCGAACGCCGTGAGCGAGTCGGACACGATGCGTTCCAGGTGCTCGGGCGTGTGTCGCGGTTCCCAATCCGCGGTGCGGAACACGATGCCTCCTGCCGCCAGGGAGGGCTTCACGAACGGGCATACGGCGCCGCGCCGTCCCAATTCCGGATGTGGCTGTGTGACATAGCCCGTCAGCCACTCGCGCAGAACCTGTTGTGTCGCGGGGTCGATCTGGTCGATGATCGTCGCGGTCATCCTAGGTTCCGCCGTACATCGTGGTGTAACTCATCGATGATCTGTTCAGTCACGTGCGGCACGGTGACGATATGCGCCCGCGTTTCCTCGGTGGCCAGGTGGTATTTGCTGCATATCCACTCGGCGGGGCGGTCGAAGACGACGACGATCGATGCGGGATGCCGGGTCGGGCGCAACCCGGCGTCGGCCAGCTTCTTTGTGGCGTACTCGGCCGTGTCGAGGGCCCTGCGGGCATTGCGCTCCAGGCCCGCTATTCCCTTGGCCGCCAGGGCATACCAGAGCAGCGCACTGGCCAGTCCGCTGCGCGAACAGCTGAGGGTGGAGTCGGTGGCCCCGACATACTCACCTCCGACTCTGGAGTCGACCAGCTCCGATCGGCACAGCGCCAATGCACACGGCACCGGCATGCCGAGCCCTTTGTGCATGCTTACTGCGACGCTGCCGACTTCGGGCCGGGCGAACCCCCACGACTCCCGCTCGGCGGTGAACGGCACGATGAGCCCGCCGAGGGCGGCATCGGCGTGAACATAGACCTGGTCTGCTGCCGCGGTGGCCCCGATGATCGCGTCGACATCGTCGATCGCACCGGTCATGGTGGTGCCGATCGTCGCGACTACGACGGCGCCTCGGCCCGTGTGGTCGCGGCATTCGCGGGCGAGGGCATCGGCGTCGATCCGACCCTGGTCGTCGCACGCGACGACAACCAATTCCTTGCGCATCAGCCGGGCGCTCTTGTGAATGCTGTAGTGCGCTGCCGCACTGCAGTAGATCCTGGCTTCGGGAAGCAGCGTGCAGCCGCGGTCCAGCCCGAACTGATTGGCTTCACTGCCGCCGGCGGCCACATATCCATAAATCTGCCGTGGGTCGGCGTTGGCGAGCTCGGCCATGAACTCGACCACGGAACGCTCCATGACCTTGGCGCTGACATTCGACTTCTCGTCACTGCCCGGGTCGCCGACATTGTTCACGAAGATGTCGAGCAGACCGGCAAATCTGCTGAAACTGAAGTCGAGATTGCCGGGGAAGCCGAGTACGTAGGGCTCCTCTGCCCGCATTTCCGCGATGAAGGCATCGAGGGGCTCGAGCAGGTCTCGCTCGGGCCGGGGGGATTGCCCGATCCTGTATTGGTCGGACCGTGTCTGGTTCATTCGCACCAACTTGATTCGTCAATTCATAGAAGGCTGGCTGAGTGTGTCGGAGATTTGGCGACGCGACACCTCTCGTGCGGTGTCGGACATTGCTTCGCTCCGTGCGTCAGCACCGCGGATCGTGCACCGATGGCCTTTCGGCGGATCGAGGCAAGATTCGCGTGTCTGCTTTCGCGCCGATCGGATCGCGGCGGCTTCGTCCTCGTCGAGGTCGAAGCGTTGCCGTAGCGGGGAGTCGGCTTGTGTAGTGGCCTGACGTGCACGGATCGGCCTTGGGTGGCCGGGAATTCGAAACTGGCATGAAGTGCACAATGCGGCGTGGCCTGGTCGGTCTGCCACCTACTTTCACGCCGAACGGCCTGCGCCAATCGAGCTACCGCGGCCTGGAGCTCCGGGCCTGAACGTGAACCGGAAAATCGACTGGACGGTACTCTTTGAACTGCGCTGAGCTCAAAAAGCGAGTCTTCCCGCTGTCGAGAAGAAAGTTTGGACGCGTGTCCAGTGGCATCGGTCCACTGGCGCGCCAGCGCATCGTGGCGGCCCGGGCGATGCGGTGGCTGCGTGACCGGCGGAATCGGATAGATTGGGGCGAGAGTGCTGCCTTGGCGAGGTGGACCGCCGGGGGTGGACGGGAGGAGGCTCGGTGGACACGAATGCGGAGGCCGCTACTGGCCCCGCGACCTTCGACGAGCTGGTGATCGAACTCCGTGGTCGGATGGATACGTTGTCCAACTCGCATAAGAAGCTCGCGCAGCGAGTGTTGTCGGATCCCGAAGCGGTCGCGTTCATGACCGTCTCCGAACTCGCGAGCGCGGTCGGGGTCAACGAGGCCACGGTCGTTCGCTTTGCCAATGGGCTGGGGTTGAAAGGGTATCCCGGGCTGACCCGATTGTGTCGGGAACGGTTGCAGGAGCAGGCCCAATTGCTGCGCCGCTTCGACAATCTCGAACACCTCGCCGCCGAGGGGGCGGGCCTGCGTGAACACACCGTGGCGCTGGATCAGGCCAATATCGCCCGGACGTTCGCGCGCATCGATGACGCGATGTGGGAGTCGGTTGCTGAGCAGCTGGCCCATGCGCCCCGCGTGCATGTGATGGGTCTGCGCAAATGCCACGCGCCCGCGTATCTGCTGAGTTACTTGCTCGGCATGTTGCGTGAGGACGTGTCGACGGTCGATGCCAGCGCCGGATCCCTGACCGACGAACTTCGGCGGGTGCGTGCTGGCGATTGCTTCGTGGCGATGTCGATCCATCGCTACAGCCGCGACACCGTGCGTGCCGCGCAGTGGGCTCGACAGCGTGGTGCGCACGTCATCGCACTGACCGATACCGCCGTCTCGCCGTTGGCGGTGTCGGCGCACGACACGTTCTACATCGAGGCGTCCAGCGCCAGCGTGCTGCGCTCGATGACCGCGTTCACCTCCCTCGCCCAGGCGATGACCGGCGAGGTCGCCCATCTGCTCGGTCATCGGGTGCGCGCGACACTGCTCGAGGAGGAGAAACTGCTGGGCGAGTTCGGCGTCTACGTTTCCGATACCGCGGGCGAATAGCGCCGACCTACTCCGCCGGCGCCAGTTGTACCGCGGCCGTTCGACGCTGATGAATCAGGCCCGCGCCGACGGCAACGCCGGTGACTGTCAGGGTCAAGGCGAGCGGGGTCCGAGTGTCGGAGGTCGACGCCATCCCGCAGACGATACCCAGCAGAATTGCTCCGACCGCATAGGACAGGTACGGGGCGCCCCACATCCGCACCGGCAGATCGGCGATCTGCGCGGCGGTCTTGTTGCGGCGTCCGACGATTTGGGTAGCGCAGATGCACAGATAGACCATGACCGCGATCGCGCCCGAGGAACTGAGCAGGAACGTGAAAACCGCCCCGGTGGGCAGGAAGTAGTTCGCCACCACCGCGAGGAATCCGGCACTCGAGGCGGCGAGGACACCGGCGACGGGCACCCCGGAACGGGCGGTGGTACCGAGCAGGCGAGGGGCTTCACCGCGACGTGACAACGCGAACAGCATCCGCGAAGACGAGTACAGGCCTGAGTTCAAGCACGACAACACGGCGGTGAGCACGATCAGATTCATGATGGTCTGCACACCCGGAACTCCCAGCAGGTCCAGCACCGCGGCATAGGGGCTCTCGGTGACTTGGGTTGCGTTCCAGGGCAACAGCGTGACGACGACGAGGATGGAGCCGACGTAGAAGATCAGGATGCGTCCGGCGATACTGCGCATGCTCGCGCGCACCGCCTGGACCGGATCTGTCGCCTCGCCCGCGGCGATCGTCACCAGTTCGGTGCCGAAGTAGGAGAAGAAGACCGTCAACGATGCGACGAGCAACGGCGCGAGCCCATTCGGGAACAGGCCGCCGTTCCCGAGCAGGTTCGTCGTTCCTGGCGTGTGGAAGTGCGGGAACAGACCGCAGACCGCGGCGATACCGATTCCGATGAAGGCCACGATCGCAATCACTTTGATCATGGCGAACCAGAACTCGAAACGGGCGAAGGAGGTCACCGCCGCCAGGTTCACGCCGGTCAGTGCGCTCATGAAGATCAGCGAAAACAGCCAGGTCGGTAGTGCGGGCAGGAGCTGATTGGCGATCGCCGCGCCTGCGATGGCCTCGAAAGCGACGGTGACACACCAGTGATAGGCGTATACCCACCCGACCGATAGCCCCGCCCAGGAACCGAGTTCGCGGGAGGCGTAGCTGGAGAACGACCCGGTCTCGGGGCTGGCTGTAGCCAGTTCGGCGAGCATCCGCATCACCAGGATGATGACCAGGCCGGTGCACAGATAGACGAGGACGATGCCCGGTCCGACCGCGGAGATCGCCTTACCGCTGCCGACGAACAGTCCGGCGCCGATGACCCCGCCGATACCGATCATCGTCAACTGGCGAGTGTTGATGCTGTGCTGCAGATTCCCTGAGGTGGGCACGATGCCTTCTTCCGTGGCCGTGGGAGGTGACCCAGATAACTGATTGTGTGTCATGAAACACGGTCAGCACGGCGTGAGCAATAGATTTTGCATATACGTTATGCAATGCAATTTCTATGGCATAGTGTGGGGACGGCTCGTGACCGGGTGGACCCGGCCGCGGCCCGCGGTGGCTCGCGATCGGCTGGTCTGCCTGCCCCGCACCGTATTTCCATGCCGGAAGAAGAAGTGAGGCCCCATGTCGACTGTGCTGGTCAACAGATCCGGTTCTGTCGCGACACTTGCGCTCAACCGCCCAGAACGCCTGAACGCGGTCAATGAAGAGCTGTATCGCGTGCTGATCGTCGAACTGGTTGCGGCCGATTCCGATCCAGATATCCGCTGTGTCGTTCTCACCGGCACCGGACGGGCATTCTGCGTCGGCGCCGACCTGAAAGCGCACAAGTCGGGTACCAGGACTCCTGCCGAGCAGGCGCGCTACCTCGACCTCGGTCAGCGTGCCTGCGAACAGATCCAGACGATGGGAACGCCGGTGGTGGCGGCGGTCAACGGCTATGCCCTCGGGGCCGGCGCCGAACTGGCGGTGAGCGCGGACTTCCTCGTCATGGCCGAGGACGCGCAGATGGGGTTTCCCGAGGTGAGTATCGGCACCTTTGTCGGCGGGGGTGTGACCAACCGCCTTCCGCGCCTGGTCGGCCTGCGCCGCGCCACGGACCTGCTGATTCTCGGGGACCGGTTCACCGGCAAGGAGGCACTCGATTGGGGGCTGGCCCATTCCGTGACAGCCACCGACCTGCTGCTCGAGTCGGCCACTGAGCTGGCCGAAACCCTCGCGGCGAAGGCGCCGCTGGCAGTGGCTCGGATGAAAGCGGCACTGCGCCGCAACGATCCGCTCGACGTCGCGTTCGCCACCGAGCCGCGGGAGCTTCTCGAATTGATGGCGACCAGGGACTGGGCCGAGGGCGTCGCGGCGTTCGCCGAACGCCGCGCCCCGCTTTTCGAGGGAAAGTAGGCATGACCAGCATCGCCGAGCGCGGATTCAGGCGCGACACCTCCACTCGCACCGCATTGGAGCGGCTGTTCGACCCTCATTCCATCGCTATCGTCGGCGCGTCAACCAATGTGGCCAAGCGAGGGTTTCACGCCATTCGCGCTCTCCAGCAATCGGGCTACGCCCATCCCATCTACCCGATCAACCCGACCGCAACGCAGATCCTCGGCCTCGATGTGTACTCGTCGATCGATCGGCTTCCCTACGGTGTCGACGTCGCGCTCATCGCTCTGCCTGCGGCCGCCGTTCCCGACACGCTGCGTCGATGCTCCGCCGCCGGCATCGCCGGAGCTGTCGTGCTGGCCAACGGTTTCGGCGAACTCGGGGACGCCGGCGCCGAACTCGCCGCCGCGCTGTCGGCGGTGATCGCGGAAACCGGCATCAGGGTCATCGGCCCCAATACTTCGGGCCTGATCAACGTCTCCTCGGGTGCGAATCTTGTTGGACTCCAGGGTGTTCCGCGCGGCCCGATCAGTGTGATCACGCAGAGCGGGAACATGCTGCTCTCGCTGGTCAACGACAATCGCGCGATCAGCGGCCCCGGTTTCCACGCCTATGTGGGGCTGGGCAACCAGGCCGACGTCCGCTACGACGAATGCCTCACCGAACTGGCCGGCCACCCGGGCACCGGCGTGGTGGCGATTCATTCCGAGGGATTCATCGACGGCCGATCGTTCCTGGTCGCCGCCGCACGCGCGGTACTGGACACGCCGGTCGCCGTGCTGCGCGGCGGACGTTCGGAAGTCGGCCGCCGCGCGGCGCGCTCGCACACCGGCTCGATCGCCGGGTCGGACGCGGTGGCGGCGGCCGTACTGCGGCAGGCAGGAGTGGAACTGATCGACCGCTCGGACGAACTCGCGGTCGTCGCAGGTGCCCTCGCCACCTGCGCTCCGATCGCCCAGGGGGGCAAAGTCGCGATACTCAGTGATGGCGGCGGCCACGCGACGCTGGCCGCCGATGCCCTTGCCGCTCGCGGCATCGAACTGGCCGGGCTCTGCGCGCAGACTCGGCTGCGGCTACGACAACTGCTCGGCGACGCCGCCGCGGTGACCGATCCGGTGGATGTGGCGGGCGCTACCGACACCGACCCGATGGTGTTCGTCGACGCCGCCGAGGCGCTCATGCGTGATCCCGAGGTCGGTCTAGTGCTGATCATCGGCCTCTACGGCGGCTACCACCTGCGATTCGACCCCGGGTTACGTGAGATCGAGGACGCTGCGGCCGTCCACCTGCTCGAGCTCGTCGCCGAACGCGGTGTCCCCCTGCTGATCCAGAGCTGTTACGCCGGCGCCGAGATCGCCAACCACGATCGCCTGCGGGCAGGTGGCGTCCCGGTGCTCGGTTCGATCGATCACGCCGTGCGAGTAGTGGTCGCGTTGGAGCGGCGCGGCCGCAGGGTGGTCGATGCTCCACAGCGCTCCTCGCTGGTCCTGCCGCTTCCCGCCCCACCGATCCCAGGCTCGGGACTTCTCGATGAACCGACCGCACGGCGGGTGGTCGAGGCAGCCGGATTCGACATCGGCGCTTGGACTTTCGCGGGTACCGTCGCGGAGGTCGTCGCGGCCGTCGCCGACTATCAACGGCCCTGTGCGCTGAAGGTCGTTTCGGCGCAGGTGATCCACAAGTCCGACGTCGGCGGGGTCCGGCTCGGCGTGGTGGCCGCCGACGCGGCTCGACATGCCCAGGCGATCATCGATTCCGTTCGAACCCACGTGCCCGATGCCCATATCGACGGAATCATCGTCGCCCCGATGGCCGACGCCGGGGTCGAACTACTCGTCGGTGCGACGCGCGATCCGATCTTCGGACCGGTGGTGGCCTTCGGCAGCGGCGGAGTGCTGGTCGAGGCATTGCAGGATGTCACATTCCGGGCCGCGCCGTTCACCGCGCTGGAGGCGCACGAGATGATCGGCGAGACGATTGCCTCCCGCATGCTCGACGGTTACCGCCATCTCCCTGCGGTGGACCGCGATGAGCTGGCCCGATTGCTTGTCCGCGTCGGCGATTTCGTGGCCGAGCACCCGGAGATAGTCGAACTCGATCTCAATCCGGTCATCGCCTCCAGGTCCGGAACGGCTCCGGTCGATATCCGGATCGTATTGTCAGGGGAAACCCCTGGAGGTGGCCGTGAATGAACCGATCCTGATCGACCGCAGCGGTGACGTCGTCGTGTGGACGCTGAACAATCCGGCGGCTCGCAACCCGATCTCCGAAGCCGACACCATCGCCGCCATCGAGGACGCGGTGATCGCAGCCAACCGGGACCACGGTCTGCGGGCGGCGATTCTCACCGGCGCCGGGTCGGCGTTCTCTTCCGGCGGCAACGTCAAACACATGCGCGATCGGGCCGGAATGTTCGGCGGCACACCGGCGCAGCTGCGTCAGGGGTACCGACACGGCATCCAGCGCATTCCGAAAGCCCTGTACCACTGCGAGATTCCCACCATCGCCGCGGTCAACGGACCGGCCATCGGCGCGGGTTGCGATCTGGCGCTGATGTGCGATATGCGTATCGCCGCCAGCACCGCGGTATTCGCCGAGAGCTTCATCAAGGTCGGCATCATTCCCGGTGACGGCGGCGCCTGGCTGCTGCCGAGGGCGATCGGCATGGTCAGAGCCTGTGAGATGGCCTTCACCGGTGAACCGATCGACGCGCAGACCGCGCTCGATTGGGGCATGGTCTCCCAGGTCGTCGAACCCGACGCCCTGCTCGATGCGGCCCACCGGCTCGCCGCCCGGGTGTCCGCCAACCCACCGCACGTGCTGCGAATGACCAAGCGGCTGCTGCGCGAGGGGCAGCGGCAGAGTCTGGAAAGTCTCTTGGAACTGTCCGCGGCGATGCAGGCGATCGCACATCACACCGACGATCACCGCGAGGCAGTCGCGGCCATGCTGGACCGAAGACCGCCCGACTTCACCGGCCGATGAGCCGAGGGCCACTGCCGGCCCACAGCGACACGCTGGCGACTTCTGCGCGAAGTCGACCTGCACGGACCTGGCGACGACAGCTGACGAGACGAAGGCCGGTGTGGCAACCCCGCGCGGCCGAGCCCGACTACGGCACTGCGGGCGAGCCGCCCGCCACTACCGGCAATCCGGCCGCCTGCCAGGCTCGGAACCCCCCGATGAGGTCGGTGGCGTGCCGGAGCCCGATACGGCGAGCGTCGGCGGCGGCGAGACTCGACGCATAGCCCTCGTTGCACAGGATCACCACTGGCGTATCCGCGGTGAGACCCGGCAGGCGATGGTCGCCGGTGGGATCGAGGCGCCATTCCAGCACAATCCGCTCCACTACCACGGCGCCGGGGATCTCGCCCTCGGCGAGCCGGTTCGCGTGCGGCCGGATGTCGACGACCAGCGCCCCGTCGGCCAACATGGCTGCTGTTTGCTCCGGGTCAACCCGTGTCAGCTGCGCTCGTGCCTGGTTCAGCAACTCTTCGGCACTCATGATTGCTCCTTGTCGGCACTCGACGACGGCGTCCCGTTGACGCGCAGTTCCATCATGCCCGCCACGGCGTAGACCCTGTTCGCTCGCTCGCTCACACGCCGGCGAAATCCGTGAGCGTGCGGTACTCGCGGACCGGACGCAACGGCGGCGAATACGCATGCACCGACGCGGCCGGGCGCGAGTTGTTGTTGCGCAACTGGTGTGCCCGGCCCGGACCGAATGCGACGGAGTTGCCGGCCTGCCATTGCGCCGACTGCACCGATCCACCGGTGTGCAGGTACTGCTCGCCGAGTTCGCCGATGAACACCGTGAACGAGCCGGCGGCGCCACCGTGGTCGTGCGGTTCGGTGCTCTGTCCCGGCGTCCACGACAGCAGCCACAGCTCGACGCCCATGGTCAGCGCCAATCTGGCCCACCAACGCTGCTCGGTGTCGAACTGCACGATATCTCGCAGTGGCGTCGCCAACTCGGTGGCCACCGCACTGGTCAACTCGCGTAGTTCCGTGGGTGACCACAGCGTCCGCTCCGGCCGGACGGCGTCGTGTAACAGCGGTACGTCTACCCCGGGGTGAATGTCTTTGGCGTGCTTGAGATTCACCGGGAGTGACATCGTCACACTGTGCTCCTACGTGATCGTGCGGATAAAACTGGTGCACGGTGGCACCTTGGCGAACCAGCCGCCCGAATTATCCTTCGTCCGATCGCATTCGGCACTACCCACAATCACCGTGAGCAAAACCTGCCCGACAGGTCGCGACTCGGCGTGCGGTCGCCTACTCCTGCACTGGTCTGACATGCGGAAACGGTGCCTTAGCAGAGTGTCCTCGGCGTACTTCTCCAATCTGGGAACTGAGCGGTTCGGAGAACACCGTGATCCGGCCAGTCGTCATCGTGTTCGAACGCTCACCACCGAATTCACGAGCAGTGACCCACCGAGGCGAGGGAATTGCCCTGATCAGTCGGTGCCCGCGGAGGTGTGGCGGCCTGCTCCCCTTTCGAGCTCTCGCCGGATTCGTTCGCGGGCGGCGGAATAGCCGCTGTCGAGGTCGGTTTCGTGTATCTCGTGGCGGCGGCCGGAGGCCATGACGAAACGGGGGTGGTGCAGAGAGGCGATGTTCTGGGTGGGGTCACCGTCGACGGCGATCAGGTCGGCGCTCAGGCCGGACCGCAGCCGCCCAGTGACCTCGTCGAGGCCGCAGACCTCGGCGGCGATGTGGGTGGCGCTCGCGATCGCCTGCCTCGGGGTCATGCCTGCTTCGAGGAAGGTGTCCAGGCAGTCGGCGTACTGTTCGAAGTGCACCAGGGGAATTCCGGCATCGGTCCCAGCGACCACGATCGCGCCGAGTCCGACGAGCTTGCGCAGATTGCCGACAACGGCGTCACGTTCATCCCACGGGCACATGTAGTGCTCGGCGGTGCAGGCGCTGTTCATCGTGGGACTGACGGCGATCCCCCGTTCGACGATCATTCCGGCGATCCGGGGATCGAACTGGGTGCCGTCGGCGGTGACCCAGCCGCAGTGCTCGATGCAATCGACTCCGGCGAGTACAGCGCGTTCGATGCCCTCGATGCCCAGCGCATGTGTGGTGACAGGAAGCCCATGGGTGTGCGCTTCGGTCACGAGCGCGCTGAGTTCGTCGACGGTGTAGCGGGCTTGGGAAGGGTGGCTGCCCGGCGTCATGAACCCGCCGGTGGTCATCACTTTGATCAGGTCCACACCTTGTTCGGCGTGCCGCCGTACCTCCGCTCGGATCTCGTCCACGCCGTCGGCGACGCCACCCATCGATGCGGCGTGGCCTCCGGTGACGGTGATCGGAGCGTTCGCCGCGAGCAGGCGTGGCGTGGCGTGCGGCAAGGTGGTCAGCAGGTCACGCACGTCGGTTCCCAGCGCGCCAGGCGAGCCGAGGTCGCGGGCTGTGGTGACGCCGACATCGAGGAGTCGCCGCGCATTGGTCACCATCCGTCGGCGCAGCGCGTCGTCGTCGGTGGACATTTCGAGGGTGATCTCGCCGGAGGCCGGGTCCTGGCAGAGGTGGATGTGACAGTCGATCAATCCCGGCATCATGGTGGTGTCCCCGAGGTCGATGATCGTCTCGGTGGTGTCGGTGCTGGACGGCGCCGAACTGCGGGGCCCTGCGTAGGTGATGATGCTGCCCTCGACACACACGGCTGCATCGTGGATCAGCGGCGCGTCGGCGTCGGCCAGAAGCCGGGCGGCGACCAGCGTCGTGCGGGTGGTCATGCCTGCCTCCGGTAGTCCTCGATCGCCGCGCACAGCCGGTCGACGTCGTCAGTGGTGTTGTAGTAATGGAAGGAAACCCGGACGATCGATCCGCGCGGAGCGGTGACGATTCGGCGCTCAGCGAGAAACTCGGTCAACGCTTCCGGAACCGCATCGACTATCGCGACCTGCGGGCCGGGCCGGGCGTCGGGTGCGGGCAAGCTCAGGGTTTCGCCCGTCTCGGTCAGCCGGGCGGTGGTTTCGGTGACCAGGCTCTCGACGTGTTTCCATCGGGTGGTCGGGTCGATCTGATCGAGCACCTCGATTCCTGCCCGCGCGGCATACACCGCGGGAACGCCGGGGGTGCCGGACTCGAACCGTCGCGCCTCAACGGGGACGTCGAGGCTGGTCGGATCGAAGTCGAACGGATCGACCCGGCCGAACCACCCCGTCATCCGTGGTGGGTGCTGGTCTTGCACGCCGGACCTGGCGAACAGCACCGCGATCCCGGGAAGGCCGAGCATGTATTTCAAGGTGCCGGTGATCAGGTAATCGCAGTCGATCTCGGTGACATCTACCGGGTAGACGCCCGCGGCCTGGTATGCATCGACCAGAACCCGCGCACCGACAGCACGCGCGTGTTCGGCGATCGCGTTCACCGGCTGCAGGGACCCGTCGGTGTACAGCGCCAGCGGAATCGATACGAGTCGGGTCGAGTCGTCGATCTGCGCGCGGTAGGCCTCGACCACGCCGACTGTGCGCATCGAGTCTTGGCTGACCCACCGCATCTGGCCAGGCGCTGGCCGTTGCGCGTGCAGCGCCTGCCCGACGCTGGGGAACTCCGCACCCATCGACACGATCACGCCGTCGCTGCCGAAGTCGACCGCGGTGGCCACCTGAAACGCGGCATGAGATGCGGAGGGGACGAGGGCGATCTCTGCTGTGTCCGCATGGAGAAAGGCCGCAACCGTGGCGCGCAGGCGCTCGACCTCGGCCATCCACGGTCCCCATGGCGCGCCCTGATCCCGCAGCACGTAGGCCAGTTCGGCCAGCGCGGCGGTGACCCGGGTGGAAATCGCGCCCTGGCTGCACGACGCCAGGTGGGTGGTGTCGACCAAACTGGGGAACTGGGCCCGAAACCGGTGGGGATCCACGGATCGCCTCCATCGTGAAAAACGCAGAACAATGTCAGTCACAGTGAACAGTCGTCACTGTCAATGCGCAAGACTTTCGGGCAAAGATTCTCCCCTCCCTGGCTTGACGATGCGATAAAGGTCACTCAGACTGATGAAAATTCATTTGAAGTGAACATGAATAATGTTCTGACAGGAGTTACCATGTCTCGATCGGTAGCGCCCGAAGCCGGGCGTACGGCGCGCCGGCGCCGGCACTGGCTTCTGCTCGCGATCCCTCCCGTGTGGTGCATCGCGGCGATTCCCCTGGTCAATCGGGTCGACTACATCTTCGGTTCGATTCCTTTCCTGCTGGTATGGATGACGCTCGGTGTGCTGGTCGGGTCGGCCGCGATCGGAGTCATCTACGCCATCGATCGACGCAACGGCGAACTGGATCGGTTCTAGGAGCGCGAGATGGCATTGACTCTTGCCTTCGTGATCGC
This sequence comes from Nocardia sp. NPDC049220, assembly GCF_040647855.1. NCBI lineage: Bacteria > Bacillati > Actinomycetota > Actinomycetes > Mycobacteriales > Nocardiaceae > Nocardia > Nocardia sp. NPDC049220. The sequence goes on from NZ_JBEZDA010000003.1 coordinate 407,991, forward strand.
GGTCGGATCGATCGTGTGGGGCACCGTGGCGGCAGCTCGCGGCAGAACGATGAATATGCAGGAATGGTCTGTCGGTGGCCGACGCTTCGGCACCTGGCTGTTCTGGTTTCTGCTCGTCGGCGAAACGTTCACCACGTTCGCGCTGCTGGGCGCCTCCCAGGCAGTATTCAGCAATGGCGCGCCCGGATACTACGTCCTCGGCACGGTGGTGCTGACAGCGACGGTGGGCTATTGGCTCGTACCCAAAATCTGGCGCGCGGGCAAAAGCCGGGGGCTGGTCACCATGGCGGACTACTTCAGCAGCCGTTTCGACGCGCCATGGTTCGGTGCCCTGATCGCCGTCTTCGGCATCGTCGCGCTGCTGCTCTATACCCAGGTGCAGCTGACCGGACTGAGTCTCATCTTGGCCAGTTTGTTCGGCAGCGGTGTCCCCTCGCTGGTCTACGTTGTGGCCGGAGGTGTTCTGGTCGCCTTGTTCGTGCTGGTCGGGGGCATGCGCAGTGCTGCGTTCACGGCGATCGTCAAGGACATTCTGCTGATCCTGATCCTGCTCGTGATCGCAGTAGGCGCAGCGAATGCGGCCGGTGTCCATGGTCTGCTCGGCATCTTCGACGCGGTGAAACAAACCCACCCCAACGGTGCCACCCTGCCGGGTATCCATGGGGCGGCCGCGACCAACACCTGGTGGTGGATGAGTTTCCTGTTGCTCACCCCGCTCGGCACGTTCGCCCTCCCACATATGTTCCAGGTGTCCTACAGCGCCAAGGATGTGGCGACGATCCGCCGTAATCAGGTGATCCAGCCGCTGTACTCGCTGTTCTACGTCTTGATCGTCATGATCGCGCTCGCCGCGCTGCTCGCGCTGCCGAAGCTGACCGACAAGCAGGCGAACGCGTCACTGCTGATCTTTGTGCGCGAGAAGTATCCGGATTGGGTCATCGGGCTGCTCGGCGGTGCGGGCATCCTCGTCGCACTCGTGCCGACCGCGGTACTCATCCTCACGGCCAGCAGCCTGCTCACCCGTAACATCATCGGGGCGGTATCGCCGCGGTGGGCCTCGTCGCTCACGCTGACCCGGATCGGTGTCCTCGTGTTCACCGCACTGTCGGTACTGCTCGTCGCGCACAGCAATGCCAAACTCCTGAGCATCATGTCCAATGTGTACAGCGCTGTCGGCCAGTTGGCGCCCGCCCTGTTCTTCTCGATGATGTGGCGGCGAGTCACCGCGGTAGGCCTTGCCGCCGGTGCGATTTGCGGCGGCCTGATAGTCGGGGTGCCATCATTGGGCTCGCTCGTCACGTCCGCCCTGCCGCCAGGCACGGTGGTCGGACTCCCCGCACTGGTCGTCAATGTCATCGTCGCAGTAACGGTCAGCCTCGTCACGCGTCCACCGTCGGACCTCGCGGCTGATGTCGGGATAGGGAACAGCGCACCTACCGAGCCGGATGTGGTGATGGCGGACAGCCTGACCCGATGATCCGAGTCGGCACCGTTCTGTCCTGGTCGCCGGGCAAATCCGCCCGGCGATCAGAGCAGGGTACCCGTCGGCAGATAATGTCTCGGTGACCGTGACACGGATCCGTGAGTATCGAAACCTCCGGGGAATGACCGTCCGCCAACTCGCCGACCGCGCCGGGGTTTCCACCGGTCTGATCAGCCAGGTAGAACGCGGTGTCACCGACCCCAGCCTCGAAACCATGCGGCGCATCGCGGAGGTTCTCGACGTCCCCTTGTTCAGCCTGTTCCAGGACGGCGACGACCAGACCGTCGCGGTCATCCGGCACGACGACCGGTACCGGATCTCCTCACCGCACCATGCCATCACTTACACCCGCGCCTCTCCGGGCGGCGCCAAACTCGAAGTTCTCGAAGGTTCGCTCGAACCCGGCGCCGTCTCCTCCGACTCATTGCGCTCGCACCCGTCGGAGGAATGCGTCGTCGTACTCAGCGGACGACTCACCATCGAGGTCGGCGACCAAACCCACCTGATCAAAACCGGTGACAGTTGCTACTTCGACTCGCACATCCCGCACCGGTTCCGCAACGAAGGCAGGACCACCGTCCGCTTCATGATCAGCGTGACACCGCCCAGCTACTGACCTGCCGGCCAACCTCCGCAGGGATCGCTTGCTGGTCGGGTGACCGACCCCAATACGAATATTTTCAGGAGTTACCCATGACCGTGTTGTCCACACTGCAGTCGGCGTTGGCCGGAGGGGCGGTCCAGGTGGTCGATCTGACCGCGCCGTTGGAGGCGTCGACTCCGATTCTGCACCTGCCGGAACCGTTCGCGAACACTATCCCGTTCGGTCTCGAACGGATCAGCACATACGACGAGGTCGGGCCCGCGTGGTGCTGGAACAACATTCACACCGGCGAACACACGGGAACCCACCTGGACGCTCCGACGCATTGGATCACCGGCCGTGACGGCTTGGACGTCGCACAGGCGCCGGTGCAGAACCTGATCGCGCCCGGCGTCGTGATCGATATGACCGAAGAGGTCGAACGCGACGCGGACTTCCTGCTCGAGGTCGGCCATATCGAGCAGTGGATGGAGGAAAACGGGCCGCTCCCCGACGGCGGTTGGTTGTTCTATCGGACCGGATGGGACGCGCGCTCGTCGGATACCGAGTCTTTCCTGAACGTCGATGACAAGGGTTCGCACACGCCCGGCGTCTCGGCCGAATGTGCGAAATGGCTGGCGGAAGAGACCAGTTTGTTCGGCTTCGGTGTCGAAACGGTCGGTACCGACGCCGGCGCGGCAGCCGGGTTCGAGACGCCCTTTCCCTGCCACCACTATCTACTGGGCGCCGGTAAATTCGGCTTGACCCAACTCCAAAACCTGGCAACGCTGCCTGCGACGGGTTTCTTGGTCGTCGTGGCGCCGTTGCCGATCGTCGGGGGCTCGGGCAGCCCGGCGCGGGTCCTTGCCATGATTCAGAGGTGACCTCCGCGAACCACATGACCGTTGCCGACGTCGTCGGACGGACCCTGCAGCGACTCGGTGTCGGAGCCGCTTTCGGAGTCGTCGGAAGCGGCAACTTTCAGGTGACCAATGCCTTGCGATCCGCCGGCGTCGCGTTCTACCCCGCCCGGCACGAGGGCGGAGCCACGACGATGGCCGACGCCTATGCCCGCATGACCGACGGTGTCGCCGTCGTCACGCTGCATCAAGGATGTGGTCTGACCAATGCCATGACCGGCATCGGCGAGGCGGCGAAAAGCCGTACACCGCTGATCGTCCTGGCCGCGGACACGCCCGGCGACGCGGTGCGGTCGAACTTCCGCGTCGCGCAGGATGCTCTCGCGGCAGCCGTCGGCGCCGTCCCGGAACGGGTCTACGGGCCCGCCAGCGCGATCGCCGATACCGTCCGTGCCTTCCGCACGGCACGCGACGGCGGACGATGCGTCGTGCTGAACCTTCCGATCGACATCCAGGCGCTGCCCGCGGCGTGGGACACGCCACCCGTTCCGCCGACACCGCATCCGGTCCGGCCCGCGGATATCGATACGGATCGACTGACCGACCTGCTGCGGAACTCCGAGCGGCCGGTGTTCGTGGCTGGTCGCGGAGCCCGCCGATACGCCGCCGACCTTCGCCTGCTCGCGGCCTCGACGGGCGCCCTCCTGGCTACCTCAGCTGTGGCGAACGGACTGTTTCACGACGATCCCTGGTCGATCGGTATCTCGGGCGGCTTCGCCACACCGCTGGCCGCCGAACTGATCCGAGACGCCGACGTGCTGATCGGATGGGGGTGCGCGCTGAACATGTGGACCATGCGGCACGGTCGACTCATCGGTGACGACACCACCGTCGTTCAAGTCGACAACGATGTCAGCGCCCTCGGCGCGCACCGGAACGTGTCGATCGAGATTCTCGGCGACGTCGGCGAAACCGCGCGCGCGGTAACGGCCGCCTGGAAAAGGGAATCCGCTGAATCGAACCGCTATCGGATCGACGACGTGCGGGCGCGTATCGCCAACGGTGCCCGTTGGACGCAGGTCGCCTTCGATGATCTCTCGACGTCGGATCGCATCGACCCGCGCGTCCTGTCGATCGCGCTGGACCGCATGCTTCCCGAACAGCGTGTCGTGGCCGTCGATTCGGGCAACTTCATGGGTTATCCCAGCGCGTACCTCGCCGTTCCCGACCAATTCGGCTTCTGCTTCACCCAGGCGTTCCAGTCGGTCGGCCTCGGCCTGTCCACCGCCATCGGCGCGGCACTCGCACAGCCGGATCGGCTCGCGATCGCAGCGTTGGGTGACGGTGGTGCGCTGATGGGTTCGTCGGAGTTCGAGACGGTGGTGCGCCTCGGGTTGCCGATGGTCATCGTGGTGTACAACGACAGCGCTTACGGCGCGGAGGTCCACCACTTCGGCGTGGACAACGACCTCGCGACGGTGCGGTTCCCGACCACGGACTTCGCCGCGATGGCTGTGGGCATGGGGTATGAGGCGGCCATTGTGCGCTCGGTCAGCGACCTCGATCGGTTGGAGAAATGGCTGGCTGGGCCACGTGATCGCCCGATCCTGCTGGACGCGCGAATCGCCTCCGACGAGGGAGCGTGGTGGTTGCAGGAGGCCTTCCACAAACATTGAGGAGGCGGGCGGCGTTCCAGGAAGCACAACTGGAAGAGAATGAAAACAATCACCCGCGCCAGCTGGCCGCCCGAAAACGCACCCGCGCAACCCGCCGTGCCCAGCCGCACGGTCCGGCCCGGCGGTGACTTCTGCTGGAGAACACCCCGGACGCCGCTTGCCCGGACGGCCTGCACCTTTCGCAGGTATCGATTGCTGGCCGGTCGCGCAGCGCAACCTCGCTCGCTACTACTTCCCGCACCCGGGGACCGCGAGCTGTTCACCAACTGGAACACCCAGATCCGCGGCTGCGTCGCACGCCTATCAGCACTGGCCGGCACCGACCTCGATGCCCCCGACCTCGCACAGCTCGTAGGCGACCTCCTCTTGAAGAGCGAAGTCTTCGCCCGCCCGTAGGAGCGACGACGTGCGCGCCCGTCGCCCCGAACCCCACCCTCCGCTACCAGTCCATGCAACTCGACGGCCCCCCTGGCCACCGCCTCGTCGTCTACGACACCGACGCAGGAAGCCCCGACCACGACGCCATGGTCCTGCTCGACATGCTCGGCAATCAACACGCCCCGATCCCGAGCCGCCATACCAAGCGCACCCCCTCGTCACAGTGTCCGATCGACGCTAGTGCAATGGTGGTTTCTCTAGTCCTACGAACCACCATTCGACTACCGCCGGCGCTGCTCGGTTGGCGGTCGGAGTAGCAGCGTTCGGTGGTGGGGGAGGGATGCGAGTGCTGGTGGGGGCGGCCGTAACTCGATACTTCAGACCCACTGCGACAGCGTCGCCCGGCTGCGAACCTGGAGTGGTATCGAGGCACATCCCACATTGGTATTAAATGATACTATCACGATCATAACTATTGGGTGAGCTGTCGCGATGGGTGTGGCCTGTTGACCTCCTCCCGCTCGTGCAGCGCCGAGCGGGAGGAGTAGTCATGAAGATCGCAGTTGCCGGTGGTACCGGCGTGGCTGGACGAGTCGTCGTGGAGACACTGCGTGCTCGCGGACATACACCCGTGGTGCTGTCGCGCGGACAGGGTGTCGATCTGGTGAGCGGATCCGGGCTGGACGCCGCGTTGACTGGGGTCGAAGTGGTGATCGACGCCAGCAATGTGACCACCAATCGCAAGTCGGTGGCTGTGGGCTTCTTCGACAAGGCGGGGCGCAATCTCGCCGGCGCGGCCGAGCGCACCGGGGTGCGGCACCTCGTGACGCCGTCGATCGTAGGGGTCGACCGGGTCAAGCTCCCGTACTACTCGGGTAAGTTGCGGCAGGAGGAGATCATCCGGGGTGGGGCGGTGCCGTGGACAATCATGCGGGCGACGCAGTTCCACGAGTTCGTGGGTCAGGTGCTGAGCGGCGTCCCTGGGCCGATCGCAGTGGTGCCGACCGCGCCGGTCCAGCCCATCGCGGTACGGGAGTTAGCCGAAGCCCTCGTCGACCTGGCCCTCGAACCGCCCAGGGGAATGGCCCCCGAACTCGCGGGTCCGCAGGTCGAGTCGCTGGTCGACCTGGCCCGGCGCCTCATCGCCGCAGGCGGCGCGCGCCAACGCCCGGTCGTGCCCCTGTACTTTCCCGGCGGAATGAGAAACGGTGGTTTGCTGCCGACCGGCCCCGGCCCCCGCGGCACCCAGACATTCGCCGACTGGCTCGAGAAGCGAAGCCCGAGGAAGCCCGCATGACGAACGGGCTTCCCTGGCTGGCCTGACCCGTCGAGACTGCCACGGACACTCCGGCACTCGTCAGCAGTATCTTCGTTGATCGCGCTGGGCCCACCAACTCGGCGGGGGTGGGTTCGGCAATGCGTCGCTTTTCGTAGGAATTTCCCCCATTCCGCTCGATTCGAAGGGCTGAGAAGCTTTTCCGGTAGTCGAAGGACCTTCCTGAAGGTTGAAATGACGGACCAGAGCGACAGTGGACACATCCCTATCGACTCGCTCGGCAGGCGGATCTCCGTGCCTGCGTGACAACAGCCGCCGACATCGCAAGCCTTCTCGGCGATGGCGTGGTGTCAGGAGGATCGAGTGGGCGATACAGGATCGGAGGCCGGGCGGCGTGAGAACTGGGTTGTGCTGGTCGATCCGCGGTGGCGGTCGCCGCTGCGTCGGATGTGCCGCCGTCATCGATGATTGTGGGTGCCTGGAAGCTGAATAAGCGGCGCGGCGACAGCACACCGACCCCGCATTTGTCACGCAACGGGCGTAGGTCCGGGTCACGGCGGCGGTCGGGGGGATCGGTGTCTGGGGACTGTGGCGGATCGGTCGATTGCCAGGGCGGTGTGGTCGATGGGTTGCGGCTGCGCGAATCGTCTTGTTCGAGGCGGCGACCCTGGCCCCGGGTGAATGTCATGGTCTGCCCGGTAGAACGATCCCCGTTCTCGGCCGACGTGCCGACGTGCCGACGGCGCGACGGTCGGCGTCGCCGACTTTCATGCCGAATCGGTAGCCGCTCTCGGGTACGACACTGAATATGGAGCGAATGACATTGCAAGACACGGAGATTAGATGAGCGACGGATGGATGGTACTCGGGTGGGTGATCGTGATCGGTCTGCCTTCGGCGGTCGTGCTCGCGGTTACCCTGTGGCCGGAACGCATTCCGGAGGATCGCTCGGTCGAGACGATGCGGCGGCGCACCGAGGACGAAGACGGTCTGCCCACACACCATGCTGCCCAGTAGTATCGAATCGCAACGTCGGACTGAGCAGTCGACAGCCCTGGAATCGATCAAACATCGTGAAGGGCAATCGGTTACCTGTGCGTCGCGGGTTGGTCGCCCGCGTAGCGACAAGGGTCTTTCTCCATACCGAGGCGAATAACCATCACCAGTCGAAGGATCGCCGGCTGGAAGGGAGCCGTTCACGAGACAGGCCCACCCGATCCCGAGGAGTTCGAAAGGTCCACGCACTGGACTCGTCGGGAGATACCGGAAGGGCCGTCGGTTACGGTTGAGACGCGCAGGTCGCGCAGCCTTTGGATGGGGCGGTTGAGCGAAGTTGGCTTCGGTGGTGACGACCGTCGCTGCTCCGGCGGCGGCTTCGTTGCCCGAACCTCTCCCGCAGCGAAATTGAAGAATGCGCTGTCGCGGTGCGCGCAGCGTATCGGCTCGACGCAGCACGCACCGATTTCGCTAGCGCGTACTCTCTGCCTACCCGACCGGGGTTGCAGATCGTTCCAACGCCTGCCACATCGGGTTTGAGTCCCGTAGTCGTCTCGGCACTTGGCGTGTATGCCGAACCGCGAGAAATGCCTGGTCCGAAGTTCGACCACCAATGCGTGGGCCACGCCCGAACGGCGTGCCTCGGAGGCCACGCACAGGTGCGACAACATGGCCTGGTTGTTTCGGGGAAGCCGGAACAGTGCATAGCTCACAGGTCGACCATCGATCTTCGCGGCCCACCAGGACGCCTCGGTACGCGGCCTCCCAGAACGCGCCTGCCGGCATCATTTCCAGTGTTTGGCTGTACCGATTGCCCAACCTGATGAGCTCATCGACCACCGGATCGCCCGGCGGTCCTTCGCCAACCCAGAGCACGCGCATAAAACGATCACTCTACCGTTAACCGCCGAAGCCGAGTGATATTCAACTCTGCGCCAACGTGTCTCGCATGGGCTCGCCGCCGGGGGCTATGGCGATGGTGTCTTGGGAGTTGCGTGCACGTCTCCCGGGCGCAACAACCGTAACAGGGGCGGCGGAAGTCGGAGTTTTGCGGCGGAGGCGGTGATCGCTTCCCGGAGGTAGGGATACACCGCCATTACGCCGACTCGTTGAACGAATTCGGGGAGTACCGAATCTGGGAACGTGACCGATCGGCCGAAGTCGTATCGTGCGGCGGCGTCGCACACGTACTCGCCTCCGCCGCCGCTGACTCGGCACAGACAACGAACATCGATTCCGGTGCTTGTGGTTCGGACAGAGATTTCTATGTCGGTCGAATCGCCGGGTTCCTTCGCCGGGCTCGACGCAGTGCGTTTGCCGGTCACCTCAAAGAATACGATGTCGACGAGTTCGGCGATGTCGACGAGCTCGGCGATAGTGTCGACCTGAATCGGAGTTTCGGCGGTTTCGGTCACTGTGCGAGAGTCCAGGGTTCGAATTGCGCGGGGTCGACCGAGGGCTCGACCTGTGCGAACCGGGTCGAGTTGGCGATATACCCGATCTCTGAAAATGCCAGGGCATCAGCGGTTCTTGGGCAGTTCCGGTTGGAAAGCCACACGTCGATCTGAGCGAGTGTTTCGAGCGGGGGGTGGCCGATGGAATCATGTTCGAGTCCACGCGCTGCCAGCCACGTGTTTACATCGCGCCACAGCCACAAGCCACCTGCTGCGAGATTGGTCGGTGTGGGAAAGGGGTGATTCCCGCATCGTTCGCCACGCACCCAATTGCCGACTGCTTGGCGAGTGACCTCGGCGCGGTCGGCGATATCTTGTCTGGTGACAAGATCTGCATAGGCGCGCACAACGTCTATGCCTGCGGCTTCGAGGACGCGTGCAGCGTGTACACCGGCCGTGTATGCCGAGGTTCCAGGGGTGGTGACAGTCATCAAGGTCAGTTCGCCGTGGCGTTCCATGACGCAATCGAGGTGTTCCTCGACGCCTTCGACTCTCGGGTCGAAGGCGTCGGTGATGCCTTCGACAACGAACATGAACTCGAAGTTCGCGACATCGTGCGCCGTCATGCCCAAATGATGCCTGCTACCTGCTGTGTTGTCAAATGTAAACAGCCTAACGCATCAGGTCGTGCTGATCAGGGCAGCGCTTTGCTGCCCGTCTGATGCGTTTGGCTGCGACGTCGGCGTCCCGCACCGTGCCACCGATGGTGATGAACCTACCGTCGGGTCCGCACGGGCAGTACAGCGCGATCTTGTGTCCTTGGCGCCGGATGCGGAACCCGCGCTCCTCGACCAGTTCTGTGACCACTGCGTAGATCGATTTCTCGATCTCCTTGCGGATCTGATGTGGCGGGATCTCTTCCCAGCCGTCGTTCGTCACTACCGTCCGCTCCGGGTTGTTCGAGGGGGCTGCGAAACGCTTCAGGAGGGGCAAGCGTCGATCGGCCATCTTATGGGATCAAGCTTCGTGCCCGGGCAAGTTGCGCCGCGCGGATAACTGCATACACGGCAACAGTTTTCGACGATCGGGCACGGCAGCCACGATCTTCGCCGGGCCGTTGCTGCGCCCACCGGGCTTTGCCGCACCGTGGACCCTCCCAAACAGCGACTCGCTAAGCGGCGCTTTTGTCGGAGTAGTTCAAGATCCGGCCGAGACCACAAGGGCGGCGTGTCCGATGGCTCGTCGTTGCTGGATCAGATCGTGCCCGACGGTGTCGGCATGCTCACCGGGCGCCGCACCGGACCACTGTTCCTCATCAACCGGAAAGCGAAACCACATGTGGCCGTGGCCGATAGACCCAGGAACACATCGTGCGCGGCTGCCCTACCGACGCGCGGCCGAACTGTTCGACCACTACACCGCAGAGATGGTCGGCGCGCCGTTCACGCTGCACCACTTGCGGCACTCCCGCCTGACTCACACCGCCGAAGACGGCGCGTTCACGCCAATGCCGATGACCTTTCTCCGGGCATTCCTCGGTGCGGTGAGCGGGCCGCGCGGGAGCCAGCCGCTGAGTGGGTCCTGCCGGAGGTGCCGGGCAGTGTCTGCTCGACATGCCGGAGGCAGGCCGGTTCGCCGTCCTGACCAGGCGCTCGACAGACCTGAACCATGGTCTAACCGCTGATAACTCCGGCATACCGCCGCGTCACTGGCGATCCGGGCCGGAGCGTCCATCACGGTGCTTCAACGGATGCTCGGCCACTCGTCCGTAGCTCTCATGCTGGAGCGATACGGGCATCTGTTCGAAGACGAGTTCGATGGGGTGTGGCGGATCGGTTGGATGCCCGTCACTCGGCGGAATGTAGTCAGGATGTCGTTACGGGCCTGAAGTTGGTCGAGTGAGCGGGGCGGCGCGAGTCTCTGACCTGAATTGATGCTGTGCCCTCGGCAGGATTCGAACCTGCGACACCCGCTTTAGGAGAGCGGTGCTCTATCCCCTGAGCTACGAAGGCTGGTCTTGGTGGGCATCTCGGCCTACCCGGGACGTTCGGCAGTCTACCGGGTCGAGGGCGAACAGACCTCATCGTTGCACCGGAAAATTGGGCAGTACCAGGTCAGGCGGGGTGCTCTGGGCGATCGTCGTTGCTAGAACCCGCCGTCGAAACCCCCACCGCTGTCGAATCCGCCGCCGCCATCGAATCCACTCCCACCGTTGTATCCACCGGAGTCACCGCCCTGGTCGTACCCGGCGTCGCCTGCGTCCTGACCTCCGTCGTCGCCGGCGTTCAGCCCGTCTTGATACCCCTCCCCGTATCCGCTTTCGAACCCCTGCGCGCCGTACGCCACCCCGGACATCCCGGAGAACAGCGACGTGAACAGCAGTGCCGAGCCGAAGCCCCAGGCGCCGCCGACCAGGGCGGGCCGCCACCACGGCTCGGAATACCATCCTGCGGGCACCGGTCGTCCGGCGACTCTGCCGCCGGGATAGTAATTCGGAGTCGCCGCCGATGGCTCCGGCGAGGCGCCGATCTGCCTGCCGTCGTATTCGACGACGCGTTTCTCGCTGACCTGTCCGGCGGTGTCCTGGCCGTCGAGCGGCGCGACCGCGGGACCAGGGTCCATATCCATCGCGGTGCGTGCCGCCCTGATGTAGTAGAGCCCTTCCAGCGCAGTCTGCTTCGCCAACCGCGCTTGTGCGGGGGTGCGTGCCTGATCGAGTTGCGAACCCGCCGCGATATGCCGTTCGGACGCGTCGGCCAAGGCTTGGGTCGCCGGGGGGTTGCTGCCGGTGAGGCTGTAGACCTGGCCGCCGAGTCGCTCGTTCACCTGCCGAGCGTCGGCGAGCGCGTCCGCCAGTGCGGTGGCCGCGCGTTGTTTGCCGCGTGTGGCTTGCCATACCAGCAAGGCGACGAGAACCACGAGAACCACGACGATCAGCACCCACAACATGGTGTACCTCTTCCACTGCCTGGACGGATCAAGGCCAGTTTACTGATCGCTTGCTGATAGCAGGCTGAGGGCGGATGGTCAGGCCGCGGTTGCGGGCGCCTGCGCCTCGTCGTAGTCGGTCGGATCGAAAGTCCTTGTCTTCCATCGGTAGAGCGCGGTGGCGCCGGGCCAGTTGTTGGTGATCCGGCCTGCCGCATTCCGGTACCAGTTCGAGCAGAAATTCCACGGTGTCCCGTTCAACCGCTGCCGCAGCCAGTCATCCCGGCTCCGCTCCGTGGCGCCGCGCGAGTCCGCCGAAACCGGCTCCGATAATGATGATGGACGGCGTCGTCATCCCCCGAGCGTAAGTCGCGAATCCGCAGGTCCGAAGATATTCCCGGTCAAGTAATCGGTATTTTCGGCCACGCTGGACGACTACTGTCCGGCCAGCTGGCGCGCGATGACCAGGCGTTGGATCTGGTTGGTGCCCTCGAAGATCTGCATGACTTTGGCCTCGCGCATATAGCGCTCGACCGGGAAGTCCTGGGTGTAGCCGTAACCGCCGAAAACCTGGACCGCATCGGTGGTGACCTTCATGGCGGCGTCGGTCGCGACGAGCTTGGCGACGCTGGCCTGGCGTGCGTAGGGTAGGCCGGCATCGCGGCGGCGGGCTGCGTCGAGATAGGTGGCGCGAGCGGAGTCGACGGCCGCGGCCATATCGGCCAGGACGAAGCCCAGGCCCTGGTGATCGATGATGTGACGGCCGAATGCCTCGCGTTCCTTGGCGTAGCCGACCGCCTCGTCCAGGGCGCGTTGCGCCAGACCGGTGGCGACCGCGGCGATACCGAGCCGGCCGGAGTCCAAGGCACTGAAGGCGATCGACAGACCTTGTCCTTCCGCGCCGATCAGTCGCTCGCTGGGCAGGAACGCGTCGTCGTAGGCGGCGGTGGTGGTCGGCACCGCGCGCAGGCCCATCTTCTCCTCGGGCTTGCCGAAGACGAGACCTTCGGTGTCGCTCGGAACCAGAAAGCAGGAGATACCGCGCGAGCCGTCGCCAGTACGGGCGAACAGGGTGTAGAAGTCGGCGCGGCCGCCGTTGGTGATCCAGGCCTTCGCCCCGTTGATTCGGTAGCCGCCCTCGACGGGAGTCGCCCGGCAACGCAGTGCGGCGGCGTCGGAGCCCGCGTGCGGTTCGGAAAGGCTGTAGGCGCCGATGGTTTCGCCGGAGAGCAGGTCGGCCAGCCAGCGCTGCTTCTGCTCGTCGGTGCCGAAGGTGAACAGCGGATGGCACGACAGACTGTGCACACTGACCGCGACCGCGACGGCGGCCCAGCGGGCGGCGAGTTCCTCGAGTACTTGCAGATACACCTCGTAGGGTTGGGCGCCGCCGCCGAATTCCTCCGGGTATGGCAGGCTCAGCAGCCCGGCCGCGCCGAGCGCCGGAAAGACGCCGACGGGGAACGTCCCGGTCTTCTCGCAGTCGACCACCCGCGGCTCGAGCACCTTGTCGGCGATGTCCCGGGTCAGCTCGAGCAGATCCCTGGCCTCGGGGGTGGGCAGGATTCGGTCCACTGGCATGTCGTCTACTCCGCGGGTCGTTCGGTGTGCTTCGTGATTCACAGTAAACCGCGCGGGATCCGGAGCCCGGTTTCCTGCTGTCGGCGGCGCAGAAGTGATACGAGTCGTAGTCAACCGGTTCGGCGACAGTCGCCGTTGGCGTTCGATCGCGACAAAGCCGTGCCTCGCGATCCGACCCGGCCGGCCGGGACCAGGTGGGTAACTGAATCGCGACCCGCTCGAGCACACTCACCCATGTGTGTCTGTGTGGGTGTCGCCGCTACGCCGATCCGGAGTGGGTGCGACGGTCTGGTGTCCAGCACATGCACTGCACTATTATCTGCGTATGAATGCAGATAGCCAGGAAATCCGACCTCCGCTCGCCGAAGATCAGGTCGGGCTGGTTGTCGAGGTCTTCCGGATGCTGGCCGATCACACTCGCGTGCAGCTGCTGTGGGCCCTGGTCGACCGCGAACTATCGGTGAACGACCTGGCCGAGCAGGTCGGCAAGCCCGCCTCCTCGGTGTCGCAGCATCTGGCGAAACTCCGGATGGCGCGACTGGTGAACACCCGTCGCTCAGGTACCACGATCTTCTACCGCCTGGAGAACGAGCACGTCCGGCAGTTGGTGGTGGACGCGGTGTGGAATGCCGAGCACGCCGGACCCGGCGTGCCCCCGCATCATCGCGGCGATGCCGCGGTCCGGGAACTTTCCCGCCGAGCCCGAACGGATGTCCGATGAGCTGCGCGAAACATGATGCCCGAGGGCGTGATTCACGCGTAATGCCGGTGCATTCGCACGAACACGGTCTTGTCCGTGGCCATCAACACAAACACCGGCACCACCCGCACGCTGGACACCGCCACGCACACGAACACCCGGTCGGCCTGCGCGGAGTCATTCGGGAGATCTTCGTTCCGCACAGCCACGATGCCGCCGACAGCGTGGATGATGCGCTGGAGAGCAGCGCGATCGGTATCCGCACGGTCAAGATCAGCCTGGTCGTCCTCGGTATTACCGCGTTGCTCCAAGTGCTGGTCGTCGCCGCGTCCGGCTCGGTGGCGCTCGCGGCCGACACTATCCACAACTTCTCCGACGCGCTGACCGCGGTCCCGCTGTGGATCGCGTTCGCGCTCGGTCGCCGGGACGCGACCCGCCGCTACACCTACGGATTCGGCAGGGCCGAGGATCTGGCGGGGTTGTTCGTCGTCGCCACGATCGCCCTTTCCGCGCTGATCGCGGGGTATCAGGCGGTGCGCCGGCTGATCGATCCGGTACCCATCGACCATCTCGGCTGGGTAGCCGTCGCGGGTGCGATCGGGTTCCTCGGCAACGAGACCGTTGCGTTGTATCGGATTCGGGTCGGGCGGCGAATCGGCTCGGCCGCGCTGGTCGCCGACGGCTTGCATGCGCGGACCGACGGGTTCGCGTCGCTGGCCGTGCTGCTCGGCGCGGGGGGTGTGGCTCTCGGGTTCCCGCTGGCCGACCCGATCGTCGGCCTGCTGATCACTGTCGCGATTCTCGCAGTGCTGCGCACCGCGGCGCGAGATGTGCTGCGCAGACTGATGGACGCGGTCGAACCGGGGCTGGTCGCCACGGCCGAACGGGCACTGGCCGCCGAGCCTGGCGTGCAGGGCGTGCGCAGCCTGCGGATGCGCTGGATCGGACACCGTCTGCACGCCGATGTCGAACTCGATGTCGCGCCGACGATCACGCTCGCGGACGCGCACCGGGTCGCGCATGACGCCGAGCACACGCTCACCCATGTCGTGCCCAAATTGAACACCGCGGTAGTCCACGCCTATCCGGCGCACACCGGGTGAGCGCGGGGACCGAGTCGATCCCGAGGACTTCCGCCGTGGTGTGCGTGGTGTCCGCGCCCTGTCCCCGGCCGCCGACGTGTACGTCAGACCAGTGGATGTGCTGGAGCGATGAGATCGCCGAACGCGGCTCCGAAGCCCGGCCGATCGCGCTGAACTCGGCGCAACGGCTGTCGCGCCGATGCCCGATAGTGCCCCAGAGCAGAAACCGACTGTATGTGGGTGGCTACTGATTCGAATCGCTGGGCGGGCAGCTCGACTGGAATCGGTCATGATGGCCGGGCGGGCGATGATCGCCGATTGTGACGAGCCGATGGCTCAGTTGGTCACCGGTGTTCCGACATCGGCGACGTGTCGACCAGCGGAAAGTGAGGGCAACTGCCGTCTGATTCGATGTGCGAGGCGATTTCCGGTCAGCCCTGCCGTCGCGCCTACTGTTGGGTAGCATCGCCGCTGTGATGTGGCTCATGGTCGGTGCGTACTGAACCATGCTGGCGCGCGTCCCGAACTTCCCGAAGCTTTCCCCTCTGGTGCGACGAAGCCACATTCGCGAGGATCTGCACTCGGTCGCGGCCGTCGGCGCCGAGGTCGAACCGGCCGAGGCCGGCCTGCCGGGCATCGCCGCCGCCCGAGCTGTCGAAACGAATGACGCCTCGGCCCCTCTCGGTACCTCGATAGCGCTACCCCGGGGACTGTCGCGCTTGTACGCGCACACCGTCGCCGGGGTCGATCCTGTGCGGTCGCGGTCACACGCCCTGCTCACCGGCGGTGGACCGATTAGGTATGCCGGGGTGACCGCTGCGGCGGGGTGCGCTCCGGGACATGTCGGAGGCCTCGAAGCTGACCGATCCAGACTTGGCTTTCCGAGGGGAAGTCATTGAAGAAAAAGGAGTTCCGATGTTGAGCACAATGCAGGACGAGCCGTTGTCGTTGGCCACGTTGCTGCGCTACGCATCGACGTTCGTCGGTGATTCCACCGTCTCGACCTGGACCGGTTCCGGCGTGCGCACCATGACCTACCGTGAAGTCGGCGCCGAGTCGGCGCGGCTGGCGCACGCGTTGCGCGGGCTGGGGATCGGCGTCGGCGATCGGGTCGGCACATTCATGTGGAACAACAACGAGCACGTGGTCGCCTACATCGCGGTGCCCGCCATGGGTGCGGTACTGCATGCGCTGAATATCCGGCTGTTCCCGGACCAGGTCGTGTACGTAGCCAACCATGCCGAGGACCAGGTCGTGCTGGTGGACGGCACGCTGGTGCCGCTGTTCGCTCAGCTGCTGCCGAACATGAAGACGGTCCGCCACGTCATCGTGGTCAACGGCGACGCGTCGACACTGACCGCGCCGCAGGGCGTGCAGGTGCACTCCTACACCGAACTGCTTGCCGCGCAGCCGGATACCTACGACTTCCCGGTGATCGACGAGCGATCCGCCGCGGCGATGTGTTACACCTCGGGCACCACCGGCGACCCGAAAGGTGTGGTGTACTCGCACCGCTCCAACTGGCTGCACGCGATGCAGGTCGGGTCGCCCAGCGGCATGTGTCTGTTCGGTACCGACTCCATCCTGACCATCGTGCCGCTGTTCCACGCGAACGCGTGGGGCTTGCCGTACGCGGCGCTGATGTCGGGGGCGAACCTGCTCATGCCGGACCGCTTCTTGCAGCCGGGTCCGTTGCTCGAGTTCATGGCCGCGCAGAAGCCGTCCTTCGCCGCCGCTGTGCCCACCATCTGGGGCGGCGTGCTGGCGGGACTGGACGCCAATCCGCAGGACATCTCGCATCTGCGGTCGGTCGTCGTCGGTGGCTCGGCCGTTCCGCCGTCGATGATGCGCGCCTTCGACGACAAGCACAATGTACGGGTGCTGCACGCGTGGGGCATGACCGAGACCTCGCCGCTGGGCAGCGTCGCGCATCCACCAACGACCGCGCTCACCGAGGAAGACGTGTGGGCCTATCGAATGACCCAGGGCCGATTCCCGGCCGGGGTGCAGGCCCGCCTGGTCGCCGACGACGGCAGTGTGGTCCCCAACGACGGTGCGTCGCTCGGTGAGGTGGAAGTACGCGGTCCGTGGATCACCGGCTCCTACTACTCGCCCGATGGCGCTGCGGTCGACGCGGAGAAGTTCGACAACGGTTGGCTGCGCACCGGCGATGTCGGCAGGATCAGCCAGGACGGCTACCTCACCTTGGTGGACCGCTCCAAGGACGTGATCAAGTCCGGCGGTGAGTGGATTTCGTCGGTCGATCTGGAGAATGCCGTCATGGGGCACCCCGCAGTCGCCGAGGCGGTGGTGATCGGCGTGCCGGACGAGAAGTGGGACGAGCGGCCGCTCGCGGCGATCGTGCTCGTCGAGGGCGCCGAGGCGAAACCCGAAGAGCTGCGGGAGTTCCTGGCCGGCAAGTTCGCGAAATGGCAGCTACCGGAACGCTGGACGTTCATCGCGGAGGCCCCGAAGACCAGCGTCGGAAAGTTCGACAAGAAGCGACTGCGCACCCAGTACGCCGAAGGCGCCCTCGACGTCACCACGCTCGCCTGAGCGCCCTACCCCCACGTCACCACTTCAGCATCGGAAGCGGTGACGTGGGGTTGGTGCGCAGTCGCCGAGCGGTCAGTCGCACCAGGGTGCGGTGGAAGCCGTTGTCCGGATACCGTTTCGCCACGTGACGGTAGGTCGAGCGGGATACGCCGAACCGGCCGAGTAGGCCGAACTCGACGTCGATCGCATCGGCGCGGCGGAAGATCTCGACCGCGTCGTCCGGAGCACCCGCGGCGCGGATCTTGTGGTGCTCGTTGATCATCGGCACCACCATGTCGGTCAGGTCGCCGCGGTCGATGCTCGCCAGCCAGGCGCGTGCGTGGTCGCACGATGGCGCGAGGTAGTCGAAAGTGCCCGCCGACCAGATACCGATGTCGTGCAGGGTGGCCGCGGTCAGATACTCCTCCCGGTGGCTCGGCGGGGGTTGCTGGTCAGGTGCCAGAAGATCGCACAGGGTCAGCACGCGCAGTATGTGATTGGTGTAGGCGGCGCTGTCCCTGCCGAGTTTCTGCTGCCACGGACCAAGTCTGCTTTCGATCTCACTCCGAAGATCGTTGCTGGTCATGCCGGTGCACATTACGCGCTGAGTCGGGGAACGCGTGGTGGCGACGCGCGAAGCCGACGGCTGAAAGCCGAACACCCGGCCGTGGCCGAAAATCTCTGCCGCGCCGGGTGTCCGGTGTTATCGATCAGCAGTTGCGCAGTTCGGGATTCTGGTTGAGCAGTTGAGCACGGGTGCCGATGAACGTCGTGTAGGTTTCGCCGCCGACCGCGGAGAGGGGGAACGCGGCTACCCGATGGCAGTTCTGGAAAGCGAGTTTTACTCCGAAATGCCGTTCCAGCCCGCCCCGAATCGCATCCGAGGCCATGGCGCGCAGCAGCTGACCGCGGGCTACTTCGTCCGGCGGCGGAACCATGTTGTCGGCGAATTCGGCAGTGCCGGACTGGAGTTCGGTGGCGACCCGGCTGACGACTTCCCAGGCGTACGGCAGCGAATGACGGACGACCTCGACGAAATCGGCGTCGTCGACCTCGCCGCGCTCGGCGCGCTCGAGTAGTGCGGTGGGGACATCAAGGGACATAACGCTCTCCTCCAGGAATGGATGGTCGCTGCGATGCCACTCGAGTCTAAACGAAAGTCGTTGTCAACAATGCTGTATTCGGCGCGAAAGGGCCGACTCCAGTGCGGTTTTCGTGTCGACTGCCAGCGTGCGCACCAGGTCGCGCGCGGGTAGTTCGGGCGCCAGGGTATGGGTTTGTCCTGCCCACATGTTCACCTCGTCGGGGTTGCCCGCGGCGCGGGCAGCGGCGCGCAGCGGGGCCGTGGCGTAGTGGATCTCTGGGTACCCGGCGGGCGCGGTCGCGGTGTGTTCGTCGATGAACCGGTTGCGCAGCCCGCGTGCCCGGCGTCCGGTGAAGGCGCGGGTGAGCATCGTGGGGGTGTCCTCGGTGAGTGCCGCCCGGTGCACCTGGTTGGTGCCCGCTTCGGGGCAGCGCAGGAAGACGGTGCCCAGCTGCACGGCCGCGGCGCCCGCCGCGAGTGCCGCGGCGATCCCCGCGCCGGTGGCGATGCCACCAGCGGCGACCAGCGGCCGGTTGGTGGCGGCGGTCAGGATCTGCGTCAGAGCTAGCAACGTCAGCGGATCGGTCGCGTCGTCGGCCGGACGATCGGCGAAACTGCCGCGGTGTCCGCCGGCTTCCGCGCCCTGCGCTATCAGGACGTCGGCGCCCGCGTCGACCGCGATGGCGGCCTCGACTGCCGAGGTGACGGTCACCCATGCCTCGGAGCCGACCGCGTGCAACCGGGCGATCTCCTCGGCGGTCGGGCAGCCGAAGGTGAACGACACGACCGCGACCGGGTCGGCGACGAGCAGGTCGATTTTGGCGGCCCAGTCGTCGGTGTCGAATTTCGCATCGCCGAGTTCGTGATCGGCGCCGAGTTCGGCGAGATAGTCCGTGAGCTCGGCAGTGGGGGTCCTGGGGCCAGGCACGAAGAGGTTGACACCGAACGGTTTGTCGGTCAGGGCGCGGGTCGCCGCGATGCGCGCGGCGGTGTCGGTGGCGCTCAGGTAGCCGGCGGCGAGTTGGCCGAGACCGCCCGCTTCGGCGACCGCGACGGTCAGTTCGGCAGTGGAGGGTCCGCCCGCCATCGGAGCCAGCACGATCGGGACGTCCAGTTGGTCGAGGATCATGAGCCAAGTCTTGCTCATTCGGCGGGGCGACCAGCAGCTCAACAGCTAATTTTCCGCATAAGGTTGCGGAATGGTCACGACGAGGTAGAGTTCCCGTCACAACGGATGCCAAAACGTTATTTTGTTCGGCTTTATCGGATCGTTATCGGTCGGTGGTCGGGCGTCCGGGACCCTGTTCTCCGACCAAGGACGCAGCTTTGTCGCAGCACCGTGTAGGCCCCAGTTCCATTACCGTCACGAGCCTAGTAGGCGAGGGTGGTGCGGGCCGCCCGACGCGGCACCGCGCCGAACCGTCCACAACGCGTGTGCGGGTCGCCGCGAGCGTCGCGGTCGCCACCGGTGCGCTGATCGGCACGGCCGCCCAGATCGGCCCCTCTGTCGCCTCCCCGCAGTTGTTGGGTGCGCATGAAGAAGACCAGCTGGACACCCAGATCGCCGTCAAGGGGACGGGCGCTGCGCCGGTCGCCGAGGCGCGTTCCGCCCACGCGCAGGTCGCCGCGGCCGCGCCGCAGCCCGAGCCCGCGCCGGCCGCCACGCAGGTCGCCGAGCAGATCGCCGCGCCGGGCACCACTCCCTTCGGTATCCCCAACCTCCCGCCGGAAGTCGTCGGGCCGCTCTCCCGGGCCGAGGACGCCCTCAATGGCGTGCAGCAGCAGGTCGTTCCGGCGCCGTCCGCGGTGCGCCCGGTAGCCGGCGAGCTCAGCTCCGGCTTCGGCAGCCGCTGGGGTGCCATGCATTACGGCCTCGACTTCGCCGACGCGCTCGGCACACCGATTCACTCGGTCAGCAACGGCACTGTTATCGAGGCGGGCCCGGCCTCCGGGTTCGGCCTGTGGGTCCGGGTGTTGCAGGACGACGGCACCACCGCCGTGTACGGCCACGTCAACGAGATGTATGTCAGCGATGGGCAGCGGGTGAACGCGGGCGACGTGATCGCCACGGTCGGCAACCGTGGCAACTCCACCGGTCCGCATCTGCACCTGGAGATCTGGGACCAGGGCGGTGGCAAGATCGATCCCCTCCCGTATCTGGCCGCCAAGGGCGTGCCCATGCAGTGGGGCCCGACTGAGCACTGAGTATTGTTGCCGGGCTTGATATTCCGACGAGCGCGATGTGGTGCCGCCATGAGGTGTCCGTACCCCGGTGGCGCGATGAGTACTGTGCGCATCGGTCTGCCGGGGCTGCCCCAGCGGTATCGGTCGGTCGTTAGGCTCGCGCCGTGACAGAGCTGGGCGACATCTTCGAGCCCGGATCACCGCACGGGCGAGCCTACGCCGTGCTGGTGCACCATCCGCGATCGAGTCTCGCCGATATCGCGCAGTACCTGGGTGTTTCGGAAGATTTCGCCGCGGAATCGTTGGACCGGTTGTGCGAGGTGCGCGCCGCGGTTCGGCTCGAGTCGGCCGACGGTAGCGCGGTATGGGACGCACACGCACCAGAATCGTTGTCGGAAGCCGAAGCGCGGCGCAGGCAGCAGGAGATCAACCACATGCACGCCGCCGCCGCGCGGCTGAGCGAGACGTTCCGTTCGGTGCGCCGCTCGCCGCGAGGCAACGGCGCCGTGGTGCCGGTGTTCGAGCGACTGGAGATGCTCGCCGATTTCGAGGAGCTGCAAACCGGTGCGCGCACCGGCGTCAAACTCGTCGAGCGTGGGCCGTATCTCAGCGATGTGGACCGGGAACGTCGGTTGTTCCACCTCAAGCGGGCCAGGATCGGTGATGGCATCCGCTACCAGACCCTGTATCAGGACACCGTCTATCAGGACCCCGAGCGCCTACGGCACGCACTGTCCACCAATGCCAGTGGGGCGCAGGCCAGAACGCTGCCCGAGCCGCCGTTCAAGCTGATCATCAGCGATGACGAACGAGCGAGCCTGGTGCTGCACGGTGACGAACGCAGGCCCGACCCCATGGGCCTGCGGATCACCGGGTCGTCCACGCTGGAGTTGCTGATCAAAACCTTCGACGTGCTGTGGGCGATGGCCGCGCCGATCTCGGTCAATCCGAACGCGGAGGCGCTGGACGAGCGCGATCGGGCCATTCTGACCCTGATGGGTTTGGGCGCAACCGACGACACCATCGCGCGCAGGCTCGGGATGTCCCGGCGCACAGTCGTGCGCCGCACCGCCCGGCTATTGGAGCGACTCGGTGCGAGCACCCGGTTCCAGGCAGGCGTGCAGGCGACCCGGCGCGGGTGGTTGTGAACTAGTTCACCGATCCGGATTCATCTGCAACACGGCGGAGCCTGTGCCGATATAACGGCTGGCAGCAGGAAAGACACCGATTCCAGTGGGTCTAGCGGTATTCGACGAGACAATGACACAACCCCAAGGCAGGCGCGGACCGCAGGAGCGGCAATCCAATACGGCACGCGTGGCTACCGACCAGTCCCTTATATGATTGCCCGGTCCGCGCCGGCCCCAGAGCACGCCCTGATCTGGGTAGGCCCGGGTCCTGGCTCGATGCGAGAGGTGAATGCACTCGAATGGAAACCGCCCGTCGATCCGCTCGCGGTAACCGTCGCCGCAGGTCGGGCAGCCCGCTGTTCGGGCAGCTGCTCACCGCCGCGGTCGAGTCCGCTGCCACTGAGGTAGCGATCCGATTCAACCCGACGGGAGACCCCGCCGACGATCGCGAACTCACCTACGCGGAACTGGACGCGGCGTCCTCCCGGCTGGCCAGAGAGCTGATCGAGCGCGGTGTCGGGCCGGGCGACGTGGTCGCGATCGGTATCGCGCGCAGCGTCGAGTCGGTACTCGCCGTCTGGGCGATCGCGAAGACCGGCGCGGCTTACGTGCCGGTGGATCCGACGTATCCGACCGACCGCATCAACCACATCGTGTCCGACTCCGGTGCGACGTTCGGTCTCACCACTTCGGCACATCGTGCGGTGCTCGGCACCGGGGCCTATTGGATCGAACTGGACGACCCGGTGCAGTCCGCGCGGATCGCCGCGCGCCCCAATCACCCCATTTCCTACACCGACCGGGTCCGATCGCTGGACGAGCGGCACCCGGCCTACATCATCTACACCTCCGGCTCGACCGGAAAGCCCAAAGGTGTGGTGGTCACGCACAGCGGCCTGGCCGGCCTGGTCGCCGCGGAGCGCGAGCACTACGGGGTGACCGAGGAATCGCGGGTTCTGCACGTCTGCTCGCCGAACTTCGACGTCTCGGTACTCGAGTTGCTGTTGGCCTTCTCCTCCGGCGCTACCCTCGTGATCGCGCCGCCCTCGGTGTTCGGTGGCTTCGAGCTGTCGGACTTGCTCCGGCGCGAGCACGTCACGCACATGCTGATCACCCCGGGCGCACTGGAATCGGTGGACCCGGCGGGCTTGGACGACCTGCAGGCTGTCGTGGTGGCCGGTGACAAGTTCGGGCCGGAGTTGGTCGGCCGCTGGGCGGGCGAGCGCGAGTTCTACAACGGTTACGGGCCCACTGAAGCGACCATTCTCGCCACCAGCACCCTCCCGATGCGGCCCGGCGGTTCCCTCACGATCGGCTCGGCTGTTCCGGGAGTCGGCGTGTTCGTGCTGGATTCGCGGCTGCGCCCGGTGCCGACCGGGGTGGTCGGCGAGCTGTACCTATCGGGACTTGCGCTGGCACAGGGCTACCTCGGGCGACCGGGCCTGACTGCGGAGCGGTTCGTGGCCAGCCCCTTCGGCGCCGATACCGGCAATCCCGGCGCACGGCTCTACCGCACCGGAGACCTGGTGCGTCGCACCGAATCCGACGAGGTGGACGGCGGTGTCCTCGAGTATCTGGGACGCTCGGACTTCCAGGTGAAGATCCGCGGCTTCCGCATCGAACTCGGCGAGATAGATAATGCCCTGACCAGCCACCCGGACATCGTCTTCGCGGCAACCCTCGGCAAGACACTGCCTTCCGGCGCGACAGCCCTGGTCTCCTATGTGCTGCCGCGCGCGGGGGCCGACGTCGATACCGGCGTGCTCACCGAATTCCTCGCAGCGTTGTTGCCCGCATACATGATCCCAGCCGCCATCATGGTGCTGGACGAGATACCGCTGACCCCGGTCGGCAAGCTCGACCGTGCGGTGCTGCCCGAACCCATCTTCGCCGCACGTGCGTTCCGAGCGCCCTCGACGCCGGTCGAGGAGATCGTTGCCGAGGTGTTCGCCGCGTTGCTGGTGCCCGAAGAGGACGGCCGCGTCGGCGCGGACGACGACTTCTTCGAGCTCGGCGGCAACTCGCTGCTCGCCGCGCAGGCCGCCGCGCGAATCGGCTCCGCGCTGGATCTGCGGGTCCCGGTGCAACTGCTGTTCGAGGCGACCACCGTCGCCGCGCTCGCCCAACGGGTGGAACAGCACGCGGGTTCGGCCGCGGGTCAGGCGCTGCGCGCACGCCCGCGCCCGGAACGAGTGCCGCTGTCCTACGCCCAGCAGCGAATGTGGTTCCTGAACCGTTTCGATCCGGCCGGCGCGGTGCACAACATTCCCGCTGCCGTCCGCCTCTCGGGTCTGCTCGACGTCGACGCGCTGCGCGCTGCGGTGCGCGATCTCGCCGAGCGGCACGAGGTGCTGCGCACCGTCTATCCGGAGGTCGACGGCGAGGGTTACCAGTTGGTGCTGCCGACGGATGATCCGCGCGCCGAGCCGGAATTCGTGGTCGAGCAGGCGGATGAGAGTCAGGTGGCCGCGCTGGTCGCCGCCGTGGTGACCCAGGGCTTCGACGTGACCACCGCACCGCCGGTGCGGGTGCGGCTGCTCGCGCTGAGCGAGACCGAGCACGTGCTGATCTGCGTGGTGCACCACATCGCGGGCGACGGCTTCTCCATGGGACCGCTGACTCGCGACCTGATGGGCGCGTACGTGGACCGGATGCGCGATGATGCACCGGAATGGCCCGCGCTCGAGGTCCAGTACGCCGACTACGCGATCTGGCAGCGGGAGATCCTCGGCGCCGAGGACGACCCGGATTCGGTGCTGGCACAGCAGATCGCCTTCTGGCGTACCGAACTGGCCGCGCTACCCGACCAGGTGGAGCTGCCCGCGGACCGTGCGCGTCCGGCCATCGCCTCCCATCACGGTGCCACACTCGGCTTCGAGATCGACGCCGACGTGCACGCCGCGCTGAATCGCCTTGCGCACCGGCACAATTCGACGTTGTTCATGGTGATGCACGCCGCGCTGGCGGTGCTGCTCGCCCGCCTGTCCGGCACCAGGGACATCGCCGTGGGCACCCCGGTCGCCGGTCGCGGTGAGGCCGCACTGGACGACCTGATCGGTATGTTCGTCAACACGCTGGTGCTGCGCACCGAGGTCGACCCCGGTGTGCCATTCGACCAGCTGTTGTCCACGGTGCGCGGGGTCGACGTCGAGGCGTTCGGCCACGCCGACGTGCCGTTCGAACGGTTGGTGGAGCTGCTGGACCCGGCGCGCTCGGCGGGACGGCATCCGCTGTTTCAGGTGATGCTGACGTTCCAGAATCTGGCTCGCACCGAGCTGGAGCTGCCCGGACTTTCGGTGTCGGCGGTGGACCTGGCGGTGCCGCTGTCGAAGTTCGATCTACAGCTGGCGCTGGTGGAGAACATCGGCCGGCGCGGCGGCGCGCACGGCATCTCGGCGGCCTTCACCTACGCCACCGACCTGTTCGAAGAGACGACCGTGCAGGACTTCGCAGATCGCTTCGGCCGCATCTTGGCCGCGGTGGCGTCGGATTCCGCGGTGACCGTCGGCGACATCGACGTGCTCGCCCCCGGCGAACGCGACCTGGTGCTGCACGAGTGGAACAGTCCGGGCGCGACGGTGCCCGCGGTCACCCTGGTGGATCTGCTCGCCACGCAGGTGCGCCGGCGGCCGAACGCGGACGCGGTCCGTTTCGGCGACACCACACTGACTTTCGATACGTTGCAGCGGCGCGCGAATCAGGTGGCTCGCTCCTTGATCACCCAGGGCGTGGGTCCGGAAACGCTGGTGGCGGTGGCGGTCCCGCGGTCGCACGAGCTTCCGGTCGCGTTGCTGGCGGTGCTGTTGACCGGTGCCGCGTATCTGCCGATCGACACCAGCTATCCGGCGCAGCGGTTGCAGTTCATGCTCGCCGATGCCGCGCCGATCTGCGTCCTGACCACGGCGGACGAGCGTGACGCGGTCCCCGCGGGTGATATTCCGGTGGTTCTGCTGGAGGCGGCTACGGGCTTCGCCGACACCCGGATCCACGACGCCGACCGCCTCGCGCCGCTACGGCCGGACAACTTGGCGTATGTCATCTACACGTCGGGGTCGACGGGTGTGCCCAAGGGCGTCGGTGTCGCACACCGGAACGTGGTCGAGCTGTTCGCGAATACTCAGCTGCTGTTCGATTTCGACGAAACCGACGTGTGGACGCTGTTCCATTCGTTCGCGTTCGACTTCTCGGTGTGGGAGCTGTGGTGTGCGCTGGCCAACGGCGGCACCGTGGTGATCGTCGACTACGTGACGTCGCGATCACCGGAACAGTTCCGCGAGTTGCTGATTCGCGAACAGGTCACCGTGCTCAACCAGACCCCGTCGGCGTTCTACCAGCTCGCCGAGGCCGACCGAGCTGTGCACCCGACCGAACAGGGCAAGTTCGCGCTGCGCTATGTGGTCTTCGGTGGCGAGGCGCTGGATCTACGCCAACTGCAGCGCTGGTACGAGCGGCATGCCGTGGACGCGCCATGGCTGGTGAACATGTACGGCATCACCGAGACCACGGTGCACGTCTCGTTCCTCTCGCTCGACGAGCAGATGGTGGACAACGCGGCCAGCGTGATCGGTCGTGCGCTGCCCGGCCTGGACGCGTATGTGCTCGACGATCGGCTACACCCGGCACCGGTCGGCGTCGCGGGGGAGATCTACGTCACCGGTGGCCAACTCTCCCGCGGCTACCTCGGCCGACCTGGTCTGGCCGCCGCGCGATTCGTGGCGAATCCGTTCGGCGAGCCGGGTTCCCGGATTTATCGCACCGGCGACATCGGCCGCTGGGTCGGTCTCGGTGGGCAGGCCACGCTGGAGTACGCGGGCCGCGGTGACCAACAGGTGCAGCTGCGCGGGTTCCGAATCGAACTCGGCGAGATCGAGGCGGCGCTGCTGCGCTGCCCGGGTGTGAGCCAGGCCGTGGTGCTGGTTCGTGACGACGAGCACCTGGGTGACCGGCTCATCGGATACGTGGTGGCCGACACCGGTGCTGCGCTCGATTCGGTGGTGCTGCGCGCGCAGGTGGCCGAGTTCCTCACCGGCTATATGGTTCCCGACGCCATCGTCGTGCTGGGCCAGTTGCCGCTCACGCCGAACGGCAAACTCGACCGCAGGGCGCTGCCCGCGCCGGAATTCGTCGGCTCGGCGACCTTCCGCGCCCCGAGTTCGCCGGTCGAGCAGGCCGTCGCCGACGTGTTCGCCGGATTGCTCGGCGCGGGTGAGGTCGGTATGGACGACGATTTCTTCGCGCTCGGTGGTAATTCGCTACTGGCCACCAGGGTGGTCGCGCGGATCAACGAGGCGCTGGACGCCAGCCTCGCGGTGCGCGAGCTGTTCGAGGCGCCCACCGTCGCCGCGTTGGCCGCCCGGGTGACGCCCGGCACGGGCAGTGGCGCGGGAGCACGGCCGCAGCTGGTTCGCAGCGAGCGGGTCGAGCGGGTGCCGCTGTCGCTCGCTCAGCAGCGGATGTGGGTGCTCAACCAGTTCGACCCGGCCTCGCCCGCGTACAACATCCCGTTGGCGATCCGGCTGACCGGTGCGCTCGACGTCTCCGCGCTGCGTTACGCCATGGCGGATGTGCTGGAGCGGCACGAGTCGCTGCGTACGCGCTACCCGGCGAGTCGGGCGGGCGGGCTGCCGTACCAGCAGATCCTGTCGGTTGCCGAGGCACTGCCCGGTGGGCTGGAGGAGGTCGACGCCGCCGACGATCCGATCGGCCGAATCACGGAGCTGATGCACACCGGATTCGATGTGACCGAACAGGTCCCGGTGCGTGCCCTGCTGCTCGAGTCCGGACCGGACGAGCACCTGGTCGCCCTGGTCGCGCACCACATCGCCGCCGACGGCGCCTCGATGGCACCGCTGGCCCGTGACCTGATGACCGCCTATCTGGCCAGGATCGGCGGCTACTCGCCGCGTTGGTCGCCGTTGGAGGTGCAGTACGCCGACTTCGCGATCTGGCAGCGCAGCGTCATCGGCACCGACGACGACGAGAACTCGGTGGCCGCGCGCCAGCTGGCGTATTGGCGCGGCGCTCTCGACAACCTGACCGGAGAGCGCGATCTGCCCTTGGACCGGCCGCACCCGGCCGTGCCGAGCATGCGCGGAGCCTCGACCGGGTTCACGGTGTCCGCCGAGGTGCACGAGGAACTGGTTGGGATCGCGCGGGAACACAATTCGACGTTGTTCATGGTGATGCACGCCGCGCTGGCGGTACTGCTGGCCAGGTTGTCGGGTGGTTCCGATATCACCATCGGCACGCCGATCGCCGGGCGCGGTGAACGAGCGCTCGACGATCTGGTCGGCATGTTCGTCAATACCCTGGCGTTGCGCACCGGCGTCGATTCCACGATGACCTTCGCCGAACTGGTGGATGCGGCCCGCGAGACGGACCTGGCGGCCTTCGCCAACGCCGATATCCCGTTCGAACGGGTGGTGGAGGAGGTCGTCCCGGGACGGGCCACCACCTACAGCCCGTTGTTCCAGGTGATGCTCTCGTTCCAGAACACCGAGCAGCCGACCTTGACACTGCCCGGGCTGACGGCGACGGCGCTGGAGACAGGTACGGTCGCGGCGAAGTTCGATCTCCAAGTCACCGTCGAGCCGCGGCACCGCGCGGACGGGACGCCTGATGACCTGATCACCGTGTTCACCTATGCGACGGACGTTCTGGATGAGTCGACCGCGCAAGCGTTCGGACGCAGGCTCGAGCGCATCCTCGTCTCCGTGATCGCCGACCCCCAGGTATGCGTGGGCGATATCGACATCCTCGATGCCGACGAACGGAATCGAGTGCTCGCCACACCGGACCTGACGGCGGCGGCGCAGACCGACACCGCGGCATCGGCCACCGGAACCGCGCTGACTCGGCTGCTCGCCGTCGCGGTCGAGGACGATCCGGATGGACCGGCGGTGGTAGCGGGTGAGGACGCGGTGTCCTACCAGGACCTCCATGCCCGGTCGTCGCGGCTGGCGCGGGCACTGATCGGGCGCGGCTGTGGGCCCGGCACGGGGGTCGCGATCTGTATGGATCGCGGCGTCGATGCGGTGGTTGCTGTCTGGGCGGTGCTCGAAGCCGGCGCGGCCCTGGTTCCGGTGCCCTCGATCGACTCGGTTTCGACCAGCGAACTGGAGGTCAAGGTAGGCCTCACCGCCTCCTCCGAGGCCGTACGCCAGGCAGCGAGCGGCGCGTCGGCCTTCGTCGGTATCGATTGGCTGGCGTTCGATGATCCTGACGTGGTCGCCGAGATCGACGCGCAATCGCCGAGGCCGGTGACCTACGCGAATCGGACCCGAACGCTTCGTGGCGACGATGCTGCCGCCGTGCTGACCGCGGCGGATTCCGCGCAGCGCCCCGCCAGTGCCGACTACGACGGGACACTGTCCTATGACGCCCTGGCGGATGTGGCGTATCGATTGTCTGCTCGCACCGGGCTGACCTTCGAATCCCGCACCTTCCGACACGGGCGCCCGGCGTCGGTGGCCGCTGTGCTCGAGGTGGTGGCCGCGGGCAGCGCGGGTGCCACGATCGTGGTCCCGGCCGAGGCCGAAGCAGCGGAGACAGAGCTGTCGGTGCTGCTCGCGGAGGAGTGGGTGTCCCATCTGTTCACCGACGCCGCTGGTCTTGCCGCGATCGACCCGGCCGAGTTGGAAGATCTACAGGCCGTGCTGGTGGACGAGGATTCGGCGCCGGTGTCGACACCGGTCGCCGGGACCGCGGTGCAGGTTGTCGGACTCGCGGATCTCCTCGGGATCGAGGCGTCGAGCGATGTCGAGTGAATGCGCGCTGACCGAGGCGCGATCGAGCCCCCCGTCACGGTCGGTATGGTGTTCGACGAGATGATGCCGCGCGTGGTGGTGCGACGATGGCAGCGGGGTATGCCGAATTTTGCGAGGCCGATCGTGTGCGGCGGCGAATAGTGGTGCTGACGCCTGGGCAGAGAAACAGCTAAAGCAGATAGTTAGGGAATTTCATTGGTTCGGGTGGCCGACAAACTGTACATCGTGACCGGCGTCGGGGAACGTGCATGACACGCCCGGCACGTGTGCGGCCCACCCGGACTCGGCGGCCGCGGGTAACCACCTTGCCGCAGTTGCTGGCGATGGTGGTGGAGACGAATCCGGACGGCGTCGCGGTCGTGGAGCCTGCGCGGCGACCCGACAGCGCCGTCGAGGGTGGGTCGGCGGTGCGACTGAGCTATGCCGAACTGGATGCCCGCTCGACGAGGCTGGCCCGGGTGCTGATCGACCGCGGCATCGGCCCCGACGACTTGGTCGCGGTCGGTATGCCGCACTCGCTCGCGTCTGTGGTGGCGATGTGGGCGGTCGCCAAGACCGGTGCGGGGTTCGTGCCGGTTGATCCCGGTGATTCGCCGGACTTGGTCGCGCGGATCGTGTCCGATCCCGGCGTGGTGTCCGGGTTGACCGTCGCCGCGGTGCGCGATCAGGTGCCTGGACCGGTGGAGTGGCTGGTTGTCGACACGCCGGAGTTCGAGCGGGTGCTCGCGGAGCAACCGGCCGATGCGGTGACCCATATCGATCGGGTGCGCGCGTTGCAGCCCGAGCATCCGGCATATGTGATTTATCCGCGGAGTTCGATCGGACAGCGGCAGCGGACGGTGGTCGCGCAGGCCGGATTGGCCGGTTTCGGTGCGGAGCAACGGGAGCGTTATCAGCTGACCGCGCAAGCGCGCACCTTGCACTTCGTCGCACCGTCCTCCGATCAGTCGGTGCTCGAGTTGATGCTGGCCATCAGCAGCGCGGCGACGATTGTGTCGGCGACCGGGTTCGACGACGTGCGGTTGGCGCAATTGCTGCGCCAGGAGCATGTGACGCATGTATTCGCGGCCCCCGCGGCACTGGCTGCGCTGGATCCGGCCGGATTGAATGCGCTGCGCGTTGTTGTCGCGCTCGGTGAGACGAACCCGCCGGATTTGGCCCGGCGTTGGGTGCAACCGATCGCGGATGGTCTGACCCGTCAATTCTTCGGCGGGCCGGAGCCGGTCGAGACCGCTGCGGCTACGGTGGTCGACCTGTTCGACACCCAGGTGGCGGCGACCCCGGAGGCGATCGCGGTGGTCGACCGGTCGGTCGCCGGTGGGGAGTCTCTGAACTACGCCGAACTCGGCACCCGGGTGCATCGGCTCGCGCGGCGGCTGATCGCCGCGGGCGTCGGTCCGGAAACCCTTGTCGCGCTGGGTATCCGACGTTCGGTGGATTTGGTGGTCGCCGCATACGCGGTGCAGGCGGCGGGTGCCGGATATGTTCCGCTCGACCTCGATCAGCCGGTAGAGCGTATCCGGTATGTGCTCGAATCGGCGTCCCCGGTGTGTGTGCTGACCAGGTCTGGCGATGATTTCGATGGTGCGGGCGCGACCACGCTATCGCTGGACGAGCTGGAGTTGTCCGCGTATTCCGCCGAGCCGGTGGTCGATCGGGAGCGGATCGCTCCCCTGCGGCCGGCACATCCCGCGTATGTGATTTTCACTTCGGGTTCGACCGGTCGCCCGAAGGGCGTCGCGGTTACGCATGCCGCGGTGGTCAACCAGATTCGCTGGATCACCGCTGAGTACCGCATCGGTGCCGATGATGTGGTGTTGTTCAAGACGCCGGCGACCTTCGATGTGTCGGTGTGGGAGTTGTTCGCTCCGCTGACCGCCGGTGGTCGGATCGTGGTGGCCAGCCAGGACGGGCATCGCGATCCGCAGTATCTGGCCGAAGTGATCGCGTCCGAGCGCGTCACCATGACCTCGTTTGTGCCGTCGATGCTGACCGTTTTCGCGAACAGTGCCGATGCGGCGGAGGCCGAGGGGCTCGGCTCACTGCGGGTGCTGCTCGTCGCGGGCGAGGCGTTCACTTCCGATGCCGTCCAGGCGATCC
Organism: Nocardia sp. NPDC049220; assembly: GCF_040647855.1. Taxonomy (NCBI): domain Bacteria; kingdom Bacillati; phylum Actinomycetota; class Actinomycetes; order Mycobacteriales; family Nocardiaceae; genus Nocardia; species Nocardia sp. NPDC049220. The sequence goes on from NZ_JBEZDA010000003.1 coordinate 439,724, forward strand.
GTCGGGTGAGTTCGGCCGCGCTGCACAACCTGTACGGGCCGACCGAATTCACCGTCCACGCCACACACGCACCGGTCGCCGCCGACGTCGCGGGTGCGGTTCCGATCGGCCTTCCGGTGCGTAATGCGCAGGCATATGTGCTCGATTCGCGCCTGCATCCGGTGCCTTCGGGTGTTGCGGGAGAGTTGTACCTGGCGGGGATGCAGTTGGCGCGCGGCTATCTCGGTCGCGCCGACTTGACCGCGGATCGGTTCGTCGCCAACCCGTTCGGTGCGCCGGGCAGCCGGATGTACCGCACCGGTGACCTGGTCTCCGGTGACGCTACCGGTTCGCTCACCTTTCTCGGCCGCACCGACTTCCAAGTCAAACTGCGCGGTCTGCGCATCGAGTTGGGTGAGATCGAATCGGCGTTGTCGGCGCACGATTCGGTAGCGCAGTCCGTGGCGATGATCAGGTCGGGCGGACACCTGGGTGATCAGCTGGTCGCTTACGTCGTCGCCGCGCGGCGACCGGAGGACGCCAGCGCCGAACAGTTGTCGGTAGCACAGTTGCGGGAGCACCTTGCGGCGCGATTGCCGGCGTATATGGTGCCCGCGGCGATCGTGGTGTTGTCGGCTTTGCCGTTGAACGCGAACGGCAAACTGGATCGCCGCGCGTTGCCCGAACCAGTTGTCCAGGAACGGGAATTCCGCGCACCGTCCACTTCGCTCGAGCAGCTCGTGGCGTCTACCTTCGCCGAAGTGCTCGGTCTGGGTGCGGACCGCTTGGTGGGCGCGGACGACGATTTCTTCGACCTGGGCGGCAATTCACTGGTCGCCACCCAGGTGATCGCTCGGCTCGGCTCGGCACTCGACACGCGAATGCCGGCTCGGGTGATCTTCGACGCGTCGACGGTCGCTGTGCTCGCGGCGCGGCTGGAATCGCTCCAGGGCCGGGGCGGGCGCCGCGCGCTGGTGCCGCGTTCGGAGCCAGGGAGTATGCCAGGCGGCGAGACGCCACCGCCGATTCCGTTGTCGTTGGCCCAGCAGCGGATGTGGTTTCTCAATCAGTTCGACCCGGTGTCGGCGGCGAACAATATCCCGTTCGCCGTCCGGCTGTCCGGGGCATTGGACGTAGCGGCCTTGCAGGCGGCGGTCGCCGATCTGATCGGTCGGCACGAGACGTTGCGCACGGTGTATCCCGCCTCGGACGGCGTCGGATATCAGGAAATCCTGTCTGCCGAGCAGGCGGTTCCCACACTGACGCCCCAGTCGGTGGTCGAGGCGGATCTCGCGGACTGGCTGCTCGACGCCGCGTCCGCCGGGTTCGACGTGGCCGCACAGGTCCCGCTACGGATTGTCCTCGGCGAAATCAGGCGGAGCGTGGAGTCCACGGATCATCCTGACCACACCGAGCATGTCCTTGTCGTCGTGATCCACCACATCGCCGCCGACGGCGCGTCCGTCGCGCCGATGATCCGGGATCTGATGACCGCGTATCTGGCCAGGGTCGACGGCGCCGCACCGAGTTGGGCGCCCTTGCCGGTGCAATACGCGGATTACACCGTGTGGCAGCGCGCGGTCCTCGGTGACGAGGCCGATCCCGAATCGCTTGCTGCCACCCAGATCGACTACTGGCGTACGGCGTTGGATGGTATCCCGGACCGGCTCGAGTTGCCCGCGGATCGGCCCCGACCGCCGGTCGCTTCCGGTCGGGGTGCGGCGTTCTCCTTCGAGATTCCGGCGCAGACGCATGCGGAACTGACCGAGCTGGCCCACCGCACAGGTGTTTCCTTGTTCATGGTGGTGCACGCCGCGTTCGCGGTACTGCTCGGCCGGTTGTCGAGTACCGACGACGTCGTCATCGGCACGCCGATCGCCGGCCGCGGCGAGCGTGAACTCGACGAGCTGATCGGTATGTTCGTCAACACGCTGGCCCTGCGGACTCGGATCGATCTCGGCGCCTCGTTCACCGAGTTGCTGGCGGCGACCAAGGAAACGGATCTGGCGGCGTTCTCGCACAACGAGTTGCCGTTCGAGCGACTGGTCGAGGTGCTCGACCCGATTCGGTCGCAAGCCCATCACCCGTTGTTCCAGGTCGCCCTGTTCTTCCAGAACCTGGACTCCCCGCAGTTGGAATTGCCCGGCCTTTCCCTGTCCACTCTCGAATTCGGTGGCGTGGTCGCCACATTCGATCTACAGCTGACCGTGGTTCCGCCCCGGGCCGACGATGTCGCCGCCGGATTGTCGGCGATGTTCACCTACGCCACCGACCTGTTCGATGAATCGTCGATCGCGCAGTTCGCCTGGCGGTTGGAACGGTTGCTCGCCGCGGTGGCGACAGATCCGGGACAGGTCGTCGGCGAGATAGACCTGTTGGCGACGGCTGAGCGCGATCGAATTCTGGCCGACTGGAACAACACCCGTCAACCGGTGGCGGCCGAGCTTTTGCTCGATGGTTATCGCCGGGCGGCGCTTGCGCATCCGGACGCGGTCGCGGTCGTTTACGAGGGTGTCGAACTTACTTATCGGGAGTTCGACGAGCGCGTCAATCGACTCGCGCGGCTGCTGATTTCGCAGGGTGTCGGGGCCGAGTCGTTGGTGGGGTTGGCGATTCGGCGTTCGGTCGATCTGGTTGTCGGCATGTACGCGATCGTGACGGCCGGTGGCGCGTATGTGCCGCTGGATCCGGATCATCCGGATGACCGGATCGCCCATATTCTCGATACGGCACAGCCTGCCTGTGTGGTGACCACGATCGCGGACACCGTGCCGGTCCCGTCCGGCACAACGCTGCTTCATCTCGACCTGCTGGCGCTGGATTCCTTCGATAGCGCACCGGTGCGCGCCGAGGAACTGGTACGCCCGGTCCTGCCGCAGCACCCGGCGTATGTCATCTTCACCTCGGGGTCGACCGGCCGGCCCAAGGGCGTGGCGGTTTCGCATGCGGCGATTCACAACCAGATCGAGTGGATGCTGGCCGAATATCCGTTGAGTCCGGACGACGTGTATTTGCAGAAGACCGCGACGACCTTCGATGTGTCGCTGTGGGGTTTCTTCATGCCGTTGCGAGTCGGGGCGACATTGGTGGTGGCGACACCGGATGGTCATCGCGATCCCGCCTATGTCGCGGACGTCATCGCCGCACAGCGGGTGACGGTGACCGATTTCGTGCCATCGATGGTGACGGTATTCGCCGCACATACCGCGGTGGGCGCGGTGGCGAGTCTGGCGCATATCTTCGTGATCGGTGAGGCGTTGCCGCCGGAGACGGTGGCTGCCATTCACGCGGTGTCGGATGCTCGAGTACATAACTTGTACGGACCGACCGAAGCCGCGGTATCGGTGACCTACTGGCCCGCTCGGGGTGCGGATCAGCGGTCGGTGCCAATCGGGCAGCCGCAGTGGAATACCCAGGTCTTCGTCCTGGACGCACGGCTGCGTCCGGTGCCCGCCGGGGTGGCGGGGGAGCTGTATCTGGCGGGCGATCAACTCGCCCGCGGGTACGTGCGGCGCCCGGATCTGACCGCGGATCGGTTTGTCGCCAACCCGTTCGAGCCCGGTCGGCGGATGTATCGGACCGGTGATCTGGTGATGTGGCGTGCGGCGACGGGAGACCTGCCACACCGGCTCGAATATCTCGGTCGCACCGATTTCCAGGTGAAATTTCGCGGACAGCGGATCGAACTGGGGGAGATCGAAACAGCGTTGCTGGCTCAGCCTTCGGTGAGTCAGGCGGTGGCGCTGGTCGCGCCGTCGACGCTGGGCGATCAGCTGGTCGCCTACGCGGTTGCTGCTCCGGGGCAGTCGATCGAGCCGGCGGAATTGCTGGCGAAGATCGGTGCGACTCTTCCGGCGTACATGGTTCCGGCCACGGTCGTCGCGCTGGAAGCTCTCCCGTTGAACTCGAGCGGAAAACTCGATCGTCGAGCACTGCCGGATCCGGCCTTCGTCAGCCGCGACTTCCGTGCCCCTGCGACGCCGGTGGAAGAGGTCGTAGCCGGAGTCTTCGGTGACGTGCTGGGACTGGTCCGCGTCGGCGCCGATGATGATTTCTTCGCCCTCGGCGGCAATTCCCTCGTCGCCACGCAGGTGGTCGCGCGCTTGGGCGCCGCGGTGGGCGCCCGGGTTCCGGTGCGGGCGTTGTTCGAGACGCCGACCGTGACGGATTTGGCGACGGCGATCGAGTCGCAGACGCATGGCCGTCGCGGTGTCGAACTGGGCAGTCTCGTTCGGCCGGAGCGGTTGCCGTTGTCCTTGGCACAACGGCGGATGTGGTTCCTCAACCGGTTCGACCAGGTCGAGGATGATGCTGCGGCGGCGTTGGGGTCGGCGGCGTATAACCTGCCGTTCGCGCTTCGGCTCACCGGCTCGCTCGATGTCGCGGCACTGGGTGCGGCGCTCGGCGATGTGGTGGCACGGCACGAGGTGCTGCGCACCGTGTACCCGGAAGGCACGGATGGCCCCATGCAGGTCGTCCTGTCGGCCGGACAGGTGGAACTGCATGTCACGCCGCAACGGGTGACCGAGTCCAAGATCGCCGCGGTGGTGTACGCGCTGGCGTCGACGCCGTTCGATGTGACCTCCGAGGTGCCGGTACGGGTCCGGGTGTGGCAGATCGCTGGCCCCGTCGACGCACCACCCGAGTACGTGCTCGCTGTCGTGGTCCATCACATCGCGGCCGACGCCTCGTCGATGGGGCCGCTGGTACGCGATGTGACCGTGGCCTATGCCGCGCGGACCGCGGGTCATGTCCCGGCGTGGACGCCACTGCCGGTGCAGTACGCCGACTATGCGCTCTGGCAGCGAGCCGTACTCGGCGCCGAATCCGATCCCGACTCCATTGCCGCGCAACAGATCGCGTACTGGCGCGAACACCTCGCCGAGTTGCCCGACCTGCTCGAACTGCCCGCCGACCGGCCCAGACCGGCGGTGGCATCGATGGCCGGTGCTCGGGTCGAAGTGTCGGTGGATGCCACCACGCATGCCGGCCTCGTGCGACTGGCACGCGCCAATGGGGCCACCCTGTTCATGGTCGTGCACACCGCGCTCGCGGTGCTGCTCGCGCGATTGTCCGGTACCGACGATATCGCTGTCGGTACACCGGTCGCGGGTCGAGGGGAGCGTGAACTCGATGACCTGATCGGGATGTTCGTCAATACCGTGGTGTTCCGCACGCGGTTGTCGGGTGGTGAGTCGTTCACCGATGTGTTGACGCGGCAACGGGAAACCGATTTGCAGGCGTTCGCGCATGCGGATATCCCGTTCGAGCGGCTGGTGGAGGTGCTCAATCCGCGGCGCTCCACCGCCCACCACCCGCTGTTCCAGGTGGGTCTGTCGTTCCAGAATGTGGCGCGGACCACGCTGGAGTTGCCCGACTTGGCGATTGCCGGGGTTGAGGCGGATCTGAATGTGTCGCAGTTCGATCTCCATCTGATCGTGACCGACACCTACGACGAGGCCGGTGCCGCGGCGGGGATCGGTGGCTACTTCACCTACGCCACGGACCTTTTCGACGCGGGCACGGTGCAGGGTTTCGCCGAGCAGCTCTCGCGCATTCTGGCCGCGGTGGTGGCGGATGCGGCAATACCGGTTGGGGACATCGAGATCCTCGATGCCGTGCAGCGGTTCGAAGTGGTGTCGCAATGGAACGCGACCGACCGCGTGATCGAGCCTGCCGCGCTGCTCGGCAGCGCCACGCTGGTGACATTGTTGGATGCCGCCGTCGCTGCGACACCGGACGCGATCGCGCTGGTGGCCGACCAGCCGAACACGGTCGACGGTCGTCGAGAACTGACCTACGCGCAGCTGGACGATCGGGTCAACCGGCTGGCCCGCTACCTGATCGCGGAAGGCGTCGGCCCGGAATCACGGGTGGCGCTGGCGTTGCGCCGGTCGGTAGACCTGGTCGTGGCCATGTACGCGGTGGCGCGGGCCGGTGGCGCCTATGTGCCGGTGGACCCGGATCAGCCCGCCGAGCGGACGGCCTACATCCTCGAGACAGCGGCACCGGTCTGTCTGCTGACCGACGCCCGGACGGACTTCGCATCCGTCGCGGCGCCGGTGCTGCGAGTGGACGGGTCCGAGGCCACCGAACATTCCGGTTCCGCGATCACCGATGCCGAGCGGTTGGCGCCGCTGCGGCCGGCGAACACGGCGTATGTGATCTTCACGTCGGGATCGACCGGTCGTCCCAAGGGCGTGTCGGTGTCCCATGGCGCGATTGTGAACCAGTTGCTGTGGAAGTCGTTCGAGTTCGGTCTCGAGGACGACGACGCGGTGCTGTTGAAGACGGCGGCGACGTTCGACCTGTCGGTGTGGGAATTCTGGTCGGCGGTGGTATGCCGGGGACGGCTGGTGATCGCGGCGCCCGACGGGCATCGTGATCCGGCGTACCTGAATGAGCTGATGGCCCGCGAATCGGTGACCACACTGCATGCGGTGCCGTCCATGCTCGAGGCGTTGATCGCCGGCGTGGACAATGACACCCCGCCCTCCGCGCTGCGGCGGGTGCTGGCGATCGGCGAGGCATTGCCCGCCGAGACGGCGAAGCGCTTCCAGATCGCGAATCCGAAGGCCGCGCTGTTCAATCTGTATGGGCCGACCGAGGCGGCGGTGTCCGTCACCAGTCATCCGGTGAGCGAGGCCGATCGGGCGTCGGTGCCGATCGGCGCTCCAGCATGGAACAGCCGGGTATACGTGCTGGACGCCCGGTTGCATCCGGTGCCCGTCGGCGTAGCCGGTGAACTGTATTTGGCCGGTACCCAGTTGGCGCGCGGCTATCTGAACCGTGCCGACTTGACGGCGGATCGGTTTGTTGCCGATCCGTTCGAGCCGGGTAGGCGCCTGTATCGGACTGGTGACCTCGTGGCATGGAATCGTCACGGTGAGTTGGAGTATCGGGGCCGTACCGACTTCCAGGTGAAGATTCGCGGCTTCCGGATCGAACTCGGCGAGGTCGAGGCGGCGCTGCGGACCCTGTCGGAGGTGGCTCAGACCGCGGTGCTCGTCAAGTCGAGTCCGCACACCGGTGATCGGTTGGTCGCCTACCTGGTGCCTGCCGACACAACGGTCGACGTCGCGCGAGTCAAATCGGCGCTCAGTACCGGTTTGCCGTCCTACATGGTGCCGGACGCCTTTGTGGTTCTGGATGCGTTGCCGCTCAATGCCAATGGCAAACTGGATCGAAAGGCGTTGCCGGATCCGGAGTTCGAGGCGAAGGTGTTCCGTGCGCCGTCGACGCCGATCGAGGAGATCGTCGCCGACGTCTTCGCGGAGGTGCTCGGCGCCGACCGCGTCGGCGCCGACGACGACTTCTTCGCGCTCGGTGGCAATTCGTTGCTGGCGACCCAGGTCGCGGCGCGCGTCGGTAGAGCGTTGGACGCGAAGGTGCCGGTGCGGACACTGTTCGAGGTGTCCACGGTCGCGGGGCTGGCGCAACGGGTGGAGCAGCACGCGGGAACGGGCGGACGCCGGGAGCTGGTGGCGGGTCCGCGCCCGGAGCGCATTCCGTTGTCTCTCGCGCAGCAGCGGATGTGGTTCCTCAACCGATTCGACACCCAGTCGGCGGCCTACAACGTGCCGATCGCGGTACGGCTGACCGGGGCACTCGACATCGCCGCGCTGCGGCAGGCCGTGTCGGATGTCGTGGTCCGGCACGAGATTCTGCGGACCGTCTACCCGCACACCGACGGTGGTCCGGTGCAGGTCGTCCTGCCGCCGGGGCAGGCGGCGCCGCGCTTGGACGTGCAGGTCGTGACGCCGGCGGATATCGAATCCGCCGTGGTGGCGTTGACGTCGACGATCTTCGATGTGACCAGCGAGGTGCCGGTACGGGCAGCCTTGTTCCGGATCGCCGACGGTACCGCGGCTTCCGGCGCGCCGGCGCGATCCGTGGAATCCGGGACCGAGCCGTCGACGCTGGTCGCGGACTCCGTCGGCGCCGCTGCGGCGGCCGAATACGTACTGGCGATGGTGGTGCATCACATTTCCTGTGATGCCTCGTCGGTCGGCCCTTTGACCCGGGATCTGATGGCGGCATATGCGGCTCGTTCGGCGGGCGATGCGCCGAATTGGGCGCCGTTGCCGGTGCAGTACGCGGATTACAGCATGTGGCAGCGTGAACTGCTGGGCAGCGAGGACGACCCGGAGTCGTTGGCCGCCAAGCAGATCGGATATTGGCGAACCGCATTGGCGGAGTTGCCGGATCAATTGGATCTGCCGTCGGATCGGGCGCGTCCCGCGGTGCAATCCTTCGCCGGCGGGAAGGTGGAGATGCGGATCGACGCGACCACCCATCGGGCGTTGCTCGAGGTGGCGCGCTCGGAGGGTGCGACGCTGTTCATGGTCGTGCACACCGCGCTCGCCGTGCTGTTGTCTCGGTTGTCCGGCGCCGACGACATCGCGATCGGGACACCGATGGCGGGTCGTGGTGAGGCGGTGTTGGACGACCTGATCGGCATGTTCGTCAACACGCTGGTGTTCCGGACGCGGGTGGACGGACACGTGGCGTTCACCGAGCTGCTTGCCCGGCAGCGCGAACGGGACGTGGCGGCCTTCGCGAATGCCGATGTGCCGTTCGAGCGGCTCGTGGAGGTACTCAACCCGGTGCGGTCTACGGCACGGCACCCCTTGTTCCAGGTCGGACTGTCCTTCCAGAACTTGGCACGGACGAGTTTGGCGTTGCCGGGCATCACGGTCGCCGGGTTCGATATCGATACCGCGCTGTCACAGTTCGACCTGCATCTGATCGCGACCGACCACTATGGTGATGCGGGCGAACCCCGCGGCATCAGTGGGATTTTCACCTACGCGACCGACCTGTTCGACCGGGGCACGGTAGCGAACTTCGTCGATCGGTTCGTTCGTTTGCTCGGGGCGATCGTTGCGACGCCGGATATCGCGGTGGGCGATATCGAATTGCTCGACGCCGTCGAGCGGGCGGAGTTGCTCGTCGGGCGTAATGCGACCGATGCCGCTGTGGAGTCGTCGGCGACATTGGTTTCGCTGCTGGATGCCACCGTCGCCGCGGACCCGAAGGCCGTCGCGCTGGTCTGGAACGATCCGACGGATGCCGGGCGGGTAGAGCTGACCTACGGCGCACTCGATGAGCGAGTGAATCGTCTCGCACGACATTTGATTTCGTTGGGCGTCGGTCCGGAGTCGCGGGTGGCGCTCGCGCTTCGCCGGTCGGTGGATCTGGTGGTCGCCATGTACGCGGTGGCGAAGTCCGGTGGTGCGTATGTTCCGATCGATCCGGATCAGGCTGCCGAGCGGACCGCTTACATTCTCGAGACCGCGGCGCCGGTGTGCGTGCTGACCAACACCGATGCCGGGTTCGGTACGGATGTCGCGCCGGTGGTGCGGATCGACGAGCTCGACTTGGCGGCGGTGGCTGCCACCGTGGTCACCGATGTCGATCGTGTGGCGCCGTTGCGGTCACAGAACACGGCGTACGTGATTTTCACGTCGGGTTCGACGGGTCGCCCGAAGGGTGTCGCGGTGTCGCATGGTGCGATCGCCAACCAATTGCGGTGGAAGCATGTCGAGTTCGGTCTCGATGCCGCGGATGCGGTGTTGTTGAAGACGGCCGCGACGTTCGATCTGTCGGTATGGGAGTTCTGGTCGGCGGCGGTGTGTGGTGGTCGCCTGGTGATTGCCGCACCGGACGGTCACCGGGATCCCGCCTACCTGAACGAATTGATGGCCCGTGAGTGGGTCACCACACTGCATGCGGTGCCGTCCATGGTGGACGCGCTATTGACCGCCGGAATGCCGGACTCGCTGTGGCGGGTGCTCGCGATCGGCGAGGCTTTGCCGGGCGGGCTGGCGCAACGGTTGCTGCGTGCGCACTCGCGCACCGAACTGTTCAACCTCTACGGCCCGACCGAGGCGGCGGTGTCGATTACCAGCCACCGTGTCACGCCGCGTGATGCGGCGTCGGTGTCGATCGGCGCGCCCGAATGGAACAGCCAGGTCTACGTCCTCGATGGACGGTTGCGGCCGGTGCCGGAGGGCGTTTCCGGTGAGCTGTACCTCGCGGGTGCGCAGTTGGCGCGCGGCTATGTCGGTCGTTCGGATCTGACCGCGGATCGTTTCGTGGCCAATCCATTCCAGTTCGGCACCCGGATGTATCGCACGGGTGACCTGGTGGCCTGGAATGGCGTTGGTGAACTCGAGTATCGAGGCCGCACGGACTTCCAGGTGAAGATTCGGGGTTTCCGTATCGAGTTGGGTGAGATCGAGGCCGCGTTGCTGGCGCTACCCGGGATCGCGCAGTCGGTGGTGGTGGCACAGTCGGATCCGAGGACCGGTGACCGGCTGGTCGCGTACCTGGTTGCTGCCGATGTCGACGCGGGTGTGGATGTGGGGGAGGTCAAGTCCGAGCTGGGCGCCGGGCTGCCGTCCTATATGGTGCCGTCGGCTTTCGTGGTTCTGGATGCGTTGCCGCTCAATGTCAACGGCAAGGTGGATCGGAAGGCGCTGCCGGAGCCGGAATTCGAGGTTCGGGCGTTCCGTGCCCTGTCGACACCGGTCGAGGAGATCGTCGCTGGTGTATTCGCCGAGGTACTCGGTGTCGAGCGGGTGGGCGCGGATGATGATTTCTTCGCGCTCGGCGGTAATTCGCTGTTGGCGACGCAGGTCGCGGCGCGGATCGGTGCTGCCTTGGACGCGCGTGTTCCGGTGCGGGTGTTGTTCGAGGCGTCGACGGTCGCGGGGCTTGCGGTCAAGGTGGAGCAGCATGCGGGGGCCGGTGGGCGTCGCGCCTTGGTGGCGGGTCCGCGTCCGGAGCGAATTCCGTTGTCGTTGGCGCAGCAGCGCATGTGGTTCCTCAACCAATTCGACACCGCCTCCGCCGTCAACAACATTCCCGTTGCGATTCGATTGACCGGTGAACTGGACGTCGCCGCGTTGCAGTCGGCTGTCACGGATATGGTCGCGCGGCACGAGATCCTGCGCACCATCTACCCGCAGACGCCCGATGGACCGGTGCAACGGATTCTGCAACCACGCGAGGTGCCGGTCGATCTGACACCTGTGTCGCTGGAGTTGGACCGCGTCGGCACGGAAGTGCAGCGGGCCGTCGCCGCCGGTTTCGACGTCACGGTGGAAGTTCCGTTCCGCACCGATCTGTTCCAACTCGGCGGATCGGAATACGTCTTGGTTTTCGTGGCTCACCACATCAGCGCGGACGGCTGGTCGATGCGGCCGCTCGTTCGTGATCTGATGCTGGCCTACGTCGCACGCAGCGGCGGTGCGGCGCCGGCGTGGGCGCCGTTGCCGGTGCAATACGCCGATTTCAGCGTCTGGCAGCGCGAGGTACTCGGCTCGGAGGCCGATCCGCGGAGCCTGATCACCGAGCAGGCGGACTACTGGCATGCCACGTTGGCCGGCCTCCCGGACGAACTCAACCTGCCCGCCGACCGGCCGCGCCCGGTGGCGCAGTCGTTCGCCGGCGGCAAGATCGATTTCGTGATCGACTCGCCGGTGCACGCGGGCTTGGTTCGACTGGCTCGCGAGCAGAACGCGACCATGTTCATGGTCGTGCACGCCGCGCTGGCGCTGTTTCTGGCCCGGATGTCCGGTACCGGCGATATTGCCATCGGGACGCCAGTCGCCGGTCGAGGTGAGGCCGAACTCGACGATGTCATCGGCATGTTCGTCAACACCCTGGTGTTGCGCACGCAGGTGCGGGGTGCGGATGACTTCAGTGCGTTGCTCGCGCGGACCAAGGACGCCGACCTGCGGGCTTTCGGGCACGCCGATATCCCGTTCGAGCGGCTGGTGGAAATCCTCAACCCGGAGCGATCGACCGCGCGGCATCCACTGTTCCAGGTGGCGCTGTCGTTCGAGAACCTCCCGCAGGCCGGCTTCGAGCTGCCCGGATTACGGGTCGAAGCGGTCGATTTCGATGTCGAGACCGCGAAGTTCGATCTGTTCTTGACCGTCCGGGAGGCGGGCGACAATGCCGGCGGTGCGGGCATGTTCGCCGAATTCTCTTTTGCCCGTGATCTTTTCGACGAAGCCACGGTGCGATTGCTGGCCGAGCGGTTCACCCGGCTCCTGGCTGCGATCGCCGCCGCACCGCACCGTCCGGTCGGTGATCTGCCGCTGTTGGCCGACGCCGAACATGCATCGTTGACCCGCGTACACAGTGACGAGGTGTTGTCGGCCGGACTGCTTCCGGATCTGCTGACCCGCGGTGCGCAGTCGAGTCCGGGGCACATCGCGGTGCGCGATCGAGGCCGATCGATCACCTACCGCAAGCTCGACGAGTACTCGTCGAGGTTGGCGCGGGTGCTGATCGACCGTGGCGTCGGCCCGGAAAAGCTGGTCGCGCTGTCCTTCTCGAGGTCGTATGAGATGGTTGCCGCGGTATGGGCGGTGGCCAAGGCCGGTGGTGCGTACGTCCCGATCGACCCGGCATATCCGGCGGATCGGTTGCGGCACATGGTGACCGACTCGAAGACGGTCATCGGGATCACCGGCGCCGAGTACGTCGACCAGTTGCCCGACGAGGTCGCGTGGCTGGTGCTCGACGATCCCGCCACCGAAGATTTGTTGGCCGACCAGGCCACCACGCCGGTCACCGACGCGGACCGGCGCAGGCCGCTGACGATGCGGCATCCGGCGTATGTGATCTATACGTCGGGATCGACGGGTATGCCGAAGGGCGTCACCGTCACCCACGCCGGGCTGGCCAGCTTGGTCGAGTACGCGACCGAGCTGTACGGCATCCAGGCACAACACCGGTTCCTGCATGTCTGCTCGCCGAGCTTCGACGTGTCGGTACTGGAATGGTTGTGCGCGTTCTATAACGGCGCGACGTTGGTGGTCGTGCCGCCGGCTGTGCTGGGCGGCTCGGATCTTGGCGAGCTGCTACAGGCCGAAGCGGTGACGCATGCGGTCATCACGCCGGCGATGCTCGGGACGGTCGCGCCGGACGGTCTGGACGATTTCGAAGTCGTGTCGGTCGCGGGCGATGCGACGACTCCCGAACTGCTGGCCAAATGGCAGCCAGGACGGCGATACGTCAACGGGTACGGACCGACCGAGGCGACGATCATCGCGTCGTACGCCTCCTTGACCGCGGGGCGGCACATCACCATCGGCAAGCCGGTGCACGGCATGTCGGCGCTGGTGCTGGATACCCGACTCAATCCGGTTCCGCCCGGCGTCGCGGGCGAACTGTATCTGGCCGGTGGCGCGCTTGCCCGCGGTTACCAGCATCGCATGGGTCTGACCGCCGAACGTTTCGTCGCGAACCCGTGGGGTGCGCCGGGAACTCGGATGTACCGGACCGGTGACGTGGTGCGGTGGCACGCCGAACCTGGCGACACGGTAAGCGATTCCGGCTCGGTGCTGGGGGATTGGGAACTGGACTACGTCGGCCGCTCCGACTTCCAAGTGAAGATCCGCGGATTCCGCATCGAACTGGGCGAGATCGACGCTGTGCTCGGCAGGCACGAGAACGTCGAGTTCGCGGTCACCCTCGGCCGCGACACGGCCGGTGGAAAAACGCTGGTGGCGTATGTGCTCGCCGCACAGGGCCGGTCCATCGATGCCGCAGAACTCACCGACCATGCCGCGCGGATCCTGCCGCCGCACATGGTGCCGGCCGCGATCGTGGTACTGGACGAGATTCCGCTGACCCCGGTCGGCAAGCTCGATCGAAAAGCCCTGCCCGAGCCGGTTTTCGAGAAAGCGGTCTTCCGGGCGCCCACCACGCCGATCGAACAGATCGTCGCCGACATCTTCGCCGAGGTGCTCGGGCTCGAGGATCGCAACGGCGCCCGCTACCTCGGCCGCGACGACGATTTCTTCGCGCTCGGCGGCAACTCGCTGCTGGCGACGCAGGTGGCGGCACGGTTGGGTGCGGCGCTGGACGCGCGGGTGCCGGTGCGGTTGTTGTTCGAGGCCGCCACGGTGGCCGGGCTGGCGGTGAAGGTCGAACAACAGGCAGGTGCCGGTGAGCAGCGCCGTGCGCTGGTGGCACGGCCCCGACCATCGGCGGCGCACCCCGATGCGGTGGTAGAACAGATCCCGCTGTCGCTCGCGCAGCAGCGCATGTGGTTCCTCAACCAATTCGACACCGAATCGGCGGCCTACAACGTGCCGGTCGCGGTCCGCCTGGCCGGTGACCTCGATGTGTCCGCACTGCGCGCCGCCATCGGTGACGTCGTCGGCAGGCACGAGATCCTGCGCACCGTCTATCCGCAGACCGACCATGGCCCGGCGCAGGTCATTCTGCCGCCGGCGCAGGCGATTCCGGACCTGGTTGTGCGGACGGTCGGCGCGGCCGAGATCGAGTCCGCCGTGGTCGAATTGGTCTCGACCATCTTCGACGTCACCACCGAGGTGCCGTTGCGCGTCGCGCTCTTCGAGATCGATGCCGCCGGAGCCGAACGCGCCTATGTGTTGGCCATGGCCGTACACCACATCAGTGCCGACGGATGGTCGGTCGGTCCGCTGACGCGTGATCTGATGACGGCCTACGCGGCGCGCTCGACCGGCGCCGCGCCGAACTGGGCGCCGTTGCCGGTGCAGTACGCCGATTTCAGTGTCTGGCAACGTGAACTGCTCGGCAGTGAGGATGACACGGGTTCGCTCGCGGCCGAGCAGGTCGCTTACTGGCGGGCGGCGTTGGCGGGGTTGCCGGATCAGCTGGAACTGCCGTCGGATCGACCGCGCCCGCCGGTCCAGTCGTTCGCCGGTGGCAAGGTCGACGTGCACATCGACGCGGACACCCACCGAGCGTTGATCGAGCTGGCGCGGGCCGAGGGCGCCACCTTGTTCATGGTGGTGCACACCGCGTTCGCTGTGCTGTTGTCCCGGCTGTCGGGCACCGAGGACATCGCGATCGGCACCCCGATCGCAGGGCGCGGCGAGGCCGTCCTGGACGAGCTGATCGGCATGTTCGTCAACACGCTGGTCTTGCGGAGTCGGGTCGATTCCATGCTGTCGTTCGCGGATCTGCTTGCCCGCCAGCGCGAGACGGACGTCCGGGCCTTCGCGAATGCCGACGTTCCGTTCGAACGACTCGTGGAGGTGCTGAACCCGGTTCGCTCGACCGCACGGCACCCGCTGTTCCAGGTGGGCCTGTCGTTCCAGAACTTGGCCAGAGCCACCCTGGAACTGTCGGGTCTTTCGGTCGAGTCGTTCGGCATCGACACGCAACTCTCGCAGTTCGACCTGCATCTGATTGTGGCCGACGGCTACGACGAGGATGGAAACCCTGCGGGCATAGGTGGTTTCATGACCTACGCCACGGACATGTTCGATCGGGAAACGGCACAGGACTTCATCGATCGACTGTCGCGGATCATCCGCGCCGTCGTGGCGGATTCCCTGGTGCCGGTCGGCGACCTGCCGTGGCTGGCCGAGACCGAACTGACCGCGTTGGTGTCGGCTCCCAACGCCACCGATCACCCCGTGCCGGAGTCGGCGACCTTGGTGACGCTACTCGAGGCATCGGTGGCGGCCACGCCGGATGCCATCGCGGTCGCCGCCGATGAGTCGGGGGGTGGCGTGGCCACGCTGACCCTGACCTACGCCGAACTCGACCGGCGGGTCAACCGTCTTGCCAGGTACCTGATTTCGCGAGGTATCGGCCCGGAATCGCGGGTCGCGCTGGCTATCGGCCGCTCGGTCGATCTTGTTGTCGCCATGTACGCGGTCGTCAAGGCCGGTGGCGCGTATGTGCCGATCGATCCGAATCATCCGATGGACCGCACCGAGTACATCCTCGCCGGTAGCGCCCCGGCTTGCGTGCTGACCACGAGCCGCGACGGATTCGACACCGCCGACGCCGACGCCGTGGTCGAGGGCGCGCACGCCGATGTCGTGGACGCGGCGCCTGTCATCCGGGATCGACGGGGTTCGGCGCCCGAGGTGGTATGTATCGACGACCTCGATCTGTCCGAGTACGGCGACGAGCCGATCGGCGCCACCGAACGTCGTGGCGAACTCACAGCGGCCAACACGGCGTACGTGATTTTCACCTCGGGCTCGACCGGCCGCCCGAAGGGTGTCGCCCTCTCGCACGGTGCGATCGTCAACCAGTTGCTGTGGAAGCGGGCCGAGTTCGGGTTGGGATCCGACGACGCGGTGTTGTTGAAGACGGCGGCGACGTTCGACCTGTCGGTGTGGGAGTTCTGGTCCGCCGCGGTATCCGGCGGACGACTGGTGATCGCGACGCCGGAGGGGCATCGTGATCCGTCGTACCTGAACAGCCTCCTCCGCAACACCGAGGTGACCACCCTGCACACAGTGCCCGCGATGCTCGACGCATTACTCATCGACTCGGACTCGCGCTTGCCAGCGTCCTTGCGGCAAGTGCTTGCCATCGGTGAGGCGTTGCCCGCCGCGACGGCACAGCGTTTCCGGTCCGCGAATCCGGAGGTGGCACTGTACAACCTGTACGGTCCCACCGAGGCCGCGGTGTCCATCACGAGTCATCGAGTGACCGGGACCGATGTGGTTTCGGTACCGATCGGTGCGCCGGAGTGGAACAGCCAGGTGTTCGTCTTGGACGCACGATTGCGGCCGGTGCCGGCCGGCGTCTCCGGCGAGTTGTATCTGGCCGGGGCCCAGTTGGCGCGCGGGTATTTCGGTCGGCCGGATCTGTCGGCGGATCGTTTCGTGGCCAACCCGTTCGGGCACGGCACCCGGATGTATCGAACCGGTGACCTGGTGGCGTGGCAGGTCGTTCGCGGCGCGCACACCCGTGTCACCGAACAACCCGAACACGGTGTTCTGGAATACCGAGGCCGCACGGACTTCCAGGTGAAGATTCGTGGATTCCGAATCGAACTCGGTGAGATCGAGGCCGCGCTACTGCGCCAAGACGAAGTCACAGCCGCCGTGGTTGTCGCCCATACGGATCCGAGCGCGGGGGATCGCCTCGTCGCCTACGTCGTCACGCACGGCGAAACCGATACCCAGCAGCTCGGCGCGGTGCTCGCGGCGCAGTTGCCGTCGTACATGGTGCCCGCCACGATCATCGAACTGAGTGCGCTTCCCTTGACGGCGAACGGCAAACTCGACCGCGCGTCGCTACCGAAGCCCGTGCTCGAGCAGGCACGGTTCCGGGCACCGGCCACCGCGCTGGAACAGCGTGTGGCCGGGGTATTCGGCGAGGTACTCGGCGTCGCGGAGGTAGGTCTTGACGACGACTTCTTCGGTCTCGGCGGTAATTCCCTCATCGCGACGCAGGCGGTCAGCCGATTGCGCCGCGTGACCGGCGCCGAGGTCCGAGTGCAGTGGTTCTTCACCGATTCCACCGTGGCGGGCCTGAGCCGACGGATCGAGACGGCGCTGGCGCAGGGCTACGATTTCGGCCCCGGTTCCGACGACGGGCTCGGGGTGCTGCTGCCGATCCGGGCCGAAGGGACAGCGGATCCGCTGTTCTGCTTGCATCCGATGTACGGATTGTCGTGGAGCTATGTGGGTCTGGCCCAGTTCCTGCCGCCCGAGCAGCCCATTCTCGGCATCCAGTCACCTGCCTTGTCGGAGGAAGGCTATTTGCCCGAATCGCTCACCGAGATGGCCCGTCGCTACGTCGCCGAGATTCGGGCGGTGCAGCCTGCCGGACCATACCGGTTGCTCGGCTGGTCGTTGGGCGGGGTCGTGGCCCATGCGGTGGCGACCGAGCTGCAAGCGGTCGGCGAACAGGTAGCGTTGCTGGCCATGTTGGACAGCTACCCGGATGTGGATGTCTCCGATTTCCGCGGGGCGATCCGCCAGGGTTTGGCCGAGATCGGGATCGGCGCGGACGCGATCTCCGAAGACGGTGACCTCCATGAACTCGGTGACGAGGCGCTGAACTCGTTGCACGCGTCGATTCCGCCCGAGTTGGCCGTGCTGACCAAGGAGCGACTGCGCGGGATCTATCGCAGTGCGGTGCGATCGGTCGAACTGATCGCCGAATACCGCCCCGAGGTGTACCACGGCACACTCGAGTACTTCAGCGCAGGCATCGGCGGCCCCGGGCAGACCGCAGCGGATCTCCGGGCGGCAGCGACCCGCTGGCGGCCTTACGTAGCGGGCGATATCGTCGATCGGCCGATCGAGGCGAACCATCAACAGATGGCTTCCCCCGAGGCTCTCGCCGAGATCGGTCCACAACTCGCGGGTCTGCTCGAACCGCCGCGGGAGGCGCCACCGGCGGTCTGAATGGTTCGGGCGACTTCCCGAGTCGATCGAGATGCCGCGCTCGCCGCGCGCCGCGCGCGGTAACTCACTGCGATCGGTCGGGGCGGACAACGGTGGTCCATCGATGCGCTCGGTTCGACGACTGCTGACGTCGCGACCCGAATCAGGCGTCGACAGGTCATAATCGTCCCCGGCACTCGTCACACACAGCCGTACTCGCCCGAAATCCGCGGGTCGGTCGTCTTCGGCGTGCGCGGCCGATTCGGTAACGATCGGCTGGTGCGCGTTCGATGATCATGGGCGGGGCGCAGTGTGATGTGCAGGTGACGACAACAGACAGGGCGAGGCATCTCGATGGTTCGGGCGGTCGGGCAGCGATGTGACGAGACTGCGAAAGCGGTGCGCACATGACCCGGTCGGCCCGCGTGCGCCCGACCCGGACCCGGCGCCCGCGTGTCACCACACTTCCGCAGTTGATGTCCACCGCCGTCGAGATCAACCCGAGTGGCACCGCCCTGGTATTCGCCGACGCGACCACCACATCCGCCAGGGTGAGCTATGCCGAGTTGGACGAGTGGTCCTCGCGCTTGGCCAGGCTGATGATCGGACGCGGAATCGGACCCGAGGACTTGGTCGCGGTCGCGATTCCGCGTTCGATCGACTCCGTGGTCGCGGTCTGGGCGGTGGCCAAGACCGGGGCCGCGTTCGTCCCGGTCGACCCGAACTACCCGGCCGATCGGGTCGAGCACATGATCGCCGACTCCGGCGCGGTCTTCGGGCTCGTCATCGACGAGGTCAGCGCGGATCTGCCGGATCGGGTCGAATGGCTCTCGATCGATACTGTCGAGTGTGCGCGGCTGCTGGAGGAATTCCCGGCCGACCCGGTCACCTACACCGACCGAGTGCGTCCGATCCGAGCCGAACATCCCGCGTACGTGCTCTACACCTCGGGCTCCACGGGCACGCCGAAGGGCGTGGTGGTGACCCAGTCCGGGTTGGCGAGCTTCTGCGCGGAACAGCACAACCGATACCGGGTGACCACGGCGTCACGCACACTGCACTTCGCGTCGCCGTCGTTCGACGCGTCGGTGCTGGAACTGCTGCTCGCGCTCGGCGGCGCGGCCACGATGGTGATCGCCTCCCCGACGGTGTTCGGCGGCGAGGAACTCGCTTCCCTGGTGCGACGGGAGGGTGTGACGCACGCGTTCGTCACGCCCGCCGCGCTGGCATCGGTGGATCCGGGGGGCCTCGACGATCTGCTTGTGGTTGTCGTCGGTGGTGAGGCGTGCCCGTCGGAGTTGGTGCGGCGCTGGGCAGTACCGGTCGCGGACGGGCGGACCCGCGAGTTCTTCAATGGTTATGGGCCGACCGAGACCACGATCATGACGAACATCAGCGCGCCGCTGTTGCCCGGCACCCCGGTGACCATCGGCGCCCCGATCCGCGCCATCACCGAGTACGTGCTGGACGAACGACTGGTGCCCGTGCCGATCGGCGTGGTCGGCGAGCTGTACCTTACCGGGGCGCAGCTGGCCCGTGGTTACCACGAACGGCGCGGGCTGACCGCCGCCCGCTTCGTGGCCAACCTGTTCGACGCGAACGGTTCGCGCCTCTACCGCACCGGCGACTTGGTGCGCTGGACCGCCGACGGCGAGTTGGAGTATGTGGGCCGTAACGACTTCCAAGTGAAGATCCGTGGCTTCCGAATCGAGCTGGGTGAGATCGACGCGGTACTCGCCGCGCACGAGAGTGTCGACTTCGCGGTCACCGTGGGACACCGCTTGGACAACGGCGCGACAATTTTGGTGACCTACGTACACGCCGCGCCCGGAATGGTCGCGGACGCAGCCGAACTGGCCGCGGTCGCCGAGCATGGCCTGCCCGCGCATATGGTGCCGACTGTCGTCATGGTGCTCGACACCATCCCGCTGACCGCGGTGGGCAAGCTGGACCGCGCGGCATTGCCCACACCGCGCTTGCAGACCAAAGCATTTCGGGCACCGGTCGGACCGTTGGAAGAGCTGGTCGGCGAGGTGTTCGCCGCGGTGTTGGGGCCGGGCGCGCCGGTCGGCGCGGACGACGACTTCTTCGAGCTCGGCGGCAACTCGCTGATCGCCACCCAGGTCGCGGCTCGGCTCGGCGCCGCCATCTCGGCGCGGGTGCCCGCTCGCCTGATTTTCGAGGACCCCACCGTCGCCCGGCTCGCCGAGCGGCTGGAACCGCTGCGGGGGGCGGGGGACCGCCGCGCGTTGGTGGCGGTGGAGCGGCCGGAGCAGGTGCCGTTGTCGTTGGCGCAGCAGCGGATGTGGTTCCTGAATCAGTTCGATCCCGGTTCCGCCGCCGGCAATATTCCCTTTGCCATTCGGTTGTCGGGTGCCTTGGATGTGGGGGCGCTGCAGGCGGCGGTCGGGGATGTGGTCGAGCGCCATGAGACGTTGCGCACGGTCTATCCGGCGGTGGACGGCACCGGGTACCAGGTGATTCTGCCGGCTGCCCAGGTGGTCCCGGATCTTGCGCCGAAGCCGATCGCCGAGCACGAATTCCTGGACTGGCTGCACGGATTCGCGCTGACCGGGTTCGATGTCGCGGCCGAGGTGCCGGTGCGTCTCGTGCTGGCCGAACTCGGCCCCGACGAACACGCGATCGTGCTGGTGGTGCACCATATCGCCGCTGATGGCGCCTCCGTCGCGCCGTTGCTTCGGGACCTGCTCACCGCGTTTCTGTCCCGGCGCAACGGGGCGCGGCCGTCATGGGCTGCGCTGCCGGTGCAGTACGCGGACTACACGCTGTGGCAGCGCGCGGTACTCGGCGACGAGAACGACCCGGACTCGGTGGCGGCGGCCCAGATCGCGTATTGGCGCCGTGCCCTGGCGGGCATCCCGGATCGGATCGACCTACCCGCGGACCGGCCGCGTCCCGCCGTCGCCTCCGGGCGCGGCGCGCACTACACCTTCGAAGTGGATGCCTCGGTGCATCGCGCACTTGCCGAACTCGCGCAGCACACCGGCGCGTCGGAGTTCATGGCGATGCACAGCGCGTTCGCGGCCCTGCTCGCCCGGCTCACCGGGACCGACGACATCATCATCGGCACCCCCGTCGCGGGTCGCGGCGAGCGGGAACTCGACGGGCTGATCGGCATGTTCGTCAACACGTTGGTGCTGCGCACTCGGATCGACCGAGGCGCGTCGTTCCGCGCGCTGCTCGCCGTGACGAAAGAAACCGATCTGGCTGCGTTTTCGCATGCCGAACTGCCGTTCGAACGATTGGTCGAAGCACTGGACCCGGTGCGTACCCAGGCGCACCATCCGCTGTTCCAAGTGGCGCTGTTCTTCCAGAACATGGCCACGCCGCAGGTGCGGCTGCCGGGGCTGTCGGCACAGGCGGTGGCGATGGACGGTGCACTCGCCGAGTTCGATCTGCAACTGACCGTGCTGCCCAACAGTGGTGACGTCGCCGCCGGCTTCTCGGCGATGTTCACCTATGCCACCGACCTGTTCGACGAGGCCACGATCGCCGAGTTCGCCTGGCGGCTACAGCGGTTGCTCGTCGGCGTCGTCGGGCAGCCGGATCGGGCCATCGGTGGGATCGATCTGTTGGATCCGGTCGAGCGAGAGCATCTTCTGCTCGGATGGAACAACACCCGGCAGGCGGTCGCCGCCGAGTTGTTGCTCGACGGCTATCGGGGTGCGGTGGAGGCGTTCCCGGACACGGTCGCGGTGGTGTTCGAGGGTGTCGAGCTGACCTACCGTGAGTTCGACGCGCGAGTGAATCAGCTTGCGCGACTGTTGATTTCGCAGGGAATCGGCGCCGAGTCGTTGGTGGGGCTCGCGGTTCGGCGTTCGCTGGACCTGGTGGTCGGCATGTACGCGATCGTGGCGGCGGGTGCGGCGTATGTGCCCTTGGATCCGGATCATCCCGCCGAGCACATCGCGCACATCCTGCGAACGGCTCAGCCCGCGTGTGTGCTCACCACGGCGGCCGACGCGGTCGAGGTGCCTCCGGACACCGCGGTGTTGCTGCTGGACGCGATCGACCTCGACACGGTCGACGACACTCCGGTACGAGCCGAGGAACTGTTGCGTCCGGTCCGGCCGCAGCATCCGGCGTACGTCCTGTTCACGTCGGGGTCGACCGGCCGGCCCAAGGGCGTGGCGATGTCGCATGCGGCGATTCACAACCAGATCACTTGGATGCTCGCGGCGTACCCGCTCGGTCCCGGCGATGTGTACCTGCAGAAGACCGCGACGACGTTCGACGTATCGTTGTGGGGCTATTTCCTGCCGCTTCGTACCGGTGCGCGGCTGGTCGTCGCGACCAACGACGGACATCGGGATCCGGCCTATCTCGCGGAAACCATCGCCACGCAGCAGGTGACGGTGACGGACTTCGTGCCGTCGATGCTGTCGATGTTCGCCGCGCACACCGCGCCCGGCTCGTGCCCGAGTCTGCAGGACATCTTCGTGATCGGTGAGGCGCTCGCGCCGGAAACCGTCGCGGCGCTGCGCGCGGTGTCGAACGCGAACGTGCACAACCTCTACGGTCCGACCGAGGCCGCGGTGTCGGTGACGTACTGGCCCGCGTCGGCCGCCGTCACGGAACGGTCTGTGCCGATCGGCCTGCCGCAGTGGAACACTCGGGTATATGTGCTGGACGCACGTCTGCTTCCGGTGCCGGTGGGTGTTGCTGGCGAGCTCTATCTCGCCGGTGATCAGCTGGCGCGGGGATATGTGCGACGACCGGATCTGACCGCGGATCGGTTCGTGGCGAATCCGTTCGGCTCGGGGGAGCGGATGTACCGCACCGGTGATGTGGTGGTGTGGCGCAGGTATGCCGACGAGGCGGTACTCGATTACCTGGGTCGGACCGATTTTCAGGTCAAGTTCCGTGGCCAGCGCATCGAGTTGGGGGAGATCGAGGCCGCGCTGGCGGCGCAGTCGGCGGTGAGTCAGGCGGTGGCGAGGGTGGCGCACTCGGCGCTGGGCGACCAGTTGGTCGCCTACGTCGTCCCCGCGCCCGGACAGCGGATCGAGCAGGGCGATGTGCTCGCGGCGCTCAGCGACAAGCTGCCCGCCTACATGGTTCCGGCCGCGATCGTGCTGCTGGACGCCTTCCCGTTGAATTCCAGCGGCAAACTGGACCGCAAGGCGCTGCCCGAGCCGACGTTCGCCACGCGGGAATTCCGTGCGCCCGCGACCTCGGTCGAACAGATCGTGGCCGACGTGTTCGGCGAGGCGCTCGGGTCGAGCCTGGTCGGCGCCGACGACGACTTCTTCGCACTCGGCGGTAACTCGCTGATCGCCACCCAGGTGGCGGCTCGGCTCGGCTCGGCCGTCGGCGCCTCGGTCCCGGTTCGCGCGCTGTTCGAGACGTCGACCGTGTGCGGACTCGCCGCCACGATCGAATCGCGGGCGCGGGGTCCGCGTGGTGTGGAACTGGGCAGTGTTGCTCGTCCGGAGCGGGTGCCGTTGTCGCTGGCGCAGCGGCGGATGTGGTTCCTGAACCGCTTCGATCATGCCGATGGTGCCGTCGCGGCGACCGGCTCGGCGGCCTACAACCTGCCCTTCGCGTTGCGGTTGACCGGTGCGCTCGATGTGTCCGCGCTCGCCGCGGCGCTGCATGACGTCGTGGCGCGGCACGAGGTGTTGCGCACCGTGTATCCGGAGTTCTGGGCGGGTTTGGGGGACTCGGACGCGAACGGTCCGGTACAGGTCGTGCTGCCTGCCGGGCAGGCAGCCTTGGATGTGGCCGTGCACCAGGTGGCTGCGGCCGAGATAGCGGACGAGGTGCGGACGCTCGCCTCGACACCGTTCGATGTCACGGTCGAGGTGCCCGTACGGGTGCGTCTGCTGCGGATCGCCGATGCCGCTACGGGATCGCCGCACGACTACGTGCTGGCGGTCGTGGTGCATCACATCGCCGCGGATGCGTCGTCGATGGGTCCGCTGGTGCGCGACGTGATGGTCGCCTACGCCGCGCGGACGGCGGGCGCGGCTCCGGCCTGGACACCGTTGCGCGTGCAGTACGCGGACTACGCGCAGTGGCAGCGCGTGCGGCTTGGCGCCGAGACCGATCCCGAATCTGTCGCGGCACAGCAGATCGACTTCTGGCGCAGGCAGTTGGCCGATCTCCCCGATGTGCTGACGTTGCCGACGGATCGGCCACGTCCGGTCGTGGCGTCGATGGCGGGCGCTCGAGTGAACGTGCGCGTCGACGCCTCGACCCATGCCGGTCTCGTCGACCTCGCGCGTGCGCACGGTGCGACGTTGTTCATGGTCGTGCACACCGCGTTCGCGGTATTGCTGGCTCGGCTGTCGGGTTCGGACGATATCGCGATCGGTACGCCCGTGTCGGGACGTGGCGAACCTGAGCTGGACGATCTGATCGGCATGTTCGTCAATACCGTGGTCTTCCGCGCCCGGTTCGCCGGCGGCGAATCGTTCTCCGATGTCCTTGCCCGGCAGCGCGAAACCGATCTGCGAGCCTTCGCGCACGCGGATATCCCGTTCGAGCGGTTGGTGGAAGTGCTCAACCCGCCGCGTTCGACAGCGCATCATCCCTTGTTCCAGGTGGGGTTGTCATTCCAGAACATGGCGCGCACCGCGCTAGAACTTCCCGGGCTCGCGGTGTCGGATGTCGAGGTCGATCTCGATGTTTCGCAATTCGATCTGCATTTGATCATCGGTGACGGCTATGACGAGTCCGGTGCTCCCGCCGGTATCGGCGGCTTCTTCACCTATGCCACCGACCTTTTCGACGCGGCGACAGTGCGGGGTCTCGCCGACCGGCTGGCGCGGATCTTGTCCGCCGTGGTCGTCGACGCCGCCGTCCCCGTCGGGGATATCGATGTGCTGACCGACTCCGAGCGCGCCGAGGTTCTCACGGTGTGGAACGACACCGCCCATCCGGTTGCCACCGCGGCGAAGTTGGGATCGTTGCTGCGGCGCTCGGTGATGACTGCGCCGGGATCGGTCGCGCTGGTCGCGGACCTGCCCGAGGGCGGGCGCAGCGAGCTGAGTTACTTCGAGCTGGCGATCCGGGTGAATCGGCTCGCCCGCTATCTGATTTCCCTTGGCGTCGGTCCGGAGTCGCGGGTCGGGCTGGCATTGCGCCGGTCGGTGAACCTGGTCGTGGCGATGTACGCGGTGGCAGAGGCCGGTGGCGCATACGTACCGGTGGATCCGGACCAGCCCGTCGAACGCACTGCCTACATCCTGGCCGCATCCGCACCGGTGTGTGTGCTGACCGACGCCGACACCAGGTTCGACACCGATGTCGCGCCAGTGGCGCGGCTCGACGAGATCGACCTCACTGCCATGGCGAGCGGGCTGATCACCGACGCCGAGCGGACCGCACCGCTGCGGTCGGGCAATACCGCGTACGTGATCTTCACGTCGGGCTCGACCGGCCGCCCGAAAGGCGTGGCCGTGCCGCACGCCGCCATCGTGAACCAATTGCTCTGGGAGGCCGCGGCCTTCGAGCTGATGGCGGATGACGCGGTGCTGCTCGACACCGCGGCGACGTTCGATTTGTCGGTGTGGCAGTTCTGGACGGCCGCCGTGTGTGGCGGCAGGGTAGTGATCGCGGCGCCGGATGGGCATCGGGATCCGGCGTACCTGACCGAACTGATGGCACGAGAGTCGGTCACGACGCTGCATGCGGTGCCGTCCAAGTTGGACGCGCTGCTGGCGCACCGGGGTTCCGCCGACGACGCTGCCGCCTGGGCGCCGCGGCGGGTGCTCGCCATCGGTGAGGCACTGCCCGCCGCGCTGGCCGAGCGCTTGCGGGCGACGTGTCCGCGGACCGACTTGTTCAATCTCTATGGTCCGACGGAGGCGGCGGTGTCGGTTACCTGTCATCGGGTGACCGCGGCGGATCAGTCCTCGGTGCCGATCGGTGTGCCGGAATGGAACAGCCGGGTCTATGTCCTCGATGGACGGTTGCGGCCGGTGCCGGTGGGTGTTTCGGGTGAGCTGTATTTGGCTGGCGCGCAGTTGGCGCGTGGTTATTTCGGTCAGGCAGATTTGACGGCGGATCGATTTGTGGCCGATCCGTTCCAGCCTGGTATGCGGATGTATCGCACGGGTGACTTGGTCGCTTGGAATCGTCTCGGGGAGTTGGAGTATCGGGGTCGTACGGATTTCCAGGTGAAGGTTCGCGGTTTCCGTATCGAGTTGGGGGAGATCGAGGCAGCGTTGCTCGCGTTGCCGCAGGTCGCGCAGGCGGCGGTGATCGCGACGTCGGATCCGAAGACCGGTGACCGGTTGGTCGGGTACTTGGTTGCCGCCGATGTCGCCGCAGGTGTCGATGTGGCGGGGGTGAAGTCGGAACTGGCTGCTGGGCTGCCGTCATACATGGTGCCGTCGGCGTTTGTGGTGCTGGATCGGTTGCCGTTGAGCGTGCACGGCAAACTCGACCGAAAGGCGTTGCCGCACCCGGAGTTCGAGGTTCAGGCGTTCCGGGCGGCGTCGACGCCGATCGAGAAGATCGTGGCGTCGGTGTTCGCCGAGGTATTGGGCGCCGATCGGGTCGGCGCGGATGACGATTTCTTCGCGCTCGGTGGAAATTCGTTGCTGGCGACGCAGGTCGTGGCGCGGATCGGTGCGGCGTGGGATGGGCGTGTTCCGGTGCGAGTGTTGTTCGAGGCGTCGACGGTCGCGGGGCTGGCGGTCAAGGTCGAGCAGAGCGCGGGCGAGCGCGAGCGCACCGCGCCGGTGGCCCGCACGCGCCCGGACCGTATCCCGCTGTCGTTCGCACAACAGCGCATGTGGTTGCTCAACCAGTTCGACACGTCGGCCTCGGTCTACCACATTCCGGCCGCGATCCGCCTCACGGGTGACCTCGATGTCGACGCCCTGCAGCAGGCCGTGGTCGACCTCCTCGCGCGCCACGAGATCCTGCGCACCGTCTACCCGCACACGCCCGACGGTCCGGTGCAGCAGGTACTTCCGCCGAACGCGGTGCCGGCGGATCTCACGCCCACGCTGATCGATGACGAGCATGTCGTGCACGAGGTGCGGCGCGTCATCGGCGCCGGATTCGACGTGACCAGCGAGGTACCGTTGCGCACCAGACTGTTCCAGCTTGCGGGCACGGAGCATGTCCTGGTCTTCGTGGCACACCACATCAGTGCCGACGGCTGGTCGATGGGTCCATTGACCAGGGACCTGATGCTGGCTTACGCGGCGCGTTGCAGCGGCGAAGCGCCGTCCTGGGCGCCACTACCCGTCCAGTACGCCGACTACGCGCTGTGGCAGCGCGAAGCACTCGGCGACGCCGACGACCCGGAATCACCGGCCGGTACGCAGCTGGCCTATTGGACCACCGAACTCGCCGATCTGCCCGACGCGCTCGACCTGCCGACGGACCGCCCGCGTCCGTCCACCCAGTCCTTCGCGGGTGGCACGGCGGGGTTCGTCGTCGACGCCGACGTGCACGCCGCCCTGGCCGGGCTCGCCCGGCAGCACAACGCGACATTGTTCATGGTCGTGCACACCGCGCTCGCGGTATTTCTCGCTCGTGTGTCCGGCGCTGAGGACATCGCTGTGGGCACCCCGATCGCGGGACGGGGTGACGCCGAATTCGATGATCTGATCGGCATGTTCGTGAACACCTTGGTGCTGCGCACCCGGGTCGCGCCCGGCGCGGGTTTCACCGAGTTGCTCGCCGCCAACCGAGAATCAGATCTGCGCGCCTTCGCCAATGCGGATATTCCGTTCGAGCGGCTGGTCGAAGCGCTCGACCCGGAGCGCTCGGCGGGTCGTCACCCGTTGTTCCAGGTGGCGTTGTCGTTCGAGAACCTCGCCGCGGCCAGCGTCGAACTGCCCGGCCTGCGCGTCGCCGCGATCGACCCGGCCGTCCACAACGCCAAGTTCGACTTGCTGCTGACCGTTCGTGAGCAGCGCACCGAGACCGACGACGAGGCCGGCCTGGCAGCCGAATTCACCTATGCCCGTGACTTGTTCGACGAGCAGACGGTGGTCGAGTTCGGCCGCGGGTTCCGCCGCCTGCTCGGCGCCATCGCGCAGAATCCGGCAACTGCCGTCGGGGATCTGACGATCCTGGACGACTCGGAGCACGCGGATCTGATCGCGCGCCGGGGTGGCGACGCGGTGCCGGCGCGCACGCTGCCGGAGCTGATGGCCGCCGCCGTCGCCGCGAATCCGACCGGGGTGGCCGTGGTCGCGGACGGTCGCACGTTCGGCTACACCGAACTCGACGCGGCCTCGGCTCAGCTGGCGCGCGCGCTGATCGACCGCGGCGCGGGTCCGGACGTGCTGGTGGCCATCGCGATCCGGCGTTCGGTCGAATCCGTGCTGGCACTGTGGGCGGTGGCCAAGACCGGTGCGGCGTTCGTTCCGATCGATCCGACCTATCCGGCCGACCGCATCGCGCACATGGTCGTCGATTCGGGGGTGACGCTGGGCGTGACGCTCACCGCCGAACTGGTCGGCTTGCCGGAACTGCCCGGCGCTGGCTGGGTCGCGTTGGACGATCACGATGTCACCGTCGACGTCGCGTCGCGGTCGGATCGCCCGTTGTCTCCCGGCGCGCTGCGCGGACCGCTACGCAGCGACAATGCCGCATATGTGATCTACACCTCGGGTTCGACCGGTCTGCCCAAGGGCGTCGTGGTCACCCAGGCCGGCCTGGCCAACTTCAGTGCCGAGCAGGTCGAGCGTTACCGGCTCGACCGGTCGACGCGCGCCCTCGCGTTCGCGTCGCCGTCCTTCGATGCGTCGATGCTGGAACTGTTGCTCGCGCTCGGCGCGGCCGGCGGGCTCGTGGTCGCGCCGCCGCTGACCTTCGGTGGCGAAGCGCTGGCCGACCTGATTCGCGTCGAGCGCGTCACACACGCCTTCCTCACCCCGTCCGTGCTCGCTTCGCTGGAGCCGGACGCGCTGTCGGGTATGCGGGTCATCGTGGCGGGTGGCGAAGCCGTGCCCGTCGACTTGGTCGCCAAGTGGGCGGGCGCACCCGGACGTGCCTTCCACAACGGGTACGGGCCCACCGAGACGACGATCATGACGAATATCAGCGACCCGCTCCGGTCCGGTGCACCGGTCACCATCGGCGGTCCGATCCGCGGCATGCGGTCGCTGGTGCTCGACAGCAGGCTGCGCCCGGTGCCCGAGGGTGTCGCCGGTGAACTGTATCTAGGCGGTATCCAGCTGGCGCGCGGCTACCACGCGCGGTCGGGACTCACGGCGGCGCGATTCGTCGCCGACCCGTACGGCACGCCCGGTGAACGTCTCTACCGTACCGGGGACGTGGTGCGCTGGAGCAGAGGCGCAGCTGTCCCGGTGCTGGAGTATCTGGGCCGCAACGACTTTCAGGTGAAGGTGCGTGGTTTCCGCATCGAACTCGGTGAGATCGACGCCGTGCTCGCGGCCCAATCGGGTGTCGAGTTCGCGGTCACGATCGGTCGCGAATCTGTCTCCGGCGCAACGATTCTGGTTTCCTATGTGTTGCCGGCCAAGGGAGTGACGCTGGAGTCCGCCGTACTGACCGAACGGATCGGGCAGACACTGCCGGATCACATGGTTCCGACGGCGATCGTCGTGCTCGACGAGATTCCGCTCACGCCGGTGGGCAAGTTGGACCGCAAGGCACTGCCGGAACCGGATGTGGCGGCCCACGCCTACCGTCCCCCGCGGACACGAGCCGAATCGGTGATCGCCGCGGTGATCGGCGAGGTGCTCGGCATCGACCGAGTCGGCCTCGATGACAATTTCTTCGCGCTCGGCGGCGACAGCATCGTCTCTCTTCAGGTGGTGTCGCGCTCGCGCGCCCACGGCGTCACCTTCGCCCCGCGTGAGGTCTTCGAGTCGCCTACCGTTGCCGCACTGGCCCACGTCGCGGTGGTCGAGGACGTGCCCGGCGAGAAAGCGGACGAGCTGCCGTTGACGCCGCACGCGGCACGGCTGCTCGACACAGGTGTCGAGGTGCGGGCTATCGCCATGGATGTCCCCGAGACCTGCTCGGTCGAGATGGTGCGGGCTGCGGTGGCCGCCGTGCTCGAACAGCACCCGATGCTGTGGGTTCGGTTGGAGTACGCCGTCGACGGCAGGCCGATGCTGCGCATCCCCGCTGTCGCCGAGCGCACCGGCGAGGCGTTTCGCCGACTCGATCCGCAGCGGGGCGAGACCTCGCTGCCGATCGATGACGTGGTGCAGGCGGCCGCGGCGGCACTCGATCCGGAGCAGGGGCGCAATATCCACTTCGTGCTCACCGGCGACCCGGGGTCCCGCTCGACCCTCATCGTGGTGGCGAGCAGTCTCGTGGTCGACGACATCTCCTGGCACGCCATAGTCGACCAGCTGACCGTTCGAGGGAATCGGGCCCGCCACGCCGCGCCCGCACAGCCCGCGTCCGGTCTCGGCACGCTCATCCGTGCGCTGTCGGCTCGGGCGCACGATCCGGCGACCGTCGATGAAATGAACTGGTGGCGGCGGACACTCGGTGCTGTGTCGGCGCCGGTGCTGGCCGAAGTACGGGATCTGGGTGCCCGCAGCCGGGTGTCGCTCACGATTACGGGCGAAGGCGCGGCTGCCGTCACCGCGGCGGCCGAGGCGTACCACGCCGGTATAGAAGACGTCCTGCTCACCGCGGTCGCTCTGGCTTTACGGACTTCGGCGCGCGAGACCGTCACACGCGCTGTCGGTTCGGTGATTCGGCTGGCCGCCGACGGCCGGATGGTGACGCACGCCGACGCCGACAATGTGGTGGGCGGTTTCCTCACCGAGTACCCGCTTCCGTTGCGGCTCACCAGGATCGACGTCGACGACGCGTTGGTCGGCGGGCCAGCGGCGGGTGCGGCGATCGCGCAGATCAAAGAGCTGCGCCGGTCGGTGCCGTCGCACGGCATCGGCTACGGCCTGTTGCGTTACCTCAACGCCGACACCGCGGCGGAACTGCGCGGGCTCGGGCACGGTCGGTTCGCCTTGCGCTATCGGGATGTGCGGCCGGCCCGGGTGCACACCGACTCCCCGTCCGACGACTTGCTGCTCGTGCTCACCGTCGACGCTACCGACGACGGCCTGCTCGCCCGGTTCGACTACGCCGCGGCCACGTTCACCGGCGACGACGCGAAGACGTTCGCCGAGCACTGGATCCGCGCGCTCGGCGGTCTCGCCGAGCACGGTTTGCGACCGGGCGCGGGCGGATTCACCCCGTCGGACTTCCCGCTGGTGCGGCTGAAGCAGCCCGACATCGACCGGTTCGCCCTCGCCTACCCCACCCTGTCGGACGCCTGGCCGGTCACGCCGCTGCAATCGGGCATGCTGTTCCACGCACTGCTCGCGGAGTCCTCGGTGGACGTCTACACCACGCAGTTCGTGCTCGACCTCGGCGGCGCCGTGGACGCCGACCGGCTGCACGCGGCCGCGCGGGCGCTGGTGGACCGGCACGACAACCTCCGGGTCGCTTTCGTCGCCGATGCCGACGGTAATCCCGTTCAGGTCGTGCAGGATTCGGTCGACGTGCCCTGGCAGGTGATCGATCTCCGTCGACTGGAGCCGGACGCCGCGGTCGCCGAACTGGCTGGGATCTCCGCCGCCGACCTGGCCGCCCGGTTCGACATGGGGACCGCGCCACTGCTGCGGTGCACGCTGGTCCGTGCCTCGTCCGACGCCTATCACCTGCTGGTGACCAGCCACCACATCCTGATCGACGGCTGGTCCATGCCGCTGCTGATGAAGGATCTGCTGACGCTCTACGCACTCGGCGGCGCCTCGCGGCACCTGCCGAAGGTGCCGCCCTATCGTGACTATCTGGCCTGGCTGGTGGCGCAGGACGCGGAGGCGGCCCGCGCAGCATGGCGCACCGCGCTAGCCGGAATCACCGAACCGACGCCGCTGCTGGCGGTCGATCGCGGCCGCGAAGTCACCGCGGGTATCGGCGAGGTCGGTTTCGAGCTGTCCCCGGCCGACACCACCGCGCTGAGCTCGCTCGCGTCCAGTCTCGGCGTGACGGTGAATACCGTGGTGCAAGCGGCCTGGGGTCTGTTGATCGGCCGCAGTGTCGATCGCGACGACGTGGTCTTCGGGGCCACCGTGTCCGGACGGCCGCCGCAACTCGACGGCGTCGAGACGATGGTCGGCCTGTTCCTCAACGCGATCCCGGTGCGGGTGCGTCTCGGCGCGACCGCCACCCTCGAGGGCCTGCTGCGCCGACTGCAAGCCGAACAGGCCGCGCTGATCGATCACCACTACCTCGGCTTGAGCGACATTCAAGAAACCATCGGTGTGGAAGGGTTGTTCGACACGCTCGTGGTGTTCGAATCGTTTCCGGTGGACCGCGAAGGGCTCGACCGGGCCGGTGCCATCGACGGCATGAATGTCACTGGTGTCGGCGCGGTCAACGGCACCCATTACCCGATCACCGTGATGGTGGTGTTGGACACCCAGCTGCGGGTCTCGCTGAAATACCTGCGCGACCTGTTCGACGAACCCGCGGCACAGACGCTCGCGCACCGGCTTTCGGCACTGATCGGCCGATTCGTCACCAACCCGGAGGCAAAGGTCGGCGAGATCGACGTGCTCTCGGCTGCCGAGCGCGCCGAATTGGCCGCGCACAATGCCACCGACCTTGCCGGCCTGCTCGACGATGCGACGCTGCTTTCGCTGTTCGACGCCCAAGTGGCACGCACACCAGACGCGCCTGCGGTCCGCTTCGGCGCGACCACCTTGACCTACTCCGAACTCGACATGCGCGCGAAGGCATTGGCCATCGAGCTGATGAACTGGGGCGTCGGTCCGGAGACACTGGTCGCGGTGGCCATGCGGCGTAGCCTCGACTTGGTCGTCGCGATATACGCGGTGTTGCGGGCCGGCGGTGGTTACGTCCCGATCGATCCGGACCACCCCGCCGAACGCAATGAGTACGTGTTGGACAGCGCGGCCCCGATCTGTGCGCTGACCACGACTGCCGACGGGTTCGACACCGCCACGGGGATTCCGGTGATCGCGGTGGACACGCTGTATCTGGCGCCGCAGGTAGTGGCCATGCCGGACAGCGATATCCACCCGGACAACGTCGCCTACGTGATCTACACTTCCGGCTCCACCGGCCGCCCGAAGGGTGTGCTGATCACGCACCGGCAGATGGCCAACCAATTCCGCTGGGCCCAGCTGAGCTATCCGCACAGCGTTGGCGACCTGGTGCTGCACAAGACCCCGATCACCTTCGACATCTCCACGTGGGAGCTGTTGTGGCCGCTACAGACCGGCGCGGCGATCCTGATCGCCGAGCCGGACGGCCACCGCGACCCGGCTTACCTGGCCGCGACCATCGTCGAGAACGCGGTGACCACCGTGCATTTCGTCCCTTCGATGTTGGATGCTTTCCTCGATCCGATCGCCGATCCGATCGGGGAATATCCCTCGCTGCGGCGAGTGTTCGCCGCGGGTGAGGCGTTGTCCGGCGAGACCGCGGCGCGGTTCGCCGCGGCCGTGCCGGGCGCCACGTTGATCAATTGGTACGGTCCCGCCGAGGCCACGGTGGTCACCGACCATCCGGTGCACGACACCGACCGCGTCGCGATCCCGATCGGCATCCCGGTGGCCAACACTCGCGTGCACGTGCTCGACCGGCAACTGTGCCCGGTGCCGCCGGGCGCCGCCGGCGAGCTGTATCTCGCCGGCGTGCAACTGGCCCGCGGTTACCTCGGTGCTCCGGCGCTCAGCGCCGAGCGTTTCGTCGCGCATGTCGGCGGCGAGCGCCTCTATCGCACCGGCGACATCGTGCGCTGGCGCGATGGAGCACTGGAATATCTGGGTCGCAGCGATTTCCAGGTGAAACTGCGCGGTCAGCGCGTCGAACTCGGCGAGATCGAGACCGTGCTGCTCGGCAACGCCGAGGTGCGTCATGTCGCGGTCACACTGGTGCGTGGCGCCACCGGGGACCGGCTGGTCGCCTACCTGGTTCCAGCGCCGGGGGAGTGTATCGACGAGTCCGCGCTGCTGTCACACGCGCGCGGCGCACTTCCGCCTTACATGGTGCCCTCGGCGATGATCGTGTTGGACGCGTTGCCGCTGAACGCCAGCGGCAAACTCGACCGTACGGCGCTGCCGGCGCCGCCACCGACCGGTCGGCCGTACCGCGCGCCGAGCACGCCGTTGGAGCGCACCGTGAGCGACGTCTTCGCCGACGTGCTCGATCTCGGCGACGGACACCGGGTCGGGATGGACGACGATTTCTTCGAACTGGGTGGCAATTCGCTGGTCGCGACCCGCGCGGTCAGCAGACTGCGTACCCGCACCGGCGTCGAAGTGCGGGTGCAGTGGTTCTTCACCGACTCGACCCCGGCGGCACTGGCCGCCCGGATCCTGGCGGTGCTGGCCGACGACCATGACTACGACCTGGACTCGAATGCCGCGCTCGGCGTGCTGCTACCGATCCGGACCATGGTGCCGCACGACACCGCGGCCGCCGAGCCGCTGTTCTGCCTCCATCCGATGTACGGATTGTCCTGGTGCTACGCGGGTCTCGCGCGCTACCTGCCCGCGAATACGCCCATCTTCGGTCTGCAGTCGCCGGCGCTGACCGAGGACCGCTTTCGGCCGGAGTCGCTGACCGAGATGGCACACCGCTATCTGGCGGAGATCCGTGCCGTGCAGCCGGCGGGGCCCTACCGGTTGCTCGGCTGGTCGCTCGGCGGTGTGCTCGCGCATGCGGTGGCGACCGAGTTGCAGGCCGCGGGTGAACAGATCGGTCTGTTGGCGATGCTGGACAGCCATCCGGACATCGACGTCACGGACTTCCGCGCGGCGATCCGCGAGGCGCTGGCCGAACTCGGCATCGGCGCGGACGCGCTGCTGCCCGGCGCGGGCGACATCCACGACTTGAGTGAGGACGCGCTCGCCGCGCTGCACGCCACCATCCCACCGGACATGGCGGTACTCACCCCGGAACGGGTGCGTCGGATCTATCGCAGCGCGGTGCGTTCGGCCGAGTTGATCGCCGAGCACCGGCCCGAGGTCTTCCGCGGCAGGCTGGACTACTTCAGCGCGGCGGGTCACGACCACGCGGCGGCGGGTTGGCGCCCGTATGTGGAGGGCTGGGTCGACGACCATCGGGTCGGCGTGGCGCACGATCAGATGACCGCACCGGAAGCGCTGGCGCAGATCGGTCCTCGGTTGTCCGAGCTACTCGATTCGCCGGTACCGGAAACGAGCCGGAATGTGGGGCAGCCATGATCGGGTCGGGATCGTTCGGGCATGATAGTGCAACGCTGTGGTAACGAAGCCCGCTGTCGTCACGATTACACAGGCCGTATGGTCGGGCGTGATGTCCAGGGCATCGACCCCGGTGCGTGGGGAATGCAGAATCTCGAGACGAAGCGAAGGTGCGAAATTGATACGTCGACAGACCCGGCGTGGCGGTCTACGTGCCGCGGCCGCGATCGCGGCAACGGCGGTGCTCGCGGGAGTCATGACCGGTCTCGGCGCGTCCAGCGCGACAGCTGACCCGATCATCGATTCCAAGACCCTGCTCGGCAACCCGACCGCCCCGGACGGTTCGCGTATCGCGAAGGCCGAATACAAGGACGCGCGCAACATCCGGTTGTACGTGTACTCAGCGGCGATGGACGAGAAGGTGATCATCGACGTCCAGCGCCCGGCCGACGCGTCGGTGCCGCGCCCGACGTTGTACCTGCTCAACGGCGCCGGCGGCGGTGAGGACGACGCGTCGTGGCAGGCGAAGTCGGACGCGCTGCAGTTCTTGTCGGACAAGAACGTCAACGTGATCCAGCCGATCGGCGGCAAGTGGAGTTACTACACCGACTGGATCAAAGACGACCCGGTACTCGGCCGCAACAAGTGGAAGACGTTCTTCACCGAGGAACTGCCGCCGCTGGTCGACGGCGCGCTCGGCACCAACGGCGTGAACGCCATTGCGGGCCTGTCCACCTCGGGCACCACCGTGCTCGCGTTGCCGATCGCCAAGCAGGGTCTGTACAAGGCGGTCGCGGCCTACAGCGGCTGCGCGCAGACCAGCGATCCGATCGGCTCGGAGTTCGTGAAGCTCACTGTTGAGACCTGGGGTGGCGGTGACACCAACAACATGTGGGGCCCGCAGGGGTCGGCGGAGTGGGTGGCCAACGACCCGTACGTGAATGCCGAGGGGCTGCGTGGGCTCGATCTGTACATCTCCACCGGCAACGGCCTTCCCGGGCAGTACGACACGCTCAACGGCCAGTACGCGCTGCCGGGCGCTTACGGCCTGGCCAACCAGATCGTCATCGGCGGCGTGATCGAGGCCGGGACCAACTACTGCACGCACAACCTGCAGAACAAGCTGAACGAGCTGGGCATCCCGGCGACCTGGAACTTCCGGGATTCGGGCACGCACTCGTGGGGATACTGGCGCGACGAGTTCCTGCGTTCGTGGCCGGTCCTGGCGAAGGGTCTCGGCATCTGAGCCGGTGAGCCGAGTCGAATATCCCGGCTGAACACAAACCCGACCGCCTGGTCGCGCCCACTGCGCGGCCGGGCGGTCGCTTTTTTGCGGGTTCAGCTAACCAAAAAGTTTGGTAACCCGTAAAATAGTGTTGTGAGTATCGCCTTGGTCGAGTCCGCCCGATCCGCCACACAGCGGGCGCGCGCGACAACCGTTCTGCTCGGGCCCGCGTTCGTCGCCGCCATCGCCTATGTCGATCCCGGCAACGTCGCGTCCAACATCAGCGCGGGCGCGCAGTTCGGTTACCTTCTGGTCTGGGTCATCGTGATGGCGAACGTCATGGCCGGTCTGGTCCAGTTCCTCTCCGCCAAGCTGGGACTGGTGACCGGTCTGTCGCTGCCGGAGGCGGTGCGGGAAAAGGCGACCCGCCCGGTCCGATTGGCGTACTGGGGTCAGGCCGAGACGGTTGCCATGGCCACCGACCTCGCCGAGGTGGTCGGCGGCGCGATCGCGCTGAACCTGCTGTTCGGGCTGCCGCTGCTGGTCGGCGGCGTGATCACCGGCGCGGTATCGATGGCGCTGCTGCTGGTCCAGGACCGGCGCGGGCAGCGGCCGTTCGAGCGGGTGATCACCGGGCTGCTGGCGATCGTCGCGATCGGCTTCCTGGCCAGCGTGGTGATCTCGCCGCCATCGGTCGCCGACACCGTCGGCGGCCTGCTTCCGCGCTTTCAGGGCGCCGAGAGCGTGCTGCTCGCCGCGGCCATGATCGGCGCGACGGTTATGCCGCACGCGGTGTACCTGCACTCCGGACTGGCCCGCGACCGGCACGGGCACCCGCAGCCCGGTCCGCCGCGCGTCAGGTTACTGCGGATGACCAAGGTCGATGTCGGCCTCGCCATGATCCTGGCGGGCACGGTGAACCTGGCCATGCTCCTGATGGCGGCGAACACTCTGCGCGGGCGCGAGGTCACGACCATCGAGGATGCGCACGCCGCCGTCGGCGACGCGCTCGGTCCGGTCGCCGCGCTGCTGCTCGCGATCGGTCTGCTCGCCTCCGGTCTGGCCTCCACCTCGGTCGGCGCCTACGCGGGCGCGATGATCATGCAGGGTTTGCTGCGCAAGCGCATTCCGCTCCTGTGGCGCCGCCTGGTCACCTTGTTCCCGGCCATAGTGATCCTGGCGGCCGGCATCGATCCCACGCGCGCGCTGATCGTTTCGCAGGTGGCGCTCTCGTTCGGCATTCCGTTCGCGCTGATCCCCTTGGTGCGCTTCACGAGCGACCGCACCCTGATGGGTGACGACACCAACCATCGCGTGACCACGATGTTGGCCTGGCTGGTCGCCGCCATCATCTCGATGCTCAACATCGCCCTGATCTACCTCACCGTCACCGGTAGCTAGGCGGCTGCCCTGCCTTCGCTCGCCCCGGCGCGGGCGGCGAGCTGCGCCGGTCATGCGGTTACCTCGCCGGGCGTGAGCTACCCATCGGCTCGCTGCGGCTACGCCCGACGCACAGCGGCTCAGACCCAGTTCTCGATCCAGTACTTCCAGATCAGCGGGGCGTAACCGGCTAGGGGCGGGACCTTGATGTCGGTGCCCGCGAGGGCCGCGGTGGCGTGTCGGCAGTCGAACCAGCAGGTGAATTCACTGTGCTCCAGCACATCCAGCGGAACGCCGACGCGGGGGAGCAGTGCGTTCGCACCGGGGACGCGCAGCAGCATGTCGAGGGTGCGCTTGGGCATCACCTCGACCAGGTGCGGCGCGCCCGCCTCGTCGGCGAACAGGTTCAGCGCCTCGACGGCGCCCTGCCTGCGCGGATCGGCCAAATGGTAGGTGGTCTTGTCCGAGCAGGGCCGGTGGGCGATGTGGTCCAGGGCGCGGGCGACGAAATCGACCGGAACCATGTTGGTTTCGCCGAGTCTCGGCACCAGCACCGGCAGCAGCCTCGGTAATTGCGCGCCCATGCGCAGCAGGCGGAAGAAATAGTAGGGGCCGTCGATCCGATCGATCTCGCCGGTCCTGGAATGACCGATCACGATCGAGGGTCGGTAGATGCGCCACCGGAGGGGAGATTCCCGCACGATCCGTTCGGCCTCGAACTTGGCGCGCTGCATCGGCGTGGCCAGCGCCTGACCGTGGTCGAACATGTCCTCGGTGAACAGGCCCTCGCTGGACCCGGCCACTTCCACCGTCGACATGTGGTGGAACAGGCCGGCTTCGAGGTCTTCGGCGACATCGACCACATGCCTGGTCCCCGCCCCGCGCTCGGTCAGGTCGTAGCTGGCAGCCAGATGGAAGACGTGCTCGATCGTGCCGCGGTGCTCGTCCAGCCAGGCCGGGTCGACGCCGAGCCCCGGCGCGCCGAGATCGCCGCGCACCGGACGGACGCGGTCGCCGCCCGCCCACTCCCGCGCGCAACAGGCGAACCGGTCGGCCGACGCGTCGCCCGGCCGTACCAGCACATGGATGTCACCCTCGCGTTCGAGCAGCTCGGGGATGAGGAACCGACCGATGAACCCAGTTGCCCCGGTAACCAGGTAAGTCATAGCCGATGAACATAGTCTGCGGTTGGCCGGTCCGTTACGGCGGGCTGATCAGTCCGCGAAGACGGCCTTGCGCCTGGTGAGCATCGCTGTGGCGCCCTTGACGAAATCCGCGGACCGCGGCAATTCGGACTGCCCGGCCTTCTCGGTGGCCAGGGCCGTGTCCAGCGAGGTCAGTGTCGCCTGGTTGAGCGCCTTCTTGGTGAGTTCGAGCGCACCGCGCGGGCCTGCGGCGATCTTCGCGGCCGCGGCCCGCACCGTCGCGTCGAGTTCCTCGTCGGGTACGACCGATCAGTCCTGTCGCTCGAGCGGCGGTGGCGGGCAGCCGAGCCCGCGGAATCAGTGTCGCTCCTTTTTGCTCCTACCCGGGGTGGGACCCGAATACGCCAGAAAGGGGCCGCGCTGATGTATCGGCGCTGTTCAAGCCTATCGGTGGAGGCTTATAGCGCCGACAGCTATGGTGTGTGGGTTGTTTCGTGATTCTGGTGGGGTGTCGGGTTGGCGTCGATCGATCGCACCGCCTACCCGCGGTTCAAGCGTGCGGTGTCGGGGCGGGAGCTGGCCGAGTCGTTCACGCCGACGTCCGAAGAGGTGGTGTGGGCGCGGGGTAAGACGCAGACCGAGTTGCATCTGCTGGCGTTGCTGGTGCGGTTGAAGTGTTATCAGCGGCTGGGCTACTTCGCCAAGCTCGACGATGTCCCGGGTGTCGTGGTCGATCATGTGCGCACCGCGATCGGGTTGGCTGACGAGGTGGCCGCGCAGACCGATGCTGATCGAACAGTCAAGCGGCACAGGCAGTTCGCGCGTGACCACTTGGGTGTGAAGTACGAGGCCGGCCGGGTGCGGGAGGTCGCCGAGCAGGCGATCCGGGCTGCGGCGCAGACGAAGGACAACCCGGCCGATCTGATCAACGTGGCATTGGAGGAGCTGGTCCGGCAGCGGTGCGAACTGCCGGGCTACACCACCCTGGACGCGATGGCCGCCAGCATCCGGACCGAGGTGAACGGTGAGTTCTTCGCGATGGTGTCGGCGCGGCCCGACCGGGCGCAGACGGCGAGGCTGGCGTTGATGCTGGTTGTGGATCCGGCCACGCGCCGAAGCGAATTCGACCGGATCAAGGCACCGGCGCAGGCGCCGTCCCTGGCGAAGTTCAAGGTTCGCCTGGAGCCTTTGCGGGCAATGGACGCCATCGGACCGACGGAGCGTTGGCTCGACGGGGTGCCGCCCGGCAAAGTCGCCCATTTCGCAGGCGAGGCCCGCGTCGCCGATGTTGACGACATGCGCAAAACCGGTGACGCCAAACAGATCACGCTGCTGATCAGCCTGCTGCACCAGCAGCAGATCGAGGCCCGCGACGAGGTCGTCACCATGTTCTGCAAGCGCATCGCCGCCCTGCACAAGAAAGGCCGCGAACGCCTGGAGGAACTGCGCGAAGCCCACCGCGCCGAATCCGAACGCCTGATCGGAATCTTCGGTGATGTCCTCGCGGCCGCGCGGGAAGCGACTGGTCCCGCCGAGGATGACGGGTCGGCAACGGCCGGTGCGGTCGCCGAGCGTGCCGGACGCATGGTGTTGAAGACGCTGGACGCCGCCGGCGGTGTGGAGCAACTGTCGGCGGTGCACGAGGCGGTGTCGGCGTATCACGGCAACAACTATCAGGCGCTGTTGGAGAGCTTCTACCGGTCGCACCGGTCCGCGTTGTTCACGCTGGTCGATTCTCTCGATCTGACATCGACAACCGCCGACTGCGGCGTGTTGGACGCGGTCGAATTCATCTGTGCGGCCAGGGAGAAGCGAAGCGAATGGATCGGTGAGGCGATCGTGCACACCCGCGACGGTGAGCAGTTCACCGTCCGGGTCGATGTGGACGCGTTCGCGTCGGTGGCTTGGCGGAAGATATTGAGGCACAAGGACCATCCCGGGATGCTGGCCCGTAGGCATCTGGAGGTGTGCGTGTTCTCGTATCTGGCCGCCGAACTCCGATCCGGCGACATCGCTGTGACAGGATCGGATTCCTACGCCGACCTGAACGCTCAGCTGATGTCGTGGGACGAGTGTGCGCCGCTGGCTGCCCAGTTCTGCGATCAGGCCGGCATCCCCGTCGAAGCTGGAGAGTTGGTGGCGTTCTACCGCCACCAGCTGGCCACAACCGCTGCAACAGTGGACGCGGGATATCCCGCTAACACCGACCTGGTCCTCGAAGACGGCCGACCGATGCTCAAACGGTGCAAGGGTGCCGACCGGCGCCCGTCGGCGCTGGCGCTGGAAGCAGCGCTCCACCAGCGGCTTCCCGAACGCAGTCTGCTCGACATCTTGACCCGGACGGCGTATCTGACCGGCTGGCATCGCCATCTGGGTCCGGCGTCGGGGTCGGATCCGAAGATCCGCGGGGACGTACTGGGCCGGTACGTGCTCACCGCCTACGCTTACGGCGCCAATCTGGGGGCTGCCGAGGTCGCCCGGCACATGCGGGGCGAGGTATCGGCGCACGAGCTGTACACGGCGGGCAACAAGCACACCACCGCCGACCGGGTCCACCGGTGCTCGGCGGACGTTATCAACGAGTTCACGCGGCTCGATGTGGCGGGGGTGTGGGGCGACGGGCAGATCGTCGCCGTGGACGGTTCGCAGGTCGACACGTGGGAGAACAACCTGCTCGCCGAATCCCATGTCCGCTACGGCGGATATGGTGGGCTGGCGATGCGGTTCGTCTCCGACTCCTACATCGCCCTGTTCTCCCATTTCGTGCCCTGCGGGGCGTGGGAGGCCGTCTACATCATCGACGGCCTGCTGAAGAACAGCTCCGACGTGCAGCCGGACACGGTGCATGCCGATACCCAAGGCCAGTCGCTGCCGGTGTTCGGAGTGGCCGCGTTGCTGGGATTCGAACTGCTGCCCCGGATCCGCAACTGGCACGACCTGATCTTCTACCGCCCCGACATGAGCACTCGCTACCAGCACATCGACAGCCTGTTCGATGAGAACGCCATCGACTGGGCGCTCATTGAACGCCACTGGACGGACTTGCTCCGCACGTCGATCTCGATCCGGGAAGGCCGGGTGTCGTCGGTGACGTTGTTGCGGCGGCTGGGCAACCATTCCCACAAGAACCGTCTCTACCGGGCGTTCCGTGAGCTGGGACGGGTGATCCGCACGATCACGCTGCTGCGGTACCTGTCCGAACCCACGCTGCGGGAGCAGATCACTGCGGTCACCAACAAGGCCGAGGCGTTCCATGGCTTCGCCGACTGGCTGATGATCGGCGGCCGGCTCATCGGCCACAACGACCCCGACCATCAGGAACGGGTGGTGAAATTCAACGAACTGGTCGCCAACTGCGCGATCTACTCCACCGCCCTGGATATTACTGACGCTGCCAACCGGCTCGCCGCCGAGGGCTACCCGATCGATCGCGACGATCTGGCCACGATCACCCCCTACATCCAGCACACCATCCGCCGAATGGGCGACCTCGTACTCAACCTGACCCCACCGAACAGGCGCCGGCCACCCGGCTCGACCTGGAACCACGAGTGCTGTTCGCACCGGTCGGTTCTCACTGAATCCGGACTGCCGAGCCGAACGCGTGGCGACGGGGCGCCGGCAAGGATCGACATCACCGGCCGCAATTAGGTGGTGCTCTGCC
Organism: Nocardia sp. NPDC049220; assembly: GCF_040647855.1. Classification (NCBI taxonomy): domain Bacteria; kingdom Bacillati; phylum Actinomycetota; class Actinomycetes; order Mycobacteriales; family Nocardiaceae; genus Nocardia; species Nocardia sp. NPDC049220. The sequence goes on from NZ_JBEZDA010000003.1 coordinate 482,443, forward strand.
GTCTCGGGGGTACGGATCGGGTATGCTCGCCTCCCGTCCGAAGCCGTGCATCGTGATTCGCGCAGGGCGTCACTTCACTCCAGGCCGACAAGTCAGCCTCCCCTTGCATCAGTCATCGGGGGCGGCCTCGCATTGGTGTCATTCCTTACTCCCGTTGCGGGGCTGTGGCGACGTGGTCGATCAGCTGGTCTGCGCGCCATCGGTAGTGGTGCGCGCAGACCGCGGCGGCGGCGTCGGCGGCATCACGAATCTGCTCGAGGGCGGCGGCGTCCCGCAGATCGGGTGGACGCTTGTTGCTTTCCGCTTCGAGTGCTCGTTCGGCTGCCTGCCGGAGCGGCCCCAACATGGTCTTGAACGACGCGTCGGCTGCGGCCCGAACGGTCTCGCTCGCATAATGTGCCGACTGGGCGAAGGCTTCGGTTTCGATGTAGGCGGTCTGGTAAGCCTCCGCGTCTACCTCCGGCATCGTTGCCGCGGACCGTATTGCCGCAATCTGCACCTGCATCGGGACGAGGTCGTGGGCGAAGGCGACTGCAGCCAGGTTTGCGGTGCGCGCGGCGCATGCTGGGGGACCTGCCTGCTCGCTGGCATCAGCAAGTGCAGCAGCCTGGGCTGCGGCTTGTGCCGCGGTCGCCCACTCCGCGGGCGCGGGGTCGTCACCGGCGAGTGCCCGTCGATACAGGTCGATCACACGGTTCACCGCGCGGTGTTGGATGGAACCGTCCGGGGTGTGTCGCAGCACCCCTTCTCGCGGGTCGGCCAGCAACTTGAGCATCCATTGCGCACCAACCGAATCCAGGTCCGCACCTACCGGGATGGCCTCGATCGCGGCGACGGCGAACCTCCCGGCCTCGCGTGCCGGAAGACGCTCGAAGCAGCGATCCATCAAACCGCCGACCACCCGTGGAATACCCCACAGACGAGCGCTCTCGTCCAGCCAAAATATCGTCGCTCTCGCTGCCAGCACCACCGATACCGATACACCCCGCTCCTCGACCAGCCGCTGTGCGCACAAGCAGACATGTAGCCCCCCGCCGATCCGACCGTCCTGGAGTACCTGCCCCCCTTGCCGGAACCCGGCGTAGGCGGCGATACGCTGCATCTGCTCCACCGCCATGGCTTTCAGTTGCGGCTGGTTGTGCCATGCCATGAGCGTCCTCGACGTCACCGTTTCACCCTCCTACTGCTATCAGCCGACCACACGTCCCGCATCCTTAGGCATATACGGCGGCCGTCACTGGCACGCATGCCCACAGGCATGTATCCCACCATCCGCGCGGCTACCAGGGCCCCCGCCCGAAGAAGATCTCCCTCGGTGTCCTGGAGGGTGGGTTGACGAAGGGTTCCAGCTCATTGATGCTGGTGATCTGGACTGCATCCGTCGTCATCGGGTCCCAAGCCCCGGTGACCGGGTCCACCGTGAATTCGTGTTTCGGAGCCGGCCAGAACGAGTACACCTCGGGAGATCCGTCCAGGGCTGTACGCCCAGTGGCCACCGTCACGTGAGCAGCATGCCCCCACATGACCACATCGCCGCGCTGCGGCTGCAGGCCGGCAGGGTCACCGGGGGTGTAGCGCGACACCCCGTGTGGACAGAGCTCCCGCTGCATCGGCATGTTAATTGGCCCCTCACCAGTCCGTCTGAACTCGGCGAGGGGCGCATACATCCTGCGAAGCTCGGCGTGGGTGATCACATTCTTTCGGGCTCCGGCCCACAGCGGCATTTCCCAACAATTCAAACCAGAGTCCGGGCCTAGCTCTGGGAGAGGTCCTTCGGTCGGTGAGCGCATCCAAGCCTCGAATTCCCGGCGCGGCGACTCCGCAGTCTGAGGAGTCTCCCATCTTGCTTGGACACCCGACGAGTGGAGTCTCTCGAGTTCGTCCGCAACGATCAGTGGGGCGTCCCGCTGATCCTGGGGGTGTGCTTCGTGGCCAGGGAGATGCCCAGGGGTTGTGGGCTGTTCTCCTCCACCGTGACCGGCCCGGTCTGCGCCATCCATGGCGTGTTTCAGCTGTTCGGCACCCGACACGTCGGCGTCACCCGCCCCGCGGTTGACAGCCCTAAGACCATCCGCACCTATCGGGCCTCTGTAGGTCTCGGAGAACTGCTCAGCGATGCGTGGAATCTGGCGGCTGCGCAATCCATCGGCTATGGCCTGGACCAGCCGTACCAGCCGATTCTCCGACAACCGCCCTCGCGCCTTGCTACCTCGTGCACGGCCGGTGCTGACACTGCGTGCCTGGTTTGGGGACCAGCCCTCCACTCCTCGAAAGGATTCAACGGTATTTCTCCGCCTTCGCGCTGGGCTGCGTGCAGGTTCCCAGCCCTGGTGAGTGTGAGCGTGGCCAGCTGTCCCCGGGGGAGCGGCAACGCTCGGGCCCAACGCAAACGGTCGTCTGCGATAGACCACCGCCCAGCCTCACGCCGACTGATGTTTCCCCAGGACAGAACCCACCAGAACCCACCACACAATCAACCCCGCGAAACCCTGCCCTGTCGGCGGTTCCGATAGGTTCCGGCGGCAGGGGACACAAGATCGGCTACGCGCGGGTCTCCACCGCAGACCAGAACCCTCAGGCACAGCTGGACGCCCTGGCCGCCGAGGGCTGCCTGAAGGTCTATGTCGACCACGCCTCCGGCACCAAAGCCGACCGGCCGAAATGGCAGGCGTGTCTGGACGACCTGCGCCCCGGGGACACCCTGATCGTCTGGAAGATCGACCGCCTCGGCCGCAACCTGCGCGACCTCATCGACATCGTCACCACCCTCCAACAGCGCAAGGTCGGGGTGCGCTCGCTGACCAACGGCATCGTGGACAACACCACCGCCCACGGCAAGCTCGTGTTCGGCATGTTCGCTCTGATGGCCGAATACGAAGCCGCCCTCGTCCAAGAGCGCACCCGGGCCAGGCTTGCGGCCCGCCAGGGCAAGGGGGCGTACAGGCGGGCCGCAAACCCAAGATGACCCCAACGCTGATCGACAAAGCCCAGCGCATGTACGACTCCAAGTCCTTCACCATGGCCGAGATCGCTCAATCCTGCGGCGTCACACCCATGACCATCTACCGCAACATCCACGTCGATACCCCCACCAGCCACTGACCAGGGTGCAGAAGACTCCGACCAATTCGCACACACGGAAACCGGCGCTATGGTTACGCGCACCCGCGGCCCCTTTCTGGCGTATTCGGTTCCCACCCCTACCCAGGTCATTCGACGGATGTCGGGCTGTGAATAGTGGTTAACTATGCGAATTGTGGTTAACTTAGGTTTCATGTCGGGCACTGTCAACCACCAGTGTCGCCGGAGAACGGAGAGGTGCATGGTCGCCGAACGCAGCGAGATCGATCTCGCTCCCGCGCGGCCCGACCGGGGGAGTAGGGCAGGCGCCACAGCGGCCTCGTCGGCGCGACGTCGTCCGAAGGATCGCAAGGTGCAGATCATCAGGGCGGCCGCGCGAGCGTTCAGCGAACGCGGGTACTACCCGGTCGGTGTGGACGAGATCGCCGCCGAGGTGGGCATTTCCGGTCCGGCGCTGTATCGGCATTTCACCAACAAGTACGCGCTGTTGGTCGCGGCGGCCGAGGAGGGCGCTCGCCATCTGCTGAATGTCGCGGTAGCCGCCGATGACGAGCGGCTCGACCCGAAAGGCCGCTTGGACCGGTTGATCCGCGCCATCGGCGAACACACCATCGAGATCCGCCGTGAGGCCGGCCTCTATCGCTGGGAACGCCGCTATCTCGAGCCTGCCGACCGGACCCGGATCAAGAAGATCTACGACGATCTGAACAACACCCTCGCGACGCCGATCGCGCAATTACGGCCGGCCGCGCCACCCGCCGACGTGGCCATGCTCGCCGCAGGCGTGCTCAGCGCGATCGCCAGCATCTCCGCGCATCGCACCGCGCTGTCGAGCACCAAGTTGCTTCCGCTGCAACATGATATGACCTGGGCCATTCTGCGCGCCGAGCTGCCCGCCGCGCCTGCGGAACCGGACACCGAGCCGTCCGTACGGGGCATCCCGGTGACCTCGAAGCGCGAGCAGCTGCTCACCGAGGCGATCCGGATCTTCGGCAGGCAGGGCTACCACGAGGCGAGTATCGAGGAGATCGGCGCGGCCGTCGGCATCAACGCCTCCAGCGTGTACCGATACTTCGCGAGCAAAGCCGACCTGCTTGCCGCCGCCTTCTACCGCACCGGTGACCGGCTGGCCATCGCGATCACCGAGGCGTTGGCCGAGGCGACCAGCAAGCAGGACGCGGCGCGGCGCATTGCCGACCGTTACGCCAAGCTCAGCTTCGCCATGCCGGAGATCATGCCGGTCTACTACGCCGAATTCAGCAACCTGCCGCAGGCCGAGCAGCACAAACTGCGTGCCATCCAGCGGCAGAACGTGCTGGAGTGGGCCAACCTGCTCGACGGCGATCCGGTCGAGGCGCGCTTTCGGGTGCACGCCGCCATCGGCCAGGTGATCGACGTCGGCAGGCTGATCCGATTCGATTCCCGTCCCGCGCACGTGGCGCGGGTCACGGCACTGATGGACGCGGTACTGCTGGGCTGAGTCGGCGCCGTTTCTGGCATGAGCGGGGGCCCTGCGTGGTTACGCTTGCGCTCCCGCCTCCGGGCCCTGACCGCTCATGCCGGTGCAGCCCTCAGGCGCGGCGCCCGTGCCGGACCTGGAAGATCGTCCTGGCCAGCCGCAGATGCCGCGGGTGGCGGTCGAATGTGGACAGGCTCACGGGGGCTCGGTAACGCTTCCGTGCGATGGCGAGAGTCCGGCTGAACTCGCGTAGCCCCTGGTCGCCGTGGCTGTGGCCGTGCCCGTACTCGCCGACGCCACCGAAAGGCAGTGCGGGGATACCCGCGTGGGCCGTGGCGGAGTTGATGGTCACCACCCCGACCCGCAGTTGTTCGGCGAATGCCTCGATGTCGTGCACATCCCTGGTGAACACCGACACCGCGACATCGGAGCCGACCGCGTTGATCCGCTCGGCGGCGTCGTCCATACTCGCCACCTTGTTCACGATGAGCACCGGGCCGATCCCCTCGCCGGTGACCGCGATACTCGCCTCGGGCACCTCGGCGAGCACGATCGGCGCGATATAGGGCTCACGGATGGAATCCAGCCCGCCGACCACCGTGCGCCCGCCGCTGGCCACCGCGTCGCGTACTTGCCTGCGCACCAGGTCGATCTGGGACTCCATGGTCATCGGACCGTACGAAGCCTTCCGGTCCGCGCCCGGCCGCAGCTTGCGGGTCTGGTCCACCACCAGTTTCAGGAACCGGTCGTAGACCGACTCGGCGACGTAGGCGCGGTGAATGCCGGTGGCATTCTGGCCGGAGTTGGCCATCGCGCCGAACACCGCGGCCGCCGCGGCGTCGTCGAGTTTCGCGTCCACGTGCACGACCAAGCAACCCTTGCCGCCGCGCTCCACGACAACCGGCGTCATGGTCTGCGCGCACAAGGCGATCACCTCGCGCGCACCCGCTTCCGATCCCGCGTAGGCGATCTTGTCGACCTTGGCGCGACACAGCGCTGCGCCGGTCGCGGTGTCACCGGTCACCGCCTGCAGCACCGGCTGATTCGGCGCGAGTCCGGCCCAACTGTCGGCCAGCCACACCCCGACGCCGGTGGTCAACTCATGCGGTTTGAACACCACGGCGTTGCCCGCCGCCATCGCGTAGGCGATCGAGCCCATCGGGGTGAATACCGGGTTGTTCCACGGTCCGAGCACGCCGACGACGCCGAGCGGCAGATAGCCGACCGAAGCCAACTGGTTGCGGGACAGCCAGGTCGAGCCGAGTCGTCGCCGGCCGAGCGCGCGGTTCGCATTGCGCGCGGCCCAGTCCAGATTTTCCACCGCGAGCATCACCTCGATCGCGGCGTCCGCTTCCGGTTTACCGGTCTCCGCGGACACGATGTCGATCAACTCGCCCGAGCGTCGGACGATGTCGCGCTTCCAGTCCAGCAGCCAGCGCTTGCGGGTGCTGAATCCCAGTTCCGCCCACCACTTCTCGGCGGCGCGCGCGGCGCGCACGGCGCGGGTCAGTTCACCGGAATGCATCACGGCATAGCTGCCGACCGCCTCGCCGGTGCGCGGGTCATAGGACGTCAGCACGGTCGATCGGCCCGTCCCTCCCGGCTGCGCCGCCAATCGTGGCTGCGCGGAATCGGCCATGGTCACCTCTCGCAGTGTCGACAACAGCGTGTGGACCGGTCAGCGGGGGGCACCGTCGTGGACGAGTGGGAATAGTCCCCCGCAAGCAGACTATGGGCTGCCGATACGGGCCGACAAGGCCTGGTCGCCGACCTCGTGCCGCCCCTGTGATCGCCCTCACCAGCGTCGACCCTCTGCATGCCGACCGAAAGCGGCAAATGTGAGTAAGCGCACATTTGGCGCGCCATCGGGTGGGTATAGCGCGCGACGAGATGGCCGCGGCGGCCGGGCCGGTAACATCACGCCGAGCGCGACGGATCACCAAGCGGGGCGCAGCCTGCGCTCGGGCGACCTCGTCGCCGCACCGGCCGATAGTGGAGAGTTGATGCCGAGTTCCAACCAAGCAGATTCGCATGCGAGTGAGCCAGCGGTCCGGGTAGCGGACGTCCGCAAGTCATTCGGCGATGTGCATGCACTGCAAGGCGTCAGCTTCGTCGCCGCCCGCGCGTCCGTCCTCGGTGTCCTCGGCCCGAACGGCGCGGGCAAGACGACGATGGTGAAGGTCCTGTCCACCCTGCTTCGCCCCGATTCCGGCACCGCGGTCGTCGCCGGGCACGACGTCGTGCAGGATCCGGCGGGCGTCCGCCGCTCGATCATGATGACCGGGCAATACGCGGCGCTGGACGAGAACCTCTCCGGCCGGGAGAACCTGGAGCTGTTCGGCAGGCTGATGGGCCTCGCCAAGTCCGCGGCCCGTAAGCGCGCCGACACCCTGCTCGAGGAGTTCGACCTGGTGAGCGCGGGCCGCCGCGCGGTGCGGCACTACTCGGGCGGCATGCGCCGTCGCGTCGACATCGCCTGTGGGCTCGTGGTCCGCCCGGAGGTGGTGTTTCTGGACGAACCGACCACCGGCCTCGATCCGCGCAGCCGCCAGGGCGTGTGGGACCTGGTGACCGCGCTCAAGTCGCAGGGCATCACGGTGCTGCTGACCACGCAGTACCTCGAGGAAGCCGACGTGCTCAGCGACAACATCATCGTGATCGACAAGGGCACCGTGATCGCGGAGGGAACCGCCGACGAACTCAAGGAGAAGACCGGCGGGAGCTACTGCGAGGTCGTCCCGTTGGATCCGACCACACTGCGCACCGCCGCCTACGCGCTCGGCGACCTGGTGCCGCCAGCGGTGCTCGCCGACCTCGACGGCGCCGACCGGCTCTCCATTCCGGCGCCCGAGGGCGCGGTCACGCTGACCGAAGCGCTGCGCAGGCTCGACAGCGCGGGCGTGGATCTGGCCGACATCGCCCTGCGTCGCCCCTCCCTGGACGACGTGTTCCTGTCCATCACCGGACACACCGGCGGTCGCGCGTGACCGCTGCGACCGCCTCGGCGAGCACACCGGCCGTGGCGACCCTGTTCGCCGAGCTGCCCGCCGCGCGGCTCTCGTCGTTCGCGCAGTGGCGCGCGTTGACCGGTCGAATCGTCCGAACCATGGTGACCAAAGGCGAGTTGGTCGTCGCGATGGTTACGCCGCTGGTGTTCACGCTCGGCTTCTACCTGCCGCTGCGCTACGTGATGAAGTTCCAGGGCATCGATTACGCCCAATTCGTCATGCCGATCATCGTGTTGCAGACCATGGCCTTCACGATGATGTCCAACGCGCAGGTGGCCGCGTTCGAGGCGATGACCGGGTTGAGCACCCGCATGCAGACCATGCCGATCGGTACGCTCGTCCCGTTCACCTCCCGGATCGCGGCCGGGCTGGTCCGGTCGGTCACCTCGTTGACCGCCGCGCTCGCCTTCGGCCACGTCATCGGATTCCGCTTCGTCGCGGGTCTCGGACAGGCGGTGCTGTTCTGTGGCTTCGCGCTCGCCATCGGTACGGTGCTCGCGATCGGCGCCGACGCGCTCGGCAGTCTGACCAAGAGCCCGGAGTCGCTGAGTCAGGCGCTGACCCTACCGACGTTGATCTTCGGCATGCTTTCCTGCGGGTTCGTGCCCGAACGGAGCTTTCCGATGTGGATTCGGCCGTTTGTCCGTAACCAGCCGATCTCGCAGTTCTCCTTCGCTCTGCGCGATATGGCGGCGGATGGAGTGTCCTGGCAGGTGTTGTGGGTGCCGTTGGCGTGGGTGACCGGACTCGCGGTGGTATTCATCCCGTTGGCGATCTGGGCGAGTGTGAGGCGGTCATGAGTTCTGTGGAGACGACCGTGGCACCCGCCGACAACGTCATCGCGCACCTAGGCCGGTCGTCGCTGCCCGAGGTGGCTGCCCGCGCGGAGAATTCGGTGCGTACCTGGGCCGCGCACAGCCTGATCCAGTGCAGGCGACTGTTGCTGGCGTGGGCGCGCGATCCCGCGACGACGATCCAGACCCTGCTCTATCCGGCGCTTACCCTGCTGATGTTCCGCATCGTGCTCGGCGACTCGATCACGCTGGCGACCGGCAAACCGAGCGTCTACGGAACTGTTCCGCTGATCACTCTGGTCGCGGCGATGTCGGGCGCCGTGGTGAGCGCGCTCGGCTTCAAGGTCGAGAAGATGACCGGGCTGCTCGGCCGGTTCTGGACCATGCCCATCCATCGTGCGGCCGGTGTGACCGGGCGACTGCTCGCCGAGGCGATCCGGGTGCTGACCACCACGTTGTTCGTGCTGTTGGTCGGATTCACCATCGGCTTCCGTTTCGACCAGGGACCGGCGGCGGCGCTGGCCCTGATCGGCATTCCGGTCCTGTTCGGGGTCGCTTTCGCCGTACTGGTCACCGCGCTGGCGACGGTGTCCGAGGGCGTGATGTTGGTGAACATCATCGGGATCGTCAATACGCTGCTGATGTTCTTCAACTCCGGATTCGTCCCGACTTTCGTCTATCCGAGTTGGCTGCAGGGTGTGGTCGGCAACCAGCCGATGAGCTGTGCCATCGACGCCATGCGCGGACTGTCCTACGGCGGTCCGGTGGCGCAGCCGCTGCTGAAGACCCTGGCCTGGACGATCGGGATGATCGTGGTCTTCGCCTACCCCGCGATCCGCGGCTATCGCCGTGCGGCCGAGACCGGCGCCTGACCGAAGTCGTAGTCCTGCCAGCGGCTCCGGTTGGTCCAGCCGACCAGGTCGTAGCGCCAGCGGAATGGCCAGGTGTGTGCGACGGTGTCGAACAGCACGGCGCCGAGCGTGGTGTAGTCGTCGCGCGCGGACAGCAGGGCGTGCCGGCCGCGCGGGGAGGCGGTGAAGAACGCCTCGAACATGGCGACGGATTGTTCGGTGGTGAGTCTGCCCAGCCCGTAGAGGCCGCGCATGCGCATCCAGTACACCAGTCGTGCGCGCCACGGCCACAATTCGGCGATCAGGTCGCGGCCCTGCCGTAGCGCGGTGACCGCGGTGTCGGCCAGGGTGAGGGAGGTGGCGACGCTATAGCCGGTGCACGGGTGCATCATGCCGCCGCGGGAACCGAACGGTATCGCCCTCGCCTCGCGCCTGCGCGGCGGCGGCTGGTCGAGCGGGTAATGCGCGGCCTCACTCGGTTCGGCGCCGGTGAGCTGGATACCGTGCGCGGCGAGGCGGTTGAGCATGCGTCTGCGCAGTTCGTGCTGCGGCATACCGCCGCGCAGACCGAGGCTGGTCTCCTCGAAGATCACTGTGCCGTCGCCGAGCGGTACGGCGTAGAGAAACGATGGCGGCGCGTCCTTGCCAGCGCCGTTCTCCGGCCGCCAGTCCAGGAGCAGGCCCTCGCCCTCGGTGACCATTGGCGCGGCGGTCTCGGCGTCGACGAAGACGCCGTGCGCGCTGGCGGCTCTGCGGCGTCCGAGCGCGGGCAGTCCGCGAGTGTCGACGACCGTGGCCGCGGTATGACCCGTGCCATCGGCCAGTTCTACCTCGTGCGTGTCCACCCGCGTCGCCCGGCCCGCCACGATGGTGGCGTCGTCGAGCGGGAGCGCTTCGCGCAGATTGGGTTTGGACAACACGCAGTAGGGGCGGTCGATGTGGTGCTCGGTGGTCGTCCAGACGGTGGGCGCCACGATCGTGGTCGCGATGACGTCGGAGGGCAGCCAATCCGGCAACTCGTCGGCCCAGCAGGAATAGGTGGGCGACCACAGCCGGTCGGGGCGTGGATCGATCGCGGTCACCGACAGCCCGGCCCGCAGTGCGCGATGGGCCAACGCCCTTCCGGTAGGACCGAGCCCGACCACGCAGATATCGACCTCCCGGACCGTACTGGCACCCATGAGGGCATTCAATCGGCTCGGCCGATGCGAGCGCAACTACCGAGACCGGGCGAGCCCGAATAATTGGGGTCTCGCGCTTCGAGCGCAAGCCGGACAGTCGGCGAAATCCCCTTTCGGCATGCCCCCATAATTGGTGGCCCCGCAACTTCAGTCGTGAGATTGCTTGGGGCGCTCCATATTCTGAGCTCGGAACGTGCTGCGTTCCGTTCTCGAGAAGGGGCATCATGAGGGAAAATAGTCTCCGCCGGCTGGTGCTGTTCGCGGCCACAGTCGGCGCGGTCGCATCTGTGGTCGTTCCGGCGCGGGCACCTGCGGCGCCCGTGGAGACATCTATTGTTTCCGTGCAAGAGCACACCGCGCGGATTCATACTGTAACGGTGCATTCAGCCGCCATGGATCTTGATATTCCAGTGGAGGTGCAACGTGCCGCCGACGTCGGTGCGCCGCGTCCGGTGCTGTATATGCTGCTCGGCGCGGGCGGCGGTGTCGACGGGTCGACCTGGGCCACGAAAACCGATGCGATGAGCTTTCTCGCGGACAAGAACGTGCACGTCATCACGCCGATCGGCGGGATGTTCAGCTACTACGCGGACTGGCAGAAGGACGACGCCAGGCTCGGGCGTCAGAAATGGAAGACCTTCCTGAGCAAGGAACTGCCGCCGCTGATCGACAATTATCTCGGAACCAATGGACGCCACGCGCTCGCGGGATATTCGATGTCGGCGACCACAACGCTTGCGCTGGCCGCGACCACGGGCGATCTCTTTTCCGGCGTCGCAGCCTACAGTGGTTGCGCGCAGACGAGTGATCCGATCGGTCGCGAATTCGTTCGGCTCACCGTCGAGGAATGGGGTCTGGCCGAGCTGGACAATATGTGGGGACCCGAGGGTGACCCGGAGTGGATGGCCAACGATCCCTACGTGCATGCGGAGGGTTTACGCGGAAAAGCGATTTATATTTCCAGTGGTAATGGCATCCCCGGCGTCTACGACCAATATGGCGGGAAATTTTCACTGCCCGGTCCATGGGGCTTCTCTAATCAGCTGGTACTCGGTGGATTGATCGAGGCCGCCACGAATTATTGCGCACACAATATGCGAGCCCGACTCGACAGCCTCGGCATCCCCGCGCACTACAACTTCCGACCGGAGGGCACCCATTCCTGGGGCTACTGGGAGGACGCGCTGAAGGATTCGTGGCCGGTTCTGGCCGCTGCGTTGGGAATATGACATGGGTATTCGCGCATGGTCGGCGCGAATCTGCGGCCTGGTGGTGGCTCTCGCCTGCGCGGCGCTGCTGCCCGTGCCGAGCGCCGTTGCCGTGGTGCAGATTCCGGCAGTGGATGGCGCCAACGAGTGGACCTGTCGTCCTACGGCGGAACGACCGGAGCCGGTGGTACTCGTGCACGGGTCGGGGACCGATGCCACCCGCAGTTTCGCGGTGCTGGCGCCCGCGTTGCGCGCCGAGGGGCACTGCGTGTTCGCCGCGAATCTCGGTGCGGCGCCTGGCGTTGTCGACATGATGACCGGACGGGCCGGTTCCAGTTCGACCGGTGTCGGACCGATCGGCGCTGCGTTGCTCGGGCAAGCCCTCTTCGGCGTGGCCGATATCGACCGGATGGCAGGCGAACTCGCCGATGTCGTGCGGTTGGTGCGAAATGTGACCGGCGCGAGCCGGGTTGCGCTGGTCGGGCACTCCACCGGTGGCACCGTGATTCGTCAGTATCTGGGGACACGAGGCGCGGACGCGACAGCGCAAGTGGTGACGCTCGGGACGCCGTATCGCGGTTCTACCTGGGCCGGGTTGCGCGCCGATTACCCGGACCTGGCTGCGCTCGGCCTGAACGACGATCAGATAGCCGCCCAGGTCTACGGAACTGCGGGACAGCAGCAGATGGTGGGGTCACCACTGCTGAACCGGCTGAACACGGGCGGCGAGACAACGCCCGGTATCCGGTACACGGCCATCGCCTCGCGCGCCGACGACGTGATCACCCCGCAGGACACGGCGTTGCTCGCGGTCCCATCCGACGGCGATCGCAATGTGTGGCTGCAAGACGGCTGTCCCGCCGACGTCGCCGATCACGGCGGCTTGCTCACCGACCCGCGTGCCGCGGCGGCCGTACTCGCGGCGCTCGTCGACGACACCCGACCCCTTCCGTGCTGACCTGCCCGTCCCGGACGGCTCCGAGCGGGACGGGACATGGCCGCCGCGGTGGGACCGGCCTGTCGAGTCGAACGCCGGTCACCGACCGGTCCGCGGCCGCAACCGCGACTACGCGGGTGTCACCCAGGTGGTGATATCGGCGTGCACGACCTCCAGGCCGTGCTTGTCGTAGATCGACACCGGCACAATCAGTTCGTGGCCTTCGGTGATGGTCGCGAAGTCGGGGACCTCGGGCAGTTTCGCCACCGCGCGTAGTCCGGTCTCGGCCTTGGCCAGGTACTGCACCTGCATAGCTTTCGGGATCCACCGATGTGTCGCGGGAACGGTCGCTTCGCTGAGCATGCCCATCGCCACCTCGGCCAGGTTGCATGCCGCTATCGCGTGGAAGGTGTGCAGATGGTTGTAGATGCCGAACCACTTCGGCGAGGTCACCTCACACAGGCCCGGTTCGAGTCGGATCACGTTCGGCAGCACCGTGCCGAAATACGGCACCCTGGCCACCATCCCCAGCGAGAACAGGAGGTGGCCCAGCCGATTGTCCGGCAGCTTCTTCCAGCTGCGATACGTGGCGGTCTCCGTCGTCATGACCGCTATATTACTTGTAAGTAAGTTGCAGTCGAGAACTCGCGCGCGGTCCGGTTCCGTCGCATGTTGCCGCAGGCCGCGGCGCTGCCGAACCGAACGCAGCACCTGATTTGAAGTGTAGGAGTGCGTCGGGCATACTGTTCGGGTTGCCTTGAACCGGGCCGTGCTTGTTTCGTGTGAAACGGGTTGTGGTCGGGCTAGGCGAGCAGTTTCCAATCGTGTACCTCACCGGGTTTCCGGTGTGGGTACGTCCGGGACAGTGTTCCAGGCCTGATGGTGAAATCTATCCATGGCCGAGGAATGAGCGGACGGGCGACACGCCCGACCGCGTGGACCGGAGAACCATGACAGATGAACAGCGGCGAGGATCGGGCGTGCCCGGTCGCGTTCTCGACTGTGTTGGATAGTGCCCGATCGGGGCTCTGCGGGTTACGCAGGCTGCCGCCTCCGGGCCCTGACCTCTCGGGCAGAGACGTCTTCGTGTGTTCGGGCTGTGCAAATTGAGGGTGGTCCAGAAAGTTGGCGCAGCCAGCTTCCGGGCCACGAAGGAAAGCGGAGAAAAGGACACTTAGCGTGGCGGGACAAAAGATCCGCATCAGGCTCAAGGCCTATGACCACGAGGCGATCGACGCATCTGCGCGCAAGATCGTGGAGACGGTGACCCGCACCGGGGCACGCGTCGTGGGCCCGGTGCCGTTGCCGACCGAGAAGAACGTGTACTGCGTCATCCGTTCGCCGCACAAGTACAAGGACTCGCGCGAGCACTTCGAGATGCGTACGCACAAGCGGCTTATCGACATCCTCGACCCGACGCCGAAGACGGTGGATGCGCTCATGCGTATCGACCTGCCGGCCAGCGTCGACGTCAACATTCAGTGACGGGGACTCGAGACATGACTGACAACAAGAACAGGCCGGCGGCCGGCATCCTGGGCACCAAGCTCGGCATGACCCAGGTCTTCGACGACAAGAACCGCGTCGTTCCCGTGACCGTCATCAAGGCTGGACCGAACGTCGTTACCCAGATCCGCACCGTGGAGCGCGACGGCTACAGCGCCGTCCAGGTCGCTTTCGGCGCCGTCGACCCGCGCAAGGTGAACAAGCCGGTTTCCGGCCAGTTCGCCAAGGCCGGTGTCACCCCGCGTCGCCACGTCGTCGAGATCCGCGTCGCGGACGCCTCTACCTTCGAGGTCGGCCAGGAGATCAACGCCGACGTGTTCGAAGAGGGCGCCTACGTCGACGTCACCGGCACCAGCAAGGGCAAGGGCTTCGCCGGCACCATGAAGCGCCACGGCTTCCGCGGCCAGGGTGCTTCGCACGGTGCGCAGGCGGTGCACCGTCGTCCGGGTTCCATCGGTGGTTGCGCCACCCCCGGCCGTGTGTTCAAGGGCATGCGCATGTCGGGCCGGATGGGTAACGACCGAGTCACCACGCAGAACCTGTCGGTGCACAAGGTGGACGCCGAGAACGGCCTGCTGCTGATCAAGGGAGCGATCCCGGGTCGCAAGGGCGGCGTCGTGATCGTCAAGAGCGCCGTGAAGGGTGGTGCGCACGCATGAGCAGCTCCGCAGTGAACACGGAGAAGAAGGCCGCAAGCCTCACGCTGCCGGTGAAAGAGATCGGTGGCAAGACCAACGGCACCGTCGAGCTCCCCGCGGAGATCTTCGACGTGACCGCCAATATCGCGTTGATGCATCAGGTCGTCGTCGCGCAACTGGCCGCGGCCCGTCAGGGCACGCACTCGACCAAGACGCGTGGCGAGGTCTCCGGTGGTGGCCGCAAGCCGTACCGGCAGAAGGGCACCGGCCGCGCCCGCCAGGGTTCGACCCGCGCGCCGCAGTTCGCCGGTGGTGGCATCGTGCACGGCCCGCAGCCGCGCGACTACAGCCAGCGCACCCCGAAGAAGATGAAGGCCGCCGCCCTGCGTGGCGCCCTGTCGGACCGG
Organism: Nocardia sp. NPDC049220; assembly: GCF_040647855.1. Taxonomy (NCBI): domain Bacteria; kingdom Bacillati; phylum Actinomycetota; class Actinomycetes; order Mycobacteriales; family Nocardiaceae; genus Nocardia; species Nocardia sp. NPDC049220. The sequence continues at coordinate 497,513 of NZ_JBEZDA010000003.1, forward strand.
GCCCGCAACGAGCGCATCCACGTGATCACCGAGTTGGTCGCCGGGCAGGCCCCGTCGACCAAGACCGCCAAGACCTTCCTGGCCGAGTTGTCGGATCGCAAGAAGTTCCTGGTCGTCGTCGGACGCGAGGACGTCGCCGCGTGGAAGAGCGTGGCGAACCTGCAGAACGTGCAGCCGATCGCCCCGGATCAGCTCAACACCTACGACGTGCTGAACAGCGACGAAGTGGTGTTCAGCGTGGAGGCTTTGAACACCTTCGTTCACGGTCCAGCCGAGGCGGCACAGGAGGAGAGCAAGTGACCACCATCGCCGACCCCCGCGACATCCTGCTGGCGCCGGTCATCTCGGAGAAGTCCTACGGATTGATCGAGGAAGGCACCTACACCTTCCTGGTGCGCCCGGACTCGAACAAGACGCAGATCAAGATCGCCGTCGAGAAGGTCTTCGGTGTGAAGGTCACCAGCGTCAACACCGCCAACCGTCAGGGCAAGCGCAAGCGGACCCGCTTCGGTTACGGCAAGCGCAAGGACACCAAGCGTGCGCTCGTGACCATCTCGGCCGACAGCAAGCCCATCGAGATCTTCGGAGGCCCGGTCGCGTAAGCGTCTGGGAATCCAGAAAGTAGAGAAGAACTCATGGCAATTCGTAAGTACAAGCCGACAACGCCGGGCCGTCGTGGCGCCAGCGTCTCGGACTTCGCCGAGATCACCCGGTCGACACCGGAGAAGTCGCTGCTGCGTCCGCTGTCCAAGAGCGGTGGTCGTAACGCGCACGGCCGCATCACCACCCGGCATCGCGGTGGCGGGCACAAGCGGGCCTACCGTGTCATCGACTTCCGTCGCCTGGACAAGGACGGCATCCCGGCCAAGGTCGCGCACATCGAGTACGACCCGAACCGGACCGCGAACATCGCGCTGCTGCACTACAAGGACGGCGAGAAGCGCTACATCATCGCGCCGAAGGGCATCCGGCAGGGCACCCCGATCGAGTCCGGCCCCACGGCCGACATCAAGCCGGGCAACAACCTGCCGCTGCGCAACATCCCGACCGGTACCACCATCCACAATGTGGAGTTGCGTCCGGGCGGCGGCGCCAAGCTGGCCCGCTCCGCTGGGATGAGCATTCAGCTGCTCGGTAAGGAAGGCCCGTACGCCACGCTGCGTATGCCCTCCGGTGAAATCCGCCGCGTCGACGTGCGTTGCCGCGCCACCGTCGGCGAGGTCGGCAATGCCGAACAGTCGAACATCAACTGGGGTAAGGCCGGCCGCATGCGCTGGAAGGGTCGTCGCCCCACGGTCCGTGGTGTCGTCATGAACCCGGTCGACCACCCGCATGGTGGTGGTGAAGGCAAGACCTCCGGTGGTCGCCACCCGGTCTCGCCGTGGGGTCAGCCGGAAGGCCGTACCCGCAAGCCCAACCGTCCGAGCGACAAGCTCATCGTCCGCCGCCGCAAGACCGGCAAGAAGCGCTGAAGGAGGAGGTAAGAAATGCCACGCAGCCTCAAGAAAGGCCCGTTTGTCGACGACCACCTCCTCGCGAAGGTGGACGTCCAGAACGAGAAGGGCACCAAGCAGGTCATCAAGACCTGGTCGCGTCGTTCGACCATCATCCCCGATTTCATCGGACACACCTTCGCGGTCCACGATGGCCGCAAGCACGTGCCGGTGTTCGTCTCGGACAACATGGTCGGGCACAAGCTCGGTGAGTTCGCGCCGACCAGGACGTTCAGGAGCCACGTCAAGGAAGACCGGAAGAGCAAGCGGCGATGAGCGAAGCGAAGAGCAATCAGGCACTGGTGGCGACTCCGTCGAACCAGACCGCGCGCGCGACGGCTAAGCACGTTCGCGTGACCCCCATGAAGGCTCGTCGTGTCGTGGACCTGGTCCGCGGCAAGCGGGTCGAGGACGCCCTTGCCCTACTGAAGTTCGCGCCGCAGGCCGCGAGCGAGCCGGTCGCCAAGGTCGTCGCCAGCGCAGCGGCCAACGCCGAGAACAACCTCGGCCTCGACCCGGCGACGCTGGTCATCTCGACGGCCTATGTCGACGAAGGCGCGACCATGAAGCGGTTCCAGCCGCGTGCCCAGGGCCGTGCGTTCCGAATCCGCAAGCGCACCAGCCACATCACCATCGAGGTCGAGAGCATCCCCACCGCCGGTGGATCCACTCGTAGCCGCCGGAAGGGAGGGGCAAAGTAAATGGGACAGAAAATCAACCCCCATGGCTTCCGCCTTGGTATCACCACCGACTGGAAGTCGCGTTGGTACGCGGACAAGCAGTACGCGGACTATGTGAAGGAAGATGTCGCGATCCGCAAGCTCCTCGCCACCGGCATGGAGCGGGCGGGCATCTCCAAGGTCGAGATCGAGCGCACCCGGGACCGCGTGCGGGTGGATATCCACACCGCGCGTCCCGGCATCGTGATCGGTCGCCGTGGCGCGGAGGCCGACCGCATCCGTGCCGAGCTGGAGAAGCTCACCGGCAAGCAGGTTCAGCTGAACATCCTCGAGGTCAAGAACCCCGAGTCGGATGCGCAGTTGGTCGCTCAGGCCGTCGCGGAGCAGCTGTCCAACCGTGTGGCGTTCCGTCGCGCGATGCGCAAGGCCATCCAGTCGGCCATGCGGGCGCAGAACGTCAAGGGCATCCGTGTGCAGTGCTCGGGCCGCCTCGGTGGCGCCGAGATGTCGCGCTCGGAGTTCTACCGCGAGGGTCGGGTGCCGCTGCACACGTTGCGGGCCGACATCGATTACGGCCTGTACGAGGCCAAGACCACCTTCGGTCGCATCGGTGTGAAGGTCTGGATCTACAAGGGCGACATCGTCGGTGGCAAGCGTGAGCTGGCTGCCGCTACCGCCGCGCCCGAGCGTCCGCGCCGGGAGCGGCCGAGCCGCCCGCGTCGGTCCGGTTCCGCCGGTACTACGGCGACCAGCACTGAGGCCGGGCGCGCCGCCACCGTTGTGGCCGACGCTCCGGCAGAGAAACAGGAGGGCTGACGCATGCTGATGCCTCGTAAGGTGAAGCACCGCAAGCAGCATCACCCGGGCCGTTCCGGCATGGCCAAGGGCGGCACCTCGGTGGCGTTCGGCGAGTTCGGCATCCAGGCGCTGGAGCCTGCTTACGTCACCAACCGACAGATCGAGTCGGCGCGTATCGCGATGACTCGCCACATCAAACGTGGCGGCAAGATCTGGATCAACATCTACCCGGATCGCCCGCTGACCAAGAAGCCCGCCGAGACCCGCATGGGTTCCGGTAAGGGTTCGCCGGAGTGGTGGATTGCGAACGTCAAGCCAGGGCGCGTGATGTTCGAGATGAGCTACCCGAACGAGGAGACCGCTCGTGAGGCCCTGCGCCGCGCGATGCACAAGCTCCCGATGAAGTGCCGGATCGTGACCAGGGAGGAGCAGTTCTGATGGCTACCGAAACACCGGCCGCAGAGCTCCGCGAGCTCACCGAAGAGGATTTGGTGGCCAAGCTGCGCGAATCCAAGGAAGAGCTGTTCAACCTGCGCTTCCAGATGGCGACGGGTCAGCTGGACAACAACCGCCGTCTGCGCGTCGTCCGTCATGAGATCGCGCGCATCTACACGGTCATGCGTGAGCGTGAACTCGGTCTGGCCACCGGACCTGCTGGCAAGGGAGATGCGGCATGAGCGACAAGGTAGAAGGGCAGCGCGGCAGCCGCAAGGTGCGTGTCGGCTACGTTGTCTCCGACAAGATGAACAAGACGATCGTCGTCGAGCTGGAAGACCGTCACCGGCACCCGCTCTACGGCAAGATCATCCGCACCACCTCGAAGGTGAAGGCGCACGACGAGAACGAGGTCGCCGGCATCGGCGACCGCGTTCAGCTGATGGAGACCCGTCCGCTGTCGGCGACCAAGCGCTGGCGGTTGGTCGAGGTCCTGGAGAAGGCCAAGTAGGCCTCCTGCACGGCTGACAAGTCGAACAACGAAGGCCCGTCCTCCCTATTCGGGAGGGCGGGCCTTCGTCGTGCCCGGATGTGAACAGATCCGAAAGGAGCACGGGTAGCGGACACCTGTCCTGTGTGCGCCTGTGCATGAATCGCCTATTCCGACGCCGATGTGCTCGCGGCCCTACCCATGCGCCGGCATCTCGGGAGCCGTCTCGTCCTCGGCTGGCGTTTCGGTGTTCTGCGATCAGACCTTGCTCTATACGTATACATCTACTTATAGTGAGATGGCGGTCCGAACTTTCTGACACCATCGAATCCGCACCTACACAGCCGGTTCCGGACCGGGCCGGCTGACGGTAGGCGCACGCTCGGGTGTGCATTCATCCACGAACGGGGAATTGTCATGACCACCGATCCGAAACCTCTGGTCGACATCGCGGCCGCCGACGAGCGGGTCGGCAGCGCCACCGGTGTGCCGGAGCCGCACGAGCGGAGCGCACCGCACGACGTCGATGAGATCGTGTTGCGCGTGGGTCCGGGCGGCGGGCGCAGGCAGCGGTTCTTCGGCAGGCTCCTTGGTCGATCCCGGCAGTACAGCAAGGTCGGGATCACCGTGGTGCGGGTCTATGTGAGTCGGAAAGGCAAGTTCGTGGTGCACCGGCAGGAGTCGACCTGGCGCGCAATGTCCGTCGCGATCGACTGGACACATTGGCGCGAACTGCTCGTCGCCTTCGGTGGCGACGAGGGTGCGTGGGGTGACTACGCAGTCGAGATCGTGGACTCGCCCGCCGAGTTGCGGGGCCGGATTCCGGAGCACATCTATCGGACGGTCGTCGACGTGGCCGAGAATCCGGGCTCGCGGAATGCTCGAACCTGAGATAGCAGCGGTTTTTCCACATCCGGAAAGGAATTCACTGTAGATGTTCGCACGACTGGGGGCCGTAGTCGTCCACAATCCTTGGAAGGTGATCGGCCTGTGGGTGCTGCTCGCCATCGCGGTGGTGGCTACGGCGCCGGAACTGAAATCAACGACCGACCAATCTGCCTTTCTCCCTTCGCATTACGAGTCGATTCAGGCATTGCAATTGCAGCAGGAGGCATTTCCGGAAAGCTCCGCCCCCGCGGCGATCATCGTGTTCGCCCGGAAGGACAGCGCGGCGCTGACCGATGCGGACACCGCTTCGATCGTCTCGGTCGCCGATGAGCTACGCGGCGCGCAGATAGACGATGTCACAGCCGTTCAACCGACACCACCCTCGCAGAATCGGCTGATCCAGATCATCGCGGTGCAGATGACCAAGGTGACGAATCCGAACGACACCAGCCAAGGCGACGCGGTCAAGGCGCTGCGTGCGGAACTGAAGCAGCGCATCGCGGATACCGAACTGAAGGCCGGCATCACCGGCCAGGCGGCGCAGGTGCTGGACCAGCTGGAATCCGGCGAGAAGGGAATGGCCATCATCGGCGTCGCCACGATCGTACTGATCTTGGTGCTATTGCTGGTCATCTTCCGCAGTCCGGTGATCGCCGTGCTTCCGGTCGTGGTGATCGGCGCGATCTCCAGCATGGTCGGCGGTTTGATCGCGGTGGTGGCCAAAGCATTCGACCTCCAGATCGACGCGTCGATCAACGCCATCCTGGTAGTTGTGCTGTTCGGGGTCGGCACCGACTACATCCTCTTCTTGATGTTCCGCTACCGGGAGCGGCTGCGCGCGGGCGAGGACTCCAAGACCGCGATGGTCAATGCGGTCAGCCGGGTCGGTGAGGCGATCACGTCCGCGGCGGGCGCGGTGATCATCGCGTTCCTGGCGCTCGTGCTGTCCACCCTCGGCATGTTTCGGGCGCTGGGGCCCGCGCTGGCTATCGCTGTCGCTGTCGCGCTGGTGGCCGGGTTGACTCTGGTGCCGGCCGTGGTTTCGCTGATCGGCACCAAGGTGTTCTGGCCGTCCACCGCGTGGCGGACCGAGCCGAAGGGCGCGAGGTTCACCGCGGTCGGCAACGCGCTCGGCCGGCGACCGGGCGCCTTCGCCGTGGTGTCCGGTGGTGTGCTGGTTGTGTTCGGCGTGTTCGCGCTCGGGTTCCACCCGACCTTCGACCTCAGCTCCGGATCGACGTCGGAGGCGTCCGAATCCGTGGTCTACAGCAAGGAACTGGTCAAGGGTATGCCCGCCGGGACGACCCAGCCTTCGGACGTGCTGTTGCGGTCCGAGGCCGGTGAACTGACTGTCGATCAGCTCACCGCCTACCGTGGTGCGCTGGCCGCGGTGCCTGGAGTCGGACAGGTGGCCGAACCAAAGCTGTCCGCGGACAGGACGATCGCCGATTTCACGGTGACGCTCACCGACATTCCGGAATCGGATGCCGCGCTCGACACGGTGCAGGGTCCGTTGCGGGAGGTCGCGCATGCGGCGGCGCCGGCCGGGGCGACGGCTGCGGTAGGTGGTTTGACCTCGATCTTCGTCGACTTCCAGGACGCGATGGCGCGCGACTACTCGATCGTGTTCCCGGTGGCTGCCCTGCTCATCATGATCGTGCTGGGATTGCTGCTGCGCAGTCTGGTGGCGCCGTGGTACCTCATGGCGTCGGTGTTTCTCGGTTTTGCGGCCACGCTCGGTGCGGCGGTGCTGGTGTTCCAGCACTTCCGGGGCGAGCCCGGCCTGATCTTCACGCTGCCGGTGATCATGTATCTGTTCGTGGTCGCGTTGGGTACCGACTACAACATCTTGATGGTCGCCCGGTTGCGTGAGGAGGCGCGCGAGGGCAACGAGCCGAAACAGGCCGCGGCGCTGGCTCTGCGGCACACGGGACCGACCATCGCGGCGGCCGGGGTGATCCTGGCGGGAACGTTCGCGTCGATGATGTTGGCGGGCAACAACGTCCTGGCGCAGATGGGCTTCGCCATCTCGGCGGGCATCGCGATCGCGGCTTTCGTCATGGCGATGTTCTTCACTCCCGCGCTCACCGCGATTGTCGGGCACACGGCGTGGTGGCCAGGGCACGGAGACCGCAAGACGGATGATTCGGGCCCGGACGAGCAGCGGCGAGGGACTGAGACGATTCCGCCTACCACCGGTGAAGCGCAGACCGCTGTCGCGGAACGCTGATCTGATGGCTCGGGTCCGAGACGGTGGTCGATACGGCTGAATTCACGGAATAGGGCTGTGCACCCGGAACTCACCGGATGCACAGCCCTTTGCGGAGGAAAATGCTATATGGCGGCCGCTCGATGGATAGCGTTCTTTCATGGGGTTTTGGTTTTTCGTGGTGGTCGTCGTAATCGTGCTCACCGTTGTCGTGGGCATCGCCAACCGCCGCTCCGGCAGCGCGCAGCGAAGGCGTCGGCGCGGCTGGGGCGCAGGTGACGGAGGTGGGAGTTCGAGTGGTGACTCCGGTTGTGGCGGTGGAAGTGGTTGTGGCGGTGGAAGTGGTTGTGGTGGCGGGAGCAGTTGCGGTGGGGGAAGCAGCTGTGGTGGGGGAAGCAACTGACCGTACTGCGAACCGCCGAAACCGGGTGTGACCTGTGGAAGGCAGTCAGCCGGTAATCGCGTAAGGGCGGTGGACTTTGATCGCCGAGTCCAAAACGCGGGTGACGGCCGCGCGGGACACACCGAGTTCGTTGGCGATCGCCGGGGTCGACCCGCCGTGGTCCGCGAGGGTCAGAATCTCCCTGACCTCCTCGATCGGCAGGGTGGACAGGAGGCGGCCGGTGATGGCCCGTGCGATGGCCGAGATCTCGTCGTCGTCGGTGTCGGCTTCGTCGGGCTCGGTGGGGGAGTCGTCCTCGTCATCCGCATCGAGAATCGGCATCCGCTCAGCGACCGGACGCGGGGGCTCCGGAGTGTCCTCGAGCGCGAACTGTTCGCTCTCCGCGTCGGCGGAGCGGTCGCCCTGCTCGCCAGCCAGTGAATTCTCACGTTTCGGTGTACGCGGGGCAGTGGCGTTCGGGTGCACCTGCGCGGCGGTATCGGTGGGCCGCAGAGGTGGCGTGCGCACGGGGTCGGTGCTGTCGGGACTCGGGCGGCGGCCGGTATCCGAACCGCGGTATGCGCGATCAAGCGAATGTTCGGCGCGGTCGCGAGAAAAAAGCGGCTGTGTGGCAGAAACGTTCACACCGTTGGCCGTATCGGTGGAGCGGTTGTCGAATTCGAATCCGTCGTGCAGTTCGGCAAGCGAGATTTGTTGCGCCGCAGTTGTCTTCGCGGGTTCGGGCGGTGGCTCACCGGAGTTTGTCGCGATATTCACGGAGATTTCCACCTTGTCGGCGGGACTGACGAATTGCGCCGCGCCCGCCGGTCGCGCTGTCCGGGCGCTGGCTGAGAATTGCGCCGAGTCCGCCGCGGGGATGTGCTCGTCGCTGGAGAGATCGAATACGTAATCGGCGACCGAGGATTCAGCAGGCGTGGACGAAATTCGCGGACCTGCTACCGCGGATTCATCTGTGCCTTGGGAGACAGGCATACCCGCGTGGCCGCCGGCCGCCGCGGCATCGCCGTCTCTTGCGGCACGTGCGGTATGCGCGTTGTCGCGAGTGCCGTTCGTGTCCGGCAGAACCGCTGATCCTTTGACGTTGGAGTTGTGCGTCTTGCCGTTGATCGTGTCGTCGACGGGGTGGCCATTGGCGGCCGACGCGGTGTGCTCGCCGGCCTCGGGGTTGTGCGCGTTGCGATCGGTGGTGCCGCGCGCGGTGTGGCCGTTGACGTGGTGGTTGTGTGTGCGGCCGGTGGTGTTTTCGGCGGTGTGGCCGTTCGGCGGAACGTCGTGCGGGTAGCCGTTGACGGAGGGCCTGTCCGGTCGACTCGCCGGTGCGATTCTAGAGCGGGGCCCACCGTCCGCCTGGTTCATCGGCAGCGAGTGGTGATCGGCTGCGGCGTGATCGACGGAATGACCGTTGGTCAGTTCGTGCATGACATGGCCATTGGTCGACGAATCGACGATATGGCCATTGGCCGGTGACCGGTCGGGGTGGGCGACGGGCGTCTTCGCCGTCGCCGCGAGGGACTCGTCGCGCCTGCCGTCAAGGGGAGAACCCGTGGTGCGCCGCGGAGGCGAGTACCCCTCGAGGGATTCGTACCCGGCGTGAGGGATGCCGCAGACATCCGGATATTCGATCCGCCCTACCGAGTCCGCATCGTATTCGCCACTCGTCTGCGGTGCGCCGGGGCGTCCGTCCCGACGAAATCGGCCCCCGTCGGTCGACGAGTCCTCGTCCGAGGGATAACGGCCGCCCTCTCGGTGCGCGCGCTCCGCGTCGATTCGGACCAGCGGGTCGCGATCGACCACCGGCGCGCCGTCGATCAGCACCGCGTAGCGCGCGGACACCCAGGCGTGCAGCCAGATGACGACACCGACCATCACCGGAGCGATCGCGTACTCGGCGGCCCGGCCGAACTCGCGCGCGGCGAGATGGGGCCCGGTATTGAGCGCGACGGTCGTGCCGAGCAGGGCGGCCTCGAAGAAGAGCACTTTGCCCCGTGCCAGCTCCCGGCCCCAGCGCGCGGCCGTCGTCGCCGCGACCATGATGGTGATGATCGGGATCGAGATCATCGCCTCGATGCCGTAGCTGAGCCAGTACAGCGGATCGGTCATGTCGCCGCTGGGCACCAGATTGTGCTGCACATTGACCCCGGCCCACACCATGCCGAGCACGACGACGGCGATCAAGGCGCGCGAGGACCATTCGGCCCGCCGGTAGAGTTGCGCCAGACGCGCATCCTCGCTGGACACCCGCCGCCGCGCGGCCAGCGCGCGGCGGTGCCAGCGAGCGTCCGCCTGGTCCGACCGGCGCACCGCGGCCGCCGATTTGCGATCGCGCCGCTCGGCGGCCAGCTCTTCTACGATTTCCGTGCGCCGTTGCTGGCGGCGTTGCGCCCGAATCCATTCCGCGAGTTCGCGCTCCGCGGCGATCTCGCGTTCGGACAGCACCCGCAGTAGCGCCGGGTCGAGTTGCAGAGGCAATTTGCCACGTGCGGTCTCGACTTGTTGTGCCAGCGCGGCAATCTCGGAACTACCATTCGACAGTTCGTCGGGCATCGCGAGCCTTCCCAAACACAGGTGTCATGTCCGTGACGTAGACATGAGTGCTCGAACATATGTGTGATCGGAGTGAGACTAAACCGACCTCTGCCCGTGGTCAATGTGGCGGTCTTGTGGCTGCGAGCGACACGCCGCGCTACTGAAATCCACGGTACGCATCGAATATCCGGATGAGCGGCGCTTTCATCGACGTTCCCCGCGTGTCGAAACTCGGTTCTCATTCACTCGTCACACTGGGCAGGATTCTGCCGCCGCGGTACCCGATAGACGCGATCGGGCTGTTGATCGCGAATCTCGGGTGATGAATTCCGGTCTATGTCACGGCGCCGACCGAAGACCCGTTACCGGTCGGACATCGCGGCGTCGCCGGATCAGGTGAGGGTCGTGTGCCAGACTATGGCGGCCGCCAGTGCGCCCGCGCCATTGACCGACCAGTGCAGCGCGATCGGCGCGAGCAGACTTCCGCTACGGTGGCGCAGCCACGTGAACACCACGCCCGCCGCGGCTGTCGCCACGACGGCGAGCGCGACGCCGATGACCTGCCCGGCGAGGCCGTCCCCGATGATGTCGGTCAGGCCGCGATTGCCCGTGGTGAGGCCGAAGGAAGACGCGATATGCCAGAGGCCGAACAACACGGAACCCGCCGCGAAGACGCCGCGCGCACCGTATGCGCGGTGCAGGGTGCCGTGCAGCACGCCGCGGAAGGCCAGCTCCTCAGGGATCACGGTCTGCAGCGGGATGACGATCATCGAGGCGATCAACGCGCCGGAGATCGTCGCGTAGCGGTCGGCCAAGAAGAACGGGCGGGTCAGCGGAAGCACCGCCCCGATCGCGACGACCGAGACGACCAGCGCCACCGCGCCGAGCGCGTAGAGCGAACCACGTCGCCAGTGCCGGGGTGACAGGCCGAGTTCCGACCAGCCGAGGCCGCGTCCGCGTACCAGCGCGAGCAGTACCAGTGCCGCGACCGGCACCGTCAAGATGCTCGCCCATTCGGTGGTGAAGTGCGCGATCAGATTGGTGCCCGCCAGCACGACCGCGACGATGGCGACGTCGATGTAGGCGTGCACTTTGTGGCGGGGGTGGGTCGGTGCTGCTTGGTCCGGCTCTGACATCCCGGACCAGTGTACGGATCTATCACCGGTTCGCGGTGGGCCATGGTTCCACTGATGGTGAGGTCACTTCGGTGCGCCCTGCGGGTCTGCGGAGGTCCGGGCCGTGGCAGCGGACCACCGTCAGCCGGCCCACCCGTGCGGATCGGTCCAGGCTTGCAGGGTGCGCGTGCTCTCGAAACGGCGCGCCTCCCGGGTGATCGGATCGGTGAACTCGAGCGCGGTGGCGAGCAACTGAAGTGGCCTGGTGAAGTCGTCGACGGGCTTATCGGTCAGTGCGGGATAGAAATCGTCGCCGAGAATCGGTATCCCGAGACTGTTCATGTGCAGGCGCAACTGGTGGGTCCGGCCGGTATGCGGGCGGAGCCGGTAACGACCGAGCCCGTCGCGGTGCTCGAGCAGTTCGATCTCGGTTTCCGCGTTGGGCTCGCCGGGCACCTCCTGCGCCGCCAGCACCTGTTTCTCCTTGATGATCCGGCTGCGCGCTACCCGAGGGAGGGTGAGTTCGGGATCGAACCCGGCGATCGCCTCGTACTCTTTGCGCACGGTGCGCTGGTGGAACATGGTCTGATACGCGCCGCGTCGAACCGGATTGATCACGAACAGCACCAGGCCGGCTGTGACACGGTCGAGTCGATGGGCCGGGACCAGGTCCGGGAGGTCCAGTTCCCGACGCAGTCGCACCAGCGCGGTCTGCAGAATGTGCTGACCGCGCGGGATCGTGGCCAGGAAGTGCGGCTTGTCGACCACCAGCAGGTCGTCGTCGCGATGCACGACGGGGATCTCGAACGGGACCACCGTCTCCTCGGGCAGATCGCGATGGAACCAGACCGCGCCGCCCGGCACGTACGCGGCGTCGGGGGCGATCGGCCCGTTTAGGTCGACGATGCCGCCCGCGTGCAGCAGTTCATCGATTCGTGTCGCGGGTACCCGGGGCAGCCGCTGCACCAGATGGTCGCGGATCGTCGCCCAGTCGCCCTGCTCCGGTAGCCGCAGCCGGGCCGGGTCCAAGCCGTGCCGCTTCGGCAACGGCGGTTGTTGCCGCCTTCTCATCAGTGTCGACCCTAGTCGCAGGCCGGATCCGCGATACCCGAGGCCGTCGTTGCCGCGGCGCGGGCGGTGAACGATCGCGGCGTTGCGCTGCCGCCGAGCGGTGGACGGCAGTGCTGGGCATGCTGTCGGGATCAGAACCCGCGCAGCCGATCCGGCGTGACCCGCACGACCGCGGAGTATTCGGTGTAGAACTGCTCGTCGGTCATCGGAATGGAGCGCAGGCCATCGACGTATTTCGCTGTGAAGGAAACGATTTCGTCTTCGGTCGGCCGCTGGTCGACGACGCGCGCGGTGCCGGTGAGCACGACGACGTCGCCGCCGGTCGCTGTACTGTTCAGGTTCAGCGCGACGCGGGGATTGCGCTGGATATTGCGCACCTTCGGGGTGCCGGGCTGGCTGAAGATCAAGAATTCGCCATCGCGCCACTGAAACCAGACGGGGTTCGGCTGTGGTGTCCCGGTGGGGCCGACAGTGGTCAACCAGAGGACGGACTCGTGAGTGAGTCGTTCGGCGACCTTCGCGCCGAATTCGGTCTCGGTGTCGACGAGGGGAGCGGTGGATCGATCAGATGCCGTGGTGGTCATGGCAGAGGGAACGTTGTGGCGGCCGTAGGGATTCCGCTCGATGGTCGAATCCGCTGCCGGTGCGGGGAACTCGAAGCAGCCGAATCGGCGACCGCGGGCACGGCCGGGGTGGGTCGTTCGACAGACCGAACCGCTACATGCCATGCGCATTCGATTTGCCATGCGTCCGATAGCTTCGTTGTCTCCAGGTCAGCGATGTATACGGGATATCGGATCGGATGTGGTGGCGCGGTCACGGAGGATGTGCCCGGCCCGCTGAGAGTTCGAAAACATCGGGTTCGGAACGGTTTTCGCGTATGGCGAAATGCGTCAGCCAGGTAGGTCGGCGGAGCGCTCGATTCGCGGGTATGCGGCCGCTGCGGACATCTCGGCCGGACCGTGGCTCGTCGAGCAGGCGGCGCGCCTCTCAATTCGTCGAGTTCGATCCCCGGAGTGGACGATGACCCGACAGCGCAAGATAACTTAGGCTAACCTTTCTTCCTGGACGCCTCTGTGTGAGGATGGGGCGGTTCCGGGACGGATGCCGCCAGAGCGAGAGATGGGGTCAGATGACGGTAGAGGTCGCGCCGCTGCCGGCGACGCAGACGGGGAATCGGCCGCCGAAGGCAGTGCTGAAAGAACGCAAGCAGCAAGAGGCGCGGGCACGGAAGGAGATTCTCGCGCCCGTGCGTGGCGCGTTGACCGTCGCGAGCATCATCATGGCCGTCGCGTCGGCCTGCGCGGTCGTGCCATTCGTGCTGATCGTGCAGGCGTGCCGCGAATTGCTCGATCAGTCGGTCAGCACCGATCGGGTATGGCGTCTGCTGACGATCGCGGTGCTGGTGTTGGTGGCCCGCGCCCTGCTCCAAGCCGGAGCGCTGACCTGGACGCATCTGGTCGACAGCGGATATCAGCTCGCCGTGCGCCGCGCGCTCGCGACCAAGCTGTCCCGGGTGCCGCTGGGTTGGTTCGGCGAGCGGACCTCCGGGGAGGTGAAAAAATATCTCCAGGACGACGTGGAGGCATTGCACTATTTGGTGGCGCACGCTCGACTGGAGTTCGTCGGTGCGCTGACCGTTCCGCTGATCACCTTCGGATATCTGATCACCGTGGATTGGCGGCTTGCCGCGGTACTGCTGGTGCCGGTGCTGGCGTACGCCGTGCTGTACCGCCGGATGATGGACCAGGACGGCCGGGACCGCTTCGTGGTCTATACGCGCTCCGAGCAGGCCACCAAGCAGGCGGCCATCGAATTCGTCGACGGCATCCAGGTGGTGCGTGCGTTCGGCCAGGCGGGCAAGGCGCACTCTGTCTTCCAGGACGCCGTCGAGCACCAGGCCCGCAGTGTCGATCGGTTGAAGACGCCGATCATCAAAGTGCAGGCGGCCTCCGACATTGTCGTCACCCCGGTCTTCGTGATGCTGGTCGTGGTCTTCGCGGGGCTGGCGGCAGTTGGCCTGGACTGGGTCCAGCCACTGGATGTACTGCCGTTTCTGCTGGTCGGCCTCGGCCTGGGGAGCTCGTTGCTCGGCCTCGGCTACGGCGCGCAGGCACTGCGGGCGGCCGCGGTGGCCGCGCAGCGGCTGCACGAACTGCAGCAGACTCCCGAACTGTGCACCGGTGCGCCGACGTCCGCCGATCCGGAGTCCGCGCCCGCCGGTCTGGTCCGGTTCGAAGGGGTCGGTTTCGGCTATCGGTCCGGTCAGGACGTGCTGCACGACATCGACCTCGAACTCACTCCCGGCACCATCACCGCTCTGGTCGGCCCGAGCGGATCGGGCAAGTCGACCCTGGCCAAACTGCTTCCGCGCTTCTACGACGTGGGATCGGGCCGAATCACCATCGGCGGGCGCGACATTCGTGACTTCCCGAGCGACGAGCTCTACCGCACGGTCGGATTCGTCTTCCAGGACGTCCGGTTGATTCGCGGCAGCATCTGGGAGAATCTGCGCCTCGCGCGGCCCGACGCCGACGACGCGGCAGTGCAGCGGGCAGCCCGCGCCGCGCAGATCCACGATCGCATCGTGGCGTTGCCGCGCGGCTATGACTCCGAGATCGGCGTCGACGCGACCTTGTCCGGTGGCGAAGCGCAACGGCTTTCGATCGCACGTGCCCTGCTCGCGGACACCCCCGTCCTCGTACTCGACGAAGCGACCGCCTTCGCGGACCCGGAATCCGAAGCGGCTGTGCAGGATGCGCTGGCCGTGCTGGTCGCGGCTCGCACGGTCTTGGTCATCGCACACCGGTTGCACACCATCACCGCGGTGGACCGCATTCTGGTGCTCGAACACGGGCGACTGGTCGAGCAGGGCGAGCACGCGAATCTGGTCGCCGCGGGTGGCACGTATCAGCGGCTGTGGGAAAGCAACGAGGCGGCACTGGGCGAGATCGCTCTGGTCGACAGTGTGGAGGGCGTTCGATGATTCGCAAGGTGTTCGGCCTGGTTCCGAGCGAATTCGCCCACCTCACACCGAAACTGTTCGCCGTCATCGTGGCGCAGGCGCTGAGCCAGGCTGTGGCGTATCTGCTGCTGGTCCCGGTGCTTACGGCGGTGTTCGCGGACGACCTCGGCCGCGCCTGGTTCTGGGCGCTGGGCATGCTCGCGGCGGTCGCGGGCGTGGTGGTGTTCGGTTACCAGCAGGCGGCGATCGGTCTGCGCGTAGGCATCGGCATGCAGCGCGGACTACAGACCCGGCTCGGCGACCACCTGAACGCGCTGCCGCTCGGCTGGTTCGAGACGCATGATGCCGGGCCACTGGGGCGCTTGATGGTCGACAACGTGCGTGAACTGCAAGGCTTGGTCGCCTACCTGCTGGCCAGGATTCTCACTGGTGTCATCGTCCCGCTCGCGGTCGCGGTAGGCATGCTGCTGGTCGACTGGCGCATCGGGGTGGCCATGTTGCTCGCCGCGCCGGTGCTCTACCTGGTGAACGGACTGGCCAATCGTGCATACACCGGTGCGGACCGGCGTATGCACGCGGCGGCGTCCGAAGCCGATTCGCGCATTATCGAATTCGCTCAGGCCCAGCCGGTGCTGCGCGCGTTCGGCGCGGTGGGAGTGGGAAACCGAGGACTCGACGCCGCGCTGGCCGGGCAGCGATCGGCGGGGGCGCGCATGGTCTTCGCCAGTGTGCCGGGCCTGATTCTGTTCGCGCTCTTCGTGCAGGCCGTGTTCTTGGTGCTGGTGTATGTCGCGATCGCGCGGGTGACCGACGGCGACCTCTCGGCTGCCGTCGCCATCGCGCTCATCGCGGTGAGCGCGCGGTTCATCGAACCGCTCAATCAAGCCGCACAGCTGGGCGCCGCACTGCGCTCGGCCGGGACGGCGGCGGACCGGATCACCGAGTTGCTCACCGAATCGGTGCTACCGGAGGCGGACACATCGGTCACGCCGGGGGTGCCGTCGGTGGTCTTCGACAACGTGAGTTTCGGATATCGTCCCGACGAGCCGGTGCTGTCGGGAGTGACCTTCAGCGTGCCGGCCGGCACCACTACGGCCATTGTCGGGCCGAGTGGCGCGGGCAAGACGACCTTGCTGCGACTGGCCGCCCGGTTCTACGACGTGAATTCGGGCCGAGTGTCGGTCGGCGAGCACGACGTGCGCGATCAGCCGTCGGCGACGCTGCTCGGGCAGCTGTCGCTGGTCTTCCAGAACGTCTACCTGTTCGATCAGTCCGTCGCGGACAACATCAGGATCGGTCGGCCGCAAGCCGGTGACGAGGAAGTGCGTCACGCGGCCGCCGCGGCGCGGGTCGACGAGATCGTCGAGCGACTCCCCGACGGTTTCGACACTCGCGTGGGTGAGGGCGGCGCGGCGTTGTCCGGCGGTGAGCGCCAGCGTGTCTCGATCGCGCGGGCGCTGCTGAAGGATGCGCCGATCGTGCTGCTGGACGAGGTGACCAGTGCACTGGATCCGCACAGCGAGGCGCTCGTGGTGCGCGGGATGCACGAAATCACCAGGGATAAGACGGTGATCGTCGTCGCGCACCGGCTGGCCACCATCGCACACGCGGACCAGATCCTGTTCGTGGACGACGGTCGCATCGTGGAGCGCGGTACGCACGCCGAACTGCTCGCGCTCGAGGGCCGATATGCCGGGTTCTGGAACGAGCGAACCCGCGCGGCGGGCTGGCATCTGGAAGCGGTCGCCACCTAGCACGTCGCTGGTCGAGCCGGTCGGCGGACGAGATCACTGTGGGTGCCGGAACATCCGGTGGCCGCGGTGGGCGCGTCCCCGGCCGGCTCGTCTTGTGCTCGGAGCAGGCGAGCCGAAGCCGGTGGTCGCACACGGCGTCTTCCGGTTCACGCGCTGCCGCCGACGAATCGGCTAGGTGTCGCCGTTTCGATCTGGGCCAAACCGCACAGCGAGAACGCCGCACCGCGGGGGCGGTGCGGCGTGGGAAGAGATCTTTACTTCCAATAGGCCTGGGATTTGATCGCGGTCTTGGGCAGATTGTGCGTTGTCTTGAGGCTTTTCACGATCGAGCGGGTGGTGTGCCCGTCGCAGGCGATCCAGGCGAAGGCGTCAGCCGGGCAGGTGAGTTCGTGCGCGGCTTCCCGGAGCAATCGGCCGTCATCGATCCGCTGTAGCCACGTCACCTGGTGGTGCGGTTTGTTGCGCAGCGGGATCGTGGTGTCGGATTCGTGCTGCCACTCCAGCCAGACCCGCGCCGGGGTATCGCCGATGGCGTCCAGCAGTGAGTTGATCGCCGGCACGGAGGCGGTGTCGCCGAAGATGAGGTATTCGCCGGGAGTGGACTCTGGCAGTTGGAAGTTCGAGCCGAGCACCGACGCGTCGAGTTCGTCACCCACCGCGGCGTTTCGCGCCCAGCGGGCGGCCAGTCCATCGTGCAGTGCGAACTCGAGCGAGAAGCGGTTACCGTCCGGGTCGGGGTCGACCAGGGTGTAGCCGCGCTGTTGCAGTTTGTCACCGGCGTTGTCCGGGAACCAGCAGCGAATCCACTGCGTGGGGTGCACCGGGTGCTCGGCGAGGATCCCGCCTGCGGTGAAGCCGAGTCGCACGTATCTGTCGGTGACGTATTCGGTCGAGGTGACCGTGAGCCGGTAGTCGTTGCCGCCCCACGCCTTGACGATCAGACCATTCAAGCCTTTGCCCATGGCGATAAGGTTAGCCTAACGAAAGTTGAATGTCGCGCGGTTGCTGTCCCAATCGCGCGACAAGCGCCCGGCGAAGGGTGAAGGCGTCGAGTCAGCAGGACAGCGCGAGCGCCGAGGCGAGGCTGCACTCGGCCGCGCGCGTCAGCTTCCAGGTGCCATCGATCTGCTTCCATGAGACGTCGTAGGTGAAGTTCGGGTAACCCTCGGTGGTGACCAGCAGTTGCGCGTCGATCCGGTCGCCGGAGGTGGACGGGTTGATCACGCTGTAGCGCAGGCTCGGCGGGGCGGCCGCGAGCAGGCCTGCGATCTTGTCCATCGTCGCGACGCCGGCATCACCCGATTCCAGTTCTGCCGCACGCGTTCCGCGCGCCGCGCCGGTGTTGATCGCCACGCGCAGTTTGGCGGTGAGCTCACCGGCGCCGGGAGCCTGGGCGTGCAGGGGTGCGACCAAGGGCGCTGCGACCGCGGGCGCGACGGCACCGGCCGTGCCGACGAGTGCGGCGGCGAGCGCGACCGCCGTCGCGGCGAGCCGGGTCAGCGCTGTGTTCGAAGTCCTGATCATGTGTTCGTCCAATCGTTCGCGGGGTGTATCGCCACCGCTCTGGTCCGGTATGAGTGTGCAATATAAGGTAAGCCTATGCAAACATGATCCGGACGGGTTCTGGTTGTCAGTGCGGGAGCGGACCCGTGCACCCGGCGAGCAGCCGGCGGGAGGTCGGAGAGAGTGGAGAACCGATGCAAACGCTTCTGGTGATCGGGGCCGGCCCGAAAGCCCTTGCGGTGGCGGCGAAAGCGCACGTTCTGCGGGAATTAGGTCTACCGGCGCCGCGCGTCATTGTCGTCGAAGCGCAGGCCGTGGGCGGTAATTGGCTGCCAAGCGGTGGCTGGACCGATGGGCAGCACCGGCTCGGCACCAGCCCGGAGAAGGATATCGGCTTCCCGTATCACTCCACGTCGGCGCGCGGCCGCAATCGGGCGATCAATCAGGCCATGATGGCCTATAGCTGGACCTCGTTCCTGGTCGACCAGGGCACCTACGCCGAGTGGATCGATCGCGGCAGGCCGAGTCCACAGCATCATGTCTGGGCGAAGTACCTGCAGTGGGTCGCCCGTGCGATCGATCTCGAACTCGTCTACGGCACGGTGCAGTCCATCGCGGCCTCGCCCGCCGGATGGCGGGTCACCGCGGTCGACGGTGACGGGCGGCCGACCGGGATCGAGGCCGACGGCCTCATGATCACCGGGCCGGGTCGCAGCGAGAAGGTGCTGGCCAAACATCCCAAGGTGCTCAGCATCGCGGAATTCTGGGATCTGGCGGGTAAGCGCAGTCTTCCCGTCTCCTCCCGGGTTGCCGTCATCGGCGGCGGCGAGACCGCCGGGTCGGCGCTGGACGAACTGATCCGCCACGGCATGCTGTCGATTTCGGTGATCTCGCCGATGGCGACGATCTATACCCGCGGTGAAAGCTATTTCGAGAACTCGCTGTTCAGCGATCCGATCAAATGGGGGTCACTGAGTATCGACGAGCGCAGGGATGTCATCAGGCGTACCGATCGCGGCGTGTTCTCGGTTCGCGTGCAAGAGAGTCTGATCGCCGACAATCGCGTTCATCACATGCAGGGCCGGGTGGTCCGGGTGGCGGATCAGGACGGCGTGGTCACCCTGACGCTGCGCAACGAGATGCGCCCGGATCAGATGCACGCTGTCGACCTCGTGATCGACGCGACCGGCGGCCGGCCGCTGTGGTTCCTCGAGCTGTTCGACGCGAATGCCGCGGATCTGCTCGAACTCGCGGTCGGTGGCGAGCTGACGCAGGCGCGGATCGAGGCCGCTATCGGCTACGACCTCGCGGTATCGGGTCTGGACAGCAAGCTGTACCTGCCGAATCTGGCGGCTCTCACTCAGGGGCCAGGATTCCCGAACCTCAGTTGCCTGGGCGCACTGTCGGATCGGGTGCTGCAAGCGGTGCCGGTCGGCACGGCCGCCATGCGCCATCGGAATCCGGCCTTGTCGGTCGATTGATCAGGTCGGCGCACGAACCGAATCGAAGTAGGCTAGGCTAACCTCTGTTTCGAGGGAAGGTTTTCGGTTTATGCGTATCGTGTCGTTCGGTTTCCAGACCTGGGGACGCAAAACTCTGCAAGCCCTGATCGACTCGGAACACGAGGTGGTCCTCGCGGTCACCCATCCAGCGAGTGAACATTCGTACAAGGCGATTTTCTCGGATTCGGTCGAGGAACTGGCCCGCGAACACGGGATTCCGGTACACCTCACCGAACGGGCGGACACCGAGACCATCGATCTGGTCAAGCGGGTCGAACCGGACGTCATCGTGGTGAACAGCTGGTACACCTGGATGCCCGCGGAGCTGTACGCTTTGCCGCCGTACGGCACCCTGAACCTGCACGATTCACTGCTGCCGAAGTTCACCGGTTTCTCGCCGGTTCTGTGGGCGTTGATCAGCGGCGCCGCCGAAACCGGCCTGACCGTGCACCGCATGGATGAGGGACTCGATACCGGCGACATCCTCGTGCAGCGTTCGATTCCCATCGGGCCCAACGACACCGGCACCGACCTGGTGCTGCGCGGCATGGAACTGATCCCCGATGCGATCAACGAGGCGCTGGCCGCGTTGGATTCCGGCACCGCGGTGTGGCGGCCACAGAACAAGGCCGAGCGCACCTATTTCCACAAGCGCTCCGAGCGTGACAGCCGGATCGATTGGAGTTGGCCGGCTCCGGATCTCGAGCGTTTCGTACGCGCGTTGTCCGCGCCCTACCCCCGCGCGTTCACCCACTACCGCGGCGAGCGCATCGAGGTGCTGGCCGCCCGGGTCTCCGAAGCGCGCTATGGCGGAACTCCGGGCCGCGTCATCGTGCAGGAAGGCGGTGGCGCGGTGGTGACGGGCAGCGACGCCCACCGGGGTGATAACCACGCGCTGGTGCTGACCCGGGTACGCACCTCGGCGGGCGTCGAATACGACGGAGCCGAATTCTTCGCGCGCGGTGGCTATCTCACCGATCAGTGAGCTGATCGCACGACCACCGGTCGTTCGGCGTGTCCGGACATCGAGCCCGACAGATGATTCAAAGGATAGACATGGCAGACGACATTCTCGAGCGCCGCAAGCAGTTATTACACCGACGTCTGCGAGAACAGGGTGTGCCGGCGCAAGCGCGGCCGGCGTCCGCGCGGCGGGCGGGCGAGCCGAGCGCGCTATCGGCGGCCCAGCAGCGGATGTGGTTCGTCCAGCAGATGGACCCGAGCGACACCACACTGAACATCTGCGTGGCCTACCGGCTCGATGGACTCGATGATCCACAGCGGTTGCAGGCCGCGTTCGCGACCGTGGTCGCCAGGCACGAGGTGCTACGGACCACCTACCACGTCGGCAACGACGGTGCACCGTATCAGGTCTCGTGCGACGATGTCGAGATCACTTGGCAGCGGCACGATCTCACCGATCTGCCGGAGGCGGTCGCGCCTCGACGGATCGAAGTCCTCGCGCGCCGGGAATTCGCGCGGCCGTTCGACTTGTCCACCGATCTGCCGCTGCGGCCCACGCTGATCCGACTGGGTGAGCGGTCGTACGTGCTCGTCCTCGTTGTGCACCACATCGGCTGGGACGACGACTCGTGGCCGGTGTTCTTCACCGAACTCAACGCCGCCTACCGTGGTACGGAGGCCTTGCCGGACATCAGTGCGCAGTACATCGATGTCGAGGTGCTCGGTCGGCCCGCGGCCGACGAGAGCGCCGGCCTCGAATTCTGGCGCGCTGCGCTGACCCCGCTGCCGGAGCGGCTGGAACTGCCGAACCGGCGTGCGGGCGGCGTGCGTTCCAAGAATGCCGAGCGCGTGGTGCTCGCGCTACCGCCGGAACTGATGGAACTGGTCGCATCGACCGCCCGCGCGCACGCGGCAACTCCGTACATGGTGCTGCTCACAGGTTTTCAGGCGCTGGTCCATCGCTACACCGCCGCAACCGATTTCCTGGTCTCCGTGCCGGTGACCAACCGTCCCGGAGGGTCCGCGGCGGAGCTGATCGGCTACTTCGGCAACGCGTTGCTGATCCGCGCGACGCCACAGGGCCGGGAATCGTTCGCCGCACTGCTGGACCGGACGCAGCAGGCCGTGGCCGCGGCCTTCACCCACCAGGACATCGGCGTCGATCGCGTGATCCAGGTGGTCAGTCCGGATCGGGTGGCCGGCAGTGACGCGATGGAGCAACTGGTTCAGCTCAGTTTCAGCGTGCGCGGCCAGGCCAACGGATTCGACCTCCCCGGAGTCGACGCGAGCGAACTCGCGCTGGGCAGCGCGGTTGCTCAGGAACCGCTCGGCCTGATGGTCGTCGAGGACGGCACCGGCGCCCGGGTGGAGGCCACCTACCAGGTTGACGAACTCGAACGCTCGCTCGTCACGCGACTGCTCGACCACTATGCGTACCTGCTCGACAGCGCGCTGCGTGATCCCGCGCAGTCGCTGCGCGATCTCGATCTGCTCGGCGAGGTCGACCGGAGAAAACTGCTCGCGATCTCGCACGGCACCCTGGTCGACGAGCCGCCGGCCACCATGATCGGGATGTTCGAGCGGCAGGTCGGCGTGACGCCCGAGTGCATCGCGCTGGTCTCCGACGAGGTCGAACTCTCCTATCGTGCGCTCAACGAGCGCGCGAACCGGTTGGCGCACTGGCTGATTCGCGCGGGGGTCGGCCCCGAGGACCTCGTCGCGCTGCGCCTGGCCACCTCGGTCGAGTTCGTCGTCGCGATCTTGGCGGTGCAGAAGGCGGGCGCCGCGTACCTGCCCATCGACCCCGCTTACCCGGCCGAGCGCACCGAGTATCTGCTCGATGATGCCCGTCCCGCCCTGAGTTTCGATCTGGCGGCAGTGCTGGCGGCCGAACGGGACGCGGCGGAACTGCCCGACCGCGATCCGGTCGACGCCGACCGCACGGCGGCGCTGCATCCGTCGAACATCGCCTACGTCATCTACACCTCCGGCTCCACCGGGAAACCGAAAGGTGTTCCGGTGCCGCACGATGCCATCGCCGAGCACTTGGCGGGTTTCAACGCGGAATGGGATCTCACCCCGGAGGATCGGGTCCTGCAGTCGACCTCGGTGAGTTTCGACGCGTCCCTGCTGGATATCTTCGTCACGTTGACCGCCGGTGCGCGCGTGGTGATTCCGAAGCCGCACGCCTACCGTGACATCCCCTACGTCGCGGATCTGGTCACGCGGCACGGAGTCACGGTTCTGCACATGGTGCCGTCCATGTTGGCCACCTTCCTGGTGCTGCCCGAGGTGAACGACTGGCGCACGTTGCGCCGCGTTCCGGTCGGCGGCGAGGCGCTGCCCGGTGAGGTGGCCGACCGATTCGCCGACCGGTTCGACGCCGACCTGCGCAATCACTACGGCCCTACCGAGGCGGTGGTGTGTTCGGCGCACCGGGATGTCGAAGGCCCACAGGGCACCGGGATCGTGTCGATCGGCCTACCGAATCGCAACGTCTACCTGTATCTGCTCGACGACGCCTTGCAGCTGGTGCCGTCGGGCGTGGTGGGGGAGATCTACCTCGGCGGAGCGCAGCTGGCCCGCGGATATCTGAACCGGCCCGGCCTGACCGCGGAGCGTTTCGTCGCCGATCCGTTCCTCGCGGGCGGTCGGCTCTACCGCACCGGTGATCTGGCCCGTCGCAACGACGAGGGGGACATCGAATTCATCGGTCGCGCCGACGAGCAGGTCAAGGTGCGCGGACACCGGATCGAACTCGGTGAGGTCGAGGCCACGGTCACCGACCACGCCGCCGCCGCGCACTGCGTGGTGATCGTCGCAGACCACGAGCTGCTCGGCCCGGTGCTCGCCGCCTACGTCGTTCCCACGCCGGGTGCCGAGGTCGATCTCGACGAGATCCGCGCGCACGTCGCGGCGCGGTTGCCGGAATACATGGTCCCCTCGGCATTCGCCGTGATCGACGAGGTGCCGCTCACCGCCCACGGCAAACTGGACCGGCGGGCGCTGCCCGCGCCCGCGTTCGCCGAGCGCGCGTACCGGAAACCGCAGACGCCGGCCGAGGTTCGGCTCGCCGGATTGTTCGCCACCCTGTTCCACCGCGACCGGGTCGGCGCCGACGATTCGTTCTTCGAACTGGGCGGTCATTCGTTGCTCGCGGCGCGGTTGATCATCATGATCCGTACCGAATTCGGCATCGATCTCGGCATTCGCGCACCGTTCGATCACCCGACCGTGGCGGGGCTTGCCGCATATCTGGTCGGCGAACTCGGTGACGAATCCGCTGCCGGTCGTGCCACGGCGCGCACCGCCGACGGTACGGATACGCGGCCCGAGCAGGTGACGCGGGCGCCCGCACTGGTGAAACAGCCGCGACCGGAACGTGTCCCGCTGTCCTATCCGCAGCGGTTTCTGTGGTTCCAGGAGCGTATGGAGGGTCTGGGCGATATCGGCAACATCACGTTCGTTGTCCGGTTCGACGGCCCACTCGATCACAAGGTGCTGACGGCGGCGCTCGGTGACGTCATCGCGCGGCACGAGGCGTTGCGCACCACTTTTCCCGAGCAAGACGGTCTGGCGTACCAGCTGGTCGCACCGCCGGTCGAGATCGATCTGCCGGTCACCGCGACCACTGCCGAGCGTCTGTCCGACGAGTTGGCCGAAGCGGTGCGGTACCGCTTCACCCTGGATGGCGAACCGCTGCTGCGGCCCCGGTTGTTCGCCTTGGACGAGCGGTCCCATGTGCTGTTGCTGCTCGCTCATCATCTTGTCGCCGACCATGCCTCGCTGCGGGTATTGCTGAACGACCTTGTCTCGGCATATAGATGTCGTTCGACCCTCGGTGCCGCACCTACCTGGGCCCCGCTGCCGATCGAGTACGCCGATTTCGCACTGTGGCAACGGGAGGTCTTCGATCCCGCGCTCGACGGCGGGCAGCCGTATGTTCGCGAGCTCGTCGAGCACTGGCGGCAGAGGTTGGACGGTCTACCGGACGAGATAGTCGTCGCGCGGGACCGGAACCGTCCGCCGGTAGCGAGCAAACGCGGCGAGCTCGGCGTGTTCACGTTGTCGGCAGCACAGCGTGCTGCGCTGAAAGCGATCGCCGACGGCTGTGCGGCCAGTGAATTCATGCTGTACCAGGCGGCCGTGGCCACCACACTGCATTCTCTCGGTGGCGGCACCGACATCGCGCTCGGCACACCGGTCGAAGGCCGCAGCGCGGCAACCGCCGATCTGGTCGGAATGTTCGCGAACGTGACGGTGATCCGGGTAGATCTGGCGGCCGATCCGACGTTACGCACGGTGGTAGCGCGTGCTCGCGACAATGCGCTGGATGCCTACGCGCATCAGGACCTCCCGATCGAGCGCCTGGTCGATACGTTGCGGCCGTCGCGGATCCGCGCCCGCAGTCCGCTGTATCAGACCTTGCTGCACTTCCGCGGCGAGGACTGGACACCTGAACCGCTCGACCTGCTCGGCACCGGTGCGACCACGGTGACCGCGTTGCCAACCGATTTCACCTTCTCGGTACTCGATCTGAACCTGATCTTCGCGGTGCGCGCGGATGCCGGGCTGGACGTCCGGGTCGTTGTCAGTTCGGACCTCTACGACCCCGCGACCGCTCAGCTCATCACCGACGCGACCGCCGCGGTGCTGGCTGCTTTCGCGTCGACTCCCGATGCCAGGGTCTCCGAGCTCGAGGTGTTGAACGCGGATCAGCGCGCGGCGCTGGCGAATCAGTCGCCGGGCACTACCGCGGCGTCGGTGGTCGCGGCGGCGTCGGACGGTCCGATCACCGAGACGATGCGGACGTTGATCACGATTCTCGAGGAGTTGCTCGAGATCACCGACGTCGAACCAGACGACGGTTTCTTCGCCTTGGGCGGAGACAGCGTCATCTCGATTCAGTGGGCCGCGCGGGCCAATGCCGTCGGCGTACCGCTGACGCCCCAGCTCGTTTTCGAGCATTTCACCATCGCGGAGCTAGCCGCCGCCGTCGATGACACATCCAATGATGGTGTCGCACACGATAATTCGCCGCCATCCGGGCCCGAGGAGCAAACCTACGCGCCGATGAGCGCATCCGGGCTCGACGTCGCCGCGCTGGATGCGCTGACCGCGTCCTGGCAGGGACCGGCATGAGCGGTCAGGGCCCGGAGGAGGCAGCGGAGCATAACCACGCAGGGCCCCGCTCAGGCCGCAACGGGGACGGCATGAGCGGTCAGGGCCCGGAGGAGGCAGCGGAGCATAACCACGCAGGGCCCCGCTCAGGCCGCAACGGGGACAGCATGAGCGGTCAGACCTCGCAGATCGAGGATGTGCTCGCACTGAGTCCACTGCAGGAGGGCTTGTTCTCGCTGTCGCGGCTCACCGGCGAGGGACCCGATGTCTACACGATTCCGTTCGTTGTCGACATCGAAGGTTCGCTGGATGTGCCTCGGCTGCGGCACAGTTTTGCGGCACTGCTCGAGCGGCATCCGAATCTGCGGGTCTCGTTTTGGGACAAAGATATTCCGCGGCCGGTGCAGATCGTTCCGCGGCAGGTCGAACTGCCGTGGACCGAATGCGCCGCGGCGCTCACCGATCGTGACGCGCGTACCGAGGCGGAACTGCGTCGGTCGTTCGACTTGAGCAAGGGGCCCGCTCTGCGGGCGATGCTGATGAGTCTGCCGCCCGACGACGACGGGTGCGAGCGGTGGCGGTTGGTCGTCACCATCCACCACATCCTGGTGGACGGGTGGTCGCTGGGGCTGCTGTTCGGCGAACTGCGCGCGCTGTACGACGCCGAAGGACGCGCGGACGCGCTGCCACCGGTGCGACCCTATCGCGATTACATCGGCTGGCTCGGTACCAGGGATGTCTCGGCGGAGCGGCAGTGGTGGACCACACGACTCGCCGGGCTGAGCGGGCCGCTGATGATCGCGGATGGCAGCACGACTATGAGCGGCGCCGGATCCACGGCCGAGGTGACGCGATTCGCGCTCACCGCCGCGGAGACCGCGTCGCTGCACAATTGGGCACGCGAGCACGGGCTGACGCTGAACTCGGCGGTGCAGTTCGGCTGGACGCTGCTGCTGTCGCGGCTGACCGACCGCCGCGATGTCGTGTACGGCACGATCGTCACCGGGCGTCCGGAACAGATCGCGGGCGTGGAACGAATGATCGGCTTGTTCCTGAACACCATCCCCGTGGTGTTCCACCTCGACCACGAGGCCACGGTCGCCGCCGAATGCGCTCGCTTGCAACGTGAATCGGCGGCGATGCGCGACGCGGGGTATCTGAGCTTGTCGACGGTGCAGCGCGCCGCCGGATACGGCTCGCTGTTCGACACGTTGTTCGTCTTCCAGAACGCCCCCATGGAGGACGCGGTCGGGTCGAGTTCGGTCGGTGACGTCACCTTCCGGCCGGTGCTGAGCAACAACCTGACGCACTATCCGCTCACCGTGGTCGCCCACGTCTACGACGACGAACTGATCGTCGCGGTGGAGGCGGTCCGCGCGACTATTCCGTATCAGCCGCACGATATCGGTGCGGCGATGCTGGCTGTCTTGCGGCGGCTGCCCGAGTCGGCGGATCTGCGTAGCGACGACTTGGACGTGCTGCCCGATTCCGCGCGTGCCCAGGCACGCGCGGTCGAATCCACGCCGGCAGTGTCCGATCCGGATCGACAGGAAACGATTTTCGAGCTGTTCGAGCGCCAGGTGCGGGCGACCCCCGACGCGGTCGCGCTCAGCACGGACGGTTCCGCGCTCACCTATCGCCAATTGTCCGAGCGAGCGCAGGGACTGGCCGCCGTGCTGCTGGATCGCGGTATCGGGCGGGAAGATGTGGTGGCGGTCCAGCTCCCACGCGGTGAACGCGCGATCGTCGCGATCCTGGCCATTCTCGCGGCGGGCGCGGCCTACGTGCCCATCGACGTCGCGCTTCCCGCGGTTCGCGTCGAATCCATCCTGCGGCAAGCGCGTCCGAAGCTGGTGCTGGTGTCTGGCGGCTACGGCGCCGATCTCGATCCCGCGATCGTGCTCGACATCGACGATCCCGCACTCGCCGAGCGACCTGCCGCCGCCTTGCCTGTCGTGGCACGGAATCCGGCGGACAGCGCCTACATCATCTTCACCTCGGGTTCGACCGGCGAACCCAAAGGCGTGGTCGGTACCCATGCCGCTGTGGTCTCGTACTTCGCCGACCACCGCGAACGGGTGTACCGGCCCGCGGTGGAAAGGCTGGGGCGTCCGCTGCGGATCGCGCACGCCTGGTCGCTGAGCTTCGACGCCTCGTGGCAGCCGATGGTCGGATTGCTCGACGGCCACGGCATCCACCTGTTCGACGACGCTGCCATGCGTGATGCGCAGCGCCTGGTGGACGGGATGCGCAGGCACGGAATCGACATGATCGACACCACGCCGTCGATGTTCCGGCAATTGGTCGCGGCCGGACTGCTCGATCGACCGCCCGCCGTTCTCGCGCTCGGCGGCGAGGCCATCGATACGCAACTGTGGGATCGCCTGCGAACTCTGCCCGACGTCGCCGTGCACAATTGCTACGGGCCCACCGAGACGACTGTCGAAGCGGTCGTCGCCGATGTCGCCGGGCCGGGGACCGCTGGTTCGACGGCGCCGACGATCGGCCGGCCGACTGCGGGAACGTCGGCGTACGTCTTGGATTCCAGACTCCGTCCGGTGGCGTTCGGTGTGGTGGGAGAGCTGTATATCGCCGGGCCGCAGTTGGCTCGCGGCTATGTCGGCCGCTCCGCTGGCACAGCAGGTCGTTTCGTCGCAGACCCTGTCGTCGCCGGCCGGCGGATGTATCGCACCGGTGATCTGGTGCGCCGACTGCCCGGCGGCAACCTCGCCTACCTGGGGCGTGCCGATGATCAAGTGAAGATCCGTGGGTATCGCATCGAGATCGGTGAGGTCGAAACGGCCCTGCGCACCTTGCCCGGCATCGCCGCCGCCGCCGCGACCGTGGTGCGCCGCGGGGACGCGGTGAGTTTGGTGGGGTTCGTGGTGTGCGAACCCGGCCGCGCCGCCGATCCGATCGCCCTGCGGTCGAGGCTCGCCGAGCGGCTGCCCGCGTACATGATTCCCGCCCGGCTGGTCGTGCTGCCGCGGCTTCCGGTGAACGCCAACGGCAAACTCGACGTGCGCGAACTGGCCGTACTGGCCGAGCGTTCGCTTGTCGGTTCCAGCGCCGGGGCGGCCGACGAGCCGGAGACGGAGTCGGAACGGGCCCTTGCCGCGGTGCTCGCCGAGGTGTTCGACGGCCGCACGCCCGGCGTGGCGGACGATTTCTTCGCGCTCGGGATGGACAGCATCGTCGCGATCTCGTTGGTGAACAAGGCCCGCAGGCACGGCATCGCGATCGACGTGCGCATGGTGCTCGCGGCGCCGACCATTCGCGATCTCGCCGCCGCGATCGACAGCAGGGCGAACGAGGTGTCGCCACGCGTGGCGAGCCGGGACGACTACGGGCCGGTCTTGCCGCTGCCCATCGTCTCGTGGATGCACCGGCAACCTCGATTCCGGCGTTTGGCCCAGCACGTCCTGTTCGCCCTGCCCGAGGGCATATCCGGCGCGGATCTGGAAGCCGTGCTGCAAGCCGTGCTCGACGGACACGACACGCTGCGCTCCCGACTCGACGACACCGCGGACGGCCCGCGTCTCGTCACCCGTGAACCTGGATGCCTCGCCGCGTCGGATCTGCTTTCGCGTCATGAATTCGCCGGTTCCGCGGAAGACTTCCGCGAGCTACTTGCCGTAGTCAGCCGCCGCGCACTCGACGCGCTCGACCCGGTCGCCGGAGTGATGGTGCGCGCGGTGTGGTTCCAGGGCGCGCCCGGTGGCGACATTCTTTTCCTCGCCATTCACCACCTCGCGGTAGACGTGGTGTCCTGGGGAATTCTGCTGGCCGATCTGGCCGCCGCGTGGGATCAGGTCGTGTCCGGCGCGGTGCCCAAAGTGGTCGCCGAGCCCACCTCCTACCGGCGCTGGTGCCAACTGATGTGGCAGCGGGCCGAAGCGGCCGACGTGCTCGCCCAGCGCGAGTACTGGGTGGAGCAGGTCCGTGGTCCCGATCCCGCGGTCGGTCTGCGCAAGCCGGCCCGGACCGATACCTGGTCGTCGCTGCGACTCACGCCGTCGACCGTTCCCGCGTCGACAACCGCTCGCATTCTCGGCGCACTGAACAGGGCAGATGGCGTCAGGGAAGTTCTGTTGTCGGCGTTGACGATGACGTTGGTGTCCTGGCGGCGCGAGCGTGGCCAGGACTTCGACGGCGGCGTGCTCATCGGGTTGGAAAGCCACGGCCGGGCCGACGCTATCGTCGGGGCCGATACCTCTGGCACCGTCGGCTGGTTCTCGGCCACCTATCCCGCTCGGCTCGGCACGGGCGCCGATGCGATCGACGTGCACCGGGCGCAGGAGGATCCGGCGTCGGCGCGCAGGTTGCTGAATTCCGTCGTCGCGCATATCGCCTCGGTACCCGAACAGGGACTCGATTTCGGACTGCTGCAATCGGTGCTCGCGATTCCCGAACTGTCCGGGACGGCCGAACCCCAGGTGGAGTTCAACTATCTGGGCCGAGTGGACCTCGGCGGACCAGCAGATCGAGCGTGGTCGATGATCACCGATCCGGCGCTGACCGGCGCTGTGCCGTTCGCGCCGGAACCCGAACTGTCGCTGCGCTATTCCCTGGGCCTCATCGCAGCGGTCCAGACTACCGAGCGCGGCCCGGAACTGATGATCACGTGGCGCTGGAGTAGCGCGTTGTTCGCGCAATCGGATATCGACCGCTTGGCCGCACTCTGGGATCGCAGTCTGGCGGCACTGGTGGCAGTGCTCGATCAATGACCTAATAGTTATGGTAGCCTTACCTAATGTAGATGCTGATATCTGCTGCGGTGCACCACGTATCGAAGGGTCGCGATGCGCTCCGCTGTTGGTTGTCGGCGGGATTCTCGAAAGTGAGTAGCATCGATGCAGCACAAATTGGGCTGGATAAGGAAGTTTCACAAGCCGGATTCGCCCGGGCGGCTGCCGCTCCTGATCTTTCCGCACGCCGGCGCCGGAGCGTCCGCGTACCGCACACTCTCCAAAGCGTTGAGCGAGCACTACGACGTCATCGTATTTCAATATCCCGGACGTCAAGACCGCGCAAAGGAATCGGCGCTGACCTCGCTGCAAGACATTGCTTCGGGTGCGTTCGCTGAATTCCACACGTCCGAATACAATCGGGACGCGCCGATTGTCGTATTTGGGCACAGTATGGGCGCACTCGTTTCCTTCGAATTCGTCGGGCTCGCCCTCGCGGCTGGCATCGATGTCCGTCAGCTGACGGTTTCGGCGGCGGTGGCGCCGTCGCGCGGCGAATATCGCAAGCCGACACCGGAAGACGACGACGAGCTGCTCGACCACCTCATCATGCTCGAGGGCATCAATTCTGATGTGCTCGCCAGCCGGGAGATCATGCGGCTGTCGCTGCCTGCCATCAAAGCCGACCACAAGGCCTCCGAGGCATACCGGTGCGCGCCGACCGCGCGAGTCGCCACCAGGATTCACGCGATCGGCGGCGATCGGGACCCCATCGTCTCGATGGCGGATCTGCATGGCTGGCATCAGCACGGCGACGACGTCGAAGTCACGCTGTTCGAGGGCGGACATTTCTATCTGCACCAGCACGTCGGAGCCATCGCGGAATTGCTTGCCGAACAGGCGCAACCCGCACCGGCGGCATGAAATAAAGGATCAGCGGTGACATCAGCAACGGCGCAGGACGTCGATCATATCGTCATTTCCGGAATGGCCGTCGAGGCGCCGGGTGGAATCGACAGTCCCGGATCGTTCTGGTCGGCGCTCGAGGCGGCGCGGGAGTTGATCGGATCTTTTCCGCGCGACCGCGGCTGGCCGATCGACGATCTGCTGTCCGTCTCTGACATCGAAGGCTGGAGCAAGGTATGCGATGCGGGTGGATTCCTCGATGACGCGGCCGAATTCGACCCGGCATTCTTCGGAATAGGTCAGCGCGACGCGCTCGTGACGGATCCACAGCAGCGGGTCGCACTGCGCGTCGCCTGGCGGGCACTCGAGAACGCGGGATTGAATCCAGGTGCGCTCGCGGGCGAGGACGCCGGCTGTTTCATCGGGTGTTCGCCGATGGAGTACGGCCCGGCGGGGGCGGAAGTGAACGAATACAGCGGGTTTCGGACAATCGGTAAGGGATTGCTGAGCGCCGCGGCCCGAGTGTCGCACTGCCTCGGTCTGATCGGCCCGTCGATGGCCGTCGATGCCGCCTGCGCCTCCTCCGTGACCTCGGTTCATCTCGCCGCCGCCGCCGTGCGCGACGGGGATTGCGAATGGGCGCTCGCCGGTGCGGTCTGCGTCATGGGATCGCCCGGGGCGTTCTTCGAATTCTCCAAACTCAACGCGCTGTCGACCGACGGTCATTGCCGCTCCTACGCCGACGACGCCACCGGCACGCTGTGGGGTGAGGGCGCGGGCATCGTCATCGTCGAGCGTGAGTCGCGCGCCCGGCGACTCGGGCACCGGATCTACGGCCGACTGCTCGGCTCCAATCACAACCACAACGGCAAGGGCAAACCGATCCTGGTGCCGCGCACCGATGCTCAGGAACGGCTGATCCGCAAGACCATCGCGAAGGCCGGTATCGATCCGGGGGACGTTGGCATGATCGAAGGCCACGGCACCGCCACCCGCGCGGGCGATCCGGTCGAACTGATCGCACTGCAGAACACCTACGGCGCCGCGGGTTCGGGCGCCCTGCTCGGCTCGGTGAAATCCAACGCCGGTCACGCGCAGGCCGCCGCGGGAATGCTCGGCCTGATCAAGCTGCTCCTCGCGGGCAGGTACGGACAGATTCCCCCGACCTTGTTCTCCGACAAGCCCACTACCCGCGTGGATTGGGATCGGTCGAGTCTGCGGCTGGCCACGGAACTACAGCCTTGGGAACCGAAGGACGGCGTCCGTTACGGCGCGGTGTCCTCGTTCGGTGCGGGGGGATCCAACGCGCACGCGATCATCGCGATGCCCGTTC
Organism: Nocardia sp. NPDC049220; assembly: GCF_040647855.1. Classification (NCBI taxonomy): domain Bacteria; kingdom Bacillati; phylum Actinomycetota; class Actinomycetes; order Mycobacteriales; family Nocardiaceae; genus Nocardia; species Nocardia sp. NPDC049220. Next base: position 530,356 of record NZ_JBEZDA010000003.1, read on the forward strand.
GTGAGGAGGACGACGATTTCTAGCTATCGACTGCCCGACGGATCGATTCCGGTTCTCCTGTCGGCGGATAACCCCGTAACGCTGCGTGCTGAGGCAGCATCGATCCTCTCTTACGTCAAGGACCGCCCCGCCGTCCCCGCGGACCGGGTCGCGGAGATGCTGTTTCGCACGCGGGTCGCTCGGCGGCATCGCGCCCTGCTGAGGGTGACCGGCCGTGACGATCTCGACGCGGCACTGACTGCGGTACGCGACGGTTCCGACCACCCGGCGGTGATCCGCACCGGCGAGCCCGCCGCGGCGCGTCGGCTCGCCTACGTGTTGCCCGGCCAGGGCAGTCAGCGCCCCGGCATGGGAAAGCTTTTCTATGATCAGGTGCCGGCGTTCCACACCGAGGTCGATCGCTGCGACACGATCTTCCGTGACCTGTTCGGCGAATCCCCGCTGTCCTATCTGCTCGATGGTGAGGCGGCGGCGGACGACGAGGCCAGGATCGTCCAGCCCGCGCTGTTCACGCAGATGGTCGGACTCGGCGCGATGTGGCGTTCGGTCGGGATCGAGGCCGCTGCGACCATCGGCCACAGCCAGGGCGAGATCGCCGCGGCCTACCTGTCCGGCGCGATGACCCTCACCGATGCGATCGTCGTAGTGGGCACCCGAGCGCGCGCGGTCGACAAGATCGCCTCCGATCGATACGCCATGGCCGTCGTCGCCGCGGACCGGGACGAGTGTGAAGAATTGCTGGCGCGCCAGTCCGGCTGGGCTCAGGTGTCGGTGGTGAATTCGCCGCGCATGGTGGGGATCTCGGGCGAGCGGGACACGGTGGCCGCGGTCGTGGATGCGCTCGCCGCGCGTGGGCGGTTCGCGCGCGTTATCCGGGTCCGCTATCCGGCGCACACCAGTCTGCTCAACGAGTTCCGCGACGTGATTCGCGACGCCGTGCACGACAGGTTGGACAACGCCCACTTCCTCGACTCCGAGATCGAGTGCATCGGAGCTACCCTCGGCGAAGCGATCACCCCGGATCTCCCGGTCGACGAGTACTGGTTCTGGAATCTGCGTAACCCCGTGCGATTCGACCGTGCGATCGCCACCGCCCTCGCCCGCGAGGTCGACACCTTCGTCGAACTCGCCGAACATCCGACGGTGCAGTTGGCCGTCGAGGAGAGTTTGGCCGAGTTCGCGGCCGATCGCGCCACCACGGTGCGTGGTACGTCGAGCCGGACGGCGACCGACCTGTCCGAATTCACCAGGAATCTGGCGGTCCTCGCGGTCAACGACCTGAATTACCGGTGGGAGAGCCTACTGGTCGATTCCGATGCGCCCGTTCGGCTGCCGCTGTTGGACTTCCCGAACGTGCGGATGAACGAGATGGCGCTGTGGCTTCCGTATGACGTCACGATCGGGTCTGCCAGGCCCGGCGCCCCGGCCGCGATACGTCCGCGGGCTACCCGTGCGCGGACTGAGCCCGCAGCGATTGCCGCGCCCACTGCGAAACCACAACTGCTCGTGGAAGAGTGGGTGCGCCTCGTTCGGCGTTCGATGACCGCCCCGCGCGCGCTCGGCATCATCGATCACACCGGCCAGAGCGCCGAACTCGCGGCCGCACTGGTCGATTACGCGGCGAATCAGGGACTGGTCGGGCGACCGCTCGACATCGAAGCGGGCAAGACCGATGGTGATGTCGACACCCTCGTGGTGTTGCTGCCCGCCCTACCCGATCTGGACGGAGCCGCCGCTGTCGCGCAGGTCGCGGAGTTCCTCGGCGCGCGGCGCTGGTGGTCCAAGCCTGATGCGGGAGTGACCGAATACTGGCTGATCACCATCGGCGGCGAAGCGGTCGTCGCCGGAGATGCGCCACCACATCCGGTACCCGCCGCCGCCAGCGCCGGATTCCGTTCGGCCGGTGCCGAGTATCCGGGTGTCGCGTTCCGACATCTGGATCTCGCGCCCGATCAGGCGACCGCGTCGGCCGTCGCCTCGATCGTCACCGCGCTGCATACCGCCGAGGAGACCGAACTCGCGCTGCGCGGGGGCAATCTGTACGCCAAACGACTTGTCGAAGCGGACCGATCAGCGCTGCTGAGAGGAGCATCGACGCCGGAGAACGTCGTCATCACCGGTGGGACCGGCAGTCTGGGACTCGAGTTCTGCGAGCATGTCGTGCGCGAAGGGGCTCGGCGGGTCACCCTCGTGAGTAGGTCGGGGGAGAGCGCGGCGGTTACCCAACGACTGCGCGCTGTTCGCGCACTCGGGTCGGCCGAGATCACGGTCGTATCCTGCGACATCGGTGACAGTGCGGCGGTCGCGCAGTTGGCCGACCGGCTTCGGGACACGCCCACGGATCTCGTCGTCCATGCGGCGGCGGACAATTGGGTCATCGGCGAACTCACCGAGGTCACCCACGCTCAGGTCGAACAGGCGCTGTCCGGGAAGGTGGTCGGTATCGGCAATATCCTCGATGCGCTCACCACGTCCGATGACGGCGAAATCGTGCTGTGTTCCTCGCTCGCCGGCACCCTCGGCGGCCGTGGCACCGTCGTCTACGCGGCGGCGAACCGGATGGTCGACGCGATCGCACGGCGCCGTCTCGCCGACGGTCCGCGGTGTGTCTCGGTGCAGTGGGGCCAATGGGCCGTATTCGAAGGCAGAGGCGCCTCCGACCTCGCGAATCTGGCCGAGGTCGGCTATCTTCCGATGGCGTCGCGGGACGCGATCGCGCTTGGCCTCGGCGGTCTGCGCGGCAATGCGGTGGTCGCCGCTTTCGACTGGGATCGTGGGCGCAGCGTGCTCGGCGCGTTCGGCTATGGTCCGGTCCTGTCCGAACTGACAACACCGGTGGCCGTTCCCGCACCGCTCGTGGGTGCGGACTCTGTCGTCGATGGTGCGGAGGTGGCTCGGGCGGCGGTGGCAGTCGCTGATCTGCCGGTTCGCATGGTGCGGCTGCTCGCCGAGATCATCGGCGCGGACGATGTCGACACGATCGACCGCACCAGGCCGCTGGTCGCCCTCGGACTCGATTCGCTACAGGCCCTGGAACTACGCCGGCGCGTCCAGAGCGAATTCCGCGCCGACGTGCCGGTGGCCGATCTCATCGGCGGCGCCTCGCTCGACGACGTCATCAGGCTTGCCGAGGCCGCGTCAGGCGATACGGCGGCGCGGTCCGCCGTCACCGAGGTGGCGCGACCGACGCGGTCGGCGCCGGCGGTGTACAGTCTGCCCACGGGAGTGGTTGCGACCGTCACGCAGCGGGTCACCAGGGCGAAAGAGGCTGCTCAGCACGCCATCCCGAGTGACTTCGACGCCGACCGATTCCGTTCCGCGCGCGCCGATGTAGACCTTTTCGGACTGCGCGCCATGCTGGCCGCGCTGCAACCGGCATTGTCCGACACCGAGGTTCGCGGCGTGGACGATATCGCGACACGCCTGCGATTCGCCCCGCGGCATCGGTGGTTGCTGCGGCAATGGTTGCAGGCACTCGCCGCGAGCGGTTGCATCGACGGCGAGGTGGATCGCGGCTATCGGTACGTGCGCCCGGTCCCGGCCCCGACCAAGCCGAACTTGGTCGACGTTTGTGCGGATCTGGGCTATTCGCGTCCGCTCGCGACCTTCCTGCAAGCCTGCGGCGACCGCCTGACCGAACTCGCCCAGGACCGCATCCGCGTGCAGGAGTTGCTGTTCCCCAATGGGGATATGGCCACGGCCGAGGCCGCGTATCGGGACAATCTGAGCAGCCGCTATCTCAATCTTGCGGCGGGCAGAGCGGTCGCCGATTTGGTCGATGGCCTGCGCGGTGACCGACCGCCGGTGCGTGTGCTGGAACTGGGTGCGGGAATCGGCGGCACCACCGATGATGTCACGGCCGCGTTGGCCGGACTGCCGGTGGAATATCACTTCACCGACGTGTCCACCTTCTTCCTCGACGCCGCGAAGCGGCGGTTCGCCGACTATCCGTGGATGCGGTACGAAATCGTCGATATGAACGCGGATCTGGAGAATCAACCGCGCTACGACATCGTCATCGCCGCCAATGTGCTGCACAACGCCTATGACATCGCGGTGACCCTTCGGCAGTTGCGTGCTCTGCTGAATCCCGGTGGGGCGGTGGTGATCATCGAGACTTGCCACGCGCACTGCGCGCAACTGACCTCCGTGCACTTCCTGATGTCGCCGCGCGAGGATCAGCCGCACGCCGGTCTGACCGATGTGCGGGCGGGCACCGACCGGATCTTCCTGACCGAGAACGAATGGCGGGATCAACTGCTCGCGGCGGGTCTGACACCCGAACTGGTCCTACCCGCGGGCGATCATCAGGTCGCCGCGCTCGACCAGCGAGTTTTCATCGCCGTGCGCGGCCAGGAGTAACGGACCGATCATGTCGGAGCAGGCAAGGAGTGACAGCGCAATGGCGTCGGCACAGCAGCCGGGTGACGGCCGGGTCGGCATCACCCGAGAAGAGATCAGGACGGCGGTGGCCGGCCAACTCGGTATCGCCGCCGGGGAGGTCACCGACAGCGACGATCTGATTCAGTTGGGGCTCGACTCGATCCGCACGATGAAGCTGGCTGGTGGCTGGCGCAAACGCGGCGTCGATATCAACTTCGCCCAGCTCGCCGCCGCCCCGACGGTGGAATCGTGGCATGGCCTGCTCGGCGCGGAGGAAGCCGACCCGCGGGCGGAACCGGTCGGCGAACCGGTAGACGCCGAGCCTAATGCCGACGACGCGCCGTTTCCACTCGCCACTATGCAGCACGCCTACTGGATCGGCCGCTCCGACGAGCAGGAACTCGGCGGCGTCGCCGCCCACCTCTACGTCGAATTCGATGGTGGCCGGATCGAACCCGGGCGACTCGAACGTGCGGTGACCCAACTGGTGGCAGCCCATCCGATGCTGCGCACTCGATTCCTGCCCGACGGCACCCAGCAGACCATGCCCGACCCCGGCCGGCCGGTCTTCGCCGTGATCGATCTACGGTCGCACGAGCCGGCGGCCGCCGATGCCGCGCTGGCCGAACTGCGCGATCAGAAGACCCATCAGCGCCTGGCCATCGAAGCGGGGCAGGTCATCGACATCACGCTCACGCTGCGCGACGAGAACAGCACCCGCTTACATCTCGACGTCGACATGCTGGCCGGTGACGCGATGAGCTATCGGGTGCTGATCGCCGAACTCGCCGAGCTCTACCACGGGGCGACCGTGTCCGCCCCCGGCTACACCTATCGGCAATACCGCACCGAACGTCGAGAAGCCACCGCTGCCCGCGAGCGCGACCAGCGGTGGTGGCAGCAGCGATTGCCAGAACTGCCTGGTGCACCGGAACTTCCGACTGTGCCGGTCGGTGAGCGCACCGGACCGCACCGCACCGTGCGCTACGACCACTGGCTGGGCCCGGAGGCCAAGCAGCGGCTGCTCGCCGCGGCCCATCAGCGCGCAATCACGCCGGCTATGGCGTTGGCGGCGGTATTCGCCGAAACCATCGGTGGCTGGTCGGCGCAGAGCCGTTTCCTGCTGAACGTCCCGCTGTTCCATCGTGAAGCGGTCCATCCCGACATCGATCGGGTGATCGGCGATTTCACCTCCTCGATCATGCTCGAGGTGGACGTTACCGAGAACATGACGGTGGCCGACCGGGCCCGCGCTCTACAACGCGGCATGCACGAAAGTGGCGCGCACACCGCCTATTCCGGACTCGAGGTGCTGCGCGACCTTGGCCGGCACCGTGGTGAGCCGGTGCTGGCCCCGGTGGTCTACACCAGTGCGCTGAACTTGGGTGAACTGTTCGCCGACCGGGTCACCGAAACCTTCGGCGAGCCGGTGTGGATCATCTCCCAGGGCCCGCAGGTGCTGCTGGACGCGCAGGTCACCGAGGTGCGCGGCGGACTGCTGCTCAACTGGGACGTCCGTGCATCGGCTTTTCCCGCGGGCATGATCGACGCCATGTTCGCCCACTACACCCGGGCGATCGGTCGGCTCGGCGACGGCGACGCCGGCTGGAATGCCGAGGCGGCCGTGCGATTGCCGGCCGTTCAGGCCGAGGTGCGCGCGGCGGTCAACGCCACCGAAGGACCGGTCAGCGGTCGCTGCCTGCACCAGGGGTTTTTCGATCACGCCGCCGCGAATCCCACCGCGCCCGCGGTGGTGTGGGGGCTCGACACGGCGGCCGGGGTATGGAGTTACGGTGAGCTCGCGGCGCGCGTGCTCGCCGTCGCCGGTGCGCTGCGGTATGAGGGGGTGCGTCCGGGTGACGCCGTCGCGGTCCAGTTGCCCAAGGGGCCGGAGCAGATCCTCGCCGCACTCGGTGTGCTCGCCGCGGGCGCGACCTACGTGCCCATCGGATTCGATCAGCCGGTCGGGAGGCGAGCCGAGATCCTGCGCACCGGCGCGATAGTGGCGGCGTTGACCGTTCCCGACGCAGATATGGGTGTGCCGATTCCGTGCGTGTCCATCGCCGCGGCAAGTGCGCATCCGCATCCGCTTGCCGCGCCGACCTTCCCCGATACCGGTGCCATCGCGTACGTGATCTTCACGTCCGGTTCGACGGGTGTGCCCAAGGGCGTCGATGTGCCGCACCGAGGCGCGATGAACACCATCGATGCGGTGAACCAGTGGTTCGGGGTCGGCAGCGCCGATCGGGTACTGGCGTTGTCCGCCCTGGAGTTCGACGCGTCGGTGTACGACATCTTCGGTATGTTCTCCGTCGGTGGCTCGGTGGTCGCCCTCGATTCCGAGCAGCGCGCCGAAGCCACGACTTGGGTAGAACTGCTTCGCCACCATCGAGTGTCGATCCTGAACTGCGTGCCGAGCATGCTGGACATGATTCTGCAGATCGGCGGGGACCGGCTGGGCGATTCGTTGCGTGCGGTCACGCTCGGCGGCGACTGGGTCGGCGCGGATCTGGCGCGCAGGTTGGCGGCGCAGGTGCCAGGTTGCCGTTTCGCCGGACTGGGCGGGGCCACCGAGACCTCGATTCACAACACCATCTGCGAAGTGGTGGGGGAGCCGCCTACGGGGTGGGCGACGGTGCCGTTCGGTATTCCCCTGCGCAATGTCCGGTGCCGGGTGGTCTCACCGGCGGGCCGCGACTGCCCGGACTGGGTGCCCGGTGAATTCTGGGTCGGCGGTGCGAATGTCGCCGCGGGTTATCGAAACGACCCGGAGCGCACCGCCGAACGATTCGTGGAATACGAGGGGATCCGGTGGTACCGGACCGGCGATCTGGCGAGGTACTGGCCCGACGGGACCATCGAGTTCCTCGGTCGCGCCGACCACCAGGTGCAGATCAGGGGCTACCGCGTCGAACTCGGCGAGGTGGAGAGCGCGTTGCGCACGGTGGCGGGGGTACGCCATGCCGTCGCCGCGGTGGTCGGTGCGGGCGCGCCCACACTGGTGGCGGCCATCGCGGGTGATCGGGACGCCCTCGGCGATCTCACCGCCGCGCTCGCGGACCTGCTGCCTGGTTACATGATTCCGACCCGCGTCGAATTCCTGGAGCAGATCCCGCTCACCGGTAATGGCAAGTTGGACCGGCGCGCTGTGATCACGCTGTTGGAACCCGGCGCGGCCGACACCGAGAACAGCGCACCGCGCGATGACGTCGAGGCCGCCCTCATCGATATCGTGGCGGGGGTTCTCGGTGTGGACGCCGTCGGCGTGCACGACGATTTCTTCGGTCGCGGTGGCGATTCGGTGCTGGCCACCACTGTCATCGCTCGGGTGCGGGAATGGCTGGAACTGGACCATGCGCTGGTGGCGGACATTTTCGCGACCCGAACCGTGGCGGGTTTGGCCGAGCGACTCGGCCGGCGGGACGCCCAGCGGGGCGCCGCGGAGCGGTTGCCCGCCGTCGCGCGCCTCTATCTCGAGGTCGCGGCGATGAGCGACGAGGAGATCCTGGCCGAGGCGTGAGGGCAGGGCCGCCGGTATCGACCAGCACGGCGTCCGTGCCGGCGAAACCTTCCGTCAGCTGTGATCTGGAATCGACTACCCGGCCGGTGCTGGCGGCTCCGTGGCCGGACGCGCCGTCCGCGCCACGGCCCGCTGCCCTGCTCAGGCTCGCGCCAGGTCAGTCCCGCGCAGGCGAACCGATGATCATGCCACCGACAGCGCACTCCTCGAGTTCGTCGACACCGGCGGTGGCCGCGAAGGCCGCGGTGTCGGGGTATGCCTGGGCGCACGCGCCCAGGCCCATCGCGGTCGCCGCCAGGTAGATCGTCTGCATCAGGATGCCGACGTTTTCGCGGATGGCGGCGTAGCCAGCCTGCTCGTAGGTCCACATCACCCGCCCCGCGCGAGCTGCCATGACCAGCAGCACCTGGGGCTCGGCTCCGTCGGGCAGCGGCGACGATGTCGGCTGCGACAACTCCGTCACCACAGGCGAATCCGCGGCGGCGACCGGGTGCAGTACGTGCTCGAACGAGTCGTAGTGGTACATGCCGGGTGCCAGTCCTTCGACATTGCGCACCACCGGATAGAGTTCGAGTTCGTACCCACTGCCGCAGGACGGGTAGGGTCGCGAGTCGATCTCCTCGCTCACGTCCGACAGTCGCGTGTGCGATACAGCAATTCCGCCAGCTGATCGAGCGTGATCGGATGCGCGTCGTCGAAGGTTCGAGTCGACACCCGGTCCGCCAGGACAGCGGTCAGGGTGGGGTCCTCGGCCCGCTTGGCAGCCAGGTCGGGAACGTGCAGTTCTATCGTGTCGCCGGGGTAACTCGCCTTCCGTGCTGGCGGCTGCGGGAATCGCCCTTTCGCCCATGTAATCGGAGCGAAGTGGTCGCGGGCGGGAGTGCGCGTGCCTAGCGTGCTGCGGCAGTGGAACCGCAACTCGGGCAGGCCCCACTGCGCGTGCTGAATTCGCGGTCCTCCGCGTCGGCGTCCGGAACCAGGAATCCGCACCAGTGCAGGTCGTCGGCGAACTGTGACTTGACGTCGATCGGCACGTCGACGTCGGCCGCGCCAGGCCCGTCGAGCAACGCCAACAGCCGCGGATCGTGGATGCGCAGATCGCACCACGCGTGCGGATGCTCGAGTACGAAACCTTCCGAGTCACGGTGCAGCACGGCGAATTTCGAGAGGGTCGCCGACCAGGGGAGCGGGGTGTCCGGTCGCGGGGCGGGCTGCCCGAACGGTCGGAGGGTGTAGAGGTCGCGTCCGCGGTCGCGGACCGTGACCGACAGCCAGCCGCCGTCGGCGAGCCGGTCCATCAGTTCGGCGACATCGTCGCCGCCCGCGGCCGCCGACAGCTCCGACACGGTCGCGGGTCCCTGGTTCAGGGTGGCCAACGCGTGCAGCTGACCGGCGTCCAGGCCGGTCAGTTTCGCCTCGCGCGGCGGATCGAGCAGAATCGCGTCGGCCGGACCGGTCAGGCAGGTGATGCCGTTTCGCAACGCGAATCTGGTCTGCTGTGGATATGTGGCGGTGGGCAAGACCGCGTACCTCCGCTTGTGGGTCCGAGTCGTCGGGCGCGCCGGCTATTTCGCCGCGGCGGCGAAGACGGGCTCGAGTTTGTTCAGGATGTAGGGCACCGAGAGCGCCGTCGGTTGGTTCACGGCGCTGATCTCCTGGGTGGTCAGGAACAGAACCGCGCCCTTCTTGACCGCGGGTAGATCGGCGTATCCCGGTAACTGCCGGTACTTCTCGTCCAGGCCGGGGGCATAGCCGGCCAGCAACAGATCGGCGGTGAGTTCGTCCACTCGTTCCGGGGACAGCGCCAGCCGGCCCTGAGTGGCGGGCAGATCGGTGAGGTTCTTCGGAATGCCGAGACCCAGGTGGGTGAACATCGTCGCCGACCCGTCGGCGGGGTCGGTCAACACCATGAGCTGTGTCGGGCCGGCCAGCCAGGTGCTGACGAACGACTTGCCGTTCAGACCGGGGTTCGCGGCGGCGATGGCGGTGAACTTATCGTCCACCTTCGCGATCACCGTGCTCGCCTCGTCCGGCTTGTGCAGCACTTTGCCGAGCGCGATGACCTGGTCCTGCCAGGGCGCCACCGCCGCTTTACTCAGGCCGGGCAGGGTCGGTGCGACGTGGGACAGTTCGTCGTAGGTCTTCTGGTCGGCGAGGAACGGGTCGACCAGGATCAGATCCGGCGCCAACGCCGCGACCTGTTCGGCGATGTTCCCGCTGGTGTTGAGCGCCTTGGCCGACTCCAGGCTCTTGGGCTGCCATGGCGGTGTGCTCTTGGACAGCGCCGCGAGATTGTCGATGTACCCGACCGGGACGACGCCGAGCGCGAGTGTGGTATCCAGCCACTGATTGCCGAGGGCGACGATTTTCTGCGGAGTGCCCGCGATGGTTGTTTCACCGCGGGCGTGCGTGATGATCACCTTTTCGCCGCCGGACGATGAATCGTCCTGCGGAGATCCGCACGCGGTGACGGTGAGGGCGAGCATTCCGGCCATCATCGTCAGCGCCGCCCGCGGCCAACTGCCGCGCATCCGCACAGATTTCATCGGTCGCACCTTCCTTCGAGCAAGTCAGCCAAGGCTAACCTATGTCGCGCCGCGGCCGGTATCGGTGCACTCGAAAAGTCGACCCCAGCGCAGGTATGCGGGACCGCATTTGATGGTTACATCCGCTAACTATATAGTTTGCGGAGGTAACTATCTGGCGAGAGGCTGTCGTGACGAATTCATCCACCGATCTCGACCTCGACGATGTCCGGACCATCCGCCGCAGGTTGCGCTTCGACCGAGACCATCCGCGGTACAAATGGATCGTCTTGACCAACACGACGCTCGGTGTGCTGCTCACGGCGATCAATTCGTCGATCGTGCTGATCTCGCTGCCCGCGATTTTTCGTGGCGTCGGACTCGACCCGCTCGAGGCGGGCAACGTCGGATACCTGCTGTGGATGCTGATGGGATACCTGTTGGCGACCGCGGTCCTGGTGGTCATGTTCGGGCGGCTCGGCGACATCTTCGGGCGGGTGCGGGTCTACAACCTCGGCTTCATGGTGTTCGCGCTCTCGGCGGTCGCGCTGTCCGTCGACCCATGCCACGGCGGTGCGGGAGCGATGTGGATCATCGTGTGGCGCGTCATCCAGGGCATCGGTGGCGCGATGCTGACCGCCAACTCGTCGGCGATCCTCACCGACGCGTTCCCTGCCAACCAGCGTGGCACCGCGCTCGGCATCAACATGGTCGCGGCCGTGGCTGGTTCATTTTTCGGGCTGCTCATCGGCGGTGTGCTGTCGGAATGGGATTGGCGCGCGGTGTTCTGGGTGAGCGTCCCGATCGGCATCCTCGGCGCGGTCTGGTCCTATCGCTCGCTGCACGAGGTCGGTATCCGGTCCGCGGGCAAGGTGGACTGGGTGGGCACCATCACCTTCGGTCTCGGCCTCACCGCGCTGCTCACCGGTATCACCTACGGCATTCAGCCCTACGGCGGGCACGCCACCGGATGGTCCAGCCCATGGGTGCTGACTTCGGTGATCGGCGGCATTGTGCTGCTCGGTGTGTTCTGCGTGGTGGAAAGCAAGATCGCCGACCCGATGTTCCACCTCGGTCTGTTCCGCAATCGCGCGTTCGGACTGGGCAATTTCGCCAACCTGATGGTCTCGATCGGCCGCGGCGGTATGCAGTTCATGCTGATCATCTGGTTACAGGGCATCTGGCTTCCACTGCACGGTTACGACTTCGAGTCCACCCCGCTCTGGGCCGGTATCTACCTGCTTCCGTTGACCGTCGGGTTTCTCGCGGCGGGACCGCTGTCGGGCTGGCTGTCGGACCGCTATGGCTCCCGACCGTTTACCACCGGCGGCGCGGTACTCGCCGGCGCGACGTTCGTGCTGTTGCTGGTCATCCCGGTCGACTTCGACTACTGGCTGTTCGCGCTGGTCATCTTGCTCAACGGGATCGGTTGCGGGTTGTTCTTCTCACCGAACACCGCGGCCATCATGTCCAGCGTCCCCGCCGCCCAGCGCGGCGCGGCCTCCGGTATGCGCGGCACCCTGTTCAACGGTGGCAATGCCCTGTCCATGGGAATTTTCTTCTCGCTCATGGTCATCGGCCTCGCCGCCAGTCTGCCCGCCGCACTCGACTCGGGTCTGCGGGCGCAGGGCGTTTCCGCGGGTGCGGCCGCCGAACTCGCCGGAATGCCTCCGGTGGCCAGCATGTTCGCCGCGTTCCTCGGCTTCAACCCGATTCAGGAACTGCTCGGCCCTACGGGCGAATTGAGCAAGCCCGGCGTCAACGCCGACGCGCTCACCGGCCAGGAATTCTTCCCGCACCTGCTCACCGGCCCGTTTCACGCCGGCCTGGTCGTCGTGTTCGTCTCGGCGGCCGTCATGATGTTCCTCGCCGCGCTGGCCTCCTGGTTCGCGGGCGACAAGTATGTCCGCGACGAGGAGGCCGAGCTCACCGAGGCCGACGAACTCGCGCTGGAAGTCACTCCGGTACCAGTCCGGTGATCCACCGATTCGCGTCCGAGATTCCGGGCGCCTAGCGCACCCTGGACAGGACAGGTGCCAGTTTGTCGAGGAGGTAGCGGATCGACAGTGCGGTGGGCTGCTCGAGCGCGGCGAACTCGGTGGTGGTCAGGAACACCACGGCGCCTGTCTTCGTCGCAGGCAGATCGGCGTAACCCGATAGCAGCCGATACTTCTCGTCGAAGCCGGGGGAGTAGCCGGCGAGGAGGACATCGGCGCCGAGTTCATCGATACGCTCGGGTGGGAGAACGACGTGGCCTCGCGTGGCGGGCAGCGCCGCCAGGGTATCGGGTACGCGCAATCCCAGCCGAGTGAACAGCTCACCGCAGGCAGTGCTGGGTTGGGTGTGCACGATCAACTGCTCGTCACCCGCCAGCCAGGCGGCAGCGTAAGTCTTGCCGGTGAGCCGCGGGTTGGCCGCGGCGGCGGTCGCGATCTTCGCATCGACATCGGCGACGAACTGATCGGCCTCCTCCACCCTGCGCAAAAGCTTGCCCAGAGTGCTGATCCGGTCGCGCCACGAGGCATCTGCGCGCTGATCGGCGGGCATTGTCGGCGCCACCCCGGCCAGTTCGTCGTAGGTCTTTCGGTCTGCGGAGACCTCGTCCAGCAGGATCAGATCCGGGTGCAGCGCGGCGATCTGCCCGACCAGATTCCCGGTCGGGTCCAGTGATGTCGCTGAACCCACCGAGTCGGAAGCCCACGGCGACGGCTCGTCCGGGCGCGGCATGAGCCGCCCGATCGGTGTGACACGTAGTGCCGCGATCGAATCCAGCCACCGATCGCCCAACGCGATCACCCGGTGCGGCGTGCCGGTAATGGTCGTCGTACCGAAGGCATGGTTGACGGTGACCGGCTCAGTGTGCGCCCGCGACTCTCTGGTCGGCAGCGCGCAGCCGGTCGAACCGAGGGCAAGCGCACCGGCGAGTGCCGTGACCAGGGCCACGCGAACAGCTTTCATCGCCACCTTCCCAGTCTTTCCGGCCGCGCCAGGTGCCTCGACACGCGGCCAGCCTATGCCGCCTCGTCGGTGCCGTGGGGCGTCGCCACGCGAGCGGTGGTGTCCGTGTGGAGCGGGTGCGTTGTGGTGATGTTGTCGTGGGTGGTGTGGTCTGGTGTTGATGTGGTGGGGGTGTCGCTGCGACGTGGGTGGTGGTGTCCGTGTGGAGCGGGTGCGTTGTGGTGAGGTTGTCATCGGTGATGCGGTCTGGTTTGTCAGCGTGGTTGGCGTCGCCATGCAATAAGCAGCGGTATCCGCGTGCATCTCGGGATGCGGGCGTCGGCGATGCGGTCAGGTCGGGCGTCGCCACGCAGGCAGCGGTGTCGTGTGCACCATTCAGCGATCCGGATGTCGACTCGGTCAGGTTTGTCGGTGTGGGTCGGACGTCGCTATGCAACAAGCGGCGGTATTCGCGTGGAACTGGTGAACCTGGGCGATGTGGCCGTTGACGATGTGATCAGGCATTTTCTCCGCGTCGGCGCAGTCCGAGCGTGGCTATGCGACCGAGACCGGATTCACCAGCGCGAACCATGGATCGGCGCGGATCGCGACGTTCACCACTGCGACACCCAATGCAACCATGGACGGCGCTGTCCCACCGCGGTCGGCCGAAAGCGCCCCGATTTATCCGGTTTGGAAAACGAACGGCTGGGGGATCCCATGTCCACGCGCACATTCGGCGATCGGCATGATGGATTCATGCCAACCTCGTCGCCGCAGGACAAACGCACCGGAAGGCCCGCACGTATCTGCCGCTCCGAGATCGTCGCCGCCGCTCATGCGGTGATCGACGCCGGGGGTGTCGACAAGCTGACGATGCGCCGTCTCGCCGGCGAGCTCGGGTGCACGCCGATGGCGCTCTACCACCATGTTCGCGACAAGGAAGACCTGCTCCGGCTGTTGCTCAACGACTATGCGGACCAGGTGGTCTGGCCGGATCTGCCGGAGGACCCGAAAGAGCGGATACTCACCACGGCGCACGCCATGTACGACGTGCTCGCGGCCCACCCGTGGATCGTCGAAATACTCGCCGCCGACAACCTTTTCGGTGCCTCGGCGCTTTGGGTCGGTGAGTCGATCATCGACGGTTTCGTCGCGGCGGGCCACACCGTCGACCAGGCAACCCACGCCTACCGCATCATCTGGCACTACACCGCGGGCGACTTGATCGTCCGCTACCGATCCGCGCGTCGTGCGGCCGAGAACCGCCCCACCGTCCGCGCGCAGACCTTCACCGACCTGAACCCCGACACCTTCCCCCACCTGGCGTCCCTAGGCCCCCGCTACCTCACCCTCACCACCCAGAACACCTACATCCACGGCCTCCGCGCCCTGGTAGCCGGCCTCCTCTCCACCCCGTAACCAGAGTCGAAGGCCGCCTCCCTCCCCTGCTCCAAGCCACCACTCAACTCCACTCACGAAGTCGCCGTCCCTTCGAGCCGCTACTTGCCCCCGTGACCGGAGTCGAAGGCCGCCTCCGGGGTTGCTTCGAGTCACGACCTGTCCTCGTGACGGGAGTCGAATGGCGCGTCCAGGACCGCCCCGAGCGGCCACTCGACTCCGTTCGCGGGGTTGGATGGTGTGCATTCGGGGTTGTGGGATGTCGCTACTTGTCGCTGTGGGTGGAGTTGGATGGTGTGCCTTGGCGGTTGTTTCGAGTCGCGACCTGTCCTCGTGGCCGGAGTCGAATGGCGCGTCCAGTGCTGTTCCGAGCGGCCACTCGACTCCGTTCGCGGAGTTGGATGGTGCTTTCGCGGTTGTTTCGAGCCGCTACTTGCCCTCGTGGCCGGAGTCGATTGGCGCCTCCGGGGTTGTTTCGAGTCGCGACCTGTCTTCGTGGCCGGAGTCGAATGGCGCGTCCAGTGCTGTTCCGAGCTGCCACTCGACTCCGTTCGCGGAGTTGGATGGTGTGCCTGCGCGGTTGTGGGAAGTCGGTACTTGTCGCTGTGGGTGGAGTTGGATGGTGCTTTCGCGGTTGCTTCGAGCCGCCATCTCACTGTGCTCGCTGATGTATTCACATCTGGCGGGTTGTGCACAGGGGTGGGGAAGTGGCTGGTTGGGGTCAGGGGTGCAGCCGGGGGAGGGATCAGGGTGGGGGGATGCGACTCGGCTTGGAGCAGGTGCGGGGTGAGCAGTTCGGCGTGTTCACAGTGCGGCAAGTACTGCGGGAGTACACCCGTGCAGAGTTGCGTGCTCGGGTCGACCGGGGGGAGTGGGTGCGGGTTTTCCACGGCGTCTACCGCACGGCTACCACCCCGCCATCACCCGAACTGAGGGTCGAGGCCGCACGGCTGTCGATGGGGCTCACAGTGCTGGCGGCCGCCTACAACACCGCCGCCGAATTACATGGGTTCTCCGTTCTCGCGGATCAGCCGACCGATGTCCTGGGCATTCAAGCGACGCGATCCCATCGACTTGTCGTGCATCGCGATCGGGTGGACCCGGCGGAATTGGAACTGGTCCGCGGCACGATGACCACACGCCCCGCCCGCACCGCGGTGGATATCGCGCGCACCCTGTCCCGAATGGACGCTCTGGCAACCTTGGATGCAGCACTCCGCGCGGGAGTCTCGTCCGCCGCGCTCGCCGCCGAACTCGACAACCACGCCGGCCGCCGCGGCCGCCGACAAGCCACCCAACTGATCGGCCTGGCCGACGCCCGCGCCGAATCCCCGATGGAGTCGCGCACCCGGCTGCGCTGCATCGACGCCGGTCTACCACCGCCGGAGCCGCAAATACCTATCCAGACCCGAGATGGTCTCTGCCGCATCGATCTGGGTTGGCGCCATTGGCGAGTGGGCCTGGAATACGACAGCGCCGAATGGCATTCAGGCGAAGCCGCCGCCCGCCGCGACAACCCGCGGCACAACTGGCTGACCGCCGAGGGCTGGACCGTCTACTACGCCACAGCAACCGACGTCTACCACCACCCGCACCACTTCACCGCACCCATCCAACGCGCGATCGCTCGAGCGTAGTTACATGGCGGTCGTACGATCCTTGCTCAGCCGCCATAGGACTGTGCTCAACTGGGGGCCGCTTCGGTGGGAAGTTGCCGGACCGGGTGGGAGTGCGGGGCGGTGGCGGGCGGCGCAGCTGAAATGTTGTGGACGGTAGGGGTTTACAGGGTGACCCGTTGGTCGGCGGGCATGAACAATTTGTCGCCTTCTTTGAGTTCGAAGGTTTTGTAGAACTCTTCCAGGTTCCGCACGACTTGATTGCACCGGAATTCGGCGGGGGAGTGGGTATCACCGGCGAGGTAGCGGACGGTGAGTTCTTCGGTCTGCTTTTCACGCCAGCTGCGGGCCCAGGACAGAAACATCGTGCGGTAGTCGGGGTTGTCTATTCCGCGACGCTTTTCGGCGATGCGGAACGCGGCCAGGGTGATCTGGAGTCCGCGCAGATCTGCGAGGTTCTCACCGACCGTGAGTTGGCCGTTGACGTGCTGGCTCGGGTCGAGGCCCTCGGGCACCAGCACGTTGTATTGGTCGATGAGCTGCTTGGTTTTGGCGTCGAACGCGGCTCGGTCCTCCGGCGTCCACCAATCGCGACGGTTTCCGTCGCCGTCGTATTTGGAACCTTGGTCGTCGAATCCGTGGCCGATCTCGTGGCCGATGGTCGACCCGACCGCACCGAAGTTGACGGCGGGCTCGGCGTCCTTGTCGAAAAACGGCGCTTGCAGGTAAGCGGCGGGGAACACGATCTGGTTGGAGGTCGCCGAGTAGTACGCATTCACCGTCTGGGGTGACATCCCCCATTCGGACTTGTCCACCGGGGTGCCGAGGCGGGCGAACGCCCGCTTGCTCTCGAACTGGTTGATGGCGATCAGCGACTCGACCAACTTGCCCCTGGTGATCGTGAGTTTGGAATAGTCGACCCACTTGTCCGGGTAACCGATCTTGGGATCGATCTTCTCCAGTTTCGCGAGAGAGGCCGCCCTGGTCGCGGCGGACATCCATGACGAGTTGGTGAAGTTCTCGCGGTAGGCGGCCAGGACGTCCTCGAGCATTTCTTTGGCGCGCTGCTTGGCCTCGGGCGGAAAGTGTTTGGCCACGTAGAGTTTCCCGAGCTGTTCGCCGAGGCTGTTGTCGACCATGGAGACGCCGTACTTCCAGCGCTCCGGTCGCTCGTCTTGCCCGTTGAGCACCTTGCCGTTGAAGTCGAAATTCGCGTCGTTGATGGCCTTGGGTAGGTAGGGAGCGAACTCCCGCAGCACAGCCAACTTCAGGTAGTCCCGCCAGACCGCGATATCTACTTCGGTCCACAGTTGGCCCGCCGCCGTAAGGTAGGACGGCTGATTGACCACCATCGTCTTGAACAGTTCACGCGGGCGGTCGGTGTTTCCCGTCATCCACGGGTCCCAGTCGAACCCGGGCGCGAGAGCCGTCATATCCGCCCAGCCGTAGACGTTGTACGTCGCATCGGTATCGCGGTTGCGGACGTTGTCCCAGTGTGCGGGAGCGATCCGCTTCTCCAGATCGAACACCCGCTGAGCCATACCCGACGGATCGGTGAAACCGGCGCCCGTGGCGATGCGCTCGAGGAAGATCCGATATTGCGCGAGCACCGCGGCGTATTCCGGCTTCCGGTAGTACTGCTCGCCGAGCCCCAGCCCGGACTGGCCGACCGAGGGAATGTAGGCGTTCGAGTTCTTCCGGTCGATGCCGATACCGATGCCGATCAACCCGCCGATCGGCAGCTCGGCCATCACCTTGGCCAGGTCCGCCTTCGTCACCGCGCCGTCGACCTTGGCGAACAGGCCGGCCAGCGGGGTCGTCCCGAGTCGTTCGATCTCATCCCAGTCGACCCGCGCGTCGTAGAGGTCCCTGATCTGCTGTTCTTCCGAACCGGGTTTCGGATCACGAATACCGTCGATGATCTCCCGCAACTGCTGCTGTGTCCGTTCGGCCGCCTCGCTGGTCGAACCGTAGGCGACCTTGTCCGGCGGCAACTGGTACTCCCGCAGCCACTTGCCGTTGACGTGCCGGTACAGATCGTCCTGCGGCCGGATCGTCTCGTCCGCTCCGCCCAGGTCGACCCCGATGAGCGACTTGCTCGCCGGTGCGGCCTCGGTCGAGCAGGCGACCAGCGCGGCGGCGGCCGGCACCGCCCCGAGTGCGATCAAAAAGCCACGACGGCCCAGCTGGACCGGACGACTGGTTGATGTCACGAGAATCCTCTCCCCGACGCGGCGTGCCGCACATGAACGTCTTGGCAACCTCTGCTCGGATCGAGGCTACCGGTGCGGCGGCCATCGAGCCCGGAATCGTCGCCGGTAACCTCGCGCCGAACCGGTCGCCGCACGGTGAACACCCCCGATTTGGGCCGACCTGCGGATTCCCCTACACTAGAGCGGTTGCCTGCGGGAGCTATGCCCGCAATCCGGCAGTGAACCCCCAGTGGTTGGTTCTGCGTTTTCTTGCTCAGGCCCAGAAAACCGCTGGCAGGCGCGCGTCCGGAGGGTGACTGACCATGCCCGTCGGGTCGGCAATCCGGCGTGCTAATACGTCCAGGTCAAGGAGGACGCTGAAGTGATTCAGCAGGAGTCGCGACTGCGCGTCGCCGACAACACGGGTGCGAAGGAGATTCTCTGCATCCGCGTTCTCGGTGGTTCGTCGCGTCGCTATGCCGGTATCGGCGACATCATCGTCGCTACCGTGAAGGACGCCATCCCCGGCGGCAACGTCAAGCGGGGTGAAGTCGTCAAGGCCGTCATCGTGCGCACCACCAAGGAACGTCGGCGCGCCGATGGTTCCTACATCAAGTTCGATGAGAACGCGGCTGTGCTCATCAAGGCGGACAACGACCCGCGCGGCACTCGCATCTTCGGCCCGGTCGGCCGCGAACTGCGCGAGAAGAAGTTTATGAAGATCGTCTCGCTGGCTCCGGAGGTGCTCTGACATGAAGGTGCACAAGGGCGACACCGTGCTCGTCATCTCGGGTAAGGACAAGGGCGCGAAGGGCAAGGTCATCCAGGCCTACCCGCAGCGCAACCGGGTCCTGGTCGAGGGCGTGAACCGGATCAAGAAGCACGTCGCACACTCGGCCGACCAGCGCGGCGCCTCCTCGGGCGGCATCGTGACCCAGGAAGCCGCCATCCACGTCTCGAACGTGATGGTCATCGATTCCGACGGCAAGCCGACTCGTATCGGCTACCGGACCGATGAAGAGACCGGCAAGCGGGTCCGGATCTCCCGTAACAACGGGAAGGACATCTGACATGACCACCACCGAGAAAGTCCAGCCCCGGCTGAAGCAGCGCTACCGCGAAGAAATCAAGGACGCGCTGAACAAGGAATTCGGCTACGCCAACGTGATGCAGATCCCGGGCGTGGTGAAGGTTGTCGTCAACATGGGTGTCGGTGACGCCGCCCGCGATGCGAAGCTGATCAACGGCGCGGTCAACGACCTCGCCCTGATCACCGGCCAGAAGCCGGAGATCCGCAAGGCGACCAAGTCCATCGCGCAGTTCAAGCTGCGTGAGGGTATGCCGATCGGCGCAAAGGTCACCCTGCGTGGCGACCGGATGTGGGAGTTCCTCGACCGTCTGGTCTCCATCGCGCTGCCCCGTATCCGCGACTTCCGCGGCCTGTCGCCGAAGCAGTTCGACGGTAACGGCAACTACACGTTCGGCCTGAGTGAGCAGTCGATGTTCCACGAGATCGACGTGGACTCGATCGACCGCCCGCGCGGTATGGACATCACCGTGGTGACCACCGCGACCAACAACGAAGAAGGCCGTGCCCTGCTCAAGCACCTCGGCTTCCCGTTCAAGGAGAACTGACGATGGCCAAGAAAGCACTGCGGATCAAGGCCGAAGCCAAGCCGAAGTTCGGTGTCCGCGCCTACACCCGCTGCCAGCGCTGCGGCCGCCCGCACGCGGTGTACCGCAAGTTCGGGCTGTGCCGCGTCTGCTTGCGCGAGATGGCGCACCGGGGCGAACTGCCCGGCGTGCACAAGAGCTCCTGGTGAGCTGGACGCTCCCTGGAGCGTCCACACACTGAACCGATCGAGGGCACGGACTCCACCCGAGTCCGTGCCCTCGTTCGCGTTGACGCGTCAGTTCGGGATTACCTGATTCGGCCGCGGGAGGGGCTGCGGTCGAATGGTGCGGCCAGCCGTCGTCTCCCGGACGGCAAGATCTGCCGGTCGTCCCCGAGCGCTACGTCTGAAGCCTCGGTGCCCAGCGGGTTTGGTCGGATCAAGGCCCTCGCCGTCGGGCAATGAGTTGTCGTTCAACGATATTCGCGGTCTGGACCGCAATCGAGAGCCCGCGAGTACGATCCGATGCTATGAGCACACCTGGGGGGACGTCTGGCTCCGGCGAGGCGTTATCGGTCGTTCCTGATGAAGTCCGTGATGTCGGTAGCTATGTCTATCACCTCGCGGACACGCTCGGGTCCGCGCTCGACGCTGCCGCGCGGGAAGTCCAATCCCTGACAGGCGGGAGTTGGGCCGGCGCGGCGTCCACGGGGTTCGGCACCGGGTGGAACGACGTCAACGACGGTGGCAGGCAGATTATCGCCGCACTGGCCGACCTCGCCGCGAAGCTCGGCGTCACCGCCGACAGCTATCAGCAGCGCGACGAGTCGAACTCCGGTGCTCTGTCGAGTTCCACGCTCGACCTG
Organism: Nocardia sp. NPDC049220; assembly: GCF_040647855.1. Lineage (NCBI taxonomy): Bacteria > Bacillati > Actinomycetota > Actinomycetes > Mycobacteriales > Nocardiaceae > Nocardia > Nocardia sp. NPDC049220. Next base: position 551,409 of record NZ_JBEZDA010000003.1, read on the forward strand.
CCTCCGTTGCCATGACCGATTCGTTCACCGTCGACCTCGACGAACTCGAACAGATCATCGCGCGGTTGTCCGGCCTCGCGGGATTCGTCGCCGGTCACCTGGACGAAATCGACGACCGGATCGCGACGCTGCGTGGCTCGGGATGGGAAGGCATTGCTGCGCAGGCATATTCGGAAGCCCATCGGCAATGGATCGCGGGTGCGCGGGAATTCGCTGAAGGTATCCGCGAGATGAGTGCCGCCGCGAAGGCAGCCCACGGCGCGTATGCCGAAGCCGGGGACGCCAACTCCAGAATGATGCGTAGCGGATCCTGAATGGGAATCAATGTAGATCCGCAAACCTATTACGATGCCGCCACAAAATGCGCGAAGGTGAACAGCGCGTTGCTTTCCGCGTTCTCGACGCTATGGAACGGGCTGCACGGCTCCGGTCAGATGGCAGGCAGCTACGACAAGGTGGCCACCTGGGCGGCGAGCTACGACGAGAACGCGGTGGATCTGCTCAGCACCTGCGCCTCGCTGTCGAACGCTCTCGCCAATTTCTCGAACATCCTGAACACCGCGGGCAACAATTGGGCGCACTCGAACTGGAATGCCAATCCTGACCCAGCGAAGGGGCCGGCGCCTTCGCCGCCGTTTCATGTCCCGCAGGGATTGACATTCCAGCACGACGTCGAGCCGCCGCCGTCGTCCTTCGGGGGATCTGCCGCGGGCTTGGACACCAGCGTGCCCGGATTGCTGAACCAGATCGGATACACCGTGCCCAATGGTGACCGTGATCGTTTGCAGTCTGCCAAGGATGCCTGGAAGGCGTTCGCTGAATCCGAGGCGGTCGCGAACGCGGCTTCCGATGTGAAGGCGATTATCGGCAACTTCCATGCCGCACATACCGCGGCGCCGGACCTGGCCGATATCGAGGCGCACCTCACTACCTTGTCCAACGGTTCTGCGGCGGTCGCGTCGGTGTCGTTGTCACTGTCCGGGTCAGTGGGCGAGCACCATGCCGACCTCGTAGCGTTTCGGTCGGATCTGGATACCCACGTCGACGACCTGATGAAGGAGTTGTTCTGGATCGCGCTCGGTACGGTGGCCGCGATCGCCCTGACCGAGATCCTGACCGCGGGACTGGCCACGCTGGGTCCCGCCGAAGCCGAGGCCGCCGCCGGGACTGCCGCCGGAACAGCGGCGGTAGCCAGCGCAGCCGTGCGGATCCGCAAACTGTGGGACATCTGCCGGCTGTTCCAGACACTGGAAGTCGGTGTGGGTGTCGCCGCGGCGGTGAACGCCGCCCATCCGCTCGACATCCAGAAATCGCTGGATGAAATAGCATCCCTGATCGCCGTGAACGTTGCTGGTGCGTTCGTCGCGGAGATGGCGAAAGGCGGCAAACAACGAGTCGCCGACACCGGAATAGAAAACGAGATGCGTGATCTGATAAGCCGGGCGCAACTGTCCGAATGCGAGGCCCTGGCCAGGCTGCACGACGCGGCCAAAGCAGACGGCGATGCCAGTCGGCTGCAACGGATCAAGAAAACCCAGAAGCAGTACGACTGCCGTCATTCGAGCGGCGGTGGCGGACGATAGCAGTGCCGCCGGCGAACATTGTCATGAGGAGGTGGACAGTGCACGGAGACGATCCGGAAGACGCGTCCCTGGCGGCGGCCTTGTCATCAGGTGATCCGCGCCGACAGTTCGACGCGTTGATCGAGATGATCAAGGCGAATGACGGGGCGGCGGTGCCGGACATTCTGCCGCTGTTGCGGACCGATGACGACGATGTCCGGGCCGAGGCGGTGCGCGCGGTGGGATTCTTGGGCGTGCGTGACGCTCCTGAAGTCGGTCCGCTGATCGTCGAGATGCTCTCCGATCCGGCCGAATTGGTCCGTTCCGAGGCTGCCGAGGCTTTCTGCACGGTGCACTACGAGGCTGCCGTGGATGTGCTGATCGGGATGTTGCGCGCTGACGAATCGTGGCTGGTTCGTGCTTCTGTCGCCGAGACGCTGGGAAACTACCCAGGTTACGGGGTGCCAGAGCTACTCGCGTGTGTACGCGACGACGACGAGTATGTACCGGTGCGCCGATATGCGATCGATTCGCTGGTGCAGTCGGACGAGTCCAGGATGCGTGCTGAGATCACCGCGCTGGTGGCGGAGTACGGCGACGACCCGGACCTCGGGCGGGATCTACGGATAACGGCATACCGGTTCGGGGACCGCGGTCAACTCCCTGTTGTCGCCAACCAGGTGGCCACCATGGACGAACTCGAATGCTCGCTGCTGGTCAACGACCTCGGTAGGCTCGCCGACCCGCCTGCGCCGGCCACGCTGCAGGCTGACATCCGGATCATCGACAACATGCTGTCGGTCATCGCGTTGCGGTGGCCGCTGCAACGACCGCACGTCTCGAAGGTTCGCGAGAATCTGCCATCGGCCGAACCCGGATTTGACGAGTGACGGGTGCTGCCTGAGGACCAGGCCCGTACAGTCTCGACATCCGCTTGTGCGCATACTCGCGATTGCGCTTTCTCCGTTGCCTTTCCGCGGAAACGCGCAGCTTTAGTGGACGTCGAGGCTTACGCATGCGGTGCGCGATGTCAGATCGAAGACCATTCAACTGCAGTCGAATTCGCTCGAGTTCGGCCGACAAGGCGCCCCGGTCGGACGGTGCCGGCCGGGGACTGGCCGGAGGTGTTCTCGGCGTCACGCGTGCCGACTGAACGCTATCGAGAGGGTGTCCTCGGTAACCGCTGGTTAGCTTCGGTTGTCTTGAACCAGTGTGCTGTGGATAGATCGACAGCCGGGATCAGAACTCGTGGCGGTCCGGCGCAATGGGCCGCGAGCGTTAACCGCTCAGCTGCAGTTGAATTCGCCGTTCTTGGCTCCCGCGAGGAACGCGTCCCATTCGGTGGGGGTGAACGTCAGCGCCGGGCCGGTCGGGTTCTTGGAGTCGCGGACGCCGACCATGCCGCTATCGATGTGTGCCACCTCCACGCACTGGCCGTTGGAAGCGCTGAAGCTGCTCTTGAACCAGCGTGCCCCGGATAGGTCAACGGTCACCGTCATAACTCCTTGCTACCCGGCGAAGCAGGTCTCGCGTGGTCTTCTCGTCCATTGCCGTTTGTCGGATGGCGTCGACCATTTCAGTGTAACGGTGCACCATTTCGGGCCTTTCCAGATAGAGATCGCTGCTCATCCCGCCGTCGAGGTAGACCACCGGCGGTTCGATCGGCGTGCCCTTGCTGTTGGTGCCGAAGTCCAGGATGACGAACGAACCGTGCAGGATTCCACGGGTGTATCCAGCCGACCACGGGTGAATGCGCAGTGTGACGTTCGGCCGGGTGCTGATATCGGCCAGATAGCGAAGCTGCTCGGCCATCACCTTCGGTCGCCCAACCATCCGGTGCAGCGCGGATTCATCGAGAAGCAGCTGCAGGTCCACCGGGCTGGTCTTGCGCGTGACGACGACCTGTCTGCTCCGGCGCACCCGCACGCGTTGCTCGATCTCTTCGGCCGAACCGTCGTACAGAAATGCGCCGATCAATGCGCGCGCGTAGTCCTCGGTTTGCAGCAATCCAGGCACTTGGACCTCATAGGACACGAGACGTCGAGCCGATCGCTCCATGCCGACATACATATTGAAGGCATCGGAGAACAACCCGCCCAGCGGCGTGATGCCGTCTTCGTCCCTGGCCGTCGCCGCCCGCGAGGCCAACCCGACCGTCTGCTCGGTCTGTTCGGCGTTCACCTCATACAACATGCACAGCTCCCGCACATCCTGACGACGCGGCTTCACCGCCCGACCGGTCTCCAGGCGTTGCAGCCCGTTGAAACTGAGTTGAACTTCCTCCGCGGCTATCGCGATCGTCAGTCCTCGGCCTTCGCGCGCTTCCCGCAGAAATCTGCCGAGTTGACGGCGCAGGAGTGTCGGAGACTCGTGCTCGGCCATCGTCTTTCCCCCAGACAATTGAATCCAGCCCCTCGCGTGATGTGCATTCATCGATGCCGCAGATCTCAATCCTGCCATGGGCTTTCGGGGAAGTTGGCCCGAATATCCAAATCAGGCCGATCCGGCCGCCGCGAGGCTGGTGTGCTGTGCCTGCGCCGGGCAACTGAGCAGTCCCGCTCCGTCTCGCTCGGCAAAGCCCAGTGTGTGTGAACGCCTACGGATATCCGCGCCGGGATATCGCGGGCGTCGTACCCGAGCATTCCTCGATTCGGCGCACCTCCGAATCCATTCGACGGCAGGGGATCACCATGCAGACCGGTCCATTTCGTGACACTCCCGCAAGCCGGTGCGCGTTCTATCGCCGCACCGCCGGCCTCGCCGCGGGAGTTGACCCGCACACCGGGCGGATCACGGTTTCAGCCGTAAGCGTATGGGGATTAGGAATGCCCGCACATTTCGGGCACCAGGTTCGCGAAGAACTGCGCCGCCATCGGTACGCGTCGGGACCGATCGTGTCGTACCCGCATTCGCGCACATGGACTTTCCTGGTCCGACCCGACCTGCCGGACTCGCCTGCCTTGTTCGCCCAGCTATACCGCGCGGGTGTCGCGGCTTACGGCCACGGCCGGGTGATCGCCTTGCCGTCGCCCGCCGATCGTCCCCCTGCGATGCGTCATTGGGTTGAGCAACCGCGGGACAGCTTCCGGCCCTCGGCGGCAGCCGTGATTACCGCGATCAGCCGGTGCCTGCCTGCGCGGGCGCTCGATCTGTCCTTGCTCGGCGCCGCCGCCGGGAACTCTGCACAGGCCCGGCGGGCGCGATGACAGATGACATCCGAACACAGTCGCACTCGAACCGGTCCGCTTCCGCACAAGCTGAACTGCGCCTGCCGGGCACTCGCGCCTTCTTCGACATCTTCAACGCTCGTACCGAGCCCGCCGACGCGATGATGGTGTCCGCCCTCGGACTGCTCGGCGTCTGGGTTGAGCACTACGAGAACGGCAGGCCGGGACGATCGATGAGCCGCCGCCTCGCCTATCTGATGGACCTGCACATCTGGGCTATCGACCGGCACGTCGAGGACGCGCTGGCGGCGGCCTGCCACCACGGCTACCTGCAGGGTCCAGATGCTGACGAGATGCCCTATTCCTATGGGGAGATGGTGAGCCTGCTCACCGCCGACTTCGTGCAGTGCCGTCGCGAAGAGCGGCAGCCCGGCGGAATCACCGAAGACCGAGTGCTTCATCACGTGCGGCACTGGGACGGCTTCAACGCCGTGGTGGCAGCGCTGGCAACCGGAACCGTGCGGCTCCGAATCCCATGAGCCGTCGCCGAGCACCTTCATCCGGAGTCGCCCCCCGAACCATCTGCAGCCATAACCCGCCTTGCGCGCTCATCGCAACGTCCATCCACGGTAGTGAAACGGCGTTCCTCGATACTCCTACGAGCCACCATTTCACTACTGCGGTTCGCCACCCTTGCCCGTGCGTGAGGTGCCGCGCCGGGGTTGGCTGCTCGGTGTGCGCGTGGACCGGTTCAACACCATGGTGGAAGCGGTGGCAACCGGAACACCATCGGCTTCATCCGAGGTCCGCCCGCACCATCGGCTTCATCCGAGGTCGGAAGAGTGCGGCGGCGAATTCCGCGTGCCATTGCCGAACACCTTCATCCGAGGTCGCGCCCGCGCCATCCGCAACCATCACCGCCCCGTGCCCGCATCAGCGCGACCTTCTCGTCGCAACTTCCCTCGACGGGTAGTGAAATGGTGTTCGTCGGGCGTCCTATGAGCCGCCTTTTCACTACTGCGGTGCGCGGCGGCCCTGGTCGTGTGTGAGGTGGCGGAGGTTGGCTGTTCGGTGTGCGCGCGGCCTTGGCGATCGGTTCGACGCCGTGGTCGCCGGGGCGAACTGCATGTGGGCGGGCGGCTGGTTCAACGCCATGGTGGAAGCGGTGGCAACCGGAAGCGTGCGGCTGCGAATTACGCGGCGGCCCATCGCCGAGCATCTTCATCCGAAGTCCGCCCGCACTATTGGCTTCGTTCGAGGTCGGGCCGCACTATTGGCTTCGTTCGAGGTCGGGCTGCACTATTGGCTTCGTTCGAGGTCGGGCTGCACTATTGGCTTCGTTCGAGGTCGGGCTGCACTATTGGCTTCATCCGAGGTCGGGCCCGCACCATCGGCTTCATCCGAGGTCGGGCCCGCACCATCCGCAACCCTGACCGCCCCGGTGCCCGCACACGTCCGTCGTTCTCGTCACAAATTGCGTCGACGTTAGTGAAATGGTGTTTCTCGATACTTCGACGAGCCGCCATTTCACTACCGCGGTTCGCCGTTACTACCCGCGCGTGAGGTGGCGCGCAGGGGGCGAGCTGCTCGGTGTGCACGTGGACCGGCGGTGGGGTGTTCGGCGAGAAAGCGCTTCGGGCGAGTTTGCCTATTCGGCCGTAAACACTTTTCCGATTCGGCATATTTGCGCGGGACGTTCTCGACGCCGGTGGGACACCGCATCCATTTGTGCGAGAGCTTCTGGTAGCTCGTCCGAGGTGATCTGTGCGGGGCTCAACCAACGCCTGTCCGGTTCCGTCGCTGGCGTTGCGCAGCCCGGGGGCCGCGTCGCGCCACGCTTTGCGGGCCTCCTCGGCTTGTCGAGATCTCCGTTGGACCAGGTATGGCGATGCAGTCTGTTCATCAGGTCCCACTCGAATGGTGGATCGATGACACCGTCGAACGCGCCCTCGAATGGGCGCTGCCGCGTTCGCCGTGGTCGAGCCGACCAGGTCGGATTTGGTGGCTAGCTGGGCATTGCCTACACTGGACCGGTTGCCTGGGCAACTGCGCGCCCGCATGTCTTCGTGTGCGTGGCTCGGGCGATCGAACCTCATCCGGTCGGCAAGTGTCGGCCGGACCATCCGAATTGTTGTAGGCCCACGGCTGACCTGCGGATACGCGGGTCGGCGCTGCATGGGAACCACAGCGAGAAAGGTGTCAAGGTCGAACCATGACCATGACTGATCCAATCGCGGACTTCCTGACACGTCTGCGCAACGCCAACTCGGCGTACCACGATCAGGTGAAGGCTCCGCACTCGAAGCTCAAGGCGAACATCGCCGAGATCCTCAAGCGTGAGGGCTACATCGCCGACTACCGGACCGAGGACGCGACCGTGGGCCAGACCCTCGTCGTCGACCTCAAGTACGGCCCCAGCCGTGAGCGCAGCCTCCAGGGCCTGCGCCGCGTCTCGAAGCCGGGTCTGCGTGTGTACGCGAAGTCCACCAACCTGCCCAAGGTCCTGGGCGGCCTCGGCGTGGCGATCATCTCCACGTCGACCGGTCTGCTCACCGATCGTCAGGCGGCCAAGCAGGGCGTGGGCGGCGAAGTCCTCGCCTACGTCTGGTAAGGGAGGTCAGGACAATGTCGCGTATTGGTAAGAAGCCCATCGCCATCCCAGCCGGCGTCGAAGTGAGCATCGACGGCCAGAACGTGTCGGTGAAGGGGCCCAAGGGCACCCTGTCGCACGCGGTCGCCGAGCCGATCGTCGTCAGCAAGGGCGAGGACGGCCAACTCGAGGTCGCGCGCCCGAACGACGAGCGCCAGAACCGCTCGCTGCACGGCCTGACCCGTACCCTGGTCGCCAACATGATCGAAGGCGTGACCAAGGGCTACGAGAAGAAGATGGAAATCTTCGGCGTCGGTTACCGTGTGCAGGCCAAGGGGTCGAACCTCGAGTTCGCGCTCGGCTACAGCCACCCGGTGCCGATCGAGGCCCCCGAAGGCATCACCTTCGCGGTGGAAACGCCCACCAAGTTCTCCGTGTCCGGAATCGACAAGCAGAAGGTCGGTCAGATCTCCGCTGTGATCCACGGACTGCGTAAGCCCGACCCGTACAAGGGCAAGGGCATCCGCTACGCCGGCGAGGTCGTTCGCCGCAAGGTCGGAAAGACGGGTAAGTGATCATGGCGCAAACCGAAAACCAGATCGCCAAGCGCAAGCCGCGCGGCCAGGACGTGTCGACGACGCGTCGTCTGTCGAAGACCCGCCGTCACTTCCGTCTGCGCAAGAAGGTCGTCGGCACCACCGAGCGTCCGCGCCTGGTGGTCAACCGCTCCTCGCGCCACCTGCACGCGCAGCTGGTCGACGACTCGATCGGCAAAACCATCGCCGCCGCGTCGTCCATCGAGGCCGATGTGCGTGCGCTGGACGGCGACAAGTCGGCCAAGAGCAAGAAGGTCGGCGCGCTGCTGGCCGAGCGGGCCAAGGCCGCGGGTGTCGAGGCCGTCGTGTTCGACCGTGGTGGTCACGACTACCACGGCCGGATCGCCGCACTGGCCGATGCCGCTCGCGAAGGTGGGTTGAAATTCTGATGACCAAGAACATGAACGGAAGGAACGTCTGATGCCGGGACGTCAGAGGCGTGACGGCGGAAGCGGACCCGCCGGACAGAACGGAAGCGCCCCCGAGGGCGGCCGCGACAACCGTCGTGGTGGCGGCGACCGTCGTGGTGGCGGTGACCGCCGGGACAACGCCGCCGAGAAGAACCAGCTCGAGCGGGTCGTCGCGATCAACCGCGTGTCCAAGGTCGTGAAGGGTGGTCGGCGCTTCAGCTTCACCGCCCTCGTGATCGTCGGTGACGGCAACGGTCTGGTCGGCGTCGGCTACGGCAAGGCCAAGGAAGTTCCGGCGGCCATCCAGAAGGGTGTCGAGGAGGCTCGCAAGGGCTTCTTCCGCGTCCCGATGATCGGCTCCACCATCACCCACCCGGTTCAGGGTGAGGCGGCGGCCGGCGTGGTCATGCTGCGCCCGGCCTCCCCCGGTACCGGTGTGATCGCCGGTGGCGCGGCCCGTGCCGTGCTCGAATGCGCCGGCATTCATGACATTCTGGCGAAGTCGCTCGGTAGCGACAACGCCATCAACGTTGTGCACGCGACCGTTGCCGCGCTCAAGATGCTGCAGCGTCCAGAAGAGGTCGCGGCTCGCCGTGGACTGCCGCTCGAGGATGTTGCCCCCGCGGGCATGCTGCGTGCGCGCGCTCAGGCTGCGGGAGGTGTCAGGTAATGGCAGATCTCAAGGTGACCCAGATCAAGAGCACGATCGGCGCCAAGAAGAACCAGCGTGAGAGCATGCGCACGCTGGGTCTGCACAAGATCCGGCAGACCGTGGTTCGGGAGGACACTCCGCAGAACCGGGGTCTGATCAACGTCGTGCGCCACCTCGTAACCGTTGAGGAGGTCTGACACATGACCATCAAGTTGCATCACCTGCGCCCTGCCCCTGGCGCCAAGACCGAGAAGACCCGCGTGGGTCGCGGTGAAGGCTCCAAGGGTAAGACGGCGGGCCGTGGTACCAAGGGCACCAAGGCGCGCAAGAACGTCCCGGCCGCCTTCGAGGGTGGGCAGATGCCGCTGCACATGCGGCTGCCCAAGCTCAAGGGCTTCACGAACCGGTTCCGCACGGAATACCAGGTCGTGAACGTCGGCGCGATCGCCAGGCTGTTCCCCGAGGGCGGCGAGGTCGGCAAGGCCGAGCTCGTGGCCGCCGGCGCGGTTCGCAAGAACCAGCTGGTCAAGGTCCTCGGCGACGGTGAGATCGGCGTCGCGGTCCAGGTGACCGTCGACAAGGTCACCGGAGCCGCGAAGGAGAAGATCACCGCGGCCGGTGGCACCGTCACCGAGCTGGGCTGACGGTACTCTGCAAACAGCGGCACCGGACGAGTGAAGGCTCGTCCGGTGCCACTGTTAGAGTTTGAATTGTTGTCTGCCAAGCCTCGCCATGGTCTTCAGCGTCCCCTCGACCGAATCAGGGAACTGGACAGCGCTGAATCGCCCATGTACTGACCACCATGTCGTTCGCCAGGAGGATCTGTGCTTTCCGCCTTCGTATCGGCCTTCCGGACTCCGGACTTACGGCGGAAGATTCTCTTCACGCTGGGGTTGATCGCGCTGTACCGCATGGGTGCCGCACTACCGTCCCCGGGCGTCGACTACAAGGCCGTCCAGGAATGTATCGACATTGTCTCCGGTGGCGAATCCGGTGGCATCTATCAGCTGATCAACCTGTTCTCCGGTGGCGCGCTGCTGCAGCTGTCGGTGTTCGCGATCGGCATCATGCCCTACATCACCGCGAGCATCATCATCCAGCTGCTGACCGTCGTCATCCCGCGGTTCGAGGAACTGCGCAAGGAAGGCCAATCCGGCCAGAACAAGATGACGCAGTACACCAGGTACCTGTCGATCGCGCTGGCGATCCTGCAGGCCACCGGTCTGGTCGCCCTGGCCGCGCGCCGTCAGCTGCTGCAAGGCTGTGAAAAGGACATTCTCGCCGACACCAGCATCTTCGGCATGGTCATCATCGTTCTGGTGATGACGGCGGGCGCCGCGTTGGTGATGTGGTTCGGCGAGCAGATGACCGAGCGCGGTGTCGGCAACGGCATGTCGCTGCTGATCTTCTCCGGTATCGCCGCACGCATCCCGACCGAGGGCAAGTCCATCCTGGACAGTCGCGGCGGGCTGGTGTTCGGCCTGGTGTGTGTCGCCGCGCTGGCGATCATCACCGCCGTGATCTTTGTCGAGCAGGGCCAGCGCCGCATTCCGGTCCAATACGCCAAGCGTGTGGTGGGACGGAAGATGTACGGCGGTTCCTCGACCTACCTGCCGTTGAAGGTGAACCAGGCGGGCGTGATTCCGGTCATCTTCGCGTCATCGCTGCTCTACCTACCCAACCTGGTGGCGCAGCTGACCTCGTCGCGGAATAACCCGAACCCCAGCTGGTGGCAGGAAATAATCCAGAAATACCTGGTGAACCCGGGGAACCCGGTGTACATCGCGATCTACTTCGGTCTGATCGTGTTCTTCACCTACTTCTATGTCGCGATCACCTTCAACCCGGAGGAGCGCGCCGACGAGATGAAGAAGTTCGGCGGCTTCATCCCGGGATTCCGCCCGGGTAAGCCGACCGCCGATTACCTCAACTACGTCCTGAGCCGTATCACCCTCCCCGGATCGATCTACCTCGGTCTGGTCGCGGTGCTGCCGAACCTGTTCCTCGACATCGGTTCCTCCGGTGGCGCCCAGAACCTTCCGTTCGGCGGTACCGCGGTGCTGATCATGGTGAGCGTCGGTTTGGACACCGTGAAGCAGATCGAAAGCCAGCTGATGAATCGAAATTACGAAGGGTTCCTCAAGTGAGAGTTGTACTGCTCGGTCCGCCGGGTGCCGGCAAGGGCACACAGGCCGTCCTGTTGTCGGAGAAGCTCGGCGTCCCGCACATCTCCACCGGGGACCTGTTTCGCGCGAATATCAGCCAGCAGACTCCGCTGGGCCGCGAAGCGCAGAAGTACATGGACGCGGGCGACCTCGTGCCGAGCGACGTGACCAACCGCATGGTCGAGGCCCGGGTCAACGAGCCCGACGCCGTCAACGGTTTCGTGCTCGACGGTTACCCGCGCACCGTCGACCAGGCCGACGCGCTGGAGAAGATCCTCAAGGACATGGACACCAAACTCGATGCGGTGCTGTGTTTCGTCGTGCCCGAGGACACGGTCGTGGAGCGGATGCTCTCCCGCGGCCGCGCCGATGACAACGAGGGCGTGATCCGCAACCGGCTTCGGGTGTACCGCGAGGAGACCGAACCGTTGCTCGAGCACTACGACGGTCTGGTTGTCTCGGTGGACGGCGTCGGCGAGGTCGATGGCGTCAACGCGCGGGCGCTGCGCGCGCTGGGCCACTGATGCCGCTCACGATGGGGCGTTGAGGCCGCGATGGTCTTCCACCGTAAGAAGAAGGTCGTGCCGTTCCGGACGGCTGGCGAACTGGACGCCATGGCGGCGGCGGGCGCGGTCGTCGGCCGCGCTCTGGTCGCGGTGCGGGCGGCCGCCAAGCCGGGGGTATCCACCCAGGAGTTGGACGAGGTCGCCGAGCAGGTGATTCGCGACGCGGGCGCCGTGCCGTCCTTCAAGGGCTACCACGGCTTCCCGGCATCGATCTGCGCGTCGGTGAACGACCGCGTGGTGCATGGGATTCCGACCGCGGCGGAGATACTCACCGAGGGCGACCTGGTCTCGATCGATTGCGGCGCGATTCTCGATGGCTGGCACGGTGATTCGGCGTGGACGTTCGGTGTCGGCGCCATCATCGATGCCGACCGGTTGCTCAGCGAGGCCACCCAGCTGTCCATGGAAGCCGGTATCGAGGCGATGCTACCGGGTAACCGGCTGACGGACGTCTCGCACGCGATCGAGCTGGGTACCCGTGCGGCCGAGCAGGAACACGGTCGCGCCTACGGCATCGTGGACGGCTACGGCGGGCACGCCATCGGGCGGGAGATGCACCTCGACCCGTTCCTCGCCAACGAGGGTGAGCCGGGCAAAGGCCCCCACCTCGTGGTCGGTTCAGTCCTCGCGATCGAGCCGATGCTCACCCTGGGCACCACCCAGACCAAGGTGCTCGACGACGACTGGACCGTGGTCACCCTCGACGGCAGCCGTGCGGCCCATTGGGAACACACCGTTGCGGTCACCGACAACGGTCCGCGCATTCTTACCCTGCGCCCGGAATAGATCCGGACGCTCGGCCACCATGCTCGGGTGGCCAAAGGTCCGACCTTTATCGGGTCGGCCGACGCTATGATGCGCCGGGTAGACGGCGGACGCCCGCACACACCTCGGCGGCCAGATCGTCATAGCCGACGGCCAGTTCGGCGAGGCGCTGCCAGGCATCCCAGAGGTCCCATTCCGACGCGCTGGCCAGCGCCGCGTACGCCCGCGCGGTGAATTGGGCCAAGCGGTCGATCACGGCGCCGAGGGTCTCGGTGTGGATGTGCGCCGCGCCATGCGCCGGCGGCAGTTGCACGGTGATCCAGCGGTCGATCTCGCGAATCAGGTTCGCGCGCGCCGCATCGATCTCGTCCACGTCTTCCTGGCCGGCCCCGAGCCTGCGCTCGTGCAGCGTGGTCAACTCGTGCGCGCAACGCAGCATGGGATTGTTCTCGGGTAGTTCACCCCGGCAGGCCTGCAACACCTGTTGTTTCGCGGGCAGGGAGGCACTTGTCGTCATTGTTTCCCAGCTTTCGCGCAAGGGCGCACGGTCTCGATAATGGACCGGCGGGACGGACGAACCGCGCTCCGCGCGGACACGTTCCGCCGCCGATACCTGGCAGGGGTATCGGGGGAAGCGACGACAGACTTCGTGTTCGCGGCTAGGAAACCGGCGCGGGGGACGATTCGGCCGATCTCCGAGTGCGCCCCGACCGGCAGACCGCGAGTATCTCGTAAGCAGGCGCATCGTGCGGTTGGTCTGTCCGCCAACGCCATATGGTTCATGGGGCCTCGGCTAGCTTCATCAGTCATCTCATGCCGCCCGGTCGGCGATGTGGTGATCCCGTGTACCATCCGCGCGCTGACTCAGTAGAGCACCCCGGGGAATAGTACAAACATTCCGTTCAATTTGTTCTCGAGGCAATGTCAACGCTCTGGTTACCGGCGGCGGCAGTGATCGGAGCGGTGCGACCTCAATTCTCATATTCGCCAAGGGTGTACGTAATCGCTGGTCAAATGATCCGCGCACCGACGGAGTCAAGGCCGGTGGCATTTTGTTCACGCCGCGTTCAGTCAGTGTGCTACCACACCGCAAACTTCGTGCGACGGTGTCGCATCGCGGCGCCTCAGGGCGTCGTCCGGAAGAACAGCACCCGGTCGCCGTGCTCGTCCAGCGGCGTGCTGACGCTCATCTGGCGCAGGCCACTGTCGGGCAGGTAAGTGAGGTTCGAGAACATCTTCGTGTTGCCGAAGGCCGAACGGAGCTTCGTCTCGGTCGCGCGATCGGCGTTGTACTCGGCGAGGGTCTTGAAGTCGAGTGGGGCGAGCGGCTTGTCGAGCGGCGCCTGTCCGGCCGGGCGGCCGAGGGCGGCGTACTGGGTGGCGGCCCCGCGCTCATACCAGCACAACTCGTAGGCAACGTTCTCGGTGACCGTGATGGCCGCGACCGGCCAGTCCTGGGACAGACGCAGTGCCAGCGGATGTTTCGCCACCGGCGTGAGTTCCCAGTTCAGGCTCATGACGGTGACCCAGCCGCCGTATGGCTGATCGATCAGCACGATGTCGTCGCCGAGGGTGCTCGCGATGTTCACCTCAGGATCGGCAACCTTCAGGTCCGGTCCGTGCTCAGCGAGGTAGGTGGCGCGGTCGAGGGGGTAGGCGTCATCGATCGCGTAGGCCGCGATGATCGCGGCGCGCACCTGGGCGGTGGAGTCGCGGTCAGGGCAGTACACGCTCAGCGCGCCGAAGGTGGTGCCGATCTGTACCGGCACCGACGGCGGGTCCGGCTCGGCGCCCGCCGCGAGTGGCCGTAGGCCGACCAAGGCCAGCTTCCAGTTGATTTCTTCGACGGTCGACAGGTCGCCGGAGGACTTGAACATGACCTGCTGCTGGGTCAGTCGACCGGCTTGTTCCAGCGTGCGGCAGCCCAGTTCGATCAGCGCCCGGTGCGATTTGGGCGTGAGATCCAGGTCTTGGATTCCGCACGCGCGTAGTCGGATCGACATGCTCGTGGAGGTCAGCGCCGAATACCGTTCGCGGTACATCGCGATGGCCTGCTTGCGTGAGCGACCGACCATGAGCGTTCGTAGCAGGGTGCTCAGACTTGCGAGGTACTTGCCGGACAGATCCGGATTGGCGGCGGCCAGCGCAGCGCGGATTCGGGCAGCCTCCGCGGTCGCCGCCACCGCCGCGTCCTGGTCGAGCCGGCCCAACCACACGCCGCACTTGGACAATCCGTCAGCGCAGGGACCCGCGACTTCCGGACGTGCCCGCGCCACATGGCGGTAGACGTCGCAGGCCCGGCGGATCGTCGTGGTCGCGAGTTCCCGGCGACCGCTGTACCGCGCTGCCTGCTCGAAGGAGCGCAGCGCATCGTTCAGTTCGCCCGCGAGGCGCGCGGTCAGTACCTGCCCCCTGGAGAGCAGGCGTAGCCGGATCGCCACCGCCTCCTCGGCGGGCGCCAGCGCTTCCCTGGTCCGATCGCGGCTCGACCCGTTGGTCTTGGTGGCGATCAGACCCTTGGCGAGTTCGCCGAGACTGGTGGCCAGCCGTAGCTCGGATTCGACCGAACGGTCGAGGGCCGCATACCGATCCGCGGCGATCTGGCGCTCCCGCGCGTCCAGATCCATCGCGATCCTCGCTTCAAGCATGATCCTCCGCAAACGCGCGGCGGTCCGCGCAACGCATAATTCTGGGCCGAAGTCTTTCACGGTTACCGCCCACGCGCACCTGGATCCGTCGAGGCCGGTAGACCGTTCTGGAGCGAGCGTAGCGATCGAACACCAAGCGCGGGATCGCCGCTGGTGCGGGCGGCGTCGAGCGTCGGTGCGATGGGTCGACGAGCGCGCGTCGCGAGTGACGGCAAGCTTTGCCACCGTAGCGGTCACGGTGTGCTCGCACCGGCCACCCATGCTGCCGCCCAGGCTGTGGGGCAAGGCATGATCGGCAGTTGTGCGAGCCCTCTTGCAGCGTGTGACTTCGGCGCAGGTGACCGTCGACGAACAGATCGTCGGTCGCATCGACCCGGCCGACCATGGCGTCCCACACGGCCTGCTCGTTCTGGTCGGCGTGACGCACTCCGATACCGCGGCGACCGCGAAGGCGCTGGCCGAGAAGGTGTGGTGGTTGCGAATCCTGGCGGGAGAGCGCTCGGCCGCGGATCTGGGCGCTCCTATCCTGGTGGTCAGTCAGTTCACCTTGTACGCGGACACCGCCAAGGGCAGGCGCCCCTCGTGGTCGGCGGCCGCTCCCGGCGCCACCGCGGAACCACTTGTCGATGTCTTCGCGCTGGCGCTGCGTGAATTAGGGGCCATAGTCGCCACCGGCCGGTTCGGCGCGCATATGCGAATCGAGTTGGTGAATGACGGGCCGGTCACCCTGCTGCTGGAGATTTGAGTGAATCGGTGGTGGTCCGGACCAGCGGTGGTCGACTGTCCGCGCTTGCCTCGTGCCGCAGCTGATCTCGCGCGGTAGTCCGGGCCGCGGCTCGTGAACATCAGGCAACCCCGCCCAGCGCCGACAAGCCCTGGTTGCGCGGTCGATCGGCAGCGATGCGATGACCTGACCGTCTACCGTGCCCTCGCCGAGGAAAACCCGCTGCGCAACGGCCGCGCAGCGCGATCGTGCCGCGTCCGGGAAGCTTCCCTCTCGTGGGAGTGATCGGTGGAGGCGTTCGGGACGTCATGTAACAATGCACACCGGCTGAGGTGTAGGAGAGGGCGTGGGGCGGATGAAGATCACCGGTGGAAGCGAACAGTGAGCGATCAGTACCAGAGAAACCGGGACAGTGCCGGAGCGAACCGCGCGGCGCCGGATGCCGATTTCACCCTGACGCCGAAAGACGCGAGAATTCCCTCTTCTACTGATATTGGTTCCGGTAAAGACATCAACGCGCGGTCAGGATCTGAGTAGTGAGCGATCAAGACAAGGAAAACCCGGGTCAGGATGACAAGGCCGAGTCGCCGGACAAGCCCGGGTCGCCGGACGTGGGCTTCAGCCTCGACCCGGGCGCTGCCGACCAGCCCGCCGAGCCGGACGTCGTCGAAGAAGCCGCCGAGATAGACGAAGCTGCCGAGGAAGACGAAGCCGACGAGACGCGGGTCCTCGCACGCCGCGCCGCCGACGGGCTGGCCGAGGTGGGGCCGCCCGGGTGGCAACAGTTGGACGCGGTGTTCGCGCTGACCGCCGCCACGGAGATGGCCCAGGTCGTCTATGCCGACGGGGAACGGTCGGTGCGGGTGGAGCCGCCCGCGGCGGTGTTGGAACTGGTGCGCCAGCAACGCGCACTGGTGGCCGAACTGGACGGCGAACCGTGGTGGCGGCTGTTGCTGCAGCTGAGTTCCGACGGCGAGTTCGAGGTCGACTACGACTTCGGTGACGAGCCGTTCCCGGAGGGGCAGCTGTTCGAGCCGGAGGCCTACCGGGCAGACCTGGATCAGTACCCGCGCGACGACCTGCCGGTGTGGCTGGCAGCCTATGTCGGTCACAACAACCGACAGTCGCGAACCCCGCAGGACGCTGCCGTGGACGCGCGCGCCGATCGAGCCGCGCGGGTGTGGCCGGTGTTGGCGGAGAACGAATTTCCGGACTTCCCCGAGATGTGGGCACGGTGGGCGGTGATCTCGGCGTCGTTCGTCGCGGCCGGCTCCGATTGGGGCCCGCGGGTAATGCCGTCGATGGGCTGGTTCGAAAGCTCGCGTCGCGGCGGGTCCACGCTGTACTCGCTGCCCGACGGCCGGGCAGTGCTGTCCGGCGGCGTATGGGAGTCGCCGAACCTGAACGCCACCTACAACGATGGCGCTGATATGCCGGCCTTCTATGCCGGAGCGCCGGATTGGGTCGCCAACCCGGTGCTCAACCCGCGCGCGTCCACCGGGTTGATGTCGTTCTGCTACTGGTGGGAGGCCGGCCGCTGGTATCGCGGCGAATCACCGGCCGCGGAGCACTGCGCCACCGCGGTACCCGGTGTGTGGACCGCTGACACGGTCGCCGGGATCGTCGCGGGGCTGGTCGCGCAGCGGCCAACCGCCGCTCAGCGTGCCGCCGCCGCGGCGCTGATCTCGGCTGCGGAAGTCGGTGTGGTCACCAGGGATACGGTGATCAACGTCTTCGGTGACGACGGCCGCTACGACATCGACGGCGCCATGTACCAGCTGTCGCTGGCCGGTGTGGTCATGCGGCTGGCAGAGCGAATGCCGGAGGAAGAGGCCATCTTCCGGGTCCGCAGTTACATCCAGGGGCGTCAGCTGGACACCACCGGCTATCCGCTGGACCAGTTGGTCGCCGACCGGTTCAGCTGCGGCTGGATGGTGTACGTGCCGGTGCCGCGCGGCGAGATCGCGATCGGCCGGGCCATCTTCTACATCGCCGACGACGGCGTCCTGGAACACTCGTCCTCGTCTGTCGCGCCGACCACCTTCGTCGAAGGCTTCGAACAGCGCTACCAGGAACGGCAAGGTTCCCGCGCCTGACCTGTCCCGAGCTGTCTGAATGTGGCATTTCGGCCACCCCGAGTGGACATTCGGCACATTCAGGAAGCGCTCGGCGAGGAGCACCGGGCCGTTGAACCCGGTGCGGGTTTGATCGTTCCCTCTTCTGGGAAAAACCCTGGGTTTGGTTCATGTCAAGATGGTTCGGATAGCTCAGCGTGACGAAATGAGGTGGGTGCCATGGCCGATGGGTTGAACTTCAAAAGCGAGCATGCGGGGAAGATCCAGGGGGAGATGGTGGATCTCGCCGCTATGGTCGACGCGGTCAAGTCGGAGATGGAGACGATCTTCGACGAGTACTACGGATGCTGGGGCAAAGGCGAGACCGGTCGCGTCATCGCCAACGGCGAGAACAATGACGGTCTGATCGCGGGATTCAAAAGCCAGGTCGCATTCCTCGCTGGCGCTGCGGATTTCGCGAACGGTCCCGACGGGTGGGGTCCGACTTACGGGAAAGCCGAGAAGAAGCTCTTGGCGACGGAAGCCCACAACAGGGAAGTGATCGCGTACAACGAGGCCGTAAAGGCATTCAACGAGCAAGCGCGCAATCCGTCTCGGAGCGCAGCTGAACTCGAGCGCGACAGGCAAGCGCTCGAGCGCAGGGGAGAAACACTCAAGAGCGCGGGCATGCTACGGAAGTGAGCGAGCCAGGCGTGAACGATGAGGAGATGTCGGCGGCTCGGTTGATGGATCTGGTTGATTCCGTCCAAGCCGGGATGAAGTCGATCGAGAATATGCAGCGGCAGTGGGTGCTGCTCACCGCGACCGGATCGGCGGCGAACAAGCGTGTGACGGTGTCGATCAACGCTGAAGGCACGGTCATCGAAACCCGTTTTTCCGACGATATCGACGACTTGAGTTATGCGGAGATCGCGAAAGCCGTCACCGAGGCCGCGCAGAATGCCGCGACCGAAATGCAGCGCAAGACTGCGGGTTTGACGGCTTCGCTGCAGGAGCAGAGTTCTCGAATTCCGAAGCTTTCCGAGCTGGCGCCCGGCGCCCTCGATGTGCTCGACCTGGTGCCCACGGCGCCGCAGGTTTCTCTCGCGCCGCCCGACGCGCCGGAACGGCTCGCCGCCGAGTCGGAGGCGATGGTTTTTGCCGATACTGAGCAGCCCGACCGTGATGTGTCGCAGTCCGGGGTGACTGATTCGTCTTGGTGATGATGGTGTGTCGGTTGGGGGTGTGTGGTGGCGTTTAACGTCGAGGGGCCGGCTTTGTTGCGGGGTATTGGGGAGCTGCTGAATTTTGGTATGGAGTTGCCTGATACGCGGGCGGGGGATTTGGAGCGGTTGGGTGAGCGTGGTTTGTTGGGTTTGGCTCCGCGGGTTCGGTTGTTGTCGGAGGCTGTTCGTAGTTCGCAGGGGAATGTTGCGGGTATTTATGAGGGTGAGGCGACTGCGGCGCTGTTGAAGTCGTTGGGGTTGTTGGAGTCGGGGAAGTTTTCGTTTGATGAGTTGGCTGATGCGATGACGCAGTTCGGGGATGCGTTGGTGAAGACTGCGAATGGTGTGACGAAGACGCAGTTGATTATGTGGGGTTT
>NZ_JBEZDA010000004.1:0-304094 GCF_040647855.1 Nocardia sp. NPDC049220
GGACCGTAAAGCGTTACCCACCCCGGTATTCACCGACAACACCGTATACCGGGCACCCACGACACCGGTCGAACAGGCTATCGCCCAATCGTTCGTTGACATTCTCGGTGTCGAGCGGGTGGGTGTGGATGATTCGTTCTTCGCTCTGGGTGGTGACAGCATCATGTCGATCCAGTTGGTGACCCGGGCCAGGGCGGCGGGGTGGGTGTTCTCCGCGCGGGAGGTGTTCGAACGTAAAACCGTCGCTGGTTTGGCTCAGGTCGCTGTCCGGGATACTGCCGCTGCTGTCGCTGTTGCGGAAGAACTGCCCGGTGGCGGTGTCGGGCCGATACCGTTGACGCCGATCATGCGATGGCTACTCGAACAGACCGAGCCGGGGTCCGGGTTCGGGCGTTTCTCGCAGTCGTTGCTGTTGGGTTTGCCCGCGGGAATCGACCGGCAGACCCTGACAAGCACGGTGCAGGCAGTGCTGGATCGGCATGACATGTTGCGCGCACGGCTACACCCGGCCGTCGATGGGGGTTGGGCGTGGGAGGTGTTGCCGGTCGGGGTGGTTCGAGCCGACGACATCATCCACCGAGTGGTGACCGAACCACGAGCGAACAGCGAGGAGTTCCGGTCGCTGGCGGCGGCGGAGTTGGATGCGGCTGCGGATCGGCTCGATCCGGACGCGGGAATCGTGGTGCAGGTGGTGTGGTTCGATCCAGCCGACGCGGCAGTGGCGGGTCGGGTGTTGGTGGTAGTGCATCATTCGGCGGTCGATGGGGTTTCGTGGCGGGTGTTGGTGCCTGATCTTGCGGTCGCGTGGGCGCGGATCGCGGCCGACCAGCCACCTGACCTGCCTCCGGTGGGGACATCGATGCGTCGGTGGGCGCATGGGCTGGTCGAGGAGGCCCACTGTCCGCGCCGCGCGGCGGAACTCGAATCGTGGCAGGCGATGGTTGTGGAGAATGATCCGGTGATTGGGTCGCGGCCGTTGGATCCCGCGGTCGATGTGGCGGCCACTGCGGGCACGGTCGAGGTCGAGGTGTCGCCGGAGGTGACCGCCGCGTTGTTGACCGACGTGCCCGCAGCGTTCCACGGCAGTGTCGCTGATGGGTTGCTGGCTGCGTTGGCGGTGGCGGTGACGAAGTGGCGGCGCGAACACTTGCACGAAACCGAAACCGGGGGGTCTGGTGCTGTGCTCGCGCAGATGTTGATCGGTGTGGAAGGCCACGGTCGTGAGGATGGCGCGGTGGTGGGTGCGGATTTGACTCGGACGGTGGGTTGGTTCACGACGAGATACCCGATGCGTTTGGATATTTCGAGTGTCGATCTCGATGATGCGGGTGCGGGTGGGTCGGCGTTGGGGGTTGCGGTCAAGTCGGTCAAGGAACAGCTTCTCGCTGTTGCTGATCACGGGATCGGTTATGGGCTGTTGCGGTATCTCAACGAGGACACCGGACCGATTCTTGCGGCGCTGCCGGCGCCACAGATCGGGTTCAACTACCTCGGCCGCGTCACGGTCGGGACCCAGGAAGACAGGCAAGCGATCGGGTGGATACCCGTCGACGACGGTGGCCGCTGGGACACCGAACTCGCCGGTGCCCGAAACCCGGACATGCCGATGCCCGCGGTACTCGATATCAATGCCCACACCCTCGACGACGGGAACCGGTCACGGTTACGGGCGAGCTGGTCATACCCCGTCGGGATACTCACCTCGACCCAAGTGCGTGAGATAGCAGACTCATGGAGCCGGGTATTGACCGCGTTGGCGACACACACTCGCGGTGCCGGTGCCGGTTCCCGTGTTGGTCTTGGGGGTCGGACGCCGTCGGATCTGGATTTGGTTCGACTCGGCCAGTCCGAGATCGAACGCCTCGAGGACAGGTATCCGATGTTGAGCGACGCCTGGCCGTTGACCCCACTACAAGCAGGGCTGCTGTTCCACGCGACGATATCCGAGGAATCGGTGGACGCCTACATGGTGCAACTGGTCCTCGAACTGGGTGGACAACTCGACCCGGCCCGGCTACGTCGAGCCGGACAGACAGTACTGGACCGGCATCCGAACCTGCGCGCCTCGTTCATCACCGACACCGACACCGGACCGGTCCAAGTAATCACCGACAACCTCGAAGCACCCTGGTCAGAACTCGACCTGTCCGGGTTGGACGAGGACGCACGCGACCGGGAGTGGGACCGGTTGATGGCCGCGGACCGGGTAACCCGATTCGACCCGGCACACGCCCCACTACTGCGCTGGATGCTGGTCACCATCGCGCCCGATCACCACCGGCTGGTGCTGACCAACCACCACCTCCTACTCGACGGCTGGTCCACGCCACTACTGCTGAAAGAGCTGCTGGTGGCGTACGCCACCGACAGCGACACGACGATACTGCCCGCTGTCCACCCCTACCGAAACTTCCTGGCATGGATGGCCGGACAAGACCGCGCCGCCGCACTCGAGGTGTGGGCTCGGGTGTTCGATGGCACCGACGAACCCACCCTGGTAGCGGCGATCGATCCCGGCCGCCGCTACACCGAATCACGTGACGTGCTCGGC
Source organism: Nocardia sp. NPDC049220 (assembly GCF_040647855.1). Taxonomy (NCBI): domain Bacteria; kingdom Bacillati; phylum Actinomycetota; class Actinomycetes; order Mycobacteriales; family Nocardiaceae; genus Nocardia; species Nocardia sp. NPDC049220. The sequence continues at coordinate 2,552 of NZ_JBEZDA010000004.1, forward strand.
GAACTGACCGAACAACAAACCGCCACACTCACAGACCTCGCCAAATCTCGTGGAATCACCCTCAACACCGTCGTCCAAATGGCATGGGCGATCGTGCTCGGGGAGTTGACTTCTCGGGAGGATGTCACGTTCGGTTCGACGGTTTCTGGTCGGCCGCCGCAGCTCGCGGGTATCGAGTCGATGATCGGGTTGTTCGTCAATACGTTGCCGGTGCGCGTGCGTCTCGATAGCAGTGAGAGTTTGGGAGGGTTGCTCGATCGGATCCAGTCCGAGCAGACGATGTTGCTCGATCACCATCATGTGGGTTTGACCGATATCGAGCGGGTAGCGGGTCCGGGCGCGGTGTTCGACACGATGACTGTGTTCGAGTCCTATCCGGTCGATCGCGGCGGACTGACTACCGATACCGATATCGCTGGCATGCGGCTACTGGGTGTGGCTGGTACCGACGCCGCGCACTACCCGTTGGGAGTGGTCGCGCATGTCGACACGCGACTGCATTTGAGAATCAAATATTTGCCGGAATTCTTCGACCCCGACACGATGGATTCGACCTTGCAGCGGGTCCTGCGCGTGATCGGCTATCTCACCGACGACCCGGATCTGCCACTGGCCCGGTTGAACCTGCTCTCCGCCGCGGAATACCGTGAACTGACCTCGGTATCGGGTGTCGCGGCGATGCCCGGACGGGTGCTGCACGAACTGTTGGCGGCCGCAGTGCGAACAGACCCCGCAGCGGTCGCGGTGGTATGCGAGGACCAGCGCTGGACCTACCGCGAACTGGATACCGAATCCAACCGGTTGGCGCGACTGTTGATCGGTCGGGGCGCGGGACCAGAGACCAGTGTCGCGGTCGGACTACCACGATCGGTCGAGTCGGTTCTGGCCACCTGGGCGATAGCCAAAACAGGTGCCGCGTTCGTACCCGTCGACCCCACCTACCCGATCGGCCGGATCGAGCACATGCTCACCGACTCGGGGGTGGAGGTCGGAATCACCTTGTCGGAGTGGCGGGACCAACTGCCGGGGTCGGTGCAGTGGTTGATCCTCGACGAGTCGGAGGTCGAGGCGGAGGTAGCGGCGTTGCCCGCCGTGTCGATGACCGATGCGGAGCGAACCCGGCCGGTACGGGTCGATCATGCGGCCTATGTGATCTACACGTCCGGCTCGACCGGCGCGCCGAAGGGTGTGGTGGTGTCACACCGGGGGTTGGCGAATCTGATGGCCGAACAATGTTCACGCTTCGGCATCGAGCCAGGCGCGCGGGTGCTGAATGCCGCATCTCCGAGTTTCGACGCAGCTGTCCTGGAACATCTGTGGGCGCTCACTTCGGGTGGGCAGCTGGTGATCGCGCCGCCGACCATCTACGGCGGGGCCGAACTGGCGCAGATCTTGTTGCGGGAGAAGGTAACCCATGCCGCACTGACGCCTGCGGCGTTGGGGACGGTCGATCCGACCGGGCTCGACGACCTCAGGACCGTCGTAGTCGGTGGCGAGGCGCCCCCGCCCGAACTGGTGTCGCGATGGGCGCCGGGCCGGAGATTGTTCAACACCTACGGTCCGGCAGAGGCCACGATCCAGACCGATGTCAGTGCGCCGATGGTGGCAGGCGGGACCGTGACGATCGGCCGACCGATTCGCGGGGTCGGGCAGGTCGTGCTGGACGCGCGGCTGCAGCCGGTGCCGGTCGGAGTGGTGGGGGAGTTGTATTTGGCGGGTCCCGGTCTGGCTCGTGGTTACCGCAACCGGATTGGTTTGACGGCGTCGAGGTTCGTCGCCGACCCGTTCGAGGGTTTCGGACAACGCATGTATCGGACCGGAGACCTGGTGCGCTGGCTGCGGCTACCCCGAGGAGGATTGACGCTCGACTATGTCGGCCGGGCAGACTTCCAGGTCAAGGTTCGTGGTTTCCGCATCGAACTCGGCGAGATCGAATCGGCTCTGCTGGCCTGCGGAGGCGTCGCTCGCGCCGCGGCGACGGTTCGCCGGGGCCGCACCACCAGCGACCGGTTGATCGGATATGTGGTGCCCGTGCCCGGCGTCGACCTCGACACGGCTGCGGTTCTCGCCGACGCTGCGGAGCGGTTGGCCCCGCATATGGTCCCCGCGACGGTGATGGTGCTCGACACGTTGCCGATGACGGCGAACGGCAAACTCGACCGCGCCGCTCTGCCGGAGCCGGACTTCACCACGGCCCGAGCCGAATTCCGTGCACCGGTCGGCGAGGTGGAGACCGAGCTCGCGAAGCTGTTCGCGGAGGTGCTCGGACTCGACGAGGTCGGGGTGGAGGATTCGTTCTTCGCGCTCGGCGGTGACAGCATCATGTCGATCCAGCTGGTGACCCGGGCCAGGGCGGCGGGGCTGGTGTTCTCCGCACGCGAGGTGTTCGAACGTAAAACCGTCGCCGATCTGGCCCAGATCGCCGTCCGCGACAGCACCGCCGCTACGCCCCTTCCGGAGGAACTGCCCGGCGGAGGTGTCGGGCCGATACCGATGACACCGATCGCGGCGTGGATGTTCGAACGCGGCGGCGGATTCGATCGGTTCTGCCAGTGGACCATGCTCACTTTGCCGGCCGACATCGATAGCGCCGGAATCGCTGCCACTGTCCAGGCGGTGATCGACCATCACGACATGTTGCGGGCCCGGCTGGAGCCGGATCCGACACACGCCGCCGGTTGGGCTGTGCAGGTGCAGCCGATCGCGGCATCGGCGGCCGCACTGATCCGTCACGTGTCGGTGGACGCGGCGCCCGGCACTGCGGCATTTGCCGAACTCGTCGCCGCGGAGGCGAACGCGGCAGCCGAACGTCTGGATCCCGCGGCGGGAGTAATGCTGCAACTGGTCTGGCTCGACTGGGCCGAACAGCCGGGACGGCTACTCGTCGTCGCACACCATCTGGTAATTGACGGCGTGTCGTGGCGGATCCTCATTCCCGACCTCGCTATCGCGTGGGCCCAGATCAGTAGCGGGCAAACGCCGCAGCTCGCGCCGGTCGGCACCTCGATGCGGCGCTGGGCGCATGGGCTGAACACCGCCGCCGAGAACGTCGATGAACTCGACTGGTGGCAATTGACGCTCGGCGCCGCCGATCCGCCGATCGGTGCACGCGATATCGACCCCGCCGCGGACGTCCAGGCAACCGTCGCCACTGTCGAGGTGGCGCTACCGACCGCGGTGACCCGCGCTGTACTCACTACCTTGCCGGCGGCCTTCCACGGCAACGTGGATGACGCCCTCATCGCGGGACTCGCGCTGGCGCTGACTCGCTGGCGTCAACGGCGCGGATGTGCGGTCACTGACACGCTGCTCACATTCGAAAGCCACGGCCGCCACGACACGGTACTGCCCGGCGCCGACCTCACTCGCACCGTCGGATGGTTCACCACCACCTACCCGGTGCGGCTCGACCTGTCCGATATCGATGTCGACGACGCGTTTGCGGCCGGGTCCGCCGCCGGAGCGGTCATCAAATCGGTCAAAGAACAACTCCGACAGGTCCCCGGGCACGGGATCGGCTATGGGCTGCTGCGCTACCTCAACGCCGACACCGCCCGTGTCTTGGGTGCGCTACCCACCCCTCAGGTGAGCTTCAACTACCTCGGTCGATTCGACACCATTCCGGCGAACGTGCGCGACAGCGGGTGGATGCCCGCAGGTGATGACACCGATGGCGGCGGCGTCCAAAATCCCGATGCTCCCCTAGCAGCCGTACTGGGCATCAACGCAGTCACGATGGAAACATCGGACGGGCCTATACTTACCGCCACCTGGGACTATCCCAGCGAACTGCTCACTTCCGCCGACGTCACCGACCTGGCGGGACTGTGGCTGGACGCGGTGACCGCGCTGGCCGACCACGCGTCCGAGCCCGGCGTCGGCGGGCTGACCCCCTCCGATGTAAGCCTTGTCGACCTCGACCAGGACGCGATCGATCAGCTCGAGGCCCGACACCCCACCCTGGACGACATCTGGCCCCTCACGCCGCTGCAGACGGGGTTGCTGTTCCATGCCCAGCTCGCCGACGAGTCTCTCGACGCCTATATCGTGCAACTCTGCGCGGAACTCGGCGGGCACGTAGACGCGGACCGGCTGCGCCGCGCCGCGCAGGCTATCCTCACACGGCACCCAAACCTGCGCACCGCGTTCGTTCGCGACAGCGCCGGCAGACCGGTCCAGGTGGTGCACCAGCACGTCGACATTCCGTTCACCCAGATCGACGTCACCGAGCACGGTGACTCCGCGGCCGTGGTCGAACAACTCATGGACACAGATCGCCGCATCCGCTTCGATGTGACCGCCGCGCCACTGCTTCGACTGACACTGATCAGCACCGGGCCACAGCGGTACCGGCTGCTGTTGAGCATGCATCACATCCTGATAGACGGCTGGTCCACGCCACTGCTCGTCCGGGAGTTACTGACCCTCTACGCCAGTGACAGCGACCCCGCGGCGCTCACCCGAGTGCGTCCTTATCGCGACTATCTGATGTGGCTGAACGCCCAGGACCAGGACGCGGCCGAAATCGCATGGGCGCGAGCACTCGACGGCGTCACCGAGCCGACTCTGATGGCGCCCGCGGATCGCGGCCGTCAACACCGCACAGCCGCACGTGAGGTACAGCTGCCATTGAGCGAACACCACACCGCGGCGCTGGTCATGGTGGCGCATCAGCAAGAGATCACCCTCAACACACTCATCCAAGCCGTGTGGGCGATTGTGCTGGCCACCGAAACCGCGCGCGACGACGTGGTCTTCGGTACCACGGTCTCGGGACGCCCCCCACAGATCCCCGGGATCGAATCGATGATCGGGCTGTTCGTCAACACCGTGCCTGTCCGGGTCCGGCTCGACCACCGCGAAAGCCTCGCCCAACTTCTACGGCGCATCCAGGCCGGCCAGGCCGCGCTGCTCGACCATCACCACCTCGGACTCACCCAGATCCAACGCGTGGCTGGTCCCGGCGCGATGTTCGACACCGTGACGGTCTTCGAGTCCTACCCGGTCGACCGTGCCGGACTGTCCAAGGACACCGATATCGCCGGAATGCATGTTCTCGACATGCACGGACGGGACGCCGCGCACTACCCGCTCGGCCTGATCATCGAGCACGACACCCAGCTACGCCTGACCTTCAAATACCTGCCCGAACTATTCACCCAACACCGAATCGACGCCATCGCCGACCGAGTGGCTCGAGTGCTCGACAGCATCACCACCGACATCGACCTTCCGCTCGCCCGATTACAACTGCTGTCGTCGGTTGAACGAGCAACGCTGGTGCCCGCTCGCGGGAGGCCCGGCGAGGTGGCGTCGGTGTTGCCGCACATGTTGACGACCGCGATGATGCCGGACTCCGAAGCGGTGGTCTGTGACCTCGAAAGACTGTCCTACCGCGAACTCGATGAAATCACGAACCGGTGGGCTCGGGTGTTGATCGACGCCGGGATTGGGCCGGAATCCTTGGTAGCCGTTGCGTTACCGCGCTCTATCGACGCCGTGATCGCTGTATGGGCTATCGCCAAAGCCGGCGGCGCATTTGTTCAGATAGATCCCACTCACCCCCACGACCGGATCACAAGCATCCTCACCGATTCCGGTGCGTCGGTCGGGCTGACACACCAGACCTACCGAAACCGGTTACCGGACACGATCAGTTGGACGGACCTCAACAGCCTGTCCTTCACCGCGACGTCGGCGGCAGCAGACCCCGCGGCAATCACCGACTCCGAGCGCATGGTCCCGCTCGAGCCACAACACCCGGCTTACTTGATCTACACTTCGGGCTCCACCGGCACCCCCAAAGGGGTCATGATCACCCACGCCGGGCTGGCGAACCTGGCCGCCGAAACACGGGAACGGTTCGGCCTGACCCCGACCTCTCGAATGCTGGCCGCCGCGTCGCCGAGCTTCGATGTCTCGATCCTCGAATTGATCAGCGCCATCGCGGCGGGAGCCACTCTGGTCCTCGCCCCCGCATCGGTACTCGGCGGCACCGAACTCGCCGAGCTGATCAACGCCGAACATGTCAGCCATGCCGCACTCACGCCGTCTGTGCTGGCTTCGATGCGCCCCAACGAAGTCGACACCCTGGACACCCTGATACTCGGTGGCGAGATCTGCCCGCCGGAGCTGGCACATCGATGGACACCGGGCCGCACGGTGATCAATACCTACGGGGCTTCCGAAACCACGATCATGAGCTGTGCCACCACTCCGTTGCGGACGGCCACGGACAACCCGATGCCGATCGGTGGTCCTTTGCGTGGATTCACCGCCGTAGTACTCGACCGCGGACTACGCCCGGTCCCGCCGGGAGTAGCCGGCGAACTGTACGTGTCCGGACCAGGATTGGCCCGCTGTTATCACAAGCAACCGACAACAACCGCAGCCCACTTCGTCCCCGACCCCTACGGGCCGGCCGGGACAATCATGTACCGCACCGGCGATCTGGTCACCTGGGTCGCCGACCAAACGCTGCAATACAACGGCCGCAGCGATCAACAAATCAAAATCCACGGTCAGCGCATCGAACCCGGCGAGATCGAGAGCACGCTACGCCGCCACCCCGACATCGTGAACGCTGCTGTCACAGTCCACACCCCACCCAACGGCACCGACCAACTCGTCGGCTATGTCGTACTCGGGCCGGACAGTTCACCCGACACCAGCGCGCTCACCACCTTCCTCGCGACCCGACTACCCGCCCACATGATTCCCACCACCATCCTCATCTTGGACCGAATACCTCTCACCCCCACCGGCAAGATCGACCGCAACGCCCTGCCCGTCCCCAACCGGCGACGCTCCCGGTTCCGGGCGCCGTCCACCCCACTCGAGGTCACCGTCTGCGAAGCCTTCACCCAGACCCTCGACATCGAACGCGTCGGCGTCGACGACGAGTTCTTCACCCTCGGCGGCAATTCGCTGGCCGCCGCCCAACTCGTGGCGCGGTTGCAGGAGGCGACCGGTGCCAGCCTGCCGGTGCAATGGATCTTCACCGATCCGACCCCGCAAGCACTGGCTCGACGGATCGACACCCGTCTGCGTGGTCTCGACGAACAGGACTCGAACGACGCACTGTCGGTTCTGCTTCCGCTGCGCGCCACCGGGTCCGGGCAACCGCTGTTCTGCGTTCACCCCGCCATCGGATTGGCGTGGGGTTTCAGCGGTCTGCTGCCGCACCTCGAGCCCGACCGCCCGGTATACGGACTGCAATCCCCGGCAATGACCGAACCTACCGCGCGGTTCGACACGCTCGACCAACTTGCCGACCGCTATGTTCAGGAGATCCGGTCCGTCCAGCCGCACGGCCCGTACCACTTGCTCGGCTACTCGCTCGGCGGCACCATCGCTCACGCGATCGCCGTCCACCTTCGTCGCGATGGCGACTCCGTCGCGACGCTGGCCATGATGGACACCCGTGTCGTGACTACCAGCAGCGTGCGTGCTCCCACACCGAGCATCGGCCAGATGCTCGCCGAATTCGGAGGCCTCGCCGTGCCACCGGACCCTGCCGATCTCCCCGTAGAGGCCGCGGCCGACCTGCTCCGTCGGCAGGGCGGACTTTTCACAGCCGTGACCACTGAGCATCTCGAGATCCTGCACCGTGATTACACCCGCCTGGTCGAGCTCACCCTGAATCACCGGCCCGGACTCTTCGACGGTGACCTGATCTACTTCAGCGCGGACGCTGGGCGCACAGGGAACGGGCTCTCCCCGGCTCGCGCCTGGAACGACCACATCACCGGCCGTATCACCGATCACCACATACCCGGTCGGCACGAACGGATGACCGATCCCGACGCACTCCATGCCATCGGACTTGTTCTTACTGCCCACTTCCGCCGCACGCTTACCACCGGACTGGAGACCCCCACGAAGACCTGACCTGATCGCGACGGCGGCGCCGCGCCGGGTCTCTCAACCCGATAGACCGGCCGCCCGATCGCCGAGCAGGAGTACGACCACGCCCGCTATCGGTGATGGCGGGGGATCGCCGGCCATTACGCCGCGTAGTCCTGAATGCCTACACGCGTGTAAACTCCGAATTCGCAGACTTGATCTTTCTGCGGTCGAATGACTGCCACGATATTGCTGTTCATGACAGCTCCACCATATGGCACGCGGTACGGGAACCACACCCCCGAGAATCGGGCTTGGATTGCCTACGTTTCGAATTATCCAACCTGAGCGGGACAACCAGGAGTAACCCGAAACTATTTCGCGGCAAGGAGAATTCGGGCATGAGTGATCCAGCGCCGTATCTTGTCACCGGTGTGGGCGGCGGTGAAAGCAGCGTCAGCCGGTTAGTGGCCGAACTGCTGCTCACCGGCGGCGAGCCGGTGCGGGCGATGGTGCATCGTGACGACGGGCGGGCCGATGCGCTCCGCGAACTCGGCGCCGAAATCGTCGTCGGAGATCTCACCGTGCCGGTCGATGTCGCCGCGGCTTTCCGCGGCGTGCGCCGGGCATTCTTCAACATGGCTGTGTCGGCCGACTATCTGGAGGCCGCGGCGGTGGTGTGCACGATCGCCGATGAGCGCGGCGATCTCGAAGCACTGGTAAATATGTCGCAGATGACGGTCTCGCAGATGACGTCGACGAGCTCCGATGAATCGCAGCATCAGCGGCTGCACTGGCTGGCCGAACACATGATGAATTGGTCGGGCGTCCCCGTCGTTCACGTCAGACCCACCGTTTTCCTGGACAATCCGCTGTTCACCATCGTTGCCAGTCGGCAGGTCGCCGATCGAGGAGTTCTGTCGTTGCCGTTCGGCACCGGCCGGACCTCACCGATCGCCGCCACCGATGTAGCACGTGTGGTCGCCGCTGTTCTCTGCGATCCGACCGAGCGCGTCGGTCACGTGTACGAGTTGACCGGGCCCGCCGCTTTGGACATCGAAGGTTTGGCCGAGCAATACACCCGGGCGCTGGGACACCCGGTGTCGGGTATCGATATGCCCTACGACGACTTCGCGCAGCAGATAGGCGCGGTGCCGGGCATTTCCCCGCACACAGTGCAACACCTGCTCACCATGGCGAAGTTGCACCGCAACGACCGCTACAACCGGCTCACCAGTGACGTCGAGACACTCACCGGTCAGCCTCCGCAATCGGTCGAGCAGTACGTCGCCGGTCACCGCGACCTGTTCAGCCGCCCCACCCCCACGTCCAGATAGCCGCGATGGAAGATGGTGTGGTTCAGTCGCGGCCGACGCGCACGGAATGGACTCGTCGCATTGTTTTCGACGACGCATCCATTCGGCCGGAGCGGAGGATCGGGTCATGACGACGACCGTGCTGACCAGCGACAGACTGACCATCCGGGGTTGGACAGCCGACGATGCCGAGTCGGCTTTGGGGATCTACGGTTCCCCTGAGGTTGCCCGATGGTTGACACCCGTGATGGAGCAGGTAGACACCATCGACGCGATGCGTAGGACGCTGGAGGCTTGGCAACAGGCCCAGCCGGACCTCATACCGCCCCAGGGCCGGTGGGCCGTAGAGCGGAACGACGACAGAGCGGTCATCGGTGGTGTGAGTATCCGTTTGTTGCCGCCCGCTGATGACCTCGAACTCAGCTGGCACCTCAACCCTGGTGCGTGGGCACATGGCTATGCCACCGAGGCGGCAGGAGCCCTGGTCGCCTGGGCCTTGGCCCAGGATGTCGACGAACTGTTCGCGGTTGCGCGGCCGAACAACGTGCGCGCCATCCGCACAGCACAACGTCTCGGCATGCAGTGGGTCGGTGAAACCACCAAGTACTACGGGCTGAGGTTGCAGGTCTACCGCATCCGGACCAGCGATCTCTCCGAATCCACTCTGAACTGAGGACAATTCCCAGCGGACCATTGGCCACGGCCCTCTCGCGGCAGACCTCAGTCGGTGCCCGATCGCGCGGCGGGCGGAATTGCCCAGCGTCGGAACATGTCAGGCGTCCGCGAGCGTCCGGGCGCGGTGCGGCGTCCATAGAGTAGTTGGGCGACCGCGGCGACCGCCGATACCAGCGATGTCGTGCCTGCTATGACACCCGATGTCGTGAGGGTCGGGCTTGCGTAAGACATGCTGCGCAGCCCCGGAACAGGGTACTGACCGTTGCCTGCGGCCGTGCGGATGAGCAGACCGATCTGGGTGCCCACGTCCCGCGGCGATCCGGCGCCGACCATCGCCCGCAGATCGCTTCCTTTTCCGTTGAAATAGATCAGGGCGACGACGACGAAAACCGAGACGGCGACCGTGGAACCCACTGTCAATCTCGACAGCGTCTCGACGCGGGCCCGGAGATTCAGCACCACGGTGGCCACGGTGACGACAACCGCCACCCCCGCGAGGATGCCCCACAATCCATCGACCTTCGCGCTGGGCGGTGGCGACCCCGACCACAGACCAGCCATGGTCGTGGTAACAGTGACTCGGCCGAAGGCATTGGTGCTGATCTTGCCATCGGGACCGGTAGCGGCAAGCCACGGCTGGAACAACAGCACAAACGTGACAGCACTTCCCACCGCGGCAGCCAGGTACCCCCAGTCGTCCCGCCCTGCGGCACGGAACACGCGGAAGTCGACACGCCGTGGGGGAGAAGCCCTTTCGGGGCGGCCGGCGGTCTTGATCAGCGGTGGGCGTGACGTCGCGGTCAATTGCCAGGGAGTCGGCTGCACCATGGACTGGAACTCTAAGTGGCAATCGGCAACATGAGGCACTGGCTATCCATTGGCATCCGCCAATTTCCTAGACGCAGTGATTCCACTAATACAGCTCAACCAGGAGTTTCCGTGCGAATACCGCATCATGCATGAGGCGAAGGCGATTCAGATCATAGTGGAGCAAATGCCAGGAGATGTGCAACTTCAGGGCACTGGGTGCCGATTGTTTCGGTATTCCACACAGGTATGGAAGCACCTCAGCACAGGCATCTCGACATGACCCCGGAATCCTGAAGCTGTTAGGAATTGCAAAGTGCCTCGGCGGCAGCGGGTTCGTCCAGCTGACCGGGCGGGTGTCAGGAGTGGTCGACCGGGGATCTGGTCGGATCGGGTCGTGGACGCTGGTCGGGAACGACTGGCAGGTTGGTGGGGGCGGCGGAAGAACTCAGGCGGGAGATCAACAGCGGGTTGCGGGTGGTAGAAAACTGGAACTCCGCCACCATCGTCGTCTTCTTCTACGGCAAGGATTCCCAGCTGACCGGCGCCGACCGTGAGCACACCGAGGTGTCGATGCTCGCTGCGCACCTGCTGTGGTCGGCGCTCGTACACATCGAAACCCCCTGCTGCAAGCCGTCCTGGAGAGCCCGAAGCCCCGGTGACATGCGCACCGTTCAGGAGGCCGACCGGGTTGGCGTCCGCAGTACGGCACGGCCGCACAGGAGGCCGTTCGTGTCGTCGACGCCGACCCGACCGTTCAGCGTTCGTCTGGGGACGAGATTTCGCGGGCACGGACCTGGACCAAGACGTTACGCAGTTTTCCTGCCCGGGCGAGAATCATGTCACCAAGCGGACCGACCATGCCACGCAGCCAGTCCAGGGGGCGCCAGAGGGCTGGCGCCACAACTCGGGTGCGTTCGCGTTCTACCGCCCTCAGGATTTCCTTCGCCGCCCGGTCAGGGCTGATCCGCCGGGTGAGCATGCGCGGGAACAGCTCTTCGGTCTTCTCGAACAGTGGATCGGCTCCCTTGGTGTTGTTCACCAGGTCCGTATCGACGAAGCCGAAATACGCTGTGGTGATACCGATCCCAGCCACCGACAACTCGACGCGCAGCGTACGCGCGAGCGCTTCGACACCGGCTTTGCTCACCGCGTAGGGCGCGCCGAGCACACCGTTGACAAACGAGTACACCGAGGCGACCACGACCAGTCGGCCGCGGCTCACGCCCAGGTGCGGCACACCGGCCTGGACCGTGTTCCACACTCCCCGCAGGTTCACGCCGATCACGCGGTCGAACTCGGCCAGGCTCGTGCCCTCCACGGTCGCCATCTTCGGCGCTACGCCAGCATTGGCGACAACCACGTCGACACCACCAAGTTCCGCGGCGGCCGCCGCAACCGCAGCGGTCAGCCCTTCGGGATCGGTGACATCGGCGACGAAAGCTGAGGCTGACGCACCGAGTTCCGGTACCACGCGCCCCAACTCGATTTCATCGCGGTCGAGCAGCGCCACCCGAGCTCCCCGCGCGATCGCGGCGCGCGCGGTGGACAGACCGATGCCGCGTGCCGCGCCGGTGATCACCACTCGCTTACCCTCGAGATCGGTCATCATGCCACCACCTGCTCGCGGTCGGCGCAATCGGCGGACGCACCATCCCCCGCACAGGTCGGCTGGTTCCTCGATCGGGCGGCACTCACCATTCCGTTCGCGGTGGAGTATCGACCAGGGCACTCGGTGGTGATTTCCGTACCGTCAGGACGCACGTGCGGCTCCTTGTCGAAGAGATCTCATGAGATGTTGCAGCGCGGTGAACATCAGCCGCCGGTTCGGCGGTGCTCGAGCACGATCCACCTGGATGCGGCTCGCCCTTCAGAAGGTAGACGATCCTATTGGCGCACGGCCAGTCATTCGCGCACGCAACGACCACTTCCCTGGTGGTGCATCGGACAATCACCGGACAGCGGGGGAGAGGACGATGTTGGCGGGCGTTCTCTTGGCGCCGGCGGCCCATCGGTCGGTGTCGATCGCGGCGCTGAGTTGCGCTTGGACGGCACGCAGGTGGGCCGGGTCGGACGGGTCGGCGACGAATCTGTCGACAGCGGTAGCGGTTCGCTGCGCGTGTTCGGTGCCGATCCGTCGCATTATGAGCAGCGCGTCGTCCCGGCTGTATGGAGCCGTATCCTCCCCATCCGCGACCTTCTGCAGCGCGGCCAGTTTCGCCTTTGTCGGGGCGGTCATATAGTCGTGCACATATCCCAGTGGGGTGTCGATATCAGTGATGCTGCCATGGAGCGTGACCGCGTCGGGCATCTGCGTCCGGTAGGCGAGTGCCGCACGTTCGATCTCCGCGATGGCGGCGGGGGTATGCGTCGCGTTGACATGAGCGGCAGCGGCGACGACCCCGGAGAGGTTCTTGTCGGCCAGCGAATCGGCCGCACTGTATCGCATGACTTGGCTGCGGGCCTGGACCGCTCGGTGCACCAGATCATCGTCGGTGAAACCCGCGCCGCGTAAGGCGGAACTCAACTGGGACAGGCTCGCGCCGCGCTGGGTCATCGCCTCCTCGATAGCCGCCGCGGCACCACGAGCGGTATCGATGCCGCCACGGCCAGCGTGTTCGGCCGCGGTGACGCCGACACGGGCAGCATGCACAAGGCTTTGCTTGTCGCGGAAATTGTGTGTGAACAACCCATCTCGTCCATAGATCGTGGACGAGCCGATCGGGGTGGCTTGAGCCTGCCACAGTTCCCGTTGCGCCCTGTTCTTCATCCTCGAATAGGGGTCGAGTGGGTGTTCCCGCATGAACATCCAGGAGGCCAGCGGGCTGGTGTTGATGGCATTGACCGCATACACCGCGCCGAGGAGCCCGGCGTGCGCGCCATGCGGGCCGGTCATGGCGTGCTGTGCACCGGCGTAACCCATGCCGAGGGCGTGACCATTCGAGCCGTCCCCGGCCGAGGTCCCGGCACTCTGAATGGCGACGGCGAACCGGTCGGCGATCCAATCGGTGCCGTTGGTGAGACTGCCGTTGAGCCGCCGGAGTTGGACGATGGCGAGGACCTCGACGATAGCCCCCAGCACGAGCACGACCATGACCTGGTCGCGGGCCTGTGCGAACAAGTTGCCGAGGAATAAGGTGTAGACGGCCAGGAAAAGAGTGAAAATCGTCATGCGCGCCGCCGCGACGAAGCTGTCGACGAGATTGCGGACCAGGAAGGTCTGGGTAGGCCCGTAGACGAATCCACCTGCGGCCATACCGAATATGGCCATGAAAGCGTGATACATCGCATCCAGTGCGGCCCAGATGACCTTCAACCCCAAATAGGATCCGAAGCACAACACGATAGTCCCGCAGACCAGCAACACCAGTCCGGAACCGATCTGCCCCATCCCGGGATGGTCGGCCTCGGAATAGGCTGCCAAGTCACCACATGTCCGCATGCCGTTCAGCACTCGGGTGTCGTCGCCGGCGCGCACTCCTGCCGACCACGCGGCCCGGCAGGTGGGCGAGCGGTCGACTACATGTCCGAAGTTCCACACTTGCACCGGGTGCCGTGCGAAGTTGTCGGCCATATCGGCCTGCATGGAGGCCACCAACTGATCGGGATCCGGACGGGCGTGACCATGCAATCCTGCAGCTACCGAGATGCCGAGATCGCGGCCCGTAGTCAGCAGTCCGTGCGACGACATGACTTCCGCCAGTGGCTCCGCCAGCACGATCGGGCCGAGCAGCCCGACACCCACCATCGTCACAACCTGCATTGCCGCCTTGGCGTGATAGCCGCGCATTACGAACCACGCCACGAAGAAGGCGCCGATTGATGCCGCCACCATCAGCAGAATGGGAGTGGCGATCTGTCCGGTGAGGGCGTCCGCGACACCTTGCAACGCATTGCCGAACGGGTCCAGCCACCGGAAGCTCATCGCAAAACCGATCACCCACACTGCCGAGGTCACCAGAACCATGTACCCGATGAATTCCAGGCCGAGAACCATTGCCACCGCTGTCTCCAACGGATTCAGCAGACCGCCGTGGCCGGTGGCGAGCAGGTAGTCGGTCAACGGCACTCCAGCGGAGTCTCGGATCTCCATCCAGCTCAGCGCCGCGATTCTCGTCCCACCGGCTCTGGCCGTATCGCTCTGCGCCGTTGCTACCGCACCGATGCAGCCCGGAAGAATGACCAGAGCGGGGACCAGGGCCAGGAACCACACGACACGGCGTCGACCGCGAGTCGCGGTGGCCGCAGTGTGCAGACGCCGCAAGATCTCGCACGGTTGCCACCGAGCAGGATCCTGGAACGTACGTTCCCACGCCATTGCCATTGCCTCCGTTGATTGCAGCCCGATGCGCCGAATCGCGCTGTCAGCGCGACTCCGTCGGCACCGCGCACGGTCGCGTCGAGGCATTCGGTGTACTCACGTCGCCAGCCGCTACCGCGCATAGGACGCCGACCCTATCCGACTATGGTCAGGCTATCCTAATATTCACCAACGCTGATCATCGCAGGACGTGAGCAACACCATGCCCACCGCGCGGCACGCACCCCTCGGCGCGGCAGCCGTAAAAGTCGACGGGCGAGCATCGCACAACAGTGGGCCGGGTGATTATATTCGCCCGGCCCACTTCACATTCGGCGCCTACACCTCAGCGCTCGGCCACGAGCTCCGGCTCCGGATCGACATCCGAGTGCGGGATGCTCTCCGCCATCACCGCTTCGCCGCGGGCAACCATGCCCGCCTCGTCGGCGAGTTTCATATGCGGAATGAACAACGCGAGCACGAATGCGAGCACGACACCCGGAATCAGATACCAGAAGCCGGGGACCAGCGCGTCGACATACGATCCAACGATCGCGTCGTGCAGGGCGTCGGGCAGATTCTTGACCGCCGACGGCACCAGCGCACTCGGGTCGAGTTTCGCCTGGATCGCCTCCCGACCGTGCGTCTGGAACACCGTGCGGAGACCCTCGGTCAACCTGTCGGTGAAAATCGAACCGAAGATAGCGACACCGAGCGCGCCACCCATCTCACGAAAGTAGTTGTTGGCGCTGGTGGCGGTGCCGATCTGGTCGGGCGACACCGCATTCTGCACGACGAGCACGATGATCTGCATCATCAGACCGAGACCCGCGCCCATCACAAACAGCATCGCCGAAACCACCCACATCGGGGTATCGGCGCCCAGCCGCGTCAGCCATAGCATGTCCGCGAACATCAGCGCCGCACCGAGCGGCGGATAGACCTTGTAGCGACCGGTCTTGGTGATCATGGTCATCGAAGCGATCAGGGTGATCATCAGACCGACCATCATCGGTATCAGCAAGAGACCCGAGACCGAAGCCGATGCGCCGCTGGCCATTTGGAGGTACGTCGGAATAAAGGCGAGCGCCGCGAACATCACGAGGCCGACCAGGAAGCCGATCGCCGAGGTCAGGACGAAAGTCCGATTGCGGAACAGCCACAGCGGCAGCATCGGCTCCTCGGCCCGAGCTTGCACCATGACGAACAAGGCCACGATCACCACGAGCGCGGCGATCATCGTCACGATTACCATCGAACCCCAGGCGTACTGCTTGCCGCCCCAGTCGGTGATCAGGATCAGCAGTGTGGTCGCGGCCGACATGAGCACGACTCCGAAGTAATCGGGCCGGGTCTTGGGGCGGTGGCTCGGAATGCTCAGGTAGCGAAAGGCGACGACCAGCGCGGCGATACCGACCGGCACGTTGATCCAGAAGCACCAGCGCCAGCCGAGGTGGTCGGCGAAGAAGCCGCCGAGCAGCGGACCCGCGACCGACGTGATGCCGAAGACAGCGCCCATCGGCGCCATGTACTTGCCCCGATCCTTCGCAGGCACCACATCCGCGATGATGGCCTGCGCCAAGATCATCAGACCGCCGCCGCCCACGCCCTGCAAACCTCGGAAGGTGATGAACTCCCAGAAACCCGTCGCCGCGGCCGCGCCGACGGATGCGACGGTGAAGATGGTGATCGCGAACAAGAACGGCCAGCGCCGGCCGAACAGGTCACCGAATTTTCCATAGATCGGCATCATGATGGTGGTCGCCAGCAGGTATGACGTTGCGGTCCAGGCCATGTGGGAAATGCCACCCAGATCGCCGACGATGGTCGGCATGGCGGTGCCCACGATGGTCTGATCGAGGCTGGCCAGAAACATGCCCGCGATCAGCGCAGTGAAGATGAGCCCGATCCGGCGCTGAGTCAGGACAATCGGTGTGGGCGGCGATTCAGCCGTCGCAGTCATTCGGCACGTCTCCTTTTCTTGCCTGCCGGCTGCTCGAACAGCCGGGCAGCCATTGCACAGTGGTCCCGCATCGACACAGCCAGCGATACGGTCGGATCACCAGCCGAGGACATCGCCGCCCTCGTGGTGATGGTTGTCATGACGCCCGCCGCGAGTGAGACGAATTCGGGCGAAACCTCGTTACCCAGCCGCGCCACAAGGAGCTCGCCCAGGGTGGCCTCCAATCGGACGCCGGAGGCGACGAAGGCGGCGAGCACGCGCGGTTCGGTCTTTATTATCTCCATGACCAGCGAGATACCTTCGCGTACTTCACCTTCCGGCTCGTATCCGATAGCGAACAGCCAAGTGAGGTCCTCGATGAGTACACCGGTGGGGCCACCTGCGATGAATCGCTCCCGCAACTCCGGTGTGCCGATCTCGCCGACCGGGCCGACCACCGCATCCATCTTGGTCTCGTAGTAGTTGAAAAATGTGCGCTGCGAGACGCCGACGGCTCGCGCGATGTCCTCGACGGTCGTGGCATCGAGCCCGCGCTCGACCGTGAGCCGCCGCGCCGCCATGGCGAGGTCGAGTTGGGTCCGCAGTTTCTTCTGCTCGCGCAACCCGATCGTCGGCTCGGCACGCTTGGCCTGGGACATGCCGCAGAATTTAGCACAAACTGTAAAATTTCAGGTACTGCAAGTTATGGAAACGGGGCGCGGAAGACCGCCGCGCGGCAATCGCCAGTCGTCAGAACCTGCCGGATCCGACCGCCCGCCCGTCGGATCTCGCCGCGGCACACGAAATCCGGACGCGGGAACTCATCTCGGTCGCCGACGAGTTCAGCATTAGGGCATACGTTCGGAATGTGCGCGTGTATCGAGTGGCTGCAAGAGGCGATGCGGAGTGCGCAGAGCCCGGGAGACGGGATCATCACGAACGCTGAAGTCCGCGCCCGGGCCGGGATGAATTTCGAGTTCCTCCGGGCCAGGGGAATACCGACAGGTCGCGCAGTGTCCTACCGCGTCGACCCTGCTGCCGCAGCCCACGTGAAGGAAGAGCCGGCGCGGTGAACTTTGCCCGGCCTGCTGTTCGCCCCACTGAGACAGCGCGTAGAGCGCAGGCCACAGCATGCGCGCCGAGTCGGTCAGCAAGTATTCGTCACGACCACCGCACGGCACCTTGGTGAGCAGGCCCGCGCGGACCAGCGACGAAAGACGTTGCGTGAGAACCGCCTTCGAGATGTCCAGATGGCCGGCGAAGTCGGTGAACCGACGCACGCCATAGAACGCGTCGCGCAGGATCAAGAGCGTCCAGCGCTCACCGACCAGCTCGAGCGCGCGCGCCAGCGGGCAGTCCTGCTTCGCATAGTCCACTCCGAGGCTCATGCTCATCAGCATACACATTTGGTCTGTTGACCGAACCTAACGCCTACTCTATCGTAACGGTTCGATCAGCAGACCAAGGGAGCCTAGTAATGCGCATGGGAACGTCGGAATCACGGACACTGTCCGTCGCGGCGGGCGGCACCCTGATCGCCCTGATCGCGTTTACCGCACCGCTGGCCACCATCAACCCGACGGCAGCGGCTCTCGGCGCCGACACTGCCGGCCGGACCTGGATCCTCAGCTCGATGAGCATCGGCTTGGGCGCCGTTCTATTGTCGGCCGGCACCATCGCCGATGACTTCGGGCGTCGACGTACTTTTGTCGGCGGTGCGATCGTGCTCGCGGGCGCCTCGGTCGCCGCTGCGCTGGCGCCGAGCACCCTGCCGTTCGTGATCGCCCGGATCGCACAAGGTGTGGGCGGCGCCGCGGTGATCGCCTCCAGCCTGGGCCTCATCGCGCACGCTTTCCTCGCCGGGCCAGCGCGCGCCGCCGCCAGCGGAGTGTGGGGGGCGGCCGTCGGTGGCGGAATCGGCTTGGGCCCGTTGGTCGCGGCCGGCTTCGAGCGCTCGGCCGACTGGCGTGATGCCTACTGGGTGATCGCGATAGCGTCCGGGTTCGTGGCTGTCGTCGCTCGACGACTGCTGGTCGAGTCCCGCGCCGAGCATGCTCGCGGCCTCGATGTCGCCGGTACCGTGCTGCTCGCGACCGGCATGAGCGCCCTGCTCGCCGCGCTGGTGGAGGGGCGGTCCGGGTGGGGTCGGCCGGTGGTGCTGGTTTTGGCGGCAACTGCCGTAGTGCTGCTCACCGCCTTTGTCATTGTCGAAGCACGCAGTCGCGTCGCCATGCTCGACCTGCGTCTGTTCACCGAGCCGGCGTTCTTGGCCGCCACCGGCGCTGCGGTCGCGACCGGCGCCGGGATCATCGCGCTCATGTCCTACATGGGTGGGTTTGTCAGTGTGGCTCTGGGCATTTCGACGCTCGGCGCGGCGTGGTTGCTCTCGGCCTGGTCGGCGACCAGCGTCGTCACCGCTCTGCTCGCCCGCCGGATCCGAGTATCGGGGCGGATGCAGTTGGTCGGGGGGCTCGTTGCGGTCGGGCTCGGCCAGTTGAGCCTGCTCGGCATCACCAGCGATACCAGTTGGCAGCGCTTGGTCCCCAGTCTCGTCTTCACCGGAATGGCCAGTGGCGTGGTGAACGCCGCACTGGGCCGCGAGGCGGTTGCCAGCGTGCCCGCCGGACGCGGCAGTTTGGGCAGTGGCGCGAACAACACGGCCCGCTACGTCGGCTCCGCGGTCGGCGTCACCATCGTCGCGGTGCTCGCCGCCCGACCGGCGGGTTCGGGCGCGGTCGCGTTGGCGGACGGCTGGAATCACGCGAGCCTGTTCACCACAGGCATCTCCTTCGTGGGTGCGCTGCTCGTCTTGCTGTGCAGACCGCGTCGGACACCGCAGACAACGCCGGACACAGCCGTGGTCGCTCCGGGTGGCGCGCCGAGCCACCGCTGACAAGGACTCGGCTTCGCCGAATCCATCCGCTCACCGTTGACATCGGCTCCGCGAGATGCGAAGAGGAATGGGAAAGTTCAGGCCGAATCGGCTTCGGCACCGTCGCGCCGGCGGTGTGGCTCATACCGGGGCATCTGACGAACGAAATGCGGACGGTGCTGAATCGCCAGGGCCTGGCGAAGTACCTCGGACTGTTCGAAGTCACCACGTCGGCATTCGGCCCCGCCACGCTGTCGAAACTCGGTGGGATTTCGACGAGTTGTCGTTAGCCGTACCCGAATTTTCTGGGGTGGGGGGTGGTATCAATCAGCTCTCGACGCGCCGGAGGCGCTGGCCCAAAACCACAGATCACGGCACCGCGTTAACGGAACGATCATGCTGGGCGATCTACTAGTGATTGGCCAGTCCGGCAATTCATCGGCACACCGCTTCGGAGGCCTCAGATGCTTGTCAATTTTCTGAATCGACTGCTCGACACCATGAGCGACGAGGGTTATCAACCCGCTGGGGCAATCAGCTCGAAGGCCATCGCACCTGACAGCGAAGTGGACCCGCGAACGGACTCGGAGTACCAAAGGCATGTCCTGACCCGGCTGCTGCTCATGAAATAATAGAGTCCAGCAGTGACTGTCGATCTCGCAAGCAGCCGCGTCACGAAATGTGGGCAGCATACGGTCCTCAGAATCCGCTACACAAATAGCACCGCGGCGAAACCTTTATAAAGAAGTTCTCACTGCCATCGTCAACCACGAACAATCGACATCAGGTCGTCAAGCGAGTCGGCCGCCGGTAACCCGAGTGCCCGCTCGGCGACGACACGTCCAGCCGCCGAGGACAATCGCCCTTCGACATTGAGATCGAACTTCAGGGTGAGTTCGTCGTCGGAGAGCGGATTCGCCGGGCCCCCTCGATTATGGTCGACACGAGCCTCATGCCACAGGCCGTCGCGAGTTCGCACCCGGAGGACCGCGGGGAACTGGTGCGGGTAGAGCTCATCACAACGATCGTCACTGTGACTGACGACGAGCGATGCCAACGCGAGGGTGCGAGGATCTTTCGCTGCCTCGTCCGTGAAATCCGCATGCCCCACACCGAGCCCCGACCCACCGAGCAACGCCCGCGCCACGGTGAACGGGCCGGAGAAGGCCGCGTGGTATCCCGATTCCGGAGCGGCCTTCGCGGCGGGCGGCTCCGCGATCGTGCGCAGCACCGGCTTCGGTACGCCGAGATCGATCTCCACGATCTCGGCGGGGTCGAGTCCATCACGTCGAAGAACGCGAGCGGCGTCGATGCCGGCGTGGGTGAAGTGATTACACGGATAGGGCTTGAAGAAGATGCCAGGCAATTCCCAATGCTCGCCGAGCTTTTCGACCACTTTGGCCGCATCGGCTCGGTCACCGCAGAACGCATGCAGGAAACCGAATCTGCCTTCGATCACCGTGGGCGGTCCGGTGAGTCCGTGACGGGCGAACTCCGCCGCGGTCACACCCGAATGCGCTGCCCAACCACAGTGCGCGCGCTTGACCGTGCCACCGGTTCTGTTGGCCTCGAGCAGCCCGGCGCCGAAGCTTGCAGCGATCCCCATCGCATCGGCGATGCCCTCGGCGTCCAGACCGTACAGCATCGCGGCAGCGGCGGCGGACCCGACAGCACCACAGATCGAAGTCGCGTGCAGACCGCGTTCGAAGAACTCCGAGTTGCCGAGGTCCTCGTCGTAACCGCCCATGCCTAGGCGCACCGCGATTTCGATACCCACGCCGGCCGCATCGAGGACCGCGGCTCCGGATGCGCCGGTCGACTCGCCGACTGCGAGCGCCGCGGGCACCACCGATGCGGATGGATGCAATACCGAAGGAAGGTGGGTGTCATCGGAATCCATCGAGTGTGCGAGCGTGCCGTTCACCAGGGCAGCCGTGGCCGCCGGGAAGCGTTCACCGGTTCCGATCCCGGTAGCAGAGCAGGCGCCTGCCCAGTCACGCGCCACTGCGGTGACAGCGCGGGCGGACGGTTGCCCTTGCGCGGCTACCGAGTTGCCGAGCACGTCGAGAACCCGGCGGGCAACGTCCTTGTGCAGTTCCTCGCCGAGTCCGACGGTGCGGATGTGCGCCGCCAAGGCGGCGAGACGACCCACGACTGTCCCCTGCGGGTCGTGGCGTGGCGCGATGTCGGAGCCGCTCATCGGGACACCACTGCGACGGGGCGCACCGGCGATCCGGTCCCGCCGGTGATGCGCAGTGCGGCCATCACGAAGGTGAACTCGGTGAGCCCGCGCTCGCTCGCCGCCTCGAGATTCAGGTGCTCGATGATGTGGATTCCGTTCTCCACGAGCAAGACTCGATGCACGGGAAGCACGCTGTGGCCTTTGCCCGCTGGAATATGCTCGAAGGCGGTGGTATCCGCGCCCGCGGCCACGATACCCGCGGCGGCGAGCCAGCGCGCCGCGCCGACATCGGGCCCCGGAACCCCGTCCCGTTGACCGAGGTAACGCTGGGCGTCGTCGAAGTGCCTGGCCCAGCCCGTACGAATAAGCGCAACATCCCCGCTGCGCGGAATCACCCCGGCGGCATCGGCGGCGTCACGCAGATCCTGCTCGGTGACGGCACGCCCGGCGTCGAGGGCATCGACCCCACGAACCCGCGCCACATCGAGCAGCACGCCGCGCCGGAGCAGGAACGGAATCGTCTCCGCGCCCAGTTCCGAGAACCGGCCACCGCGTTGCGCGTCCTCGGCATCGATACCTCCGTACAGCTTGCCC
The DNA here is from genome assembly GCF_040647855.1 of Nocardia sp. NPDC049220. Lineage (NCBI taxonomy): Bacteria > Bacillati > Actinomycetota > Actinomycetes > Mycobacteriales > Nocardiaceae > Nocardia > Nocardia sp. NPDC049220. The sequence continues at coordinate 25,085 of NZ_JBEZDA010000004.1, forward strand.
TCGTGGCTGACATGCGAAAGAGCGTCTACGTGGGTACCGACGTGCCCGCCGGTCACGATGATCTCGTTGGACGCCGACCCGCCATCCGGACGCACCATATCGCCGTGCCGGCGGATCAAGGTCATCCGGAACCCGGGGTGATTGGGCGAGCACGGCATCCCGGTCGTATGTGGGTGTCCGAGCTCAACAATGTCGACTGCGGCGTCCACCACGGCATTCAACAGTGCGTCCGGTCCGGCGGTGACGGATTGTTCGGTCATACTTCCACTCCTCGTGCTGCTGCGGCCTCTGCTCGGTCGAGGACGATGCGGGCGTTCGCGACAACGGCGGGATCAATGAATCTGCCGTCCTCATCGAGCACCGCGGCTTCACCCGCCGCCATGGATGCGGCGGCACGGTCCACGATCCGTCGTGCCCTGCTCTGCTCGTCCGGCGATGGCGTGTAGGCCTCGTTGACGATGTCGATCTGCTTCGGGTGTATGACGGACCGTCCGAAGAATCCCTCGGCGCGTCCGACACGCGATGTCTGCGCCAACCCGACGGGGTCGTCGACCGCGGTCCAGACGCTCTGGACCGGCGAAGACAACCCGGCGGCACGCGCAGCGGCGACAATCCAGCCACGCGCCCACACCAGACCACTCGACTCGGTACGCAAATCGGCCGCGAGGTCCGCCTCGCCGAGCGCGATGCCCGTCACTCGCTGATGACTCCGCGCGATCTGCGGTGCCGCGAGCAGACCCGCCGCGGATTCCACGATGGCATGAACATCGCATTCGAGTCGCTGTGCTACCGCCGATACCGATTCCGGATCCTCGGATTTCGGCAATCTGACGCCTGCGGGGAGAGCAGCGGCCGTCGCCAACGCATCGAGTTCGCGATCGAGCCACTCGGTTCCGACGGCATTGAGTCGCAACCAGATCTCCCGGCTCTGCGGCGCCGTACGCACGGCGTCGAGCGCGTTCGCGAGGGCACGGTCCTTCGCGCCGACCGGGACCGCGTCCTCGAGATCGATGACAACGGCGTCGGCGGCGCTATCGAGCGCCCTGCCGATGCGGTCATCGCGATGTCCCGGCACATAGAGCCAGCTGCGCGGCGTCATAACGCCTCCACGAAATCCGGATTCTGGGCGCGGTAGCCGAGCGCGCGCGAAACCTGTTGCGCCGCTGCGACCAGCGGGTTTTCGTACCGGTCACAAGCGTCGTCGGTCATTCGATAACTGGGCCCGCATACCGACACCGACCCGACGACGGAGCCATCCGCCCCGAATACCGGAGCGGCGATCGATCCGGCGCCTTCCTGTCGTTCGCCAGTCGATCGGCACACGCCCCGCTCCCGCGCCACGCGCAGCGCGGCACGCAATTCGGCCGGGTCGACGATCGTGGTCGCGGTCAGTCGCTGCAGCGGCTGAGCCAGCAGATCGTCCTGCTCTTCATCGGACAGATGAGCCAAGATGACGCGGCCCGACGAGCCGCTGTGCAGATCGAACCGCCTGCCCAGATCGACGGTCATCTTGATTTCCTGGGTGCTCTCGACCTGGTCGAGGTAGACGCGACCGCCCGGCAGTCGAGCAGATACCGTCGCCGTCTCGCCCGTCGCGCGCTGCAACTCGACCAGCGCTTCGCGGGCCACCCGACGCAGGGGTGAGACGTCCAATGCCCGCGCCCCGAGCGTCGCGGCGGCCGGTCCAAGGAGGTATCGGCGGGTGGAAGGCTCGTAGAGCAGCAGTCCGCACTCGACGAACGTCGTGAGGATGCGGTGGGCGACCGCCTTCGACATACCCGTCGCACGAGCGATCTCCGAGACTCCGAGCGCGCTGGACCGTCGGCCGAATTCGAGCAGGACATCTGCTGCCCGTGCGGCGGACGTGGTGCCTCCACTGGAGGGCTCCATCGTGGCTCCGTTCTCCGAGGTCTCCGAGATCGTTCTCCGAGATCGATTCGTTCTCCGTGGTGCGGGGCAAGCCGACGCAACCTGAACAAGTTGTACCGCTTAGCGAAACGATTGTCCAGCGCGCCCCACGGAGGGAAGGCTCGAGTTTCCTGGAAGTTAATCCATTAAACAGGCACTTGTGCACGGATAGACGAACGTGCATAGTGCAGAGGACCACATTCTTGCGTTCCGCCAGTCGGAACATGATAGGAGGAAGCGTGGACGGTCCGGATTTCGATCTCGTCGTCGCCGGTGCGGGTGGCGGGCTCGTCGCCGCCTTGCGCGCTGCCGAACACGGCTCGGACGTGTTGGTGATCGACGCCGACGAGCACTTCCAGCGCGGCAACAACACGTCGATGTGCACCGCGATGATCCCCGCGGCCGGCACCCGCTGGCAGCGCCAGGCAGGGGTGGACGACAGCCCGGACCAGTTCCTCGCGGATATCGAGAGCAAAACCGCAGGCACCGCCGACCGGCGGCTGGCAGGCGCGCTCACCGAGGCAAGCGCGCCCCTGGTCACCTGGCTGGCCGATTCCCAGGCTCTCGACCTCGAACTCGTCACCGATTTCCGCTACCCAGGACACAGCGCAGATCGCTGCCACACCATTGCCGGACGCCACGGCTCGCGTCTGCTCAAACATCTCGTGGAGCGCGCCCGCGCACATCCTCGGATCGAGGTCATCGCGCCGATGAGCCTGCGCGAGGTGCTCACCACGGACGGACGTGTTTCCGGGATCGAGATAGCCACCCCCGACGGGCATCACGAGCAACTGGCCACGTCATCGGTGCTACTGGCCACCAACGGCTTCGGCGCGGACCGCGAACTGGTTCGCCGCTGGATTCCGGAGATCGCCGAATCCCACTACCACGGTGGTCAATTCAGCCGAGGTGACGCGCTGCGCATCGGGGCGCGCCTCGGCGCAGACAGCGCCTACCTCGATGCCTATCAGGGCCACGCCGCGCTGTCCTCGCGCAGTCAGACGCTTGTCGGCTGGGCCACGGTCATGCACGGCGGGATAATCGTCAACCACGATGGCAGACGCTTCGCCCCCGAATCGACCGGTTACTCGGAATTCGCGGCGACCCTCGCCGCGCAACCGAGCGGTACCGGCTGGATCATCATCGACGAGTACATCGAAGCACTGTGCTCGGCCTTCGACGACTTCCGCACGGTCGCCGCGAGCGGATCACTGATTCGAGCCGAGACCACCACGGAGTTGGCCCAGCGTCTCGGCGTCACCCCAGAAACACTCGCGGACGAACTTGCGGCCGCCCGCCGCGCGGCCGCCGGAGCGGAACCGGACCGTCAGGGTCGCACCGACGACCGCCATCCCCTGTCGGCGCCGTTCATCGCGATCGGCATCACTCCCGCACTGTTCCACACGCAGGGCGGCCTCGTCGTGGACGACCACGCACGTGTACTGGCCGGCGGATCACCGATTCCCGGGCTCTACGCGTCGGGCGGCGCCGCGATCGGCATCTCCGGCCACGGGGCCGGCGGATACCTCGCGGGCAACGGCCTCATCACGGCGTTCGGTCTCGCGTTCCTCGCCGCCGAACACGTGACCAGCACCGTCACCGCCTGAACACCGACCGCACCTACTCAGATTTCGCCAGGAGAAAGAATTGACCACATACCTGATCAAGAATGGAATCGTCGTACGCACCGACGACACGGCGCCCGCAGAGGGTGAGTCGGCGGACATCCTGATCGTCGACGGCAAGATCGCGGCGATCGGCCCTGACCTCAGCACGCAGGCCGGTGCGGATGCCGAGATCGTTGATGCCACCGGAAAACTCGTCTTTCCCGGTGTCGTGGACGCCCACCAGCACTGGGGTATCTACAACCCACTCGCCGAGGACACGCTCACCGAGTCGCGCGCGAGCGCGCAGGGGGGCGTCACCACCGCGTTGACCTACATGCGGACCGGGCAGTACTACCTCAACAAAGGCGGCGCGTACGCCGACTTCTTCCCGGAAGTCCTCGACGCCTCGAACGGGCGGAGCTATATCGACTACGCCTTCCATCTGGCGCCGATGTCCAAGCAGCACATCGGCGAGATTCCCGAACTCGCCGCCGACCAGGGTGTGACGTCGTTCAAGATCTTCATGTTCTACGGCAGCCACGGCCTGCACGGACGTTCCACCTCGCAGAGCGATTTCCTGATGATCCCCGAGGACGAGCGCTACGACATCGCCCACTTCGAGTTCGTCATGCGCGGGATCCAGCAGGCACGCGAACAGCTTCCCGAACTCGCGCCGCATATGTCACTCTCGCTGCACTGTGAGACCGCCGAGATCATGAGCGCCTACACCAAGATCGTCGAACAGGAAGGCACCCTCAGCGGGCTCGCCGCATACAGCGCATCCCGGCCGCAGCACTCCGAGGGACTGGCCGTGACCATCGCCTCCTTCCTCGCCGACGAGACCGGACTGCCGAACATCAACCTGCTGCACCTGAGCTCGGCCAAGGCTCTGAAGGCCGCGATGAAGATGGCCGAGGCCTTCCCGCACGTGAACTTCCGCCGCGAGGTCACGATCGGGCACCTGCTCACCGATATCGACAACGCGAACGGCCTCGGTGCCAAGGTGAATCCGCCCATCCGTCCGCGCGAAGACGTCGAGGCGCTCTGGGAACATCTACTCGCCGGCAATATCGACTGGGTGGTCTCCGATCACGCGTGCTGCAAGGACGAGGTCAAGTTCGGCGAGGATCGTGACGATGTGTTCGCCGCGAAATCCGGGTTCGGCGGCACCGAATACCTACTGCCCGGCCTAATCACCGAGGGCCGCAAACGTGGCCTGTCGCTTCGCCGGATCGCGCAACTCACCGCATCGAACCCGGCCGATCGCTACGGACTTCCCGGGAAGGGAAGGATCGCCGAGGGCGCCGACGCGGATATCGCGATCGTCGACCCGAACCGGACCTGGACCGTGCGCGCCGCGGACTCCGAGTCCACGCAGGAGTACACGCCGTTCGAAGGGTTCGAACTGACCGCCGCGGTCACCGACACCTTTGTCCGCGGCAATCGCGTGCTGTCCGACGGCATGGTCACGGGCGACCCGACGGGGCGCTACCTGGCCCGGCCGTACTGAGGGGACGCTGTGCACGACACGAACGAGAAGGGTTCCTCCGGCCCGCTACGCGGAATCAAGGTTCTCGATGCCTCCACTATTCTGGCCGGTCCGTTGACAGCCCAAATCTTGGGCGACTTCGGCGCGGATGTAATCAAGATCGAACATCCGCAGCAGCCGGACGGGATGCGCGGGCACGGACTCGACAAAAATGGTGTTCCGTTGTGGTGGAAGATGGTCAACCGCAACAAGCGGACCATCACATTGAACCTGAGTACCGCCGAGGGGCAGGAGATCTTCCGAGATCTCGCGCGTGCAGCCGATGTCGTCATCGAGAACTTCCGACCAGGAACGTTCGAACGCTGGGGGCTGTCGTACGCGGACCTTTCGGCCGCCAATCCCGGATTGATAATGCTCCGGGTCACGGGGTTCGGACAGCACGGTCCCTACGCCACCCGGCCCGCGTTCGGCACCCTGGTCGAGTCGATGAGTGGATTCGCCTATCTGACCGGCCAGCCCGATGGGCCGCCCACTCTTCCGGCTTTCGGTCTCGCCGATTCCATCGCCGGGATCGCCGGCTCGTCAGCGGTATCGATGGCCTTACTCGACCGCGAACGCAGCGGCGGGATCGGACAGGAGATCGATCTCGACCTGCTCACGCCGATCATGACGGCGGTCGGACCCGGCGTGATCTATGCCGATCAGCTCGGCATCGACCAGGAGCGGACTGGAAACAGATCGCAGAACAACGCTCCACGAAACCTCTACCGCACCAAGGATGAGCACTGGTTGGCGATCTCGACCAGCGCCCAAGCGATCGCGGAACGCGTCATGCGGATCGTGGAGCATCCAGAAGTGATCGACGAGGACTGGTTCGCGACTGGGCGCACCCGCGCTCAGCATGCGGACCTGCTGGATCGCTATGTCGGCGAGTGGATCGCCGAACGCACCCGCGACGAGGTCACCACCGTATTCGAGCAAGCGGGCGCGGCAGTCGCGCCCGTCTACCGTCCGAGCGATCTCCTGACCGACCCACAGGTCGTCGCGACCGACATGATCACCACCGTCGAGGACGACGACCTGGGCCCGGTGCGCATGCAGAACGTCATGTGGCGCATGGGGCGCTCGCCCGGTTCGATTCGCCACACCGGACGGCCCGCAGGAGCCGATACCGACAACATTCTCACCAGCCTCGGGCGCAGCGCCGAGGAAATCGACAACCTGCGGGTGCGCGGGATCATCTGACCCGCCACTGCTTTATCCAAGGAGTTCGCTTTGAAAACGCGCTGGTTGACCATCGCCATCGTTCTGGGCCTGGTGGTGGTGAATTATATTGATCGCAGCGCGATCTCGTTCGCTGCCAGTGATCTTCGAAAAGAGTTCGGAATCACTCCGGGCGATTACGGCATCATCAGTTCCGCCTTCTCGATCGGCTACATGCTCTTCGCCCTGCTCTCGGGGCCGCTGGTCGATCGTTTCGGCTCACGACGTGTCCTTCTCACGGGCATGTTCATCTGGGCCGCCGCTACCGCCTTGACCCCGTTCGCCGGCGGATTCATCGGTCTGATCCTCCTGCGTATCCTGCTCGGATCAGGTGAAGCTCCTTGCTTCCCGGCCTCGACCCGGATCGCGAGCCGATGGCTGCCGACACAAGAGCGCGGCAAAGCGCTCGCGCTCATCGGCGGCGTCGCCGTCTCGGGCAGTCTGCTCATCGGCGGCCCCATCCTGACCCAGCTGATCGCACTCACCGGCTGGAAGGGCATGTTCTGGGTGCTCGCACTCGCCGGAATCGTCTGGGTAGTCGTGGCATACCCCTTCCTGAAGAATTCACCGAGCGAGGCGTCTTTCGTCTCGAACGAAGAACTGCGCTACATCCGAGCCGGACAGGCCGATGGCGAAGACAGCGGCCATGAATCGACCGTCGACTGGGGCGAAATTCTGCGCAACCGCAACCTGTGGATCGTCGGCCTCGGCTATTTCGCCTGGGGATTCATGTTCTGGGTATTCATGTACTGGCTCCCGCAATACCTGGAAGGCGCATTCCATTTGTCCATCAAGGCGGTTGGTGCGTTCTCGGTCGCGCCGTGGGCGGCCGGTGTCGTCGGAGCACTCGCCGGCGGAATCATCGTCGATCGCGTCTACAAACGCACCCAGAGCATCCGGTCGCGATTCGTCATCATCGGCGTGGCACTGTTGCTCGCCGGCGCTTCGATCGTCCCGATCCTCTTCGTCCCCGGCAACCTCACCGTCGCACTGATCTGCATCTCGGCCGGTGTCGGATTCGGCTTCATCACCGGCGGAATCTGGTGGGTGGCCTCGATCGATGCCGCGCCCACTCAGCCCGGCACCGCAGCGGGATTCGCGGACGCCTGTTTCGCGCTCTCCGGGATCGTCGCCCCCTCGGTCATGGGATTCATCGTGACTCGGACGGGTAACTACGACGGCGGATTCGTCGTCATGGCGGCGCTGTGCCTGATCGGTTCGACAGCGATGCTGCTGTTCACCAAGGAGCCACCGCGTCGGGTGACGACCGCGCAGCACCGACCGATGACCGACGAACTCAGCGCGACGAACTAGCAGCCGCGGTGCGGTCCTCGTCCCTGGGACGGGGATCGCACCAGGCGCGGACGTCGTATCGAACGCTCGAAAGGGCATCGATCGGCTTGTTTCGAACGACTTGATCGCCGCTCGGCCGTGTGGCCGATGTCAGCGGTATATATAGATATCTTCCATCGCTCCAATAGTGCCTGGATGCGCCGCTTCGGCTGCCCATCGGCGCGCGGCCCCGATCGTCACCAGCGAACACAGCTTCGCGCAGCATGAGACAGCGCGGGCGGTGCCGTCATCCGGGCCTTCCCGGTGCTGGTTTGGGTAACCTGTTCTGGGCGACCGAGCGGCGCATTCACTCGAATGCTCGGCGTCGATGAATTGGAGGTCGCCCAGCGGTCTGTATGGGTGACCTTGTTGCACTGGCATACCTGGAAGATGAATGACCTCGACTGTTCCCGCTCCCGTCGCCGAGGCGTCGTCGGCCGTGCCCATCGCCCGCGTGCAGTGCGAAGTCCGGGGCGCCGGGCCGTCTGTAGTGCCGGTCGCTGGAATCGTCGATCGACAGTCGCATCTCGTGCTGCTTCACGAGCCATCGACCTGTCTCATCGGCATCGGCGAGGCATCGGCGGGTAAGCGCTGCGCCCGAACCTCGCAGGCGATGTCGTCGGCGGCCGTCGCGTTTCGTTTCGCTCTCGTGCGGGACGCTCGATGGCACTGATCGGCACCGCCGGTGGGGGAGGCCTGCGGATGGCGGGCAGGGCATCCGAAGTGCTGAGCATGGAGAAGGTATTGAACGATGCCCGTAGCGGCTCGGCAGGTGCCGTGGTGGTGCTGGGCGAGCCGGGGATCGGCAAGACCCGGCTACTCGGCGAGTTGTGTGAGCGAGCCGCTGCGGCGGGGTTCGATGTCATGACCAGCCGCGGGTCCGAGTTGGAAATCGATGTTCCCTTCGGACTGGTGGTCGATGCCCTCGACGAGAGGTTCATGACGCTCGACACCCCCGTCACTACAGGCTTGGGGCCCGACCGGTTGGCCGAACTCGCCGCGGTGCTGCCCTCATTGGCGGGACGCGGCGGGCAGCCCGCGCGCCGACTGGAAGTGGAGCGCTTCGAATTCCATCGCGCGGTCCGCGCCACATTCGAACAGCTTGTGCGCCAACGACCGCTCGTGCTGGCTCTCGACGACGTGCACTGGGCAGACCCGGCTTCCACGGAGTTGGTGGCTCACCTGCTGCGTCGCTTGGTTCCCGGCATGGTGCTGGCGCTGGCTTATCGTTCGCGACAAGCCCCGCGCCTGCTGTACGACGCCGTCGCTCGCGCGACACGCGACAATCTGCTGTGCGAGCTAGAGCTGACACCGCTGACGATTCGCGAAGCCGCTGAGGCAGTAGGGCAGCGACCTGAATCCCCGATCGTCCGTGCGTTGCACTCGGAGAGCGGCGGGAACCCGTTCTATCTCGAGCAATTGGCACGGAGCGCGCGAAAGGGATTGCCGACGCGAATGCCCGACCAGACGGTCGGAATAGCGCGCGAAACCGACACACCTACCGCAGTACGTATGACGATCGCTCAGGAACTGACTGCGCTGGCAGGCGACACGCTCAGAGTGCTACAGGCCGGGGCGGTGGCCGGCGATCCCTTCGATGCGGCACTGGTGACCGCGATCGTGGATACGGATGAGACTCGGGTACTCGAATGTCTCGACGAACTCGTCGCCGTTGAGCTCGTACGGTCGACCACGACGCCGGGGCAGTTCCGTTTCCGTCATCCGATCGTGCGCCGCGTCGTGTACGACGACGCGCTGCCCGGCTGGCGCTTCGGCGCCCACAAGCAGGCAGCGCGGGCGCTAGCCCAGCGCGGCGCCCCGTTGGGCGTACGAGCCCATCATGTCGAGCAGTCGGCGAGTCCGGGTGATGAGGACGCCGTCGCGACATTGACCGAGGCGGGGCAGGCGGTGGCCCCCCGAGCGCCGGCCGCGGCCGCGCGGTGGTTCGAAGCGGCACTGCGGCTGCTGCCGGCAACCAGCGGGGTAGAACGACGGCTCCCACTGGTTGTCATGTTGGCCGGCGCGCTCGCTTCCGCCGGCCACTTACGCGACAGCCGAGCGAAGTTGGAACATGCGCTGGAACTACTTCCGGTCGACTCGCTCGGTGACCGGGTGCGGATCATCGGCATGATCGCCCGTGCTGACCACGGACTCGGCCGAGCCGAGGACGCTCACCACCTCATCGTCGCGACTCTCGGTCACGCGATTGCGGGCAGTGCGGATGCGATCACGCTGGAATTGGAACTCGCTTCGAGCCACCTGATGAGAGGACAGTGGGAGCAAGCGGTCGCGACTGCGGCGCACGCCTGCGCGCAGGCGGAGGCGCTCGGCGATCGTGCCCTGCAACTCGCCGCCAGGTCGTGCCTTGCCCTGTTCGCCGCTGACCGAGGCGATGTCGCCGCGGCGCAGAGGCTCGTTCGACTGGTCGCCGACGGCCTGGACGGCAGCGACGTCATGCTGGCGCCCGAACTGCTGGAGCCGCTGGCGAACTTGGTTTACACGGAGATTTCGATCGACCATTTTCGCGCCGCCGGGCGGCACGCCGAACGGGGGTTGAACATCAGCCGCGCTACCGGTCACGGCCATGTGGTCGCCCGTTTCATCCTCGGCTCGACCTCGACGAAGCTGATGCTCGGCCAACTCGGGGCAGCCCGTCGTTCGGCCGAATCTGCGGTGGAGACGGCGCTCCTGCTGGACAACGATCAGCTACGCTCCCAGACACAGGCCGTACGGTGCTGGGTGGAGACCCAGCACGGCGACCTACCCGCAGCGCTGGCCGCTGGGCGCGCCGCGGTGCAGGCGGCCGATCGCCGTCCGCGCGCACTGTATGCCTGGTTGGCGCACGCGTGTTACGGCGAGGCGCTCATCGAAGCGGGCGAGTTCGAGCGAGGTCGTCACGAAATCCTGTCGCTCGGCGGCCCCGAGTTGTCGGGTATGTCACCCACCTCGCGACCGGTCTGGTATCAAGCGCTCGTCACGGCGGAACTGATGGCCGACCGGATCGACGCGGCCGAGGCGATCACCCGCCGCATCGAAGACTCCGCGGAGGGGTTGCGATCCCGCGAGGCTCAGGCTTTTCTCGCTCGGGCGCGGATACACACTGCGCGAGGTGATTACCGTGCCGCAGCCGCAGCCGCCCGGCAGGCACATGAGCGTTTCGACGCCGCCGAGATGCGCGTATGGGTCGGCCGAGCCCGGCTCACGGCAGGCCGTGCGCTGGCGCGAGCCGACGAACTTCCCACCGCAGTCCGTGAACTCGAACTGGCCCATAGTATTTTCCGCGATGCGGGAGCTGCGCGGCTCGGAGATGAAGCCGCGAAGGCACTGCGAACTCTCGGCAGACGCGTAACACGTAGACCCACGATCGATGAGCCGGAAAGCCCGGCGGTCTTGACCGAACGCGAACGCGGCGTCGCGGATCTAGTTGCGAAGGGGTATTCGAACCGCGACATTGCCGCGGAGCTGTTCATCAGCCCGAAGACCGTCGAGAAGCACCTGACAAAAATTTACGTGAAGGTGGGCGCTTCTTCCCGTGCCGGACTGGCGGCGGCGATGCACCGCCGTCACGAGTGCCCAGGTGACGAGGCGTAGACGGAAGTTCTCCGCGCACGCTCGATCGATTCGGGGGTGGTCTCGGCTCTGGCGCTACTGATCCGCGATACCCGACGAGAAGTTCTGGTGGTGCGGTGTTCCGTTGGAGCAGACTGTGTTCGACTGCCAGCGTGATCGGACATCAGGCCCAGCAGTGTCGAACGGAATACTGCGACAGGAAGTTTGCTCAGCAACTTCGCCCAGCGGCCGGCGGTAACAACCACCGTTCGAACTCGGGGCCGGCGATCTGGCTCGGGTGAAGGTCATCGATCGACGGGCGTAGACAGTGGGGGTTTCCCCCATACCGCCCGGTTCGTGAAGGTGGAATTGTCCAGATTGCCGTCAATTCTTCCAGCAGATGGGGACATTCCAGTGTTGATCGCAGACCCGTCGTCACTACTGTGACCCTCGACACACCACGAAGAAGCCGAGAAATCGTGGCGAGGCTGACGCAGCATCTGCCGATGTCGCCATGGTGGAGCGCGAGAACCGAAGGAAACGCTCGATGAGGGACTATTCGCGACAAATCTTGAGTGGCGAAGGCGAAAACGATTACACCCGCTACATGCGGACCGACACGCTCCTCGCGCTCCAGCGCAGCCCGGAGGAGATGGCGCACCGCGATGAACTCCTGTTCCAGGTTGTCCATCAGTCAGCCGAATTATGGTTGAAGCTGGCATGCTTCGAATTACGTGCGGCGACGGCACTTATCGAGGACGGGGAGCAGGACGGGGCGACCACGCTGTTGACTCGCGCTTCGTTGGCAGTAGAACTAGTGACGGATCAACTGGAGATGATGCGCCACCTGTCGCCGTGGGACTTTCAGACCATCCGCACTGTGCTCGGTCACGGGTCGGGAGGTGATTCCCCGGGATGGCTTTCGGTCCGCAGGGACAGTCGCGCTGTGGGGCGGGCATTTTCGGCGTTCATCGAAAAACGGGGCATCGACCTGGTCGACGTCTACCGCGCTGAGTGCAAGGGTGAGACCTACCGGCTGGCCGAGGCGTTGATCGAGTGGGACGAGCGGGTCTCGCTGTGGCGGGTACGGCATTACAAGATCGCCACTCGGGTAATCGGCCACCAAGTCACCGGCACACAGGGCACGCCCGTGGAAACGCTGGCCAAGCTCATCGCGTACAAGTTCTTCCCCGAACTGTGGGAAGTCCGCACCCATCTGACCGAGACCGGACCAATGGCTGAGTCGCACACCGATCCGGTCGAGGCCGTTTCGCCATGACAGTGCTTCCCGCACTGACCCCAGAGGCGTTCCGGAAACGCTTCCCCATGCTACGACGTACGGTCCACCTGGCCAGTTGCAGTCTGGGAGCGCGTTCAACGGAACTCGACCGAGCCCTGGCGCAGATGCTGGAGGACATGGCCGTCGGGGGCGCGCCGTGGGGGGCGTTCGAGCGTCAGGTAGACGAGGCGCGGAGCCGGTTCGCCGCACTGATCGGGGCACGCGACGACCAAGTTGCGGTGATGCCCAACGCCTCGGTCGGCGCCTACCAGGTGGCCTCCACCCGGAATTGGGGAGCGCGCAAGCGGATCGTCACCACCACGGCGGAGTTCCCCTCCATAGCCCACGTCTGGCTTGCCCAGCGCGCGTGCGGCGCCGAGGTCGTGTACGCCGCTCCCGCCGCGGAAGATTATGCCGCGCTGATCAATCGCCACACCAGTCTGGTCTCGGTTCCGCTGATCAGCTATTACGATGCGGCGCGGCCGCCGGTCGCCGAAGTGGTACAGGCCGCGCGGTCGGTGGGCGCCGAGGTCTTCGTCGATGCCTACCAGGCCGTCGGCGTGGAACCGGTTGACGTCACGCGCCTGGACTGTGACTTCCTTGTCGCTGGCACTTCGAAGTATCTGTTGGGCCTGCCCGGTCTCGCCTTCCTCTACACCCGCTCGCCCGAGCGCACCGACCACGCTCCACGTCTCACCGGGTGGTTCGGCCGGGTCGACCCGTTTGCCTTCGACCCCTACCACCTGGACTTTTCCACGTCCGCAACGCGTTTCGAGACCGGGACGCCAGCAGTGCCCGCCTGCTACGCCGCCAACGCCGGGCTGCGCCTGATCGCCGAGCTGAATCCGACCACCGTGCGTGCACACGTGCGGCAGCTGGGGGAGTTGGCTTGCGAACGGCTGACCGAGCAAGGCGAACAGGTGCGCGCCCTGCCACCGACACGGCGCGGCGCCCACATCGGGCTGATCGACGCCGATCCTGCCGCGCTCACTCGCCGGCTGGCCGAACGTGGCGTCGTGGTCAGCCCGCGCGGCGACCTCATCCGCCTGGCATTCCATTACTACAGCGATATCGAAGACATCGCCGCGCTCTGCGCGGCCCTACGCGCCGACCGGGCTGGGGTCGGCCGCCAACCCACCCCCAGCCCTATCGACCCGAGAAGCAGGCTTTCATGTACGCAGCCGAACTGAGATCGTGGCTCCTTGCGCCGAACACCAGTCGATTCCCCTACAAAACTGTTGTCCACGCATACCACAGCGTCGGGAAACACTTCGTGCCCTCCGACCTGCTAGAACTGCTCGGCGAGGCCCGGACTGCGCTGCCCGAGATATCTGGCCCATGGCCCCGGTTACGAACACTGGCAGCATTCCTCGACACCGCACTGGACAAGCCGGACAAGCGCTATGAATACCCGACCTATCTCGCACTGTCGCTGCTGGAACTGCCGACACTCGACGACCCGGTCGAATACGCACCATATGCCCGTTCCCGGTGCGACCGGCGTATCGCGCAGCTTGTCACCGACGTCCTGGCGTTCGAGCTGGCCGCGCTCGAGGGAATGACCACGCTGTTGCCAACGATGCGACCGGAACCGGAGGTGGTCGTGAAGCGGTGCCGCCACGGGCTGCGGGCGATCCAGCCGACACTGCCCCGCATGGGACTGAACATCGAGCCGACGGCTGGAAGTCCGATCGAGCAGGCGCGCGAGATCTGCGCGCTGGTGCGAGCCGACATGTCGTTCGCGGAGCGGCACTCCATAGATCTGAGCATCCTGCCGGTGTATACCGTGCACGACGAGTACCTGTTCCTGCGAGTTCTCCAAGCGTTCGAATCGATGTTCGCGCTGCTGGCCATACATCTGCGCGTGGCCGTGATGGCACTGGAGGTCGACGAAATCGACCGAGCGGTGTATTTTATCACCAGCTCCACGGCGACGCTGCGCCAGACCGCGCCACTGTTTTCGATGCTGGCGACAATGCAGATCGAGTCCTTCAGGACCTTCCGCCAGTTCACCGATGGGGCCAGCGCGATACAGTCGCGCAACTACAAATTCGTCGAATCACTGTGCCGAAAGCCGGACGCCGAGCGTGCCGACTCACCCGCCTACCTGTCGGTACCCGAGGTGCGCGATCGCCTCATGACCGGACAACAGGTCACACTGGACGACGCGTACACCCGAGCGCTCCGCTCCGGCGACCTCGCCGAACCAGAGCGGGCACGGCTGACGGAGGCGATGGCGGATTTCTCCGCCGCCCTGCTCCGCTGGCGCACCACGCATTATCGGCTGGCGGTGCGGATGCTCGGCGACGCCACCGGCACCGGCTACACAGAAGGTACGCCGTACCTCGCTGCCGCGCGTACCATCCCGGTCTTCAAAACCGTCGATGCCATCAGCGAGATCATCCCTGACACCACAACCGCCGACCGGACTGTGAACCTATAGCGAAGACGGGATGTCGAAAGCAGGCGGATTCCGCCGAGCGCACTATCAGTGAAACAGGCTCTGCCATTGTGGATTTCAGCCAGCTGTGCGACGAGCGCCAAACCGAGTCCTGAGCCGTCGTCGGCGGCATTCGTACCACGATAGAAGCGGCGGAAAACCGCGTCCCGTTCGTTTCCGGGGATTCCAGTGCCGTTGTCGTCGACGGTAACGGAGAGTCGGCCCTGGACATGTTCGGCGCCGATGAGGACGGTGGTGGCATGGCCGTGCTTGATGGCGTTGGCAATTGCGTTGCCGATGGTGAGCCGAATGCCGCTGGGTAGACAGTCGAACAGCACCGGTCCTGCGCTGCGTACCTCGATCGCCACGTCTGGGTTTCGGCGGCGGGTATCGGTGGCGGCGTCCCGGATTTGGCTACGAGACAGGTCGAGACCGCGCACGACCTCGAGGTCTGTGCGCATCGTGGTCGGCGGGGTTCGCAGTTCATGTGCCGCGGAGGCCGCGAAGATGCGCGCGGACTTCAGGGCGGCTTGGGTTCGGACTTGTGCTCGGGTGATGTCATCGAACAAATGGGTGACGGCTTCCGATAATTGACGGGCTTCACGGACGGAGGAACGTGCCGGGGCTTGTACGGGCATCGGGGCGCCTTGGTTGATCTGGCGAGTGAGTTCGACGATGGGCCGTGCGATGCGGCCCCCGAAGATCCATCCATCCGAGCGCGGCAGCGGCCAAGACTGCGGCGGCCCCCGCGCACCGGACACGTCGCCATGGGGTGACCGTGGCGCCCGCACAGAGCGCGGCGGTCAGCGCACAGACGACAACAAATGCGCCGACTGCGGCGACCAGCGCTGCCCGAGAAGGAAGAGATGACATTCGCCCGAGAAACCCGTTAGTCGTTGCGCAGCACGTAGCCGACGCCACGGACAGTGTGGATCAGGCGGGGTTCACCGGTTGCTTCGAGCTTGCGGCGAAGATAACCGACGAACACGTCGACGACGTTGGTGTCCGTGACGAAGTTGTAGCCCCAGACGTTGTCCAGAAGATACTGACGCGGGAGGACGACACCAGCGTGGGTGACGAAAACAGACAGCAGTTCATACTCACGTTGCGTTAGGGGGATTTCCAGACCCGCGCGGTAGGTTCGACGGCCGACCAGGTCCAGATGCAGCGATCCGATGGTGGCCGGCTCCATGCGAGGGGGATCGGACCGGTTGTTGCGGCGACGCAGGAGCGCGCGCAGGCGAGCGGTGAGTTCATCGAAGACGAAAGGCTTGGCAAGATAGTCGTCCGCGCCTGCTTCCAAGCCCGCAATTCGGTGGTCGGGGGCATTGTGAGCGCTGAGGACGCAGATCAGGACGTCATTGCGGGATGCGCGTAATGCAGTGATAACGCCGAGGCCGTCCAATCGCGGCATCTGCATGTCCAAGACCATGGCGTCCAGGTTGTGGTCGGTGCACAGCCGGATGGCATGCGCCCCATCATGTGCGGTGAGCACGTCGAAGCCGGCCAGCCGCAGTCCTCGCTCTAGTGCTCGGCGCACGTCAGGGTTGTCGTCGACGACCAGAACGCGGTGCCGACGGTCGGATTTTGCTGCCATGCCGGCTCCCCCCAGCTGCTGCCTTCTCGGCGTTCGCCCATTTCCGTGCTGCGGTGAGCCCTCACTCTTTGCTCGCGCGACGCTCTTCACTGCTACACACTCCTCGCTCTACTTCGACGGTTCGACTGCATCGATGCGGGTTGCCACAGGTAACGGGGCGCACGACGCCGCTGGGATGGATCCCAGCGCAATCCGACACTGCGCACGGCACGCAAACCTGGTCATTGCCTTCCGGTGTGGACAACACGCGGCGGGTTGCTCAATTCACCGGAGACCCCACCTACCAGCCAGCCCAAAAGCGGCCGAGTCAGGAGACCATGCCCACTGCGGCGCCTGTCGTCGGTCGCATCAGCGCGGTAGGCCGCCAGGGTATGACCTCCCTCGTGGCAGCCGACCGCGGCGCCATAGGCAGTGGACTCATGCCGAGGTGCCTCGGGCATGGGAACTGTCGGGAACAACCTCGACGCGTTGACCGTGTCACCCCCGGGCGCTGAGAGCGGTGAGGGTGACAACCGGAGTGGTAAGCATGCCGAGATGCACAGAACGTCCTCGTCTTTGGAAGAACACCGTGTTGAGGTCGATCCGATCATTCCAAGCTGGCGACTGGGACGGTATGGGGGAAATGCCGACGCACTATGGGGGAAATGCCTACGGCGGGTGCCGGTTGCGCGGCGGTTCCATCGCGTCGGCCGCATGTGTGGTTCGCAACTTCGACCAGATCCGGGGCGGGAGGTACAAGATCTTGATCGCGTGCCCGGAGAACGCACCCACCATCTATGAATCAATCAAAGCCGGCGGACCGGTCACTGTGCAGCCGCGCACCATCGCCGAGGCGATGAATGTTGCCACTGTCGACGCCCATTCGTTGCCGGAGGTCATCGATTGCGCCGACGATGTCGTTCTGGTGCCGGACCGCTGGATCGAACAAGGGATTCCATTGCTGACCTATGCCATCGGTGATCCTGTGCGAGGCACCGGGGACGCTGGGGCCCATGGCAGTTCTCGGGTCGGACGGGATGCGACATGTCGCGGGTGGCGCCGTGCACGACTTGCGAGGGCAGGCGGTGGCCACGATGGTCACCGGCGGCAATATCGGTTGGGACGAGGTGGACTCGATCCGCGTCGACTCGAACCTTTTCGGATGACGACTTCACATGTCACGACGATATGTCGACGAATCACAGGAGTACGCCGACAGCGATGAGAATTCTTGCCGCTGCGAGTCTACATAGTCGATTTCTACAGCGAGGAGAACACGTGTGAGTACTTTCGATTCCGGAGGGCTGGGCCTGCCGCCGGCACTCGGTTCAGTGGTGCCCGAACTCGGCGGAGACTTCGTCGCCGTAACTGCCGAGGTCAACGGCACGACCATGCATTACGTGCGGGGCGGGCACGGCCCCGCCCTGGTTCTTCTGCACGGCTTTCCGCAGGATTGGTTCGAGTGGCGGCGAGTCATGCCACGGCTGTCGGAACGATTCACGGTAATCGCCGTCGATCTGCCCGGTGTGGGCGGTTCCGCGCCGAGCGCGGCGGGCTATGCCGCTGCGGACATGGCCGAGGACGTCCACCTGCTCATCGACGGGCTCGGACTGAGCCGCGCCCATGTGGTCGGCCACGACATCGGCGGAATGGTGGCCTACGCGTTCGCTCGACGTTTCCCTTGCTCCACCCGTACCGTGATAATCCTGGAGACGCCGATCCCCGGCATCGAACCCTGGCTCACCCTCGACATCGATGTTCCGTTGTGGCATGGCGCATTCCACATGGTCCCCGGTCTACCCGAGGCGCTGGTAGCCGATCGACAGGCGACCTACTTCCGCTACTTCTTCGACGTCGGCACCAAGGACAACAGTGTCATCAGCGATACCGACGTCGAGCACTACGCCGCTGCCTATCGCGGCCCGGACCGATTGCATTCGGCCTTCGAGATGTACCGCGCCGTCGCCGCCAACATGACCTTCAACAGCGCACATACCGACCCCATTGATATCCCTCTGCTACTCGCGGGCGGCGAGCATGTCTTCGGACCGATTCTTCCGCAGCTTGCCGAAAACCTACTGGCCGACTACGGATGGTCCGACGTCGGGGCCCATGTCGTCCCCGACGGCAAGCACTACCTCGTCGAAGAACGACCCGACGAGGTAGCCGAACTCATCGAGCGCCACACAGCGAACAGATAGCGCGCCTACGTACCGAGGCCGAGATCGGCTGTCGCTTGCCGGCGGGCGGACAGATGCGAGTGGCGCACTGCGAATTCTCTGGCAAGTTCCCGGCGTGTCCGGACGGAGCTGATGTCACACTGGACCTGCCGCGCCGATCTTGGTGGGACAACACGGTATCGGGTGTCATCCGTTCGGAGGGGAAGCGTGATCGTATGTCGCAACGCTCTTTTCAGTCCGGCTCTCGAGGCGAGAACGCTCTTCTACTGGCGGCCGGTCTAGCCGATGTAGCGCTGGGTCGTGTCGGCCCGGTGGTGGGCCGAGTATGGGGGCTGTTGCGGCGGTCGGATGTGGTGGGTCTGGCGGGCGATGCGGAAACGGATTTGAAAGCGCGCGGTCGGCTGGCGCTGGACCGGTATGCCACGGTGCCGCCTGCCCACTTGGAAATACTTGCCCAGCGGGTAGTGGCACAACGTGCTGCTTCCGGCGATGTCTGAGAGATTCGATCCGGGTGCGTTCAAGGCGCGTATCGACGCCGCACTCGGCGACTTCGTCGCGCAGGAGAACGACCAGCTCCTGATGATCGATCCCGAACTGCGTCCAGTCGCTGACCAGATCGTAGTCGCGACGACACACGGCAAACGATTGCGTGCGGCGTTCTGCTATTGGGGCTGGCGCGCGTCCGGACAACCAGACAGCGACGCGCTCGTGCGGGCCGCGGCGGCCATGGAATTGGTGCATGCGGCGGCCAGCGTGCACGACGACATCATCGACGGGAGCCCGTTGCGGCACGGCCTGCCCACCGCGCACGTCGCCCTGCGCGCACCTCTGCGCGGCCGCCCGAGCTCCAAGAAGTCCGCCAGGGCGCTCGCCGTTCTGGTCGGAGATATGTTGATGGCTCTGGCAGGACAGCTGTTCATCGAGAGTGGTCTGCCGGCGGCTTATCTGTCGCGCGCGCGTCCGCACTGGTCGACTCTGGCCAGGGAATTGATCGCGGGGGAGTGCCTGGAAATCCTCTGGACCGGCACAGCACCGAACACCGCCGAGTCATTGAAGGTGATCCGGTACAAAACCGCCAAGTACACCGTCGAGCAGCCACTACTCATCGGGGGTGCGTTGGCCGGTGCTGACGGCCGGCTACTGAAGATGTTCTCCGCGTATGGATTACCACTGGGCGACGCGTTTCAGCTGCGCGATGACCTGCTGGGTCTGTTCGGCGATCCGGTGCGGACCGGCAAGGCGAGCCTCGACGACCTCCGCACTCGCCGACCGACCGCCCTGCTCGCCGAGACCTGGCGCGCCGCCGACGATCTCCAGCGAGAACAGTTACGCAACGTGCTGGACCGACGTGACCTGGATACCAAGGATCTGCACGAGATGCGCGCCCTGATGAACCAGGTGGGATCGCCGGCCCGCATCGAACAAATGATCACCGCACGGGTGGCGGAGGCCACTCGTGCGCTGGTCGGTGTGGCTGTCCCAGCGAACGCCGCGCACGCACTGACCGAACTCGCACACGCCGCGTCGATACGCAGGCACTGACCCAGGCGACGACTCGTCGGCTGCCTCGCCCGTCACTGTAAGGAGCGCCTGATGACCTACACCCACGCGTCGATGGACGCATTGCGGCACTACGGTGACGAACTCGCCGACACCACCGTGGCTACGCTGTTCGAGCGTGGCGAGGTCGGCAAATTCAATACGCTCATGCGCAATGTCTCCGCCGCAGGCGCGCCCCTACCCGACGATCTGCCCGACGTCGCCCGGGAGTACCTGAACGAAACCGCGACCGCGCCATCGTGGGTGGACTGGGGTGAGATGGAGAAGGCTCGGCTGTTCTTCATCGACAACAACGTGCACATCTCCACCGCGCTGTCCTTTGCCGCCATGCCCGCCTGCTACCTCGTTCCGCACATCGCGAAACTGCTGTCGGCCACCCACTCGCTGGCATACCCCGCCAAACGCATGGCCGAGACCGGTCAATTCACCGTGTACCTCATGCAGCCGGATGCCTTCGAAGCCGGCGGCCGTTTCATCCCCGCTGCCCAGAAAGTCCGGTTGCTGCACGCGACCATCCGGCACCACCTCAGCCGGGAAAACCAATGGGACATCGAGACATTCGGCACGCCCATCTGTCAAGAGGACATGATCGGCGGCCAACTGCTCTTCTCCCTGCTCGTGCTGGACAGCTTGCATCGGCTCAACATTCACATGAGCGTCGACGGCGCCGAGGCGTACTACTATGCCTGGCGCGTCGTCGGCGCCATGCTCGGGGTCGATCAGACGCACGCACCGCAAAGCTTGGCGGAAGCGCGGCAGTTCCTCGACACATACTTGACGCGCTATATCGGCCCCAGCGAAGAAGGCTCCCACCTCACCCGCCAACTCATCGACCTCTACGAGGAGGTTGTCCCCGGCAGCCTTTTCGACCCCATCGTCTCCGCGCTGATCCGCTATCTCATCGGCGACACCTGCGCGGACTGGCTCCGTGTGCCGCGCACCGCATGGGATACCGCCGTCAAAGCTGTCCCCAACTGCCTCGGTGTTCTCGAAACCATCGAAGATGGTTCGCCGTTGGGCGCCTGGGCGCTGGACCACCTCGGTAAGCTCACCACCGTCTTCGAACTCAGCTCTCTGACACGTGGTCGTGTGATGCATTACGCCATCCCTGAACATCTCAAAAAGGACTTCGGCGTTTCCTCCGCCCGATCGCACACCAACCGTTGGACACCCCCACCCGCCACATGATCGTCGTCATCCTTCGCCCCCTCAACACAAGTCGTGATCCCGCGTGGACGAGCGGCTACCCCGGGATATGGAGCACTACATGATTGCGCAATCGGCTCTGCTAGTTCTGTTCATAATCGCGGCGGTGGCCGTCTTTGTTCTGGCCAACCGGTTACGTCCGAGGTCGAAGCGGAAGATTGAGGAAGAAGGTGGCGACGGACTGGTCCTCGACATCATCAATACGTTCTTCGCCGCGGTGGTCGCGTTGGTGGTGGTGATCGCGTGGCAGAACTATGACAACGCGCACACCCACACTGTTGCGGAGGCCAAAGCGCTGGTGGACGTCCACTCTGCCGCGGAAGAACTACCGCAGACACAACGAGATCGGATCCAGGGGCTGGTGCGCGACTACACCACGCAGGTGTTGGAGCACGAATGGCCGGTCATGGCGGAGAAGCGACAGCTGAGCGAATCGACCCAGCAGACGCTCGACGCGCTGCGCGCCGAAGCTGCGGCACTGCCGGACACGGACGACGACGCGCGATCGCGCGTCAAGACCGGGCTCGACGGAGTCGCGGAGGCCCGATACGACCGGGCGATGGACGCGCGGTTGTCGATGCCCGGGTTCCTCTACGCCGCCCTGTGGTTCGCCACCGCCCTGTTGCTGCTCGGTATGGTGCTGACAGGCCAGGACATCACCCGCCGAAATATTTTCACCACCGCTGTGCTCGGTGTCGTGGTCGGCTGGGTGATCCTTGCGATCTACAACCTCGATCGACCGTTCTCCGGCGGCAGCGTCGTTCCACGGGATGCCTTCGAACTGGCGTTGTCCCGTTTCGGACACGCGAACTGAGTGGGCCTCCGAGTATGAGACAGCCGAGGCTCGCAGACATGGCAGCGCCGCTCGATATCACGCGAATTCGCAGGGTGACAGCCGGATTGGTCTTCGTCCCATGCACCGCCGCAGCCTTGCTGATGGCAGCAGCACCACCGGCGGCGGCCGATCCGACGGCATGGCCGTCGCTGGGTGATCTCACCTCCGGGAGTGCAATGGCCGGTGCCCCGCCCCACACAGCTGCCGACTCTGTCGGTCCCGAGTTGGCACTCGGTCCTCCTCTCCCTACGACACCTCCTGCCACCGGGAGTTTCGTACCGCGATCGGATTCGACCGAAGGCTCGGAAAGCACGGGCAGCCCACTGGCACTCGGTCCGGCGGTCAGCGCCGCGGAGGCCGCACCGACGGGCTCGAGCGATGCGCTCGGCCTCGACTCCGGCAGCGTAGCGACGGCCTGCGCCGGCAGCGCCGTCGCCGGCAGCGTCCTGATCACCCTTGGATCGGCAACCGCGAGTTGGTGGCCACGGGTCGCACTCGGGAGCGCGGCAGTAGGCAGCGCGGCCGCTGGGAGCGGGCTGCTGACCTGCTTGTTGCTGCTGCCAGGCGCTCCGATTCCCAATCCCTATCTTCCACTGCAACTCGGGCCGCAGCCGGGCACGCCGATGCTTGCGCCGCCTCCCACTCCACCGTTGCCTGCACCGACTGCACCACCGCTACCGCCGATCACGCCGCGGAGCCCGGCGGTCACCACGTACCAACCCCCGTTGGCAGTGCCTGTCAGCGACCACGTGGCATGGAACGTGCTGCAACTCATCACCGTCATGGTCGTGGCGGTCCTTACTGCCGCGACGCGTGGCCGAATCGCGCACGCCCGCAGTCGTTCCTGAAATCGCCCGAAACCAGGAAATTGACGCGACACGACACCCCGCCGACACAGCACTGTTATTCCGCCGTTCCGCCGCTCGCTCGCCCCGGTCCTCGATATGCTGGAACGGTACGTCGGTCGCGACGGAACGAGACCGCTCCGAGACTGAAATGTCAAGAGAGAAAGCGCTTCCCAGCATGATTTCCGATTTTCTAGATCGTAAACTCGCGAAACGCTTCCAGGCCTATGATGTGGACGGAAACGGCGTTATCGAACGCCGTGATTTCGCACTGGCAGTCGAACGCATGGGAGACGCGTTCGGCCGAAAACCCGACGACCCCGAGTTGCAACGCGTCGCGGAATTGAATTTCGCGCTGTGGGATCGGCTGGTTGCACAGTGTGACGCGAACAACGACGGCAAGGTCAGTGAAGCCGAGTTCAAGGAAGCGTCCCTGTCGGGCTCGCTGGAAACAGTCGACTCGTTCGAAGAGGACTATATTCCCTTGATCGACGCGGCTCTGGACATCGCGGACGCCGACCGCGACGGAAAACTGACCGCGACCGAGTTCACCCTCTGGGCGGCCTCGCTGCTGAACCATTCGCAGCCCGAGATCGACGAGATCATCCGTAGACTCGATCATGACGACGACGGACTGATCGCACGAGATGTCATATTCGCCTCAATCCGCGAATACTTCTTCAATGACTCGCCGGACTCAGCCGGAAGCTGGGTGGTCGACCCGTCCCCCGACCGATAAGCCACGAGCCCGCCGAAGCAGCGTTCGGCAGGTAAGCGACCGGCGATCATCATTCGCCGGTCGCTTTTCGCTTTTCGAATCCGACCAATCGCGCCGTACGCTTCAGCGTCACAGCGAAATCTGTCGAAGATGAGCCAGAACAGCCAGAGCGTCCAGATTGTCGTGCAGTTCGATATCGCCGGCACGGTGCCAGATCGCGCCGATCTCATCGGCCAAAGCCCGGAAGATACTGCGGGGCAGGCCGAGCAGCGGCAACGACACGTCCGACTGAAGGTCCGGATCCGACGAGGAAGCGCATCGATCAGTTGCGGTGGCTCTCCCACGAGGTCGAGTACCTCGCGACGCGATCCAGCGCGGTCGGATCTCGAGACAACATGACAAGTTCGTGATTGCGAGCCAGTAGTTCGCGCATAACGTGCAGTTCGAGAGCGTCGTTCGATGCCCCCTCAATGACATAGGCGCATCGCCCCTCGGCTTGGCGGGCGAGGAGCAATCAACCCAAGCCGGCGCTGAGTAGTTACCGCGGATAGTGGCAAACTATATGCGGTAACTTCAGAGTCGTCCTGGCTCGATGCAACCTTTCCGGCGGGATCGACTCGGGAAACTATGTGCGGTAGATCTAGGGAGCAGCAGATGGGGCGGGTTCAAAGGCTGCCGACACCGGTGAGTGGCGGGTGGCTGGCGTGGCGGATGCGGTGCGGATCTACTTGGCGACGATCACGGTGCACAATTACGCGCGCGACGTGCGCGGCGGCACTGAATCGGCTGGTGGCCGATTTCGGGGCGGACACGGATGTGGCGCTGCTGGACTCCGAGCCGGATCGAGTGAGTGGTTGGTTCACGTTCGTGTGGGGTGACAAGTCGGCGAAGACGTTCACCATTCGGTTGACCGCGCTGGCGTCGGCGTGTGGGTAATGGCGGGCGCAGGGCTGGTTGGTCGGTGATCTGTTGGCGCGGTTGCGGGCGCGGCCCGTGCCGCCGGAGACCAGTAAGGCGTTCAGCCGCGACCGGGTCGAGCAAATCCTGGGATCGGATGCGGTGTCGCGGAAACGGGTGTTGTGGCACCTGCTGTGTGAATCCTCGGCGCGCCGAGGAGGTGTTGATGCTGGATGTGCCCGATCTCGACACGGCGAACCGGTGTTCGGTGGTGACCCGCGAGCGCGGGGGACGGGAAATCATCGCGTGGCAGACCGGCACCGCGCGGTTGTCGCCTCGGATGCTGGCAGGTCGCAACTCCGGTCCGCTGTTTTTCACCGACCGCAAGGCCCGCCCATCGGTGGCCTGCAACGATATCGACCCGACGACACGGCGGGCACGGCTGTCCTACCGCCCCGCCGGTGAGCTGCTCGAGGCCCACACCGCCCGCTACGACGCTGGACCGCGCACGCAGCACCGGCTGCGGCATTCACGGCTGACCCACGCCGCCGGGGAGGGCGCGTCGACACCAGTGTTGATGAGGCTGTCGGGTCACACCTCGGTGCGAAGCCTCGCGAAGTACGCACGTGTGTCCGACGAAGGACTGCGACGTTATCAAGCCAACAGCGACCCAGCCGCGCGTCGGCTGCCCGGGCGGGCATGAGTTTCGTGCTCGAACGCCGGTTGCGGTGACCGGAGTGGTCTGGGGTGAGCGGTTTCTTTGCTAATGAGCTCAATGCGCTGTTGCGGCGATTGCGGGACGATTTGGATGAACTGCTCAGTCGCCGGGTTGCTGGTCACCTGCATGACAGGTACGAGGGCAAGGCTGGTGAGTTCCGCCACGCGATACGCGAGTATGAAGGCACCGATGAGCACGGTCGGCAGCAGATCGCGGCGAGCGCGCGTGATGCGGAACGGTCATCCCACACTGTCGAAGACGGTCCTCGACCAGTAGCGGCCGCTCATCATGACGGCGGGACCGACAGCCCGATCGACACCACAATCCGCAGGCTCGAATCAGAACTCGGCATACGCACCGACGCTCAGCGAGCGCTGGAGGCCAGACTGTTCATCGACCGGAAGTTCCTGGACATCGCCCTCGTCTCCGGCCAACCGCGACCGGAAATTCTATTCGGAAAAGCCGAGTGGGCTGGGCATCTGGAAGCTCGGCTCGCCGCTCGGAAATTCGGCCGCCGACCATTGACCGTCGACTTTATGCAAGACCTGCACAGACGATTTCAGATGCATACCGATAACCCTGAATGGGGTGGTGTACTCACCGACGGGCGCGGCAAGGGGTGGGGTGTGCCGACGAAGCCGCTGAACGCTGACGAGATCGCGGCGATCGAAGGCAATCCGTTGCTCTCCTACGTTCCACCTCCCTTCGAGGTGGGGGAATATGGACTCGTGATGGAACCGAGGCATGCAGGGCAGGAAGGAGCCCGTTGGTTCCGTGAGCTGGACCGACCTTTGACCGATTCGGAGAAGGCCGCAATCGACCGCGATCCGCTGTTGGCGTTCGTATCCGGCCCGGTAGTGCGCGAACACGGCATTATTATCTATCCGAGATTCCATGACTTTCGCACCGAGTTACATTCGGTGGCCGACTGGTACAACAACGCAACAAGGGGACCGGGTTACGACGCTTACGGCGTCGCTGCAGAACTACAGCGACGCCTCGTCAGCATCCATCCATGGCTCATGGGTGACAGCGGCCGGTGGTCCCGGCAGGCCATGAACTGGTCACTGGAGCGGGACGGCCTGAGACCTGCTGCGCTCAACGAATTCAACAAGGATCTCTACAGTTCCCTGCCCGACTATACAAGGTCTGTCCGAGAAGGAAGTCACCAATACGGGCAGTGGGAGAGCCGGATTCGATCAGCCCCGGAGATTGATCCGGTGACGGCGTTCGGACTGGATCGGCTGAAGCAGCGCTACATCGAAGTCGACGGCGAGCCTGCGCCTTTCACCCCCGGTAACTTCCACAACGCGAACCGTTACGAACAATTGCTGGAGCAGCTCAACCGGTAACCCCAACCTGCGCACCCACTCCCGCTGCGCGGCGAATATCCGCCAACCAATCACCGGCCCGACCGTTGATGGCTGATCCTGTCATTGCGAGTCCGAGAACCTGTACGGCGCTACCGGAAGCAAACATTCTTGGGTACGAGGGCCCGAACCGGCCGTAGCCGCCCTCATCGGTCACGACGACACGAACTCACCTACAGGCCAACTCCGTTCGATGTGCCACGCTTGACGCTGGATCGGGCGGATCTACTCCTCAACCCCCGGCTTGTCGCTGCGACCTCATGCGCAGCTCGGCCCGCAGCGCTGTTCGCACAGACTCGTGGACCAGGGTCCGAGATAGGTCGGTATTCAGGCAATGGAACGTTGTGGCACGCCGATATATTCGCTCAAAGGCCGGATCAGCGCGTTGGATTCGCCCTGTTCGATGATGTGCGCGGCCCACCCGGTGATGCGGCTCATCACGAAGATCGGAGTGAACATCTCGATATCGAATCCGAGAAGGTAATAGGCGGGACCGGTAGGGAAGTCGAGGTTGGGCTTGATTCCGGTCGCGTCGGCCATGGCGCGTTCGAGCACCTCGTATATCTGCACCCACTTCTGGCCGCCGGTCACGGCGGCGATTTCGTCGAACGCCTTCTTCATCGTGGGCACTCGGGAGTCGCCGTTCTTGTACACCCGATGCCCGAAGCCCATCACTTTTTGCCGCTCGGCGAGCTTGTCGGACAGCCATTGCTCAGCACGGGCCGGGTCGTCGATGTCGAGCAGGTCGTGCATGACCGCTTCGTTGGCGCCGCCGTGCAGCGGACCTTTCAAGGCACCGATAGCCGCGGTGACGGCGCTGTAGATGTCGGACAGTGTGGAGGTGACGACGCGGGCGGCAAAGGTCGAGGCGTTGAAACTGTGCTCGGCATAGAGGATCAGCGATACCTCGAAGGCCTTCACCAGTTCCCGGGACGGGATCTTCTCGAAACACATGTTCAGAAAATTGTCGGCATATCCGAGGTGAGAATGCGGCGCGATCGGGTCCAGGCCGTGTCGGCGCCGGTGATCGGCGGCCACGATTGTCGGCAGCACCGCAAGCATACGCAATGCTTTGCTCCTGTTGGCTGCCGGTGAATTGTCGTCCTCGGCGGGGTCCTCCGCACCCAGAAAGCTGATCGCGGTGCGCACGACATCCATCGGGTGGCAGTTCTCCGGCATCTTCGCCACCAGCGACAACAGCGAGCGATCCACGCGCCGCGCTGCGCGTTCCTGCTGACAGAACCGCTCCAACTGGGCGACGGAGGGCAGTTCACCGTTCAGCAGAAGGAAGGCGACCTCCTCGAAGCTGCACCGCGCGGCCAAATCTTGCACGGCGTAACCCCGGTAGGTCAGCGAGTTGGTCTCCGACACCACCTTCGAGACAGCAGTCGTATCGACGACGACACCGGCGAGACCCTTGTAGATCGTCGGTACGATATTTGTCATCACTGATTCCTTCCCAGGGAGAAATCGAAGATGTCGGAATCGAATTCGCTGTAACGCTCATAACCGAGCAGTTCGTAGAGCCGGCTACGGTGCTGCATCCGGCCGAGCAGGCCCGCTTGGGTCCCTTCCGCGAAGATCTCGCGCAATCCGGACTCGGCGGCCCACATCGCCAGGCGCAGGGTAGAAACCGGGTAGATCACCGCGTTGAAGCCGAACGATTGCAGTGTGTTCGCCGAGAGCAGTTCGGATTTTCCGAACTCGGTCATGTTGGCCAGCAACGGAATCGAGACCGCTGCCCGAAACTTCTCGAACTCTGCCGGACCCGCGAGCGCCTCGGCGAAGATCAGATCCGCGCCCGTGTCGGCATAGACTTTCGCGCGTTCGATGGCGGCTTCGATACCCTCGATGCCCGCGGCGTCGGTCCGGGCACATATTACGAAATTCGGGTCACGCCGCGCGGCTACAGCCGCGCGCAGCCGCCGCGCCATCTCCTGGGTCGGGACGACCGCTTTGCCGTCCAGGTGGCCACATCGTTTCGGGTTGACCTGATCTTCGAGATGGCAGCCTGCTATCCCCGCGTCCTCGAGAATCGTCACGGTCCGGGCCGCGTTCATCGGTTCACCGAATCCGGTATCGGCATCAATGAGCACCGGCAGATCGGTGACGCTTGCGATCTGCCGCCCGCGATCGGCGACCTCGCTCAATGTCGTCAATCCGATATCAGGGAGCGCGAGATCGGCCGAGACCACCGCACCGGAGACATAGACCCCTTCGAAACCGATCTCCTGGATCAGCTTGGCCACCAACGGATTGAAGGCGCCGGGGAACCGCTGGATCTTGTCCGAGGCCAATCCGGCACGGAAAGCGATCCGCTTATCGGCCGCCGCGGTGGCAGCAGCGAGTGGGCCGGTCATCAGAACAGTCCTTTCGACAGTTTCGGTGCGCGGGCCAGCACCTCGCCGGGCACAGCGAAGGTCAGTTGGCCCAGTTCTGCGGGCTTCAGTTCGCTGGCGCGCTGCGCGGTCTCGAGGAATCTTTCCTGCTCAGCGCGGTCGATCACGCCCTCGGCGAGGGTGCGGAACTTGGCGATGTATTGCGGACGGGAGAACGGACGAGCACCGAGCGGGTGCGCGTCCGCGATCACCAGTTCATCGACGATGACCTCACCGCTACGCAAGGTCACCTCGGCGCGAGCACCGAAAGCCTTCTCGGCCGGGTCGGCGGAGTGGTAGCGACGGGTCCATTCCGAATCCTCGGCGGTGGAGATCTTGTGCCACAGTGCCACGGTGTCCGGCCGTCGGGCACGCTCAGGCGCATAGGACCGCTCGTGATGCCAGGTACCGTCCTGCAACGCGACCGCGAAGATGTACATCACCGAATGATCGAGCGTTTCCCGCGACGCGGTCGGATCGAACTTCTGCGGATCGTTCGAACCGGTGCCGATCACCACATGCGTGTGCTGGCTGGTGTGCAACACGATCGAGGCGACCTGATCGAGATCCCCGATCCGGTCGCGCATCCGGCGGGCCAGATCGATCGGCGCCTGACTCTGATACTCCGCGGAATGTTCCTTGGTGTAGGAGTCCAGGATGGCTCGCTTCGGCTCACCCGGACCCGGCAGCGGCACCGAATACTCCCTGTCCGGACCGCCGAGCAGCCACGCGATCACGCCGTCCTCGCCCTCCCAGATCGGCGCTGGCGCACCTTCACCGCGTAGTGCTCGGTCGACGGCCTCGACGGCCATCTTGCCCGCGAACGCCGGAGCGTAGGCCTTCCAGCTGGAGATCTCGCCCTTGCGTGACTGCCGGGTCGTGGTGGTGGTGTGCAGTGCCTGCCCGATCGCTTGGTAGATCGTCTCGGTGTCCAGCCCGAGTAGCGTGCCGATACCCGCGGCGGCTGACGGACCGAGATGGGCGATGTGGTCGATCTTGTACTCGTGCAGGCAGATTGCGCGCACCAGGTCGATCTGGATCTCATAGCCGGTTGCCAACCCGCGGATCAGATCGGCACCGCTGCGTCCGGCGTGCTGAGCTACTGCCAAGATCGGCGGAATGTTGTCACCGGGATGCGAATACTCGGCGGCGAGGAAGGTGTCGTGGAAGTCCAGTTCACGCACCGCGACTCCATTGGCCCAGGCCGCCCATTCCGGGGAGTAGCGGCCATCGACGCCGAACACGGTCGAACCAGGGGAATGCGGATGCACCCGCGCCTGGGCGCGCGCATTGGCCACCGGGCGACGGGTCAGCGACGCTGCCGCGACCGAGGCGTTGTCGATGATCCGGTTGATGATCATCTCCGCCGCCTCCGGCGTCACCTCGACCGAATCCGCGGCGACCTCGGCGATGCGCCACGCGAGGTGCTCGTCGCGAGGGAACTGCTCAGCGGAGCGATGGGTGCGGACGAGATGATTCTTCACCGTCGAATCCTCCAGACGTCGGTCACTGTCGAGACAATTCGCACACTACACATGTTCGCTATCTGCAATAACCCATCGTAAATGCCTATTTTTGCGGAATGCCATCGGCAAATTTGCGAATATTGCATAAATCGTTGATGTAGATTTGGGTGTGCAGAAGATGTATGCGGGTGGGCGGTTGCGCGCGTTGCGCGAGGGACGGGGCCTATCCCAGTCCGGGCTTGCCAAGGCACTCGATCTGTCGGTCAGCTATGTCAATCAGCTCGAGAATGACCAGCGTCCGATTACCGTGCCGGTGTTGCTACGGCTCACCGCGACGTTCGAATTGGACATGAAGTTCTTCTCGGCGGACACCGATGCGCGCCTGATCGCCGACCTGCACGAGGTCTTCGCCGAAGATCCGGAAGGCGCCACGATCTCCACCACCGAACTGGACGACCTGGTTTCTCGCGTTCCCGCCGCAGCCCAGGTTCTCGTAGGCCTGCACCGACGACTGCGCGGCGCCACCGAACAACTCGAGCGCTTCTCCGCCGGGATCGAGAGCAGTGTGCATAAGCCGATGACCGCGATGCCGTATGAGGACGTTCGCGATTTCTTCTACGACCATCGCAATCATATTCCGGAACTCGATGGCGCCGCCGAAGAGTTGTTCGCCCGCAACCGATTCACCCTCGGCGGCCTCGACCTGCAACTGGCTCGCCTGCTTCGCGAAGAACACGACATCGCCGTGGCGATCCGCACCGATGCCCCCGATCGGCCCGGCCCCAAACGGACCTACGACCCAGCCGCCAGAATCCTCACCCTCGCGCGACGACTGGCGGCCGGCCAACGCGCCTTCCAACTCGCCACGCAGCTGGCATATCTCACCCAAGGCGATACGATCGCCGCCCTACTCGCACGCGCGGATACCCTGCCCGCCCAATCCCGTGGCTTGTTGCGCATCGGCTTGGCCAACTACTTCGGCGGAGCGTTGATTTTGCCGTACACGCAATTTCACGACGCCGCGGAAACCCTGCGCTATGACATCGAGTTGCTGGCGAGCAAATTCGAGGTCGGCTTCGAGACCGTCTGCCACCGACTGTCTACCCTGCAACGACCCGACCAGCGTGGTGTGCCGTTCTTCTTCGTTCGCACCGATCGCGCGGGAAACATCTCGAAACGACAATCGGCCACCGCATTTCACTTCTCCCGGGTCGGCGGCAGCTGTCCGCTCTGGGTCGTACACGAAGCATTCGCCACCCCGGGCCGAATCCGCACGCAGATCGCACAAATGCCGGATGGACGTAACTACCTATGGCTCGCGCGCACCACCGACGAGAGCAGTCCCGGTTACCTGTCCGCCAAACGTGACTTCGCGATCGGGCTTGGTTGCGACCTCGCCTATGCCGGCAAACTCGTCTACTCCCATGGACTCCACATCGAGGACCCCAGCACCGCAGTACCCATCGGCGCCGGGTGCAAGGTTTGCGAACGCGTCGACTGTGCCCAGCGTGCCTTTCCGCAGCTCGGTCGCGCGATCCGAGTGGATGAGAACAGCGCCCTCACCATTCCGTACACCCCTGCGGACGACCGAGGCCCACGGGCCCGAGAACGCGGCCCAAGATCTGCCTAGACAGATCTTGGGCCAATGATCGGTTACGGCAGCCGAGCCTGGATGGCCTCGATGATGCGTGGACGCAGCTCGGCGGCACGGATGACGGCGTCGACGGAGCCGACTTCGACGGCACGCTGGATGTTGTGCACGCCGTCGAACTCTGTCGCCACTTCGCCGAGTTTCTCGGCACGGACCGTCGAGCGGAGTTCGTCGAGTTCCGCTTTCAACGCGCCGCGATCGGCCCCGGACGCGGCCGCGACACGGGT
The DNA here is from genome assembly GCF_040647855.1 of Nocardia sp. NPDC049220. Taxonomy (NCBI): domain Bacteria; kingdom Bacillati; phylum Actinomycetota; class Actinomycetes; order Mycobacteriales; family Nocardiaceae; genus Nocardia; species Nocardia sp. NPDC049220. Next base: position 57,579 of record NZ_JBEZDA010000004.1, read on the forward strand.
CTCGAGATCCCGGACACGAGAATCAGCGGCCGTGCGAACGTTGACGTCTCCCGAGAACACCACAGCTGCGGCGGGGGCTCCGCCGAGCACCGACGCGAACGATCCCTCCAACGCGAGCACGGTCATGTTCGGGTTCAGCGCTTTCGAGAACACCACGAACGCGCCGCCGTGATATCGCGAGATCACGCAGAACACAATGGGTCCGCGGAAGTTCACGATCGCACGGCCGATCTCGGCGCCGTACTCCAGTTGCAGTTTCCGCATCGACTCCGGCGAGCCATCGAAGCCGGACAGATTCGCCAGCACCACCAGCGGCCGATTACCACTGGCCGAGTTGATGGCTCGGGCTGCCTTCTGCGAAGACCGTGGGAACAGGGTGCCCGCGGTGTAAGCGTCCGGGCCGTCGGTGGGCGGGAAACCGCGCCGTTGCACCGACTGCGACTCGATGCCGAGCGCGCACACCGGCATGCCGCCGAGATGCATGTCTTGCACCACCGCGGTCTCCGCGTCGGCCATACCCGCCCAGCGTTCCAGGACCGGGTGGTCCTGGTCGGACAGCGCGCGCATCACGGTCCGGATATCGAACGGCTTCTTGCGGTCCCGGTTGGCCTCGGCGGAGAAGATCTCACCGACTGTGGTGAAATCGCTGCCCTCGATGACATGCGGGAACTCGGAGATGTCGCGGTCGACCGGGTCAGTTGTGCTCGCCCGCCGTGGTGTGTCTTCGCCGGGTGCCACGTACGAGTGGTCGTAGTACGACATCAACACGTCCCGCGCGGCGGTCAGGTTGGGCGCCCAGTACTGCGCCTGACCATTCGGGCCCATGACCCGGTCGTAACCGCCGATGCCGAAGTTGTCCTCGGCCGAAACACCACCGGAGAAGTCCAGCGACTGCTTACCGGTGAGGACCATCGCCGATTCCGGCGTCATCACCAGGATGCCCTTGGTGTGCATGAGCATCGTCGCCTCGGCGTTCCAATACGGTTGCGCACCAACGTTGATGCCCGCGACCACGATGTTGATCTCGCCGCCGTCCTGAGTGAACTCGACGATGCGCTTGAGTGCCGCAGCCACCCAGTCCATGTTCTCCGTGCCGGAGCTCATCGAGATCCTGGCGCCAGAGGACAGCGCGTACCACTCCAGCGGCACCCGCATCTGTTCGGCCAGATCCAGTGCGGCGATCACGCGGCGGCATTCCGGCTCCGACAGCGCGCCGAGCGACTTCGTCGGGTCGCCGAGCAGGATGACCCTGGTGACGCCATCCGGATGCCGTGTGGTCGGCGTAGTGACCACGCCCGCGACGATCGCGGCAGTGTTCTGTCCCTTCGGCCGGTCGGCCGGCACCAGCACGTGGTTGTCGTCGAGATCGTGCTCGACGAAGGTGCCGAGCCTGCCGGTCAACTCATACGGGTACACCGTATTGCGGCTGCTCGCGCGCAGCACCTTCAACCGGTAGTCGTCGAGCGGTTCGACCAGTTCGACCGGCGGCTCGCCGACGGTCAGTTCGGCGCTGCCCATGGCATCGAAGGAGATGCGTACCGAGATCTTGGTCAGCTCGCCGGTCTTTCGGTCGCGCTGCCGCGCGATGAACAGAATCTCCTCCAGCCCGGCACCCGCGGTGGTCGGCAGTACCCGCTCGGCGATCGTGTCCAGTTCGGCACGGGTGATATCACTCGGCGGCCAGACGTAGACAACGATACGGTTCGTGTTGAACCGGTTCTTCGACGGCCGCTGCGACTGCGCCCGGCGGATCGAGTCGAGGCAGGTGGCGATGGTGTCCTCGGCGGTCGGCAGCGCGAGGAGCCGGCCTTCGTGTTCGCGCAACTCGGTCAGGTTGCGCACCTGCGCGAACGCAACGAGGCGGTCGTCGGACGGGTTGTCCCACGCCACGCATCGGAAGAGGTAAACCTCCTCGTCCGACGACGGAAGCCGGGTGAGGTCGAACTTGCTCAACCGCTCCAGCTGCATCCGCTGTGCGATGTACGGATGCAAGCCGCGGATCAGCCGCTCCTCGGTCATCCCGGTGGCCGACCTTCGGAAGGTGAAGTGGTGGTGCATCACCGCTCCACGGCTGCCAGCCACGGTCGCGGTGATCCGGTGCACCTGATTCGGCAACAGGTGCGCGTTGACGACGTCGTGCAGCGCGGCCGCCATCGCGGCGAAGTCCTCCGGCTGCTTCTCCCAGGCGACGTAGATGTCGGCGTCGATGGCGTCCTCGCCGACGGCCAACTCCGCCAGGCGACTCAACGCGCTGCCCAGCGCTTCGAAACGCACTGCGGCGGAGACCACGCTCGCGCCCGCACGCTCGGCGACGACAAACGTGCAGCCATCGATCTCGCTAGTGCGAACTGCGGTAATCCCCTTGTTGCCGTAGTACCGCCGAGTCAGCACTTCCAGCATGATCGCGTTGTCCAGGTCGTCGCGGACAAGCCGCTGACCGAGCAGCCGCACCAGCGGTTCGGTGCTACCCACCATCGCGGCGATGCGTTCGGTGCGGTCCGACGCGTCCGGATGTGCATCCAGATGGCGCAGGTGGTTGCGGACGTCGGCGTACACCCGGGCACGGTTGCGGCGCAGTAGCGGCTGGCCGAACCAAGCGAACACCACGCCGCGCGCTAGGTCGGCGACCACGGGGAAGCGGACCTGCGTGGCAGCGACCAGTCGCTCGAGGGCGACACCGACGGACTCGCGCGCCGTCTCATCCGGCAGCGGCCCCCGCAGCCATGCGCGCAGCAAGGTCGCGACAACCGTGGCCGCGGCGCCGGCACGCTGTTGGGCGAGGAAGATCCGGAAAACCGCACCTTCGAGATCGGGGGAGCGCTCCAGCTCGGTGACACCGTAGTGGCCGAGTGCCTTGGCCAGTTTGGCCTGGAATTTCTCCGGCAGCCCGGCCCGCCCGACGTCGAGGCTCTGCAGGTAGATGTGAAAATGCTCGCGGGCGCTGTGCACATGGCCGGCAGCGCCGCCATCCTCGGCCGCGGGCCGGTTGCGACTCAGCTCGGCGAGATCAGCGAAAACGTCGAGAAGTTCGAGTTCGCCGACCATCGACCGGTGGCCGTCATCGAGAGCCGTTTGGCGCGCGGCGAGGTAATCGTCGAGCACCCGGCCTTCGTCGTGCGGGTCGACGTCGAACCCGAGCAGCAAACTGCGCAGGTCCTCTCGGCCGCGCGTGGTGCTCTCCCACGCGGGCACCGGCCCGGGCGCAGCGGGCAGATCCAGCTCGACGGGCACCGCAGCCGAGGTGTCCTCGGTTTCGTCTTCGTCAGCGATCGGCTCCAGCCGCAGCAGTGGTGCACCGGTCTCCACCTGGGTGCCCACCGATACGGCGCATTCCTTCAGCCGCGCCTTGAACGGCGCCCGTAGCACCGTCTCCATCTTCATGCTCTCCAGCACCAGCACCGGCGCGCCTGCTTCGACCTCGGCACCGACCTGCAATGGCGTAGCGACGACCAGCGCAGGCGCGGGTGAGCGGACCACACCGCCCTCGGCGCGGCTGACCCGGTGCGTCACGCCATCCACCTCGACCAGGTGGACCGACCCGTACGTGCCGGTGACGAGGCGGTATCGCACGCCGTTCACGACGATCTGCCCGGTGTGCCGGTCGAATCGGTCGAGTTCGATGTCGGCGGTGCGAATGTCGTCACCCGCTTCGACACCCACGCGGAACCGATGCGCGCCTACTCGAGCGACGCGCACCCGGTAGCCGACGCCACGCAGCTCGAGATCCAGCGGTCGGCCGCTGTTGTGTTGAACCTGCGGGCGTCCGCCGAACGCCGTCGACAGCAGCCGCTGCCGCTCGGCGCGTTCTTCCTCCTCGTAGGCCTCGATGGCAGCCGCCGTCAGCGCGACAGCGGAGTGCCGGTGCGAGACGAGCCTGCCTTCGCCGCGGACACGGTCGATCCAGCCGGTGTCCGCGCTGGCGTCGATCACCTCGGGCTGGTCGAGCAGGTCGAGCACGAAACTCTTGTTTGTCGCGCCGCCCTCGATGATCACCGTTGTCTGCGCCATCGCCCGACGCAGCCGGCCGAGTGCCTCGTCTCGGTCACGGCCGTAGGCGATGATCTTTGCGATCATCGAGTCGAAGTCGGCGGGAATGGTGTCGCCCGTGCTGACTCCGGTGTCCACCCGGATGCCCGGCCCCGCGGGCAGATCCAACAACGCGATACGACCCGGCGAGGGTGCGAAGTCGCGATCCGGGTCCTCGGCGTTCAGTCTGGCCTCGATGGCGTGACCGCGCTCCACCGGCGGCTCGCCCTCGAGCCGGCCACCAGATGCCACGTGCAGTTGCGCCTTGACCAGGTCGAACCCGGTGGTGGACTCGGTGATCGGGTGCTCGACCTGCAGGCGAGTGTTGACCTCGAGGAACGCGAACAGCTGCTCACCAGGGTGGTACAGGAATTCGACAGTCGCCGCGCCGCGGTAACCGACCGCGAGGGCCAGTCGTTCGGCCGATGTCTTGAGTTCGGCGGTCTGCGCGGCACTGAGCACGGGCGACGCCGACTCCTCGATGACCTTCTGGTTGCGCCGCTGCACCGAGCAGTCGCGGACACCGAGCGCCCATGCGGTGCCCTGGCCATCCGCGATCACCTGGACCTCGACGTGCCGGGCACCGGTGACCAGGCGCTCCAGGAATACGATGCCGCTGCCGAACGCCCGCGCGGCCTCTTGACTGGTGCGCTCGTACGCATCAGCGAGTTCGGCCTCGTTCGTGACCACGCGGATGCCGCGTCCGCCGCCACCGGCGGTCGCCTTCAGCATCAACGGGTAGCCAATGTTCGCTGCTGCCTCGAGCGCAGCCTCCAGGGTCTCGACCGCGCCACGACTCCATGGCGCGACCGGCACACCGACCTCTTCGGCGATCAGTTTCGCACCGATCTTGTCGCCGAGCTTGCGCATGGCATCCGCGCTCGGTCCGACGAAGGTGACTCCGATCTCCGCGCAGAGTTCCGCGAACGCCGGGTCTTCGGCGACGAATCCCCAACCGACCCACGCGGCGTCGGCCTTAGTCTCCACCAGGGCGCGCTCCAGCACCTTCAGGTCGAGGTATGGCCGCGCGGACGCGGGCCCGAGGTCGTAGGCGATATCCGCTTCGCGCACGAACGTGGCGGTGCGGTCTACGTCGGTATGTAGGGCGACGGTTTCGATCCGTGCCCCGGTCTCCGCGACCAAGTCCCGAACGGCATGTATGAGCCGCATCGCGGCCTCACCACGGTTGACGATTGCGATACGGCTGAACAATCGAAGACCTTTCCTCTCCAAAAAAACAGTAGCCTGGTCGGCCGGTGAGTTTACGGCTTTGAACTGTATGTTCCGTGCAGGTGTGTCCGCGCCGAGCCCGAGATCGATCCCGTACTCGCGAGCGAACGGGTACTCAACCTCATATTCGGTTGCGGTGCAAACCGTTCCGTCACAGCAAGCATGCGACTTCCGGTCCCGAACCAACTTACATCCACCAGTGGAGGGAAAGCGGTCCGCGTGCGGACTGTCTACCATGCGGGCTCATTCGTCTGTGGTCACCGACTTCCCGCGGATGGAAGCCAAGAACATATGCCGCCACTTCGCGATGCGTAGACCAGACACCGACCCGCCGTGACTGTGTAGTTGCGCTCGATGCACACTCGCGCACTCGGCGGGCGCCCTGAGCGCAATCGCCACTATCCATACTCCTCGATATAACTATATCCACAGGTCAAGCGCGTGGACGTCGTGGTCGCGCGCCGCAGTCGATCACGCCCCACCTAGATCTCGTGTTGTTTCCTGACAAGACAAGCCAGCTTCGACAACCGGCTCACCACCGCGAACCGATCGATGCACTACGCACACCCGCGGCGGACCGCGGCGACCTGGATAACGATTTGGTATCCGGCCACCAGAACATCACCCGGGTACTCCCGACGATCCACGCGCCTCGGCGATCCGTTCGATCAACACGTGGCGCGCGGGCGCGACCACATCGGTCGTAGGTCCAACGCGATCCAGGGCCGCGGATGGGCGGCACCGCTGACCACACCGAAAACTCCGCCGCTCACAACCGTCCACGCCCACGCGGTCAACGCGCTACGTTCATCGAGCATCGGACCGCCGGGAACATCACAGGGATTCGAGTACTTCGGAGACCGCCGTCAGCTTCCCGCTGGGGGTTGGAGGCGGACAACGAGCGGGCGAGCGGCGCCCAGGGTGAGCAGGGGACTGGGTTCGATAGTTTTGTCGGATATCGGGACGAGCCGGTGGCGCTGCAGAATCATCGCGATCGCGAGCTGCATCTCAGCCATGGCGAACGTGTTCCCGATGCACAGCCTGGGGCCCGCGCCGAAAGGATAATAGCCCGGCGGATTGTCGCTTCCGCCCTCGCGTTCGTCGAAACGGTCCGGATCGAACCGCTCGGGGTCGTTCCAATACTTCCGGTGCCTGTGCATGTGGTACGAACACCACAGAACGTTGGTCCCCGCGGGAATGGAATAGCCGCCGATTTCGTCGTCCTCGGCGGCCTTCCGGAATATCTGCCAGGCTGGTGGATACAGGCGCATCGTCTCATCGATAACGCGGCGGGTATACACCAGTTGAGGCAGGACGTCCATCGTGGGGCGGCGACCTCCCAGGACCTGATCGATCTCCGCACGCAGACGCTGCTCGACCGCGGGATGTCGTCCGATCAGATACCACACCCAGGTGAGCGTGCTGGCCGTGGTCTCGTGGCCGGCGAACAGCATCGCGAACACCTCGTCCCGAAGCTCCGCGTCGGTCATACCTTCTCCGGTGTCCGCGTCCCGGGCGTGCATCATCATCGCCAGCAGACTGCCCCGATCGGCGCCGTCGTCACGGTGCTGACGGATGATCTCGTAGGTGACCTCGTCCAGCACCTGCAAGGCTCCGTGAAAACGGCGATGCCCTGGAGTCGGCACAGCGAGCGGCACCAGCGGAAACCGCAGGTAGGCCGAGAGCTCTCGGGTCGCGGTAGCGACCGCCTCGGTGAAGCGACGGGTCATGGCATCCGCCGGGTCCATGGCGAACAAAGCGCGCACCACCACCCGTAGCGTCAGGCGGCTCATCTCGGAGCGCACGTCGAGGTTCGCACCGCGCGCCGACACCTGCTGCCAGCTGTCCATGGTGGAATCGATCGTGTCGGACATGAGCTCGCCGAAGGTGGCGATCCGCGAGCGGTGGAAGGCTGGTTGGAGAAGTCGCCGCTGACGCAGCCAGCCTGGTCTGGCCGCCATGAACAGACCGTTGCCGAACATTGCGCGCGCCATGGTGTAGGTCGGACCGCCGCGATCGTAGTTGCGCTGGTGCCGCTTGAGTATGTGATCGACGTCGTCGGGGTGGTTGATCAACACGAACGGCATTCCGACGAGATCGACAGAAACGATGTCGCCGTACTCCTCGATCAATTCGGACAGAAAGGTCAATGGGGACCGTTGAAACGCGAAGGCCGACCTCACCTTGCCGCGCGGTCCGGGCGGTCGCACGGGCTGTCCGGATGTCGATGATGTCCGCGATGCAGTCGGCATGATTATTATCTTCTCCGTCGAATTATGCTGACCCAATACATAATTCGGCTGTTGCCATGCCCGGTCAAGTAGGGAGACCCCCACACTTCGCCGATCGGATACACCAACACCCCCACGGTTCAATGACTCGTGAAGGTGCCTTCCAACCTGTTGCGTGATCCCGGGTGGACCAAACGGGCCACGCTGACCAGCCCACGTGCCGACCATGTCCGCCGACGTATCAAGAGGCAGGGTTCGGACCTCTTGATACGCAGGAGGTGACATTCGTCCGCGCTGCCGAGGACTGCTTCGACGATGTGCTCACCGCGCTCCAAGGGTGCGACTTCGCTCAGATAGTTGTTCGGTGTCTGCTGCGTGAAGTCTTGGCCGAGGTATCCGGGGGCTTCGCCCGGGTTGACGTATCTGTCTTCGACCTGGATCGGTGTGTCATCTTCGAAATGCACCATCAGGGAGTGGAAGACGGTGCCACGTAGCAAATCCTGAATGATCGGGCCGGCCGTGTCGGCCGGTTCCGCACGCACGTAGATCACCTCGGTGCGGTGCCGGTGGCCGCGGCGCTGAATCTCGTCGGCGATGTTCTTCACCTCGAAGAGCGAGGATGCGGTTTTCGGCGGGGCGACGAAGGTGCCGACGCCCATCATGCGCACGATCAGTCCGTCGGCGGTGAGTTCGCGCAACGCGCGATTGATCGTCATGCGGGATAGGCCGAGCGCGGCGACGAGCTGATTCTCCGACGGCAACTGGTCACCCTCGCGCCATTGGCCCGAATTGATCTGCGCGACAACGATATTCTTCACGCGCTCATAGGCAGGAGCCGAATCGGTCCCCGCTGCGTTGTACAACGCAGCGAGTTCCGCGTCCCCGATCGCCACGATTCGAACCCCTTATCCATCGACTGCATCGGTGATCATCCCATGTCGTCGGCGCAGGATCGGCCGCGCTTGACATCAGGTTGTCTATACAGGACTATACATCCTGTTCATGGAAGACGTGAGCCAGCGCACAGTGCGCACGAGATCGCCGGAATCGGCCGCACACCTCGCGCCGCACCAGCCGGACTCGCGGGAAGAGAGACAGGCCTATGACCATCGACGAACCATCCGAAGTCGTCCTCGCGCCGGAGCGTCACACCATCGACGTCATCCCCGACGACGAACGGCATGGCTCCCCGTTCAGTCAGTTCACCCTCTGGTTCGGCGCCAACATGCAGATCACCGCGATCGTCGACGGCGCATTGGCCGTAGTGTTCGGGGCCGATGCGATCTGGGCGATCCTGGGCCTGCTCATCGGCAATGTCCTCGGCGGCGCGGTCATGGCACTGCACTCCGCGCAGGGACCGAAGCTCGGACTTCCGCAGATGATTTCGAGCCGCGCCCAGTTCGGGGTCTTCGGTGCGGTGCTGCCGCTGATACTCGTGGTGCTGATGTATCTCGGGTTCGCCGCCACCGGCAGCGTTCTCGCCGGCCAGGCGATCAACAAGATCCTGCACATCGATAGTCCGACCGTCGGCATCGTCATCTTCGGTGTGCTCACCGCGTTCGTGGCGGTGACCGGGTACAAACTCATCCACATCGTCGGGCGCATCGCGACGGTCCTCGGTGTTGTCGGCTTCACCTACCTGGCGGTCAGGCTGTTCGCCGAATACGACGTCTCGGCGGTCGTCGGGGTCAAGGGCTTCGACATCGTCACCTTCCTGCTCGCTATCTCGCTCGGCGCGGGCTGGCAGTTGACCTTCGGACCCTACGTCGCGGACTACTCCCGCTACCTGCCGCGCAGCACGAACGCTCGTGCGACATTCTGGTCGACCTTCGCGGGTAGCGTGATCGGGTCGCAGTGGGCGATGACCTTCGGTGCGCTGGTCGCCGCCGCCGCGGGCAAGGCATTCCTGGGTGACCAGGTCGGCTTCGTCGGCAACCTCGCCGGACCCGCCGTCGTCGCGACGCTGATCTACCTTGTGGTGCTCGTCGGCAAGTTGACCGTCAACTGTCTCAATGCCTACGGCGGCTTCATGTCGATCCTCACCACGGTGACCGCGTTCAATGGGCAGTCCAAGATTTCCACCGCCGCTCGCACCGCCTACATCGTCGGCTTCACCGCGGTGTCGGTGGTCATCGCGGTCGGCGCCAGTGCCGACTTCTTGAACAACTTCAAGAACTTCGTGCTGGTGCTACTGATGGTCTTCACGCCGTGGAGCGCCATCAACCTCACCGACTACTACCTGATCTCGAAAGAGAAGGTGGATGTCCCCGCGCTCTACGATCCAGACGCACGTTACGGCCGCTGGAACAGCACCGCCATAGTGTGCTACGTGATCGGTGTACTCGCCCAGATCCCGTTCCTCGCCCAGAAGCTCTACACCGGGCCGATCACCGAACAGCTCGGCGGCGCGGATATCTCCTGGATCATCGGCATCGTCGTCACCGCGGCCCTGTACTACCCACTCGCGCGGCGCACCAGCAATCCGCCCGCGTCGATGATCTACCCCGTCGACCCAGCGACCACAAGGAGAACTCGATGACCGCACGGCCCACGGCTACCTCCGGCGCGCGCCACGTGTCCGCACCACGCGGCACCGATCTCACCACGCTCGGCTGGCAGCAAGAGGGTGCGCTGCGCATGCTGATGAACAATCTCGATCCCGAGGTCGCCGAACACCCGGACGAGCTGGTCGTCTACGGCGGCACCGGTAAGGCCGCGCGCACCTGGGAGGCCTTCGACGCGATGGTCCGCACGCTCGAGACCTTGAAGTCCGACGAGACCATGCTGGTGCAGTCGGGTAAGCCGGTCGGCGTGTTCCGTACCAATGAATGGGCGCCGCGCGTACTCATCGCCAACTCGAATCTGGTGGGCGATTGGGCGAACTGGGAGGAATTCCGGCGCCTGGAGCACCTCGGCCTGACTATGTACGGGCAGATGACCGCGGGCTCCTGGATCTACATCGGGACCCAGGGCATCCTGCAGGGCACCTATGAAACCTTCGGCGCGGTCGCGCGCAAGTTGGCGGCATCGGGACGGTTACCGAACAGCGGCGGCAGCCTGGCAGGCACGATCACCCTGACCGCCGGGCTCGGGGGGATGGGCGGTGCGCAGCCGCTCGCGGTGACGATGAACGGTGGTGTCGCGATCTGTGTGGACTGCGATGTGACCCGCATCGACCGCCGGATCGCACACCAGTATCTCGACACCAAGGCCGTCGACCTGGCGGATGCGTTGCAGCTGGCCATCGCGGCTCGGGATGCCCATCGTCCGTTGTCCATCGGACTCGAGGGCAATGCGGCAGAGGTGTTCCCGCAATTACTCGCGATGCAGGCGCCGATCGACATCGTGACCGATCAGACCTCGGCGCACGATCCGCTGGCCTACCTGCCGATCGGTATGGACTGCGCCGACATGAAGACGATGGCGGACAAAGATCCGGCCAAGTTCACCGAGGACGCCCGCGCCGCGATGGCCGCCCAGGTGCGGGCGATGGTCGGGTTCCTCGACCGCGGCGCCGAGGTCTTCGACTACGGCAATTCGATTCGCGATGAGGCCCGAAAGGCTGGATACGACCGAGCCTTCGACTTTCCCGGCTTCGTGCCCGCCTACATCCGGCCACTGTTCGAAGAGGGCCTCGGCCCGTTTCGGTGGGCGGCGCTGTCGGGTGATCCGAAGGATATCGCCGCCACCGACAAGGCGATCGTGGAATTGTTCCCGGACAACGCACACCTGCGGCGCTGGATCGACATGGCAGGGGAGAAGGTCGCTTTCGAAGGTCTGCCCGCCCGTATCTGCTGGCTCGGCTACGGCGAACGGCACCTCGCCGGACTGAAGTTCAACGATATGGTGGCCTCCGGCGAACTGTCCGCGCCGATCGCGATCGGGCGTGACCACCTGGACTCGGGATCGGTGGCCTCGCCGTATCGTGAGACCGAGGCGATGGCAGACGGTTCTGACGCCATCGCGGACTGGCCGCTCTTGAACGCCCTGGTGAATACTGCATCCGGTGCGTCGTGGGTATCGATCCACCACGGCGGTGGGGTGGGCATGGGCCGCTCGATCCACGCCGGGCAAGTCTGCATCGCGGACGGCACCGAACTCGCCGCAGCGAAGCTGACTCGGGTGCTGACCAATGATCCTGGTATGGGCGTGATTCGACATGTCGACGCGGGGTATCAGCACGCCATCGATGTCGCCGAAGAGCGGGGTGTGCGCGTGCCGATGGCCGAGGGCTGACGGCATGGCCTCCACCGTTCTCACCGGGATCGGCACCCTCGTCACGAACGATCCCGGACTCGGCGATGGTCGGCTCGGCGTGATCCGTGACGCTGCTGTCGTTTTCGACGACGGCATAGTGGAGTGGGTCGGCCGGTCCGGAGCTGCACCGAGTGGCGATTACGGGCACGACCTCGGCGGGCGAGCGGTGTTACCAGGCTTCGTCGAGAGCCATTCGCACCTCGTGTTCGCTGGTGAACGCGCCGATGAGTTCGGTGCACGGATGTCGGGCACGCTCTATGCGGCCGGCGGCATTCGTACCACGATCGCGGCGACTCGGGCTGCCACCGATGACGAGTTGCGTGCCAACACCCGACGGTTGATGAATGAATCGTTGCGCGCGGGTAGCACGACCGTCGAGTGTAAGACGGGGTACGGTCAGTCGGTGGACAGCGAGCTACGCAGCTCCAAGATCGCGGCCGAGTTCACCGACGAAGTCACGCTGCTCGCCGCACACGTCCCACCGCCGGAGTTCGCAGACCGTGTCGACGACTACGTGCGAATGGTCTGCGACGAGATGATCGATGCGTGTGCACCGTACGCCAAGTGGATCGATGTGTTCTGCGAGCGCGGGGCCTTCGACCGCGATCAGGCGCACGCGGTACTGACCGCCGGCATGGCGAAGGGGCTGGTCCCACGCGTGCACGGTAACCAGTTGCGGACCGGTCCCGGTGTGCAACTGGCGGTGGAACTGGGCGCCGCGTCCGTCGATCACGTCACCTACGTCACCACAGCGGACATCGACGCGCTCGCACACAGCTCGACGGTGGCGACACTACTTCCCGGTGCGGACTTTTCCACTCGTAACAAGTATCCGGACGCACGCGCGCTCATCGATGCCGGTGTCACCGTCGCGCTCGGCGCAGACTGCAATCCGGGCACGTCGTACACCACGAGCCTGCCGTTCTGCATCGCCATCGCGGTCCGGGACATGCGCATGACACCCGAGGAAGCGGTATGGTCCGCGACAGCTGGCGGGGCACGTGCGCTGCGGCGTAACGACATCGGCGTGCTGCGCCCAGGTGCGAAGGCGGATGCGATCGCCTTGGATGCACCGTCCTATCTGCATCTCGCCTACCGGCCGGGAGTCCCACTGATTCACCAGGTATGGCGAGCTGGTGCAGCGGTCGATTCCGCCAACCGATAAGGATCGAGGAGACACTCGTGCGACATATTCCCGTGGTGACTGCCTACGAGCCGTGGACCGGGCGTGACGATGGCCGCGGCGCGGAGCATTTGCGCTGGCATCACGTGGTGGAACCATATGCCACTCGGTCCGATCCCGGCGCGTGCGTCTTCATCGGGTTCGCCAGCGATGAAGGCGTGCAACGGAACAAGGGCCGCCGGGGTGCCGCAAAGGGACCGTCCGCGCTGCGGCAGGCATTGTCATCGATGGCGCTCGCCAGCCCGATCCGCGCTTTCGACGCGGGCACCGTAATGGTCGACGATGATCTGGAGGAAGGCCAGCGCGCACTGGGCTCCGTGGTGTGTGGCGCGCTCGATGCCGGGCACTTCCCGGTTGTTCTCGGCGGCGGCCACGAGGTTGCCTTCGGCACCTATCGTGGTCTGGCCGATTCGACATTGCTGGCCACGCGCCCACGCATCGGTATCCTCAACTGCGACGCCCATTTCGACCTGCGCTCGGACCAGGCGCCCAGTTCCGGTACCCCATTTCGGCAGATCTTCGATGCGGCGGACGCGGCGGGTACTTCCGTCGAATACGCGGTTGTCGGCATCAGCCAGCCGAGCAACACGGCAGCATTGTTCGACGCCGCCGACCACCTCGGTGTTCGCTACCTCGTCGACGACGAATGCGGCATCGGAAACACCACCGCTATCCAGGGGTTCGTGCTGGACTTTCTCGCCAGAGTCGACCTCGTCTATCTCACCATCGACCTCGACGTGCTGCCCGCCTCGCTAGCACCTGGCGTCAGCGCCCCCGCGGCCTTCGGCGTACCGCTGGAGAGCATCCAGCTCGTCACCGACCTACTCACAGCAAGCGGCAAGCTCGTCGTGTGCGATGTTGCCGAACTCAACCCCGAGTTCGACATCGATAACCGCACCGCACGTACCGCAGCCCGACTGATCCACCGCATCGTCACCGGACACAGTTGGCCACCCGCAGTGCGCAGTTGACGACCGCGCAGTCGCCGCGGCGCGGGTAGACCGCCGCTCAGTCGACGCCGAGTGAGACTTCGGTCGACTTGATCAGCACCTTGACCGGAGTTCCTTCGGCGAGCTCGAGGTCGTCGGCGGCGTCTCTGGTGATCGAGGAGGTGATCTCCTCTCCGCCGGTCAGCCGGACATGAACGACGGCCATCGCCTCGCCTCTGGTGACCGAGACGACGGTGCCATCGAGTTGGTTGCGCGTACTCAGTCGCATGGGCGCGAGCATACGCACACCCGCGGCGAATGAACCGCAATTTCGCCCGCGGCGTCGCGATTCAGCGCCACGTCCACCCTCGGTATCCCTGCCGACGCAGGGCACCGAAAAGGCGGGAATGCCGGGAACCCGACGGACAGATCGCCGATACGTACCCTACAAGTATGTTGGATCCGCTCAGCCTTGCGGTCGGTGCAGCCCTGGTAGGTGGGGGCTGGTTATGTGGTCGGTTCGGACATCGGCATCGGGTGCGGACCCGGGAGAAACTTTCCGCACGCTGCGGTTGCGGCCATGACCTGGCGATGCACGACCGTTCCACAGGCACTTGTCACGTCGAGGTCTCTCGCAAAGGCACTCATGGACTGCGGGAATGGGTCGGCTGCAACTGCCGTCGCTACACCGGCCCGACTCCGTTGGAGGAAGTGTTCGCGCCGCCGATACTCCCGCCGGAGTCCTGAACGCCGGCCACCAGTCCCGAACGGCCGCCGCAGGCACGAAACTCCCCGGGACTGACGATGGCACCTCGGGACGGGTCGGCCGCCTCGTACCTGCCCGTGTCGCCGAGAACTACGATTCCCGGATGCATACCACCTTCGGCTTGAACGACCCAGTCGCCGAATTGGGAACCAACCGAGTCGAATCATGGTTCTTTCGTGCCAACTGCCCCACCACGCCACGCGCGATCTGGATCAAAGCCACCTTCCTGACCTCGATTTCGGGACGCAACCTCGCCCAGGCGTGGGTCTCGGTGTTCGACGGTGACACCGCGGCCGCGGCATGGCGGACCATCGACTACGGTGACGCGACGGTGATCTCCGCCGGCGGGAACCAACAGATCACCATCGGCGACACAGTCTTCGCTGTCACGGGCGAGGGCGGTATGTTGCGCGGACACCTCAACCGAGACGGGCAGGATGTCCGCTGGGACATCGCCTTCGACCGCGTCGAAGACGGACTCGCCGAGCCCTTTGTCCTGATCGGGACTGCGGCGAAGGTACGCCGATCGCGATTCCCCGCCAACAAAGTCGTGTCCCCGTTTCCCGTCGTGCACTGCTCCGGCACCGTCACGATCGGCAGCGAGGTGTGGGTAGTGGACGGGTGGTCCGGCATGCAAGGACACAACTGGGGTCCAGCACATAGTCGACAGTACGTCTGGGGCCAAGCCGTATTCTCCGAGCGGTCCGGACAGCAGCCCGTCGCCTATGTCGAGGCGGCCAGCGCTCGCGTGGCCATCGGCAACCGCATGAGTCCCTATTTCTCGGTGATGACGGTCCGTCATGGTGCAGAGATCTACCGCTTCGACCGACTGTTCGACCTACATCGGCAACATGTCGATGTGGCGTTCCCGAGCTGGCGGCTACGAATGCGCGGTGCTGCCGCGACGGCGATGTTGTCGATGACCGCGCACCGCGAGCAGTTCGTGATCCTGCCGTACCAGAACCCGGCCGCCCCCACCCGCTACTGCCTCAACAGCAAGCTCGCCCGAGTGGAACTGCGGATCGAGCCACACACCGGCAACGACTTCGTCCTACGCAGCGAACACGGCGGGGCGCTGGAATTCCTCGTGGACGACCCACGATCGCTGCTTCCCACCGCCACAATCCCGTTCGACTAGGTCCGCACACTGCCGATGTCGCTCTTCGACACATGGTGGGCGAACGCCGGGGTGCAGTTCGTGACGATGCCGCGATGTTCAGGCAGTGCTCGGCGTGCGGTCGACAATGGAAGTGCGACTACTGGCGGACGCGGGCGCGTCGGCGCGATCGTCGACGCCATCTGTGCGCGAATTCGATTCAGCAATGGCTCGCTCGAGGCGGGCAAACCGTCCAACCGTTGCCGTTCGGTCGTCCCCTTGGAGTCCAGGCTTGGGCACTGTCGCCGTCTTCTCGTTGCGTTTCGGCTTGATCGCGGGGCTGCCTGAAATATTCGCGCTGGTAGTCGCGATGCTCGGCGGCGCGGCGCTGATCGGGATCGGAGTGGTGGTAGCCGCGAGGGTCGATGCTGTGCCATCCGGTCGGGTCACGGTGGGCATCGGCCTGATAACGGATGCTCTCGGGACGACCGGATTCGATGCCGATGAGTCCCACCGTTGCGTTGGTCGCCACGGCGACAGCGACCAGCAGGAT
Organism: Nocardia sp. NPDC049220; assembly: GCF_040647855.1. Lineage (NCBI taxonomy): Bacteria > Bacillati > Actinomycetota > Actinomycetes > Mycobacteriales > Nocardiaceae > Nocardia > Nocardia sp. NPDC049220. The sequence goes on from NZ_JBEZDA010000004.1 coordinate 73,850, forward strand.
GGCGGCTATCGCGGGCCAGCGGCGGCGGGGGTCCCCGACTTCGACGGAGCGCACTGCGCCGACCGTTCGCTGCTTTGTGATCGCGTCGGCGTGCCGACCTGAATGAGATTGCCCCATGGCCCCGTTGCCCCCTAGCGCCGTGCGCGCTCGCGCTACCAATGACAAGGTCAATTGTAGGTAAAGAAATGGTAATTTCAATCGGGGAAGCCTGGCGCCAGCTGCCGAAAAACCCTTGATGAACAGGCATTTAAGCAAAAGGAGCTGGGCGTAATCGTTATTACTCTGGAACGTGTTCTCTTCGGTACGGACTCACTTCCACGGGCGACTTCGCCGCTTCCCTCGGCCGGAATGCGCCGGACTACAGTCCAATGATGCGGTTCAGTCGGTCTGCCCTCGAATCTTTCCGCGGCCAGAGCCTGCCGGACCTTCTCGGGAACCGCACACAGCTGTTGTTCGTCGGCATCAATCCCGGTCTGCGCGCTGCCGCAGTGCAGGCGCACTTCGGCGGCGGTAACAATCGGTTCTTCGCCGCACTGCACCGGGCGGGCATCGTCGATCGGCGGATAGATGCTTCCACGGGCTTCCGCCCCGAAGACCTCGCACACCTGAAAGAGCGTGGCGTCGGTATCACCTCCCTGGTAGCAGAAGCGTCGGCGCGCGCGGACGAACTCACCACAGAACAACTCATCACCGGAGCCGTAGCGCTGTCCGAGCGCGTCGAACGCATCGCTCCAACAGTGGTGGCGGTGTTGGGAATCACCGCCTACCGAACTGCCTTCGCCCAGCCACGGGCCAGGGTCGGGCGTCAGCCGGACCCTCTCGGCGGCGCCTCTGTCTGGGTGGTCCCGAACCCGAGCGGCTTGAACAGACACGCAAGTCTCACCGACTTGGCAGACGCCTACCGGCAAGTCGCTGTCGCGGCCGGCATCGACCCCTTCACCACATCAGCCTGACCAGCGCGCCTACCAGGTCCCGTTGTGGATCCCCTTTCGACGTCACAATGCGTCGACGATGTCGTCGAGGACCGCAGTGAACTGTTCCGACGGCCCTCCGGCCTTGACGAGAACGCTGAGCCCGATCACGGAGGCGAGTAGTTGACCAGCGGCAGCGTCGGCAACGCGCTGCACGCCGAATTCTCCGGACTCCTGACCCCGGACGATCGCTTGCCGAAATACCGCTTCGATCCGCGTGAAGAGATCGTCCGCGATGCGATTCACCTCGGCGTCGGCGGCGCCGAGTTCCGCGGCAGCGTTGACCATGACGCACCCCCGTCGGTGCTCACCGACGCCGGCAAGGACGGCGATCGCGCTTTTGAGACGCGGCCCGATCGGCCCCGGCGCTGAGAACAAGTCGGTCAGGTATTCGAGTCGCCGCTCGCTGTAGCGCCCGAGGGCACGCAGGAACAGCGCGTGCTTGCTCTCGAACGTGTTGTAGAGACTGCCCTTGCCGATCCCCATCTCGCCGGCCAGCTCCCGCGGCGTCGTTCCGGCATACCCCTGCCGCCAGAACAGGTCCATCGCCTTGTCGACGGCCGCACCCTTCTCGAACTGCATCGGCCTACCCACGAGAACAGCGTAGCCACTACGGTATTGTACTTTCAGGTCAATAATGACCCCGTCGTCCCGCGACGGGGTTCCGCTACCCCCTGTCAGGAAGACATTCGTATGTCTGGTCAAATGCCTGCCGCGCCCGTCGGCTCTGCGACACCCGAGCGCACACGTGTCCCGCTGAACACACTCGCCATCCCGTTGGGCTTGGCCGGACTCGCCCAGGTTTGGTCCGTGGCGACCAGTGCGCTCGGTGCGCCGTTCGAGCTAGGGCAAGCGTTCTGGCTGATCGCTGCGATCGCCTGGATCTCGACGATCGTGGTCCACGTATATCGCGGCACACGCACAGATCAACTGCTCTCGCATCAGCTCACGCATTTCGCGCACGGCCCCCTTGCGGCGTTGCTTCCCATCGCCGCGATGCTGCTCGGCGCGGGCCTGCACCACGCGATTCCACTTGCCGGAACCATGCTGACGCTGGTCTCCATCGCCGCCGCTACCGCATTCGGCGCATGGATCCTGAGTTTCTGGATGCGCGGGGAACTGACTCTCGAATCCGTTCACGGTGGCTACTACCTGCCCACCAGCGCCGCCGGGCTGGTCGGTGCATTCGCCGCCGCGGAGACGGGACTCGACTGGCTCGCCGTCGGAACCTTCGCGGTCGGGATCTTCTTCTGGCTGGTGATCTCCGCGTTCTTCTTTCTCCGGCTCGCACTCCGTCCAACCATGCCCGCACCGCTTGTTCCGACACTCGCGATCATGATTGCTCCCCCCGCGGTAGCGTCGGCCGCATGGCTGACGATCTCCGGCGGTCGGCCCGATAATGTGTTCGGCGGGTTGACGGCGCTGACAGCGTTCATGGTGCTGACCCAGGTGACATTGTTACCGCGCTACCGCGCACTGCCGTTCTCGCTCAGCTTCTGGTCATTCACCTTTCCCGTGGCGAGTGTCGCAGCACTCGCCATCACATGGTTGCGACTGCTCCACCCGTTTGCCTGGCAGGCCAGCACGGTCGCATTACTCGCCGCTGTGACGATCTTCGTCGTGGTGATAGCGGCGAAATCGATCCTCTTGCTCGGCGCCGCGACTCGGGCTGCACGACGACATCAATCAGCCGCCGAACATCACGCAAAGCACCGCCGCGCGCTGGTTCGGTGAAGCGCAGGCGGTAGCTTCGTCCCGATCCGCACAATCCGACTCCATCTGGTCCGGGAGTACGGGCAAGCACTTGCCGAAATGACCTGTCACGGTGCCGAAGTCGATAGATGTGAATAGTGATGGAATTTTATCACCACCCTTTCCTTACTTTCCGCGCGTTCATTCATGCTGTACAGCGAGGCCGAACATCGTTTCCGCCGTGGCCTGAATTCCCGCACTGACTTCGGGGCCGGAAAATGCGCGAATGCCGCTCCGACGGCGCAGGACGTCACTCGAGGCTTACCGGCGTGACTCGGGCGGAGCAATGGCCAGTGCGGGGGCGGTCGGGGCATTCGACGAGCTCGGGTTTCGGGTCGTTGCGGGCTCAGGCCTCGGCCAGGGAGTGGTACCGTAAGCAGGAGTGGCAGAGTCTCGCTCAACGAGGAAGATTCGTAGCGAGTGGCCCCCTGACGGAGAGTTGCCATCGCTGATGCCGACCCCCGCAGCCAAGCGCATCGCGGTGCCGCAGCTCCGGTTCTCGCCGATGCCAGAGGCCAGGAGTTGATGATATCCGGCTCGGCGAGCACGCCGGGCCCGACTTTTTCTTACATGTGAGAATTCGGCTGAAGCTCGGTGCATATTCGGAATAAACCGGGATAGGGCCCGGATATCGTGGTCGACGCACCTGGGAAATCCTGGCGAAAGGGATTACTTCGCACGAGGAGGAAGAATATGGAGCCGCAAAGACTCGGCAAGCAGGGTTTGATCGTCTCCCCATTGGGACTCGGCTGCATGGGTATGAGCGATGCCTACGGGCCCGCCGACGAGGCCGAGTCCCTCGCGACCATCCACCGCGCTCTGGAACTGGGGATCAATTTCTTCGACACATCGGACGCCTACGGCCCGTTTACCAACGAGGAACTGGTCGGCAAGGCGATCCGCGGTCGGCGCGACGAGGTGAGAGTGGCTACCAAGTTCGGCTTCGTGCGCGGCGCGGACCGCAGTTGGCAGGGGATCGACGGCAGTCCGGAGCACGTGCGCAACGCCTGCGACGACTCGCTGCGACGGTTGGGGATCGACCACATCGACCTCTACTACCAGCACCGTGTCGATCCAGCGGTCCCCATCGAAGAGACCGTCGGAGCAATGGCGGAGCTGGTGGGGCAAGGGAAGGTGCGTTACCTCGGCCTGTCCGAGGCGGCGCCCGCAACCATCCGCAGGGCACATTCCATACACCCGATCTCCGCCCTGCAGACCGAATATTCGCTGTGGAGCCGCGACCCTGAGGACGAACTCATCCCCACCCTCCGGGAATTGGGGATCGGCTTCGTCCCGTACAGCCCCCTCGGCCGCGGCTTCCTCACCGGCCAGCTGCGCAGCTTCGAGGATCTGCCCACGGATGACTGGCGTCGCCGAAGGCCGCGGTTCCAAGGGGAGAACTTCCAGAAGAATCTTGAGCTCGTCGAGCGAGTGAAGGAGATCGCCGCCGCGAAGCAGGCGACGCCAGCCCAGTTGGCTCTGGCGTGGATCTTGGCCCAAGGGGAGGGCATCGTTCCCATCCCCGGCACCAAACACCGGCGATATCTGGAGGAGAACGTGGCCGCGCTCGGGGTTACCCTTACGAGCGAGGACCTGGAGCGGATCGACGCAGCGGCGCCGAAAGGCGCGGCCAGCGGGTCGCGCTATGAGGACATGACCGCGGTGGACCGCTGATCCGACCGCCCCGTCTGCGCGTGGTGGGCGTTTGTCGAGGTCGACGCCGACACAGTTTTGTCTTGCCCGCGTGCGCGTTCGGCGAGACCGAGTGACCTGGCGCGGTGCTGATTGTCCTCGGCACAAGCCCATCCGTAGATTCCGTCCAGCCTTGCCCTGCGGATTCTTCTTCTGCCGAATGCCCTCCATCGATGGATACTCTGCGTGTCGAGAGCATCGGTAGCTGACCGCTGTCAGCACCGTGCCGGTGCGTCGAGGGCAGCGGCAATCGGGTCGCGGACGCAGCCTAGGAGGCAACATGGTTGATACCGAGACCACGGACTCGATCGGAGTCGTGGGCGATGATTTCCCTGCCGACCCGCACAGGTACTACGACCACTGGCGACAGCAGGGACCGGTACTTCGAGTGCGCCTCGCCAACGGCATGCGAGTCTGGGTCGTCACCGGCTATGAGGAAGCTCGTGCCGCCCTGGCGGATCCGCGACTGCGCAAGAATGTCACCGGCATGTCCGACGCGTTACGTCGCGCGGGCGGTAAGGCACTGCAGAGCGCGGATTTGCGGGCGCTGGCGGCGCATATGCTCAACAGCGATCCGCCTGATCACACCCGACTGCGCAAGCTGGTCAGCAAGGCCTTCACCTCGCGCCGGGTGGCGGAGTCGCGGACGCACATCGAGGAGATCACCACCAACCTGCTCGATGAGATGGCCGGTCACGATGAGGTCGACCTGCTGCAGGCGTTCGCGAATCCGCTGCCGGTCACGGTGATCTGCGGACTGCTCGGCGTGCCGTTCGCCGATCGCGCAGCCTTCCAGGCCTGGACCAAGGTGCTGGTCGGTACCTCGCACGACATGACCGAAGCTGATACTGCCCGCCGCGAGATGGGTGGCTATCTGCAGGAACTCATGGTGGAAAAGCGCACGCGCCCTGGCGAGGATCTGCTGTCCGGGCTGATGCAACCCGGCGAGGACGGCGATCGACTTACCGAACCGGAACTGGTGTCGATGGCTTTCCTGCTCCTGCTCGCCGGCCATGAGACGACGGTGAATCTGATCGGCAACGGCACATACGCCCTGTTGCGCGACACCACACAACTTCATGCGCTCCGCGAGGATCCGGCGCGGATACCCGCGGCAGTCGAGGAACTCATGCGCTACGACGGTCCAGTCGGCTGGGCCACCGTGCGATATACACACGAGCCGGTCCGGATCGGCGAGGCCGACATCCCCGCCGGCGAGCTCGTGCACGTCGCTCTCGGCGCAGCAAACCGCGATCCGGCCCGCTATGACCGCGGCAATCGCCTCGAGGTTGCGGCGGATGCCGGCGGACACCTTGCATTCGGCCACGGCGTCCACTTCTGTGTGGGGGCTCCGCTCGCGCGCTTGGAGGCGCAGATCGCCTTCTCCGCGCTGCTGCACCGCTTTCCGAAGCTCGAGCTGGCCGATCAGGCCTTCACCCCGCGGTGGCAGACCAGTTTGCTGATACACGGCCTCGTGGAACTTCCGGTGCGCCCGCACGGTTCATGATCGATTTCGAATTCACTCCGCTACCAGTAGTTCACTCACATCTCGGGCGTAACAGGCCGGGAGCTCGAGTACTGAAAACGCCTTAAGATCCGGGTTGCTGCCACACCCTCGAAGATCGAAATGGTCGGCAGCCGGAGGTGATTGCAATGCCGGCCACAGAAACAGGGCCACCGGTCCGAGAGCTATCGGCGCAGGGCCTGTTGGTTCGTGCGCGCGCTGATCGAGCTAGCGCTGAAGGTTTCGGTGGATTCGCTGGGCGATCCGTTGCGCCGCATGGCGGGCTATCGCATCGGATGGTCGGACGCGGCAGCGCGGGCGGGATCTCGCGCCGCAATGCGGACGTGATCGATTGACAGCGGCGATGCGAGCGCTCCCGCTCATGCGGCGGCCGAAGACCTCCAGCAGTTGGCGCGTCTGGTCACCCGACGAGACGGGTGACCAGTCGTGAATCCGTCTGCCACAACACCAGGAAATGCGTTCAGGAGCGACTATGTATTCGCCACGAACAGTAACGCCGAGCACCGACATCGTCGTCATCGGCGCGGGCCTGGCCGGCTTGTCCACGGCCCTCCATCTCGCCGGTGCGGGCCGCGCGGTCGTCGTGGTCGAACAGGCGTCCGGCCCGGGCGGTAAAGCCGGCGTATTCACCCGGGACGGATATACCTTCGACAACGGACCTACCGTCTTGACGATGCCCGACCTCATCAGGGAGACCTTCGCGGCGGTCGGCGAAGACATGGACGACCGGCTCGAACTGCTCGGCGTCCACCCTGCCTACCGTGCGCACTTCCATGACGGATCCGCGCTGGATGTCTTGACCGACACCGACGAGATGGCCGAAGAGATCGCCCGGGTATGTGGTGCGCGGGAGGCTGACGGGTATCGACGTTTCACAACATTCTTGCAACGCCTGTACGACGCCGAGTTCGATCACTTCATCAACCGGAATCTCGACAGCCCGTTCGATTTGCCGCTTCCGCACCTGGCGCGGCTCGTCGCACTAGGCGCGATGCGTGGCATGGAATCCAAGGTTCGACAGTACCTTCGGGACCCGCGAACGATCCGCGTGTTCTCGTTCCAGGCCCTTTATGCCGGCGTGGCTCCGCACCGGGCCCGGGCGCTGTACTCGGTTATCTCCTATATGGACACCGTCGGCGGTGTATTCCTCCCCAGGGGAGGGATGCACGCTCTGCCACAGGCATTGGCGGCGGCGGCACGCGATCACGGGGTTACCTTCCGTTACGACACCACCGTCGAGCGAGTCGAGATGACTTCGCACGGTCGCGCGCGAGCCGTGATCACCACAGCCGGTGACCGCATCCCGGCCGACGCAGTGGTGGTGACCGCCGATCCAGCCCTGGCCTTCCCCCAGCTGCTGGGTCGGACACCCCGGCGGCTGAACCGAATGAAGTTTTCGCCGTCGTGCTATCTGCTCCTGGCAGGAGCGGCTCGTGATGAGGCAACCACCGTGCCCAGGATCGCGCACCACAACATCCATTTCGGGAATTCGTGGCGTCGGTGCTTCGATGAGATCATTGATCGCGGAACTCTGATGAGCGACCCATCGTTCCTGGTCAGCATCCCCACGGTGACCGACCCCACGCTCGCGCCCCCCGGACACGACAGTTACTACGTGTTGTTCCCCACTCCGAATCTCGCGAACGGGCGACACGATTGGAACTCCGAAGCCCCCCGCTATCGCGAACATGTGCTGAAAACCCTCGACGAGCGTGGCTTCACCAACCTCGCACAACAGCCACAGGCCGAACATGTTTTGACGCCGCAGGATTGGCAGGCCCGTGGCTGTCCCGTCGGCACCCCGTTCAGTGCCGCCCACACCTTTCGGCAGACCGGACCATTCCGGACCCGGAATCTCATCGGCGACAACATCGTTCTCGCCGGGGCGGGCACCCACCCCGGCGTCGGCGTACCTACCGCACTGATCAGCGGACGACTCGCCGCCGAACGCATCACAGGCCCCTCGACGCCCCTCGTCCATACCGCGCCGGGAAGGCACCGATGAATCGCACCGACCGCCGTATCCTCGACGCCGAAGGGATCATCGATCCCGGACTATGGGTCACCGTCGGTCTCCCCACACGGCTCCGGATCGAAGTGCCCGCCCGCGCCCGGGAATACCGGCCATGACATATTTCGAGTTCCTCGCCCTCTTCCTCCTGCCGCCGCTGGTAATCACGGCGACGCTGGCCGTGCGCGCATTGCGGCGCCAGAAACCAGGAACCTCGCTGCGCAGGTTCGGGCCACTGACCCTGGTTCTGCTCATCCCGATGGCCTGGCTGTGGACCGTCCCGTGGGACAGCTGGATCATCCAGAACGGGGTGTGGTCGTACGGGGAGGGGCGGTTCGTCGCCGCCCTCTTCCACGTGCCGTACGAGGAGTTCGTCTTCATGGCCGCTCAGGCTGGCGTCGCGGGACTGTGGGCGATATGGAATCTCGCGCGCGCAGGCGAGCCGCCGCCTCGTGTGCCGCACGGCGGCCGGCGGGTGACGTTCGTAGTCGCTTGGATAGCAGCCGCGGCGGCGGGGCTCGGCCTGGTGCTGACGGATAGGCACGGCACGTATCTGGGTGCCACGCTGCTGTGGTTCGCCCCGCCGCTCGCTCTCCAGTGCGCCGTCGGGGCCGATCTTCTGAAGTCCCATCGCTGGACGCGAGTGCGGACGTTGATTCCGCTGCTTGCTTATCTGGCTGTGACGGACCGCATTGCCATCGGTGCCGGTGTCTGGCACATCTCACCCGTCTCGACCTACGGGTTCGCGATTCTGGGACTCCCGTTCGAAGAGATCGTGTTCTTCCTCATCACTTCGCTGCTGGTGACCAACACCCTGGTACTCACCACCGACCCCGCCGCGCACGCTCGCCTGCAGGCGCTACATCCGAAGCGCCGTGCGCGGCTGACTATTCGGGCTTGAGCCGACACCCCCGAGGAGTTATCGCAGTGTCTACCGCAACCAGTCATGCCGACTCGGTCAGTCCCTACCTGCAGGGCGCCTTCGCTCCGGTCGACCGCGAGGTCACGGCCTTCGACCTGCCGGTCGAAGGCCGCATCCCCGCGGAACTCGACGGCCTGTTCACACAGATCGGACCCAACCCGGTACAGCCACCGAAGCATCGGACGCTCGCGCGATATTCCTTTTTCGCCCAAGACGGGATGGTGAGCGGCGTGCGCATTCAGGACGGCCGCGCCTGTTGGTTCCGTAACCGATGGATACGCTCCCGACGCGTGGTCAAGGCTCTCGGCGAACGCCGACCACCGGGACCACGGCACTTTCCGATGGATACCGTCAACACCAATGTCATCGCCCACAACGGACTCCTGCTCGCCCTGGTGGAGACCGGGTGCCTGCCAGCGCACCTCGGTAGCACGCTCGAGACGATGGAGTACACCGATCTCGGTGGCAGCCTGCGACACGGCGTATCCGCTCACCCCAAGCTCGACCCGACGACCGGAGAGTTGCACCTCTTGGCCTACTCGGCGCTGCGCCGATGGGCCGAATACCTCGTGCTCGCTCCCGACAGCACTGTCCGCCATCGTCAGCGTGTCCCGCTGGGCGGCCGACCCATGGTGCACGATATCGCCCTCACGCCACACTACGTTCTGTTCTTCGACACGCCAGTGCGGTTCAGCCTCGGGGCGGCCGTTCGCGGCACCCTGCCCTACACCTGGCACGACGGGCATCAGACACGGTTGGGCGTGCTGCCGAGGCCGGGTGTCGCGGGCGGGTTGCGCTGGTTCGAGATCCCGGACGGGTTCGTCTTCCACATGGTCGGCGCCCATGAGCCGGATCCGGCGCGGATCGAACTCACGGCGATCTGCTACGACCGCCTCTTCGACGGCGCCGAGGAGGACCCGATCGCCAACCGCGGACACCTGTGGCGCTGGACCGTCGATCTGAACCGTGGCACTGCCACCGCCGATCAAATCGGTGACCGTCCGAACGAACTCCCGCGCAGCGACCCACGACTGATCGGCCAACCGATGCGCCACTACTACGCCCTCACGGTAGATGGTGCTTCGGATGCGCCCGTTTACCATCCGCATGCGCTACTGCGGCACGACTTCCGCACCGGAGAACCGCTGATCCGCCGACTACCACCCGGCCACGCCGCGTCCGAACCCGTCTTCGTCCCCCATCCGGATCGGCCCGGCGAGGACGAGGGCTGGGTGACCTACTACGAGCACGACCCGAACACCGACACCACGAAGCTGGTCTGGTTGCACGCGGCGGACTTCGCCGGCGAACCCGTCGCCACTATCGCATTGCCGATCCGGATTCCGGTGGGCTTCCACTGTTCCTGGATCGAGGCGGACGATTTCGCCGGTACCGACTCCGCTTTCGCGCACTGACGAAGATCGACAACTGAAAGGAACTGACATGTCCAGTGAACTGATCGATGTGTCCAAGCATGTCTCCGAACTGCGCGTGGTCCAATCCGATTGGGAGTCTCTCGGTGTCACCGGTCGCGTGCGCTGGGTGCGTGAATACGCGAACTGGTTGCTGGACAACGCCGATCGCCTCACCGAGTCGCTGGTCGCCGAGTGCGGGAAACCTCTGGTAGAAGCGAAGGTCGAAGTCACCGTACCGATCGATATCATCAAGTACTACTGCCGCCAGGCCGAAAAATCGTTGCGTACTCGGCATCCCGTGCCCCCGAATTTGCTCAACGCCGTCAAACGCGTCGATGTCGTGCACCGGCCCTACCCGGTGGTCGCGGTGATCACCCCGTGGAACTTTCCCCTGGGGTTATCCCTCCTCGATGCGATCCCCGCATTGCTGGCCGGGGCCGCAGTGGTGGTCAAACCCGCGCCGGCCACTCCACACACTGTCGTCGCGGCGGTCGAAGGATGGGCCGCAATCGGTGCGCCGGCGGTGTTCACCGCGATCGCAGGAGATGACGGTGCCGGGCGGGCACTGGTGGACGAAGCAGACTACGTCCAGTTCACCGGGTCCACCGCGACTGGTAGGAAGATCGCGCAGCGATGTGCCGAGCGGCTGATCCCGTGCGGACTCGAACTCGGTGGCAAGGATCCGGCGATCGTGCTCGCCGACGCCGATGTAGAACTGGCCGCGCACGGCATCGCCTGGGGTGCGCTGATCAACGCCGGACAGATGTGCACCTCTGTCGAACGGGTGTATGTCGTGGACTCGATCTACGACACGTTCGTGGAGACTCTTGCCGGGCATGTCCGTTCGCTGCGTCGCAACCTGGACGTCAGTTCTTTGGTGACTGCCGAACAGTTCGAGGTGGTGAGCCGCCATCTCGCCGACGCCACGGCTTCCGGTGCCCGAGTGCTCGCCGGGGGTGGGACAGAACCCGCCGAGCGATGGGTGGAACCGACCGTGCTCGTCGACGTCGACCACACGATGACCTGCCTGCGTGAGGAGACCTTCGGCCCGCTCATCCCGGTCGTCCGAGTCTGCGACGAAAGCGAGGCCGTAGGCCTGGCCAATGCCACCACCTACGGCTTGTCGGCCAGCGTGTGGTCTCGCGACATCCGGCACGCTGAACGTGTCGCGGCCCAGCTCGATGTGGGGGCCGTGAACATCAACGATGTCCACGCCAACCTATTCTTCTTCGCCGCACCCATGGCCGGATGGAAGGAATCCGGGTTGGGCAGCCGTCTCGGCGGCGCCGACGGCATCGTCAAATACTGCCGCCCCCAGACGGTCACCAAACCCCGCGCCCCGCTCCCGCTCCAGCGGCTGCTGCTCTGGTATCCATACACCGACTTCCGCACCAACCTACTCGGCCGCACGCTACGGGCCCTCGCCGCCACCGGCCGCCGTCGATTCCGCTCTTGAACCTGAACCCGACAAGCCCGGAAGCTCGTGGTGCGATCAACCGCAGCCGTGTAGTGGCGTACGCGGTGGCACTGGGAACAGTTCGGACTCGACAGTCGTGTGATCCATTACGACGGACCGCCGAATGGTCCGGGCCCGAGTATGGGGCCTACCAAGGCTTCGAGCTCATCGGCCTCCTTGGACAGGCGCGCCCAGACATGCTCGTCGCCAGGCCGCAATTGTCGGCCGGCAGTGATGCCGTCGCGCAACCCCTGCATCCCGTCGGCATATGCGCGCTGCTCCGCCGGGAGCAGCGGTCGATGACGCTCCTGCTCCATGACTTCCGAGCCCTGTGGTGACTGTGCCCATTCACCCGAGGAAAGGCGGTGGTTGTCGAACAGCACATCAGTGCGCGACCGCACTCGCAGGCCGTCGATCGATACCGGTGATCCGCTGGACTCGAACACGCGGACCAGATCAGCGGAGCCGGTGAAACACGCGTTCTGCGCGTCCGAGGGAACGTAGCGACCGGCACCGTGGCGCATGCGCCCGTCCAGGAAGCGGGCCAGGTTGGACAACTGACTTTGTTCTCGGCGTACCGCGACCGCCTCGATCCGCGCTCCGTAGTCATCGTGGTCGAAGCGGCGGATGATGCCGGCGGCGCGGGTGAGATCACCTACTCCCTCTTCGAGAATGGCATTGCTGCGGTGCGCGATCACATGGTCGATCGCCATATCGAGCCATCTCTCCGCAATCGGATAGATATGGTCACCAGCGGTGAAGTCGTCGTCGGCCTGCAGTTCGCGGAACAACGGATGGTACGGCATGTAGTTGTCGGCAATCAGGACGACCGCGCCGTTGCGGTCGTGGAAGGTATCGGCGATCTCGCGGATCGCCGTTGTTTTCCCCGCTGCGGATTGACCGGTGACAACAACAAGCTCGGGTCGTCGGAGGGATCCCGATGCGCCACCGAGTTGCTCCGGAACGATGCGCTCGGCGAAGATTCGGCGCATCTCCCGATCGGACAGCCGGTAGGCACGGTCGGCTTCACGGATCGCATCCGCGAAACCGTGCCCGGTGGCGCTGACACGCGCACCGCCTCGGCTTAGCGCCACCGCGAGACGTCTCCGCACTTCGCGCAGCGCGACAGCGGCAGCCGAACCCGGCCGTATGCGACTGTTCTCGCAATCCACCTCGATACCTCCACTGCCCTCGCCGCACGTTCTTCCCGATCCTCGGTGCTATGCGGCCAGCGCCATGATCCGCCCTATGGCTTCGCTGCAGCTAACTATGCCGATCGTTGATCGAGTTCGGTGCCGGAGCCTTCCCATGGTGGGTGGGATCCGAAACCGGCAGCGCGAGCATGATGTTCGGATGCGGTCTTCGGTTGATGACGAGTCGCTGATCGTCGAACTGATCAACAAGTTCTGGGTGGCGGTGGAGCGCGCGGTCCCTCGTGAGATCGCCGCACTGATGTGTGCGGACGAAGCCGAGCAGTTCTTGGACAACGTGTCCGATCCCGACTGCGACAACGCCGTGAAACCGACCGGTGAACCTGCCTTCGAAGTTTCTGGAATCCGTCTCTTCGGAGACATCGCGCTCGCGCGAATCACGCACTCACCCGGCAACGTCGCCATCCTCTTTTTCCGGCACGAAGCCGGGAGATGGACGGTGTGTGCGGACGTTGACGAGGATCTGTCGTTGGAACAGCTCGAAGACGACGAGTGGCCCGCGATGCCCGCGGACGCGACCGGTCTGATGCGCACTGTGCATGAACTGCGGCGCACGCCGATCGGGCGACTGACTACCGAGGATGTTCGGTGCCTGCTGGGCCAGAATGTCGGTGTCGATGTCCTCCTATCGCGCGCATTGTCCCAGTTGCACTGGAATCCGCTCGCTGCAGGCGACCTTTTTCCTGGCGACCTGCTGGTGGCGACGCTCCGAGTAGGCCACGAACACTGGACGAAGGACCCGGTCGCAGTCGCTCGCATACGAATCGTCCTGGACAAAGTTCGAGACCTGGGCGATCTGACCGAACACGGCGCACCACATGAGGGAATCTGGGACCACATCACAGATTTCGTGGCCGATCTGCACGGCTGACTGGTGCGAATCGTGGCGTGGGTATCGCTGTCCGGCCGCGGGGGTGGTTCGGCTCGACGGACCGGCCGACGAACCGGCACCGACAGGACGGTCCGCTAGCAGCCGATGATCGTTTACGGTGGGTAAGTCGAGTTCCGACAACGGTAATCGGCGGCTGCGTCGGCAGCGGGACGCCGATGCCGGTCACGTCAGGCCGGCACCGCGCCGGCCTGGCCGAGCGGACGAACGAAGAAACCGGTCGCGCGGTCGGCCTCGAATCACGCCGCCTCGCCATGTCCGCCCGCGTTGGCGCGCACTGTCTTTCCATCGAGCCGAAGGCGTCGAACAACGCGAGGTTCTCGCCGTCGACACCGCGCGAATTCCGGGAAGTCTCTGCTGCGTCGGTGACCGAGCTCGCGAGATGCCATGGACTCGTTGAAATTTCGACACGCAGTCCAGCCATGACGATATTTCGACTGCGATTGAACGAAGCGGAATGTGACACCGCGATCCGGTACGCCGCTACGGCAAGGATTCAGTAGCCGACAACTTTCCCCTGCCACGAATCGTGGTCTAGCAAGAGGACTATATCGGAGGCAGGTCTACTTATTTCTGATTCGGACTAGGTGAGTACTCGAGCCTTCGATCGGCATAGGCCGATCGAAGGCGTGTCCAAACAATCGGTAGAGAAATCGCTACCTGCGATCGTACCGTTACACCCCACTGGTCACGCGAGCAACGGTCCTGGTCAGCAAGTATTTTTGATACTCCGATTCCTTCTGGAGCAACGCCGCATCTTCATCGAGCGCAGCGGCCGTCGAACCCGACACCGCGGCGGCCAGATGGCTCTCGCCACCCGAGGTGTAAACCATCCGGTTCAGAAAATTGACAAGCATGAGGGAACCTCCGTCGCGGGATGTACCGGTCGAATTCGATTCCGGTCATTCGATAAGTAAATCGCCGGACATGATTGTTCCGTTAACAAGTTGCCGGTTCCAGTGTGACCACTGTCATTTCAACGATGGTCGACACGAACTCACATCTGACACATGACACTTCTGTGACGCGGTTGATGACAGTGGTGATTGTTCCCGAGGTGCGCGGGCAGTATCTCGGTGTGACGAAGACCGACGGAGCGGCGTGCACGCTGACCGCGGGCCATCCGATCGATCGCGGTTACCCAGTCGCGCCGTGCAGCGCCACGGTTGCAGTGACCTGCCGTTCAAGTCCCCTCGCGCGCAGTCACGGGGGTCAGTGCCCTGCTATCGGTACGCACTGAAGGTGCGGGTCCAATCACCGCATTCACGGGGTGGGGCGAAACACGTACGACTGTTCCGCGGCTCTCACCACACCGGTCCGGTTCCGTCACGTGGGTTCACCACGGTGAAGACATGCCCGAGTTGCCGAGGAGGTTGCCCTCGGCATCCAACGCCGGAATGTTGAGCACGTCGCCGACCGCGCCGCGCGGATCCAACGGGCAACGGATAGCACCCTCCGGCGCAACCGTCAGGCCAGCTCGTACCGCATGAACACATCCGCGCGCTCATACGGCATCGGCCCGATCTGATCGCTCGGGACATGCACGAAACCGATCGACTCGTACAGATGCACCGCGTCGGCCAACTTGGTGCTGCTACCGAGGAACAATGCCACGGCACCCTCCCGGCGAGCGTAGTCGATGGCCTCCTGCAGGATGGTCCGGCCGACACCACGGCCGCGCCGGGCCCGCGTCACGGCCATCTTCGAGAGCTCGAACACGCCGTTGCCCTCCGACACCAGCGCCACGCATCCGACGATGTCGTCGCCGTCGCGGGCAAGCAGCACCTGGCCGCCCTTTGCGATGATCTCGCGCTCCGGGTTGTTCAGTTTGACGGAGTCGGCGGGTTCGAGCGAGAACAGTTCGACGATCCATTCCTCGTTGAGTTTCTTGAACGCTTGCGCATCGGCCGGACTCGACATCGGCTCGACGACGATGGCGTCGATCTGGTCGCGGGCAACGGATTCGGTCTGCTGGGTCACGTCGTCAGCATGCCCGGCCGCGAATCATCACGTCCAATACTTGACCGGTCCGATTAATATGCTGAACTTATGACTGATGCGGTCGAACTACGCCATCTGCGCTACTTCCTGGCGGTCGCCGAGGAACTACATTTCAGCCGGGCGGCCGAGCGGCTGCACATCGCGCAACCCGCGTTGACCCAGCAGATCCAGCGGCTCGAGACGCTGCTGGGAACCCGCGTATTCGACCGCACCTCGCGCAGTGTCGCGCTGACTCCGGCAGGGAAGGTACTGCACGAGCGGGCGACTGCCATCCTCGCTCACGCGACCCGCGACCTGAACGAGGTCGCCGGCATCGGCCAGGGCAGCCACGGGCGGCTCTATCTGGGCTTCGTCCCCTCGGTGCTGCCACTGAAACCGCTGCGGAGTGTTCGGCAGTTCCGGGACCGCTACCCGCTGGTCCAGATCGACCTCATCGAGGGTTACACGACCCAGATGATGGCGCAGCTCAGCCACGGCGCGCTCGATATGGCAATCGTGCGAGACCCCGACGAGCAGCAAGGCACTGTCGTATGTCCACTGGTCACCGAGCCATTCATGGCGGTGGTACCGGTCGATCACCCGCTGGCGGACCACGCCGCCGTCACCGGCCCCGATCTTGCCGACGACCCCCTGGTGTTCTTCCCCCGGGCGGCGGGCTCGCATGCCCACGACAAGAACCTGCAACCCCTCGTGGAAGCTGGTTGCCGGCCCCGCATTGTGCAAGAGGGCAACAATTGGACGACCATACTGCATCTGGTGGGGGAGGGGCTGGGGGTCACAATCGCCCCGCGCAGTGCGACGTTCACTGCGCCACCGACTGTCCACGTCGTGCCGCTCGTCGAAACCGCAGCCACGACAACGGTTTACGTGGTGCACCGACTCGATGACGATCGGGCACTCGTTCGCAACTTCCTGGCGCTACTGCCGAGCGATGACGCTCAGGCGAGCGGCCGAGAGGTTTGAACTGCGGCAGCAACTCTCGCTACGGTGGTCGAGTAGCCAACTGGAGACGTCACCTGCGATGCCGGGCAGGACACGATGCAACCGGCGCGCAACCCGACAACAGCGCGCGCAATCCACGAGCCGGAGAATCGCGCCTCAACTCGCCCCCCCGACCCGCATCGTATCGATCGCTGCTGGTTCAGTCAGCATCACCACCTGCCTGGACTCTTTCGGCAGTCGACCGGCCTCGATCTCCGCAGGCAGATAATGCGCACTCTGCATCGAGACAAGCCGCCGAAATGTAACTGGTGGAGTCGGCCCACCGAAACACCGCCGGTGAGATGGTTCCGCACTGTCGCGACGAGGACCCAGTATGGTGACTTGGATCATTGCGGCGCAGCGGCGGAATCGGAACCCATTTCGACGTCTTTCGGTCGAGTCGAATATCCGTTTCTGCCTGGATCAGCGTCGGTGTCCGGCCACAGATTCGGGAACGGAACCGTCGTAGTTCACCAGTGCGGGTACCGCGCCGAGCTTCGTGCACAGCAGCAGTCAATAGGCGATGTCAGGTAGGTGACCGGACGCGGAGGGTTATGGACTGGGAGTCGTGGCAGTGTAGTTGGGATCGGCAGCAAGAACTGTATTTGCCCGACCGTGAAGAGCGGTTTCGGGTGATGCTGGATGTGCTGGCGGCGGTGGCGGGTCAGGCGCCGCGAGTGCTGGACCTTGCGTGTGGGACGGGGAGTATCAGTCGGCGGTTGTTCGCGCGGTTGCCGGAAGCGAATTCGGTCGCGGTCGATATGGATCCGACACTCTTGGCGATCGCCCGGGGATCATTCGACGGGGATGCGCGGATTACGTTCGTGACAGCCGATCTATCCGAACCGGGCTGGATGGAACGGTTACCCGACGAGACGTTCGATGCCGTGCTCACCGCGACGGCGTTGCATTGGATGAAGTGCGAGCCGCTGGCGCGGTTGTATTCCGATCTGGCGAAGCTGGTGCGGCCCGGTGGGGTATTTGTCAATGCCGATCACATGCCCGAGCCGGAGAATCCGATGCTCACAGCCGTAGACGAGGTCATCCAGATCCGGCACCAGCAGCGGGCTCGCGCCATGGGAGCGCAGGATTGGGAGCAGTGGTGGGCGGCGGTGGCCCACGACCCGGGTCTGGCCGACGAATACGCGGCTAGCCGCGCCATCTTCGAAAAGCACCGTGGAGGAGAAGAACGTCCGATCGGCTGGCACCGCGTGCGGTTGCAGGAGGCCGGATTCCTGGAGACAGGTGTGGCGTGGCGGTCGATCAACGATGCAATGGTCGTCGCGATCAGGTGAGAAACCGCCTCCCGGCCGAGAATCCGTACTCGGCGATTATGTGATGTCTGCTCGATGGCGTGCCGTATCGACAGCCGTGAATACCGCCGCGGCCAGGATCAATACCGCCGAAACCAGCAATGCCACATCGAGTCCATGGTGGAATGCCAGCTTTCCGGTATTGAGTACGTCGGATACCTTCGACAGGTATTGCAGATACGGGGTGATGTCCACGCCCTCCGGTATGCGGCCACGTTCGACCGCGTCGACGACGTCGGGCTGCAGCGCCGCGGGCAAACCCAACTCGTTCATCCGCGCTTTCAGATCCGACGTGAGGAACGAATTCACCAGTGCCCCGAGCACGGCGACACCGAACGCGGAACCGATCTGGCGCATCGTGTTGGTCACTGCGGCGGCCATGCCCGAGTGCTCCGCCGGGACCCCGGACAGCACGGCCGACGTCAACGGCACTACCGCGATCCCGAATCCGAACCCCGCCACCGCCATCGCACCTGCCAGCGGTAGGTCGTGCAGTGGGCCGTCGAGGGCATGGCGGGTCAGCAGGATCCCACCGGCACCGACCGCACAACCCACCATCATGGGGGTGCGCGCACCATGACGCGCTACCCAGAAGCCCGTCGCCAGCGATCCGATGACGATCGCGGCGGCCATCGGTGCGAAGACCGTGGCCGTGCGTGCACCCGAATATGATTGCATCACTTGCAGATACAGTGCGGTGAAGAAGAAAATCGAGAAAATGCCGAAGTAGACGGCGAAGGCAACCACCAGCGCACCACGCACTATCGGCAGGCGCAGATATCGGAAATCGAGCATCGGGGCGTGTGTCCGTGCTTCGACGGCGACGAAACCGATGAACGCGATACCACCGAGCACAAACAGCGCGATCACCGAGGGCGCGGTGTAGCCCCGCTGCTCACCGAGGGTCGCGGCGTATATCACCGGCCCGAGAAAGGCTGCTCCGAGCAGGAATCCCGCCCAGTCGATACGCCCCAGACGTGGGTCGGCGCTTTCCGGGATGGACCACAACGCGGCCGCGAGCGCCACCGCACCGATTGCCAGGTTGAACCAGAAGATCGAGCGCCACCCGTACGCGTGGACCAGTACTCCGCCGAGCACCGGCCCCGCCGCCAGCGCCAGTCCGGAGACCGCTGCCCACACGCCGAGCGCCCTGGCGCGGACCCGCTCATCCGGGAAGATCTGGCGCAATATCGACAGGGTGCCAGGTTCCGATGCGGCGGCGCCCACGCCCATGATCGCGCGACCGACGATGAGTACCGACACACTGGCCGCGAGCGCCGCGATCACCGATCCGACACAGAAAATCACCAATCCCACGATCATGATCCGCTTGCGACCCCAGCGGTCACCAAGTGACCCGCCCGCCAGCATGAGGCTGGCGAACACCACCGTGTAGGAGTTGACCACCCACTGCAGCAGCACCACGTCGGTACTCAGATCATGCCGGATATCGCCGAGTGCGACGCTGACGACGGTCGTATCCAGGAAGGTTACGAACAGAACGGCGGTGACCGCTGCCAATGCAATGCCCGGTCGCGCCGATGTGCTCGGTGCATAGTCCATCCGCCCCACCCGGCACAGGCTACTGGCAGATGCCGCCGAGCCACCGCGTCGGGGTGGGTATCCCGGAACGGCAACTCTTCGGACCATATTGCGGATGGTGCGTCGTCGTCAGTTTGCCCGTTCAGCCGGCGAGGTTGTCACGGTTGCGGATTGTCCTGATATGTGATGCAGTCGCCCGCGACGTCGAACGCGTACACCGCCACCGCGGCGCCATCATGCTGAGTGACCAGCCGGGCCGACCGTTCACCGTACGGTCCAGGACGATCACGTTATGGGGTGTCCTGTCGGCGAGATCGATCAGGTAGCGGGCAATCTGCTCGCCGCCTCGGATCGGGCAGAGCGCGGCGGTGGCAAGGCCGCCGCCGTCGGCGATCGCGGTGCCGCCGGGGTCGAGCCGAGCAGGTCCAGGCAGCTGCGGCCGGCTACCGTTGTCAGCCAGCCGCCTGGAGATTCGACGGCTGTCTTTCGCTGCGGGGACATGGCCTATCGGCGGGTGTGGGTCTCATGCACGGCGTCCTCGCCATCAACCGGGGAGTCCGGCAGACGATAGGCGAGATTGATGAACTGACACCGCTGGCTCATGATCGCGCTCCGCCGGAGTCCGGACGTTCACCGGAATCGCGGGCGAGCGTTGGTGACATCGTCACCAGCGCTCGCCGAAGCGCTGGTGACGACGACCACAACTGTTGGTGATCGGACCCGCGTGCTGCATTTCGCCGCGACCGGCGCCGATCCTCAGCAGGAGGCGGGCGCCGGCTCACCGCGCACCCGGCCATCGAGCCAGTTCAGTGCATCGAGGCTGCCCAGCACTGCCCCCGACACATGCTCGGGCGCGGACACTTGCAATCTCTGCACCGGCACTCCGGCCGCGCACCAGCGTCCGGCGGTGTTGTCGATCGCGTCGAGCGGGATCAGCAGGTCGGACGAAGAATGCCATTCGAACACCGGCGTTCTCGGCACCCCGTCGTAGAGTTCCAAGCTGTTCTCCTTCAACACCGCCCGAGCCTCATGGATGTCGACGACCGAGGTGCCGGCCAGATATGCGCCGGCACTGCCGTCGGTGCCGACATTGAGGATCTCGCCGGTACAACTGTTCGCCATGGCATCGCGGGCCGCGAGTCCGCGTTCGTTGAGGTACGAGCTGATCGGCAGCCGGTCCGGGTACTCGCGCTCCAGACCGATCGCCGCAGCCATCGCCAGCCCGAAGGCCGGGTGCGGTTCGAAGCCCAACGCCTCCGCCATCTTCTCCAGGTTCATCGGGGCACCGCCGACGGCCGCGCCGGCAAGTTGCAGTTCCGGTGCGTATGACGGCTGCAGTGCAGCGGCCCACGCCGTGGCCATACCGCCGCCGGAGTAGCCGGCCAACGCCACCCGGCTCTGCTGCCCGGCGAGTTCGGGCAGCCTCTTCACCGCCCGGACGCCGTCCAGCACGATCTGGCCACCCAACCGCGCGGCCCCGAAAGCGAAGTTCGGACCGAGATGATCCGGCAGCGCCACACTCCAACCCCGCGCGAGTACCGCATTAAGAGCTGGTGCGGTCGACAGCAGGTTCGTATCGCCGGAGTACAGCTGGTGCGATACCGCGCAATTGGTGCCGAGCGCATTGATGAAGTGCTGATACGACAGCAGCGGCGCGTTAGGTTGATGACCGGCGGGGGTGACCACCGTCGTAGTCGCCGCGATCGGAGCGCCGTTCGAGTTGGTGGACCGGAACTTCACCAACGTGACACCGGCACCGGGAAACATCCCCAGCGGCGGCAGCCCCCGCGCATCGAGCACATCACCGGGCTGGTGCGCCGCCAGATCCGCCGGAGCGCCGTAGAACGGGTCCGGATCCGGCCACGGGTAAATCGGCTGCGCGGTTGCCGTCGTCGCCAGCAACAGCCCGAGTGCAACACCGCCTAGCGCAGCGAGAATCCGGGCGCGACCATCGCGCCGGACGCCGCGGAAAAGAAGAAACTGACGAGTCACGACCTAGACCTCCACGGGTAGTTCGTAGTTCGCAGCATTTGTTGGACCAGTGCGCCCGATGCACAGTGCAAGAATCTCGGGCAAATTTGCAGCGAAACGTCCCGACGGGCGTATCTACCGCAGCTCTACCGCAGCCAAAGCGCGGCCCAGTGCGGTGTATCGCGCAGGAACCTGTCACTTCCGGCGGATAAAAGCCGCCTGGGACAGGGCTCAGAGCGCACTCCGACAGGGCTTTACCAGAATCAACGCGTATGCGGCACGCAATGGCGAGGCAGGACCCACAAACATCCGGCAATGCAACAAGCGACAGACACTCAGCTAGCTTCCGGTTGCTGACGATTACCGTACCAAGCTAGACATGAGGCCATGGCTAATATTCCGCAAACTTAATGACTTCGGCCCGACAGCCGCCG
Organism: Nocardia sp. NPDC049220; assembly: GCF_040647855.1. Classification (NCBI taxonomy): domain Bacteria; kingdom Bacillati; phylum Actinomycetota; class Actinomycetes; order Mycobacteriales; family Nocardiaceae; genus Nocardia; species Nocardia sp. NPDC049220. Next base: position 95,936 of record NZ_JBEZDA010000004.1, read on the forward strand.
CGAAGGTCCAATAACTGCAGCGAAGCGGCTACTGATCGAGATATTCGACGATCGATCACAGCGGTGGGCCGCCCAACCGAGAGTCGGGACCACGCAGAACCGCGATTCAGCACAATACGAACAACCAGGGTGCGCCGAATTCGGGCAACTCTGTCGCGTCGGGCCCCGAAGGGCGCAGAGGGGTTACGCCGCCAGCAGTGAGGTCACACCGCATCGATGAGAAAGACCTCGCCGTCAACGACCTCGGCACCTACACCGATCGCTGGGATCGGAGCCATCCCGGGGAGTCCGTCGCGCCTATCACCTTTGTGGGAGTTTCGAGTCGCGCCGCTAGGAGCGGCGCAAGTCACAGGCCCGAGTACGCAGTCTCATCGCCTCAGGCTCGAACCCTGATCGATGTCTCTACTCGTTCCCCACATCGGTAACCACTGTGGGTCCGATTCTGTAACAACAGCTCTCGCTTTCGTCGGGATTATCGCCAGGTGACCCCGGGTGGCGCGGCGGCGAGACGACGTGCGCGAAATAGCCGATTCGGCAGACATGTTGGGCTTCAAGAGCGACGCCGCGGATCGCGTCGCGGCCGTGGCAGACGAGATACGGATCAGATCAGTGCGGTCCGGTCGACGATGTCATTGGAGGAATCGGCTTCGATATCGGGGCAGTGGCGAGACAGGCCGAAAGTTCACCCATCGTAACATGCCCAGGGGTCGAATAATGAAGTGCCGCAAGGCATTCCAACTGACCGAGCACAACCGCCAATCGAGACGATCGCTTCGGGCACATGCGATACCCGGGCTACCGGCGAGTATTGGAACTGATTGGCACGGGTCGGCCGATGAGATCGGTGCCGCGCCAACCGGTGGCTGCCGATTCGCCTTACCGCGTCGAGTGCACTTCTCGGGAGCTGAGCCGCAGGCGGCTCTGTTTTCGAGGCGAGCCGAAGGCGCGCCCTGGGAATTGCGGACGCTCGGCGCCTGGTGCGGTCGTGCGAACCGGAGTTGCCCGGAACCGCTCACTCGCCGCGGTCGCCAGACGATCCTTGCTGACCTCGTCAGCGAACTGACGCCTGCTTCATGTTTCCAGAGCCGCATCAGCGGGGCCTCGTCAGCGACACCTGGTATGCACGGGAGGCGACCCCTGAGCAACCAGACCGCAATGCGGGCGAAATGCCATCTTTATCCATTATTGACAGTGACGTTAGGTTCATGTTTTATGTGACCATGGTTACACAGGCTGTCCCGGCGGCTCACGCGAGCACGTCCCCCGGGGTGCTGAAACTCACTGCCAAGGGGACGCGATGAGCTTGCCCGCTGTCGCCATCGATCACTTCGAGCACCTCACCCCGGGCCGCTTCGCGGACGCCTCGCGCTGCTTCTCCGGAGACGCCTTCTACGCCCACCCCGCCTACGACCCGGACCTCGCCGGACCCACCTCGCACCGCATGGAAGCATCGGGCCGACGGGCTATCGGTTGTGCAGGAGAAGTAGCGTGATCCAGTTCCTCGTCACAGCCGTGTCCAACGCGGCGATCTACGCGCTGGTCGCGGTCTCGCTCAACGTCGTCTACCGCTCGAGCGGCATCCTCAACTTCGGCGCTGGCTACATGGTGGCGATTGCGGGCATCTTCTACGTCAACGAGATGTCGGCCGACATCGTCGGCATTGTCCTCACCATGCTGGTCGCCGTGCTGCTCAGCGTGATCGCGTACTTCGTGTCGACCTGGTGGGGCCAGCGCACCAAGCTCGACCACGTCGCGCTGTCGCTCGCTCTGCTCGGCTTCGGGATGGTCCTGGACTTCGTCGCTGGGCGGGTCTGGGCCACCGAGGGCTATTCGGCCGACGCCATGATCGACGGCACGCTCACCATCGGCGACACCACCTTTGCCACCGAGCGCGTCCTCGCGGTCCTCTTGGCGGCGGTCTTCATCGCAGGCGTCCTCGTTTTCGTCGACCGAACCATGGCCGGCAACGCACTGGAGGCGACGGCTGCCGATAGTGAATTGGCCGGGATGTACGGCGTGCGTACCGGTGTCGTGGCCTGCGTCGCGTGGGCGCTCGCCGGAGGCGCGATCGGGCTGGCCGGCATCCTGCAGAGCTCGATCTCGGCCGTCTCGATGGACAACGCTCTCCCACTGGTCATCTACGGCATTGCCGCGGCAGTGGTGGGTGGTCTCGGCAGCATCAGGAACGCAGTCGTGGGCGCACTGGCGGTCGCCGGCGTGCAGGCTGCTTTCTCCCAGTTCATCAGCCCCCGCTACTCGGTGAGCATGGTCTTCGTGCTCCTTTTCCTCGTTCTGGCACTGCGACCGGCGGGTTTGTTCGTCAACGCCCGCAACGCGGAAAGGGTCTGACGCGATGTCCAGCGCCTTCTCGATGCCCCGCGCCTGGTGGCAGACGCTCGTCGCCCCGGTCGTCCTCGTGCTCATCGGCCTGTTCGTGCAGGGTGACGGTTTCCATGTCTACCTGGCCATCACCGCGGCGACGGCGTTTATTCTGACCGTCAGCTTCAACCTGATCTACGGCTACGCCGGCGTCTTCTCCCTCGCACACATCGCCGTCTACGGCATTGGCGCCTATGCGGCCGTGTTGCTCGAGATGAAAGCAGGACTTCCATTCCTGGTGGCCACGCTGCTCGCGATGCTGATCTGCGCGGTCGTCTCGATCCTGGTGTGGCTACCGACCCGCCACCTGCGGGACCTGTTCCTCGCCATCGCCACGCTCGGCCTCGCCGTCACCGTGCAGGAACTCATGCTCAAGTGGACCTCGCTGACCGGAGGCGCCGAGGGGCTGCTCGGCATTCCCTTCGCCACGGCGTTCGGGAGCGACCTTGCCGCCAACTCGATGTCCTACTACTGGTTGGCCGCCGTGGCCGCGATTCTGGCCTGGGAGGTCTCCGCGCGACTCACGTCGTCGGGCATGGGTCGTAAGTTCATCGCCCACCGCGAGTCCCCGGTCGCGCTGGCTGCGGTCGGGGTCTCTCCAGGACGGGTGCGCCTCGTGGCCTTCGTGGTCTCCGGCATGCTCGCCGGCCTAGCGGGGTCGCTGTTCGCCCACCAGGCACTGTTCGTGGCCTCGGAGTCATTCGGCCTCCCGCGGCTGATCCTGCTCATCCTCGCGGTGCTGATCGGTGGCGCCGGTACGCAACTCGGACCGGTGGTGGGTGTGGCGGCCCTGGTCTTCATCGACGAGGCGGGGGCCGCAAGTTCGGGTTACAACACACTGATCCTCGGTGTCGCCATCGTGGTGCTGCTCGGGTACTGGCAGGGTGGTGTCGCCCGACTGCTGAACCTGACGCTGGGGCGCTGGCTGCGGCGACGTCCACCGGAGATCAAGCCCGCCCGGGTCTCCTTCCCGGTGGTCGAGAACACCGACGTGCTGCGCGTCGAGGACATCGGCGTGGAATTCGGCGGGGTGCACGCGCTCGACTCCGTCTCGCTCGAGGTGCGGCCCGGTCACGTGCTCGGTCTGATCGGGCCGAACGGTGCAGGAAAGACCACCCTGGTCAACTGCGTGACCGGTCACGTCGTCCCTACCGCGGGCCGAGTGGTGCTGGGCTCCGAGCGGCTCGACGGTCGTCGTCCGGAGCAGGTGGCGGGGCTGGGCGTCGTACGCACCTTCCAGACGGCGAAGCTGCTGACCCAGATATCGGTCGTCGGCAACGTGGCACTCGGCTTCGCCGCTGGCGCCCGGGCCACCGACCTCGGCGAGGTCCTGGATTCACCCGCGGCGCGAGCGGACACTCGGCACAGCCTCGAGGAGTCGGTCGGCCTGCTCCACGCTCTCGGGGTGGACACCGACCTCTGGGAGCCGGTCGGAGCGCAGCCGTACTCCACCCAGAAGCTGGTCGAGATCGCCCGAGCCCTGGCAGGCGCCCCGTCCTTCCTGCTGCTCGACGAGCCAGGAGCGGGTCTCAACGAACACGAGTGCGCGACGCTCTCCGACATCATCCGCAGGCTCGCCCAGTCCGGGATCGGGATCCTGCTCATCGACCACAACGTGTCTTTCGTGGCTTCGGTCGCGGACCACGTGCACGTGCTGGACGGTGGCCGGACCCTGGCCACCGGAGCCCCCCGCGAGGTCCTCGACCGGCCCGAGGTCGTCGCGGCGTACTTCGGAGGTGGTGAGTGATGTCGTTCCTCGAGGTACGCGGACTACGGGCAGGATACGGCGCAGCGACCGACGTGCTGCACGAGATCGAACTGGACGTTCCACAGGGGGCGGCGATCGGCGTGATCGGCGCCAACGGCGCAGGCAAGAGCTCGCTACTCCGGGTGCTCGCGGGCCTCCAGCCGGCGCGTGGCGGAACCGTTCGACTCGACGGGAACTCGCTCCCGAGCGAAAGCGCCGCGGCGAGGCTGCGCCGCGGGGTCGTCCTGCTTCCCGAGGGGCACCGCGTGATCCGCAAGCTGACGGTGGAGGAGAACCTCCGCCTCGCCGCGATCTCGACTTGGCCGCGCGGTGTCAAGACTCGGCTGGCAGCCACACTGCCGACCGTCTACGAACTCTTCCCGATCCTGCACAAGCGACGCAAACAGCTGGCAGGACTGCTGTCGGGAGGCGAGCAGCAGATGGTGAGTATCGGCCGGGCCCTGGTGTCCCAGCCGAGGCTCCTGCTGCTCGACGAGCCGTCGCTGGGACTCGCCCCGGTCGTCATCGATCGGATATACGAGTCGCTCGCCCAGCTCAAGCAGACGGGCCTGTCGATGCTGATCGTCGAGCAGGACTATGGCCGGCTCAACAGGCTGTGCGACCAGATGCACGTGCTCCGTCTCGGGTCCGTGACGCTCTCCGTATCGGGAGCGCTCACGGATGAAGGAGCTGTCCGTGCCGCCTACTTCGGTCACGAAGAAGCGGCCAGTTCCACCGACGCGACACCTTTTAAGGAGTAGTTCAATGAACAAGAAGCTGGTTGCCGCCCTGGCAGCTGCATCCATGGCCGCCCTGTCGGCTTGTGGTTCCTCCGCCTCGGGTGGGGGTGGCGGCGGCGGTGACACCGTAAAGGTGGCGTTGATCATCCCTTTGACCGGGGCCTCGGCCAAGACGGCGAAGCAGATGGAGAACGCCGCCAACCTGGCCGTCGCGAAGATCAATCAGGATGGTGGTGTCGACGGCAAGAACATCTCCCTTCAGGTGTACGACGACAAACTGACCCCGGAGGACGCCACCAAAGAGTCCCAGCGCGCCATCACCCGTGACGGCGCCGTCGCCGTGGTCGGTGCCCAGAGCAGCGGCGAAGCACTCGCGATCCGTGAGGTCGCGCAGCGCTCCAAGGTCCCGTTCATCACGTCGTCCGCTACTGCCGAATCCGTGACCAAGGACGCGACGTTCACCTACCGCATTGCGCCGCTGCTGACCGATTACGCCAACGGGGTGGTCGACACGGCCAAGGCGCTGAACCTCACGAAGCCTGCGGTGCTCAACGACTCGGGCGCCGCCGGCCTACTCCTGAAGGATCTGTTCGAGACACACGCCGAGAAGGTCGGGTTGTCGTTCGCCGGCGCTCCGATCGAGTTCCCGATCAACGGCACCGACGTGTCGGCGCAGGTGTCCAATGCGTCCGGGCTCGAGCCGGACGGTGTGCTGATTGGTGGGTCGGCCGGTAGCGATCACGGCCTGGTCGCCAAGACCATGCTCGAACAGGGGCTCGACGTGCCGCTGGTGGGCTTCAGTCCGATCCTGGTCAGCGACGCCATCAAGATCGCCGGCAACGCCTACAGCGACCTGCCGGGTGTCTACTCGCTACAGAACCTCGACCAGAAGAAGGCCGCTACGAAGGCGTTTATGGCGGCTTACCAGGCCAAATACGGCGCCGAAGACCTCACCGAGCAGCCGGCGCAGACCTACGACGCGCTGATGATCCTCGCCGCCGCACTCGGGAAGACGAAGGGCAAGGGCGGCCAGGCGCTGGCCGACGCGCTCGACTCCATCGCGCCGTACGAGGGGACCTCCGGCAAGGAAGGCTCGAAGATCCAGTTCACCAAGAACCGGCACGACGGGTTCACCGGTGACTACCTCGTCACCTACAAGATGAACGGCGCGAAGGCCGAGCAGGTCGACCTGACCCGCTGACGATGGACCGGGTGCACCCCCATCAGCGCGGAGTACCCGGACCATTACCACCACCCATCATCCAATCCATTCAGAGGAGAACCCTTGTCCGACCCCAGACGGCGCCTGAGTTTTCTCGGGCGCACGGCCCTTGCCGGCGTGGGGATGACCGCGTTGACGAAGGCGTCCGGACGCTCGGTCCTGGCGCTCGCGGTAGAGGCATGCCGAGGCGCCGCGGACGACGCGGGCCTCGGACTCGCCGACATCGACGGTGTGCTGAGTTTCAGCTTCAACAACGACTCGGTCTCGTCGCAGGCCGTCGCCACCGCGCTCGGGCTGCCGGCGCCGCGCTACCTGGTCGATGTGAGTCTCGGGGGACAGGCACCCGCCTTCTTGATCATGCAGGCGGCGGCGGCGATCGAATCGGGCATGGCCCGCAACGTACTGGTTTATCGCGCGCTCAACGGACGCAGTGGTCAGCGCGTGGGCAGCACCCGCGCTCCCGGCCTCGCGCCGTCGTTCCGCTACCCGTACGGTCTCACGGCCTACCCCCAGTTCATCGCCATGTGGGCGCGGCGCTTCCTGATCGAAACCGGCGGGTCGGAGCTCGACCTCGGTGCCGTTGCCGTGGCCCAGCGTGCCTGGGCGATCGACAATGACCGGGCGCTGCGGCGTAAGCCGCTGAGCATCGAGCAGTACCTCGAGTCGCCGATGGTGGCCGACCCGTTCCGCGCGGTCGACTGCACCACCGAGGCCGACGGCGCCTGCGCTGTCCTGGTCACGTCGCGCTCGCAGGCCATGGACCTGCGCCACGATCCGGTCGTGATCGAGGGTGCGGCCTACGGCACGGGAAAGCGGTCCGGTCTGGACGCCGGCGACGCGATGCTGTGGCCCGACCTCACCCGCAACTACACGAGCATCATCGCCGAGGAGTTGTGGAACAGCGCGGGCATGAAGGCCGCGGACGTCGACATGGCCCAGCTCTACGACTGCTTCTCCAGCAGCGTGCTGCTGGCCATGGAAGGGCTGGGACTCGCCGGCCGCGGTGAAGCGGCGGACATGGTCCGGGCAGGCCACACCCAGCCGGGCGGACGGCTTCCGGTCAACACCAACGGCGGCCTGCTCGCCGAGGGCTACCTGCACGGCATGAACACCGTCGCCGAGGCGGTGTACCAGATGCAGGGCCGAGCCGGCGTACGAACCGTGCAAGGAGCGCAGACCTGCGTGGTCACCTCGGGCGCCCTGACCGACGGGTCCGCTCTGGTCCTCGCCCGTCAGCAGCGGGTGGCAGCATGAGCACCTCACCGGCACAAGCTCTGTTCACGGGTACCGACCCGGACGCGGACGGCTTCTGGGCTGCGGTCGTCGACGGCGAACTGCAGCTGCGCCGCTGCACACGCTGCGGCACCTGTTTCGTGCTGCCGCTGCCGTCGTGCCCGGAGTGCGCTGCCGAACCCGAGCTAATTCGCTCCGCGGGGCGCGGTTCGCTCTACACCTGGGTGGTGGTGCACCACGCGTTCGACGAGGATCTCGCGCGACAGGTGCCCTACGTCGTCGGCGCGATCGAACTCGATGAGGGAGCCCGAATCTTCGCGCGGGTCGAAGGGATCGACCTCGCAGCGCTCGACGCCGATGTACGGCTGCGAGCGACCTACCCCTCGGATCCGGAACGACCACCCATTGTCTTCGTGCCGGAAGGAGGTGGGGTCTCGTGACTGTCAAGTCCGTCGGCGTGCACAGCGACGCGGCGCAGCGCGGCTACCGGGACCAGGGCCGCTGGCCCCAGTACACGGTCGGCGAGCGGGTGCGGCACTGGGCCGCACAGCGGCCGGACGCGATCGCCGTCGTGGACGGGACCGACGGCCGTCGGGTGACCTACCGGCAACTCGCCGAAGACAGTGCCCGCGTAGCCGCGTGGCTCGTCGGCCGCGGTGTCCAGCCGGGTGACGGGATTTCGGTACAGCTGCCCAACCGCTACGAGACCGTCGTCATGGACGTCGCCGCGCTGTCGGTGGGCGCCTGCCTGAACCCGCTGCTGCCGAACTACCGCCGCAACGAACTCGAGCACTTCCTGCGAGTGTCCGACGCCCGGGTTTTCGTCACTCCGTCGACCTACCGGCGGTTCGATCACGCGGCCCTCGCCGAACAACTGTGCGCGGACCTGGGCGGTTCGATCGCCCACCTCGTCGTCGACCACGACGGCCACGAATTCGGTGGCATCCCGTTTTCCGAAGCGCTGGCCCACGAGCCGCTCAGCACCTTTCCTCCGGCGCAACCGGACCGGGTCAGCGAGCTGATCTTCACCTCCGGGACCGAGTCGCTGCCCAAGGCCGTGATGCACACCGAGGAGACGGTCAACCACTCTGTCGAGGCCACCCTCGCGCACCTGGGCCTCGGTGACGACGACGTCGTGTGGATGCCCTCGCCGGTGGGGCACTCGACAGGCTTCAACTTCGGCGTCCGGCTGGCGCTGGTCGCCGGCGTGACCGTCGTCCTCCAGGACATCTGGCAGCCGGCCGAGGCCGCACGCCTGATCGAGGAGAACCGCTGCACGTACACGCTGGCCGCCTCGACATTCCTCGCCGACCTGCTGCGTGCGGCACGCGAGGACGGCCGTGACGTGAGTTCGATGCGCACGTTCGGGTGCGGCGGGGGACCGGTCGCGGCAGAGTTGGTCCGCGAGGCGGCCGCGCAGGGCATCCATGTGCTGCGGATCTACGGCTCGACCGAGGGCCTCATCATCTCGTGGAACCAACCGGATGCGCCGCAGGTCAAGCGCGAGGAGACCGACGGTCTCCCACCACGGCACACGGAAGTCGCCGTCTGGGACGAGGAGGGCCATGCACTCCCCGCAGGCGAGGTCGGCGAGCTGATGGTCCGCGGACCCAATGTCTGCGTCGGCTTCTTCGACGACGCCGAGCGCACCGCCGCCACCTTCACGCCGGACGGCTGGCTCCGTTCGGGCGACCTGGGCTTCGTCGATGACGACGGGTACGTGACGGTGTCCGGACGCAAAAAGGAGACGATCATCCGCGGTGGCCTCAATATCGCCCCCAGAGAGATCGAGGACCTGCTCGCCGGGATGCCGGGTGTGCGCGAAGTGGCCGTGATCGGGGTGCTCGACATCCGTCTCGGGGAGATCGTCGGCGTCTGTGTCGTCCCCGAGCCCGGAGAGTCGCCGACTCTCGCAGATGTCGTGGACTACCTGGCAGCCAAGCAACTGGCGAAGTACAAACTCCCCCAGTACATCCACGTGCTCTCCGAACTGCCACGCACGCCTACCGGCAAGATCCGCAAGACAGAGTTGGCCTCGTCCATCAACTTCGAACGGAACCAGTCCGCATGAATGCATCGACACCGGTCACTGTCCGCGAGGAGTGGGAGCTCGACGGCACCAAGGGCGTTCTCATCCGGCTCAACAGAGCCGAGTTGCGCAACCCGCTCGACCACGACACCGTGCGCGCCCTGCTGCGCCACCTCGACGAGGCCGAGCAGGATCCGACCGTCCGAGGCTTCGTCGTGACCGGCGCTGGCCCCGCCTTCTCCGCGGGCGGCGACCTGCGCAAGTACGTCGACCTCTACACCCGTCCCGCGCAGTTCAGCGCGTTCCTCGCCGACTTCAAGCAACTGTGCGAGCGGCTCGAGCGTGGCCCGCTCGTCACGTGCGCCATGGTCAACGGCGCCTGTGTGGCAGGCGGCCTCGAACTCGCGCTGGCCTGCGACTTCATGACGATCGCGGAACAGGCACGGATCGGCGACGGACATCTCGGCTCCGGACAACTGCCCGGAGCCGGTGGTAGCCAACGCCTCGGCCGCGCGATCGGCTGGCAGAAGGCCAAAGAGTGGATGCTGTCCGGACGCCTCTACTCGGCACGTGAGGCCGAGCGCGTCGGGCTGGTCTCGCTCGTCACCGAGAGCGAGACCTTGGAGCCCATGTCACTGGCGATGGTGGCGGCGGCGGGCCAGCACAGCCCGCTGGCCTACCGCACGCTCAAGCAGCTGATCGACACCGGTCGCCAGGCCAACCTCGACGAGGGGCTCACCCGCGAGGTCGAACTGGTACACGAATACGCCACCACCTCTCGGGACGCCACCGAGGGTCTCCTGGCCTTCCTCGAGAAACGCCGCCCCAACTATGACGGCCTGGCCAGCGCGTCGTCGACCACGCAGCCGCGCACACAGAAGGGCAATCGCACGCGGGCGCTGCTCAAGGCATCGGCACGCACGGTGTTCGGCCGGAGCGGCTACGGCAACGCCCGCATCTCTGACATCACGGCGCAGGCGAAACTCTCGCAAGGCAGCTTCTACCGCTACTTCACCGACAAGGACGCGGTGCTGCACGACCTGCTCGAGGACCTCCTGCGCGACGTCGTCGAGTTCGCGCGCGACAGTTGGAGCGCCACCGACCCGGCGAGGTCGGTCCGGGTGACCACCCGCAAGTACCTCGAGTTCTACCGGGACAACGCCGACCTCTACGCCCTGCTGATCGAGGTCGCGCAGACCGACCCCCAAGTGCGGCAGATGTGGGGGGACGCACGCGACGCTTTCTACACGCGCATCGCGCGGATGATCCGGCGGTCACAGGAGCGGGGCATCGCTGGTGCGGAGCTGAACCCCGACTTCATCGCGATGCTGCTCGGTGGCATGACCGAGCAGTACGCCTACGCGTGCTTCGTCGAGGGCCGTTACGCGTCCCTCCCCATCGAAGAGGTCGTCGAGCAAATCTCCATGGTGTGGGCCGACGCGATCTTCCGCGGCGGATCAAAGGGATCGGAGTCGGCCGGTGAGTGAGGACGTGCGCCCCGTCGCGATCGTCTCCGGGGCAGCACGCGGGATCGGCGCCTCGGTGGTCGAGCGGTTGGTGACAGCAGGGTGGTCGGTCGTGGGAATCGACCTCGACGACGGCGAGTCCGACGCGACCTGGGTCGCCGGGGACGTCACCGACGAGGAGACCTGGCAGCGTGCCCTGACACTCACCGAGGACCTCGGTCCGTTGCGGGTGGTTGTGAACAATGCCGGGGCCCAGGGTGCGGGCGGGCGGATCGCCGACACCGCCGTGGAGGAGTTCGATCGCGTCATCGACGTCAACGTCCGCAGTGCGTTCCTGGGCACTCGGCTGGCGCTGCGGCACGCCATGCCCGGAGGAGCGGTCGTCAACGTGGCCTCCAACGCCGGGCTTCGCGGAGTTCCCCGGTTCGGCCCGTACGCCGCGGCCAAGCACGCGGTTATCGGCCTGACCAGGACGGCGGCCCTGGAAGGTGCCCGCAGGCAGTTGCGGGTCAACGCGGTGGCCCCTGGCCCGACCGACACCCGGATCATGCAGGCAGTCGCGCGCTCCTTCGACGCAGACTCTCCCGAGACCGCGCTGTCGCGGATGTCCCGAGCCAACCCGATGGGCCGGTTTGCCCAAGTCGAGGAAATCAGCGCGGCCATCAGCTGGCTCGCAGGTCCGGACTCCGCGTATGTCAACGGCTGCGTGCTCTCGGTCGACGGCGGACTCACCGCCGCATGAGCGAACTCAGTACATATCGAACGAAAGGCAACACCGTGAAAGGCAACCTCTTCGACCTAGAAGGCCGTGTAGTCGTGGTCACCGGAGCCTCGAGCGGGCTCGGTGCGCACTTCGCGCGCCGGCTGGCCGGGGAGGGCGCGCGAGTGGTTCTCGCCGCGCGCCGCCGTGATCGGATCGACACGCTGGCGGCGGAACTTCCCGACGCGCTGGCCGTCGAGTGTGACGTCACCTCGGAGGACGACTGTGCCAGTCTCGTGGCGTCCGCGGTGGAGCGCTACGGTGCTATCGACGTACTCGTCAACAACGCCGGCGTCAGCAAGCCGGCACGGGTCGAGGACGAGACCGTCGCGGACTTCCGCCGCGTGATCGAGGTCAACCTGGTCGCGACGTATTCGCTGAGCCGACACATCGGCACGCTGATGGCAGAGCGCGGCCAGGGATCGATCGTCAACATCGCGTCGGTCGTCGGGATGGTCGGGCTCGGACGAATGCCTCAGGCGAGCTACGCGGCGAGCAAGGCTGGCGTGGTCAACCTGACGCGTGAGCTGGCAGCGCAGTGGGCGCGCAGCGGCGTCCGGGTGAACGCCATCGCCCCGGGTTTCTTCCCCTCGGAGATGACCGAAGCCCTCTTCAATGATCCGAAGGGCGAGGCGTGGGTCGCCAAGCTGACGCCGATGGGCCGCGGTGGACGTGCGGGGGAGCTCGATGGTGCGCTGCTCTACCTCGCCAGCGACGCGAGCAGCTACGTGACCGGCTCGGTGATCCCGGTCGACGGAGGCTGGACCGCGGTCTGACCGACCGCCCGTCCGCCTGACGTTTCGTCCCCACTTCCACCGCACCAGCAGTCCCAGGACAAGGAGGATCGGTGCTGTCTTCCATCTACGACGACGACCACGAGGCATTCCGGGCCGCTGTGGGCGAGTTCCTCGCCCGCGAGGTCGTCCCACACCTCGACGAGTACGCCACCGCGAAGGGCTTTCCGCGCGAGCTGTGGAAGAAGGCGGGCCGGCAGGGCTTGCTGGGGCTCGAGGTTCCGGAGGAGTACGGCGGATCCGACGCCCGCGATTACCGCTACAACGCGGTGATGTTCGAGGAACTCTCGCGGGTCAACATGGCGCTGCCCTCCTGCCTGGGTATCCACGCCGACATCGTCGCGCCGTATCTCGTCGGCCTGACCACGCCCGAGCAGCGGGAGCGCTGGCTCCCCGGCGTGTGCAGTGGCGAACTGCTCACGGCTGTCGGCATGACCGAGCCCTCGGGTGGCTCCGACCTCGCCGCGCTCCGCACTACGGCGGTGCGCGACGGCGACGAATGGGTGATCAACGGCGCCAAGACCTTCATCACGAACGGCTATTCCGCCGACCTCGTGCTGGTCGCCGCCCGAACCAGCCCCGAGAAGAAGGCCCGCGGCATCACCCTGTTCGCCGTCGAGGCGACCCGAGAAGGCTTTTCCCGCGGCCGCAAACTGGACAAGGTCGGCCAAGATGAGTCCGACACGGCCGAGCTATTCTTCGACGACGTGCGTGTCCCCGACGCGAACGTCGTGGGGGAGGTGGACCACGGCTTCATTCACATGATGAATTTCCTGCCCCAGGAACGGTTGCAGTCGGCGGTCACCAACCTCGCCCACGCCGCCCACATCCTCGACGAGACCGTGCAGTATGCGCGCGAGCGCACCGCGTTCGGTCAGGCGATCGGCAGCCTCCAGTACAACAAGTTCCTCATCGCCGATCTGGTGACCCGCGTCGAGGTGACCGAGGCCTATGTGCACCAGTGTGTTCTGGCGCACGCGCACGGCAACCTGACGCCCATCGACGCCGCAAAAGCCAAGTGGTGGACGGCGCAAGTGCAGAACGACGTGCTCGACGCATGCGTGCAGCTGTACGGCGGCTATGGGTTCATGAACGAGTACCGGGTCGGCCGGGCCTGGCGCGACGCCCGCGTCACCAAGATCTGGGCTGGTTCCAACGAGATCATGAAGGAGCTGATCGGCCGTGACCTCAATCTCTGATCGCAGTGCCGGCCACGACGAGAACCGTGTGGCAGGCAACATCACCTTCGACTTCGCCGGCCGCACGGTGGTCGTCACCGGAGCGGCGCGGGGCATCGGCCGGGAGATCGGCCGCGCCTTTCGCGCCTCGGGGGCAACGGTCTACCTCATCGACATGGATGCCGACGAGGTGGCAGCGGCGGCCGACGACCTCGGGGTCCGTGGACTCGAGGTAGACGTCAGCAGCACCGAGCAGGTGGAGGCCGCCGTCGAGCAGGTCGTAGCCGAGACCGGACGTCTCGACGTGGTCGTCAACAACGCCGGCATCCTGCGCGACAACGTGCTGTGGAAACTCACGGATGCGGACTGGGACCAGGTTCTCGGCGTCCACGTCGGGGGCACCTACCGATTCGTCCGGGCCGCGGTGCCGCACTTTCGAGCCCAGCAGCACGGTCGCATCGTCAACATCACCTCGTACACCGGTCTGCACGGCAACATCGGACAGGCCAACTACGCGACCGCGAAAGCCGGGATCATCGGCATGACGAAGACAGCGGCCAAGGAACTCGCTCGGTTCGGAGTCACCGTCAACGCGATCTCCCCGAACGCCGAGACCCGAATGATCGCCTCCATCCCCGAGGCCAAGCGCGCCGAACTCACAGCCGGCATTCCGATGGGACGCTTCGCCGACCCGTCCGAGATGTGCGCAGCCGTGCAGTTCCTCTCGTCGGACGAGGCGGGTTACATCACCGGCGTCGTCGTCCCGGTCGACGGTGGGCTGTCGATGTGACCACCGATCACCTCAGGAGACAACCATGCTGCAGTTGAGCTTCGACGAGTTGGGCGATCAGAGCGGCCTACCACTCGGCGCCACGGACTGGATCGAGGTGTCCCAGTCCGATATCGACGCGTTCGCGCGCATCACTCGTGACGCACAGTGGATCCATGTGGACCCGGACCGCGCCGCCGAAGGTCCGTTCGGCCGCACCATCGCACACGGCTACCTGACGCTGTCCTACGCCTCGCACTTCCTGGAGGAGTTGTTGCACGTGGAAGGCGCGACCAACGTGGTCAACTACGGTGTCAATCGGGTGCGATTCCCCGCTCCGGTGCCGTCCCAGGCCAAGCTACGCGGCCGCGGCGAGCTGCTGGACGTCGAGTCGAAAGGTGCCGCCCGCCACGCCCGCATCGCGATGACGATCGAGATCGAGAACGGCGACCGGCCGGCCTGCGTGGCCGAAGTGCTGGTGCGCTATGCACAGGACGAAGGATGAGTGACATCGGTCGGAACTCGTTACCGACAGCGCGCCCGGCCGACCTGCCCGGCTTGGACCTGGGCCGACTGTCCGGCTGGCTCGACGAAACACTGCCCGCTGGTCGATCCGGCGAGCTTGCCGCACGACCGCTGACCGGGGGCCGGTCGAATCTCACCTACTTGGTCACCGACGGCACCGACTCTTGGGTTTTACGACGCCCGCCAGTGGGCGAGGTGCTGGCAACTGCCCACGATGTCGCGAGGGAGCACCGAGTGCTCGCGGCACTCGCGGATACGAATGTGCCGGTGCCGCGGGTGTTCGGGTTGTGCACCGACCCTGCGATACTCGGCGCTCCGTTCTACGTCATGGAGCACGTTGTCGGTACGACATACCGCGACGCCTCCGACTTGGCGCCGCTACGCTCCACTCGCACCCGCGCGATCTCGGAGAGTCTGGTGGACACCCTCGCTGTCTTGCACTCGGTGGACGCCCAGGCCGTCGGACTCGACACGCTCGGGCGGCCCCAGGGCTTTCTCGCCCGGCAGGTCCGCCGCTGGGCGGCGCAGCTCGAGGCGTCCGAGACCCCCGCGATCGCACTGGCGCGCACCGTGCACCGGCGCCTGGAAGAACGGGTACCCGCGGACAATCTGCCGGGAATCGTGCACGGCGACTACCGCCTCGACAACGTGCTCGTCGCACCGGACGATCGCACCCTCGCGGTCATCGACTGGGAAATGGCCAGCTGCGGTGACACAATCACCGACCTGGCATTGCTCGTCGTCTACCAGCGCACTGCGAGAATCGCGGAGGGCACGGTGGTACCGACCGCGTCGTCAGCGCCAGGATTCCTCACCGAACAGGAGATCGTCGAGCGTTACCAACGGTCCTCGGCACGCGATCTGAACAGGTTCGGGTTCTACCTCGGACTCGCGTCGTTCAAGCTGGCGGGCATTATCGCGGGCATCCACCAGCGCCACCTCAATGGTCAGGTCACCGGTCCGGGTGTCGACAAGATCGGCTCGATGGTCGAGCCGCTGCTCGAAGCCGGACTCAGCACACTTCGGGAGGACGACTGACATGCACTTCGACTACGACAGCACGACCAAGGACCTCATCACGAGGCTGCTCGAGTTCATGGACGAGGAGGTTCATCCGGCAGAGGAGACCTTCGCCGCGGAGATGGACCAACTCGAGGACCGCTGGGCTTGGACGCGGACCCCCGTGATCACCCGGCTGCGGGAAGAGGCGCGCTCGCGCGGGCTCTGGAACCTGTTCCTTCCTGGGGAATCCGGCGCCGGTCTCACCAACCTCCAGTACGCGCCGCTCGCCGAGATCAGTGGGCGGAGTCTTCAGTTGGCTCCGCCGGCGATGAACTGCGCGGCACCCGATACCGGCAACATCGAGGTGCTGGAGATGTTCGGCACTCCAGAGCAGAAGCGGCGGTGGCTGGACCCGCTGCTGGCGGGGCAGATCCGGTCCGGGTTCGCCATGACCGAGCCCGACGTGGCCTCTTCGGACGCGACCAACATTTCGACCCGCATTCAGCGCGACGGCGACAGTTACGTGATCAATGGGCGCAAATGGTGGACGACCGGTGCTATGAACCCCGACGCGCAGATCCTGATCGTGATGGGCAAGACCGATCCGGAGGCGGACCGTCATCGCCAGCAGAGCCAGATCATCGTCCCGAGGGGCACGCCGGGCATCGAGTTCAGGCGCGGCATGCGGGTCTTCGGTTACGACGACCGTGAGCACGGTGGCCACGCGGAGATCGTGTTTCACGATGTCCGTGTCCCGGTCGAGAATCTCATCGGCGGGGAGGGTGACGGATTCGCCATCGCACAGGCCCGGCTCGGCCCAGGCCGCATCCACCATTGCATGCGCTCGATCGGCCTGGCCGAGCGGGCTGTGGAGCTGATGTGCGACCGCGCCAACCAGCGCGTCGCCTTCGGCAAGCCGCTGGCTCAGCAGGGCGTGATCCGCGACTGGATCGCGGAGTCACGGGTACGCATCGAACAGCTCCGGCTGCTTGTGCTCAAGACCGCCTGGTTGATGGACACGGTCGGTAACAAGGGCGCCCACACCGAGATTCAGGCGATCAAGATCGCGACGCCGCGCACCGTCGAGTGGATCCTCGACAAGGCGATCCAGGTCCACGGCGCGGGAGGTCTCTCGCAAGACTTCCCGCTGGCGGCGTCGTACGCCAACATCAGGTCGCTCCGGTTCGCCGACGGCCCGGACGAGACCCACAAGAATTCGCTGGCGCGCCACGAACTTCGCAAGCGGGTGAGCACATAGACCACCGCGAGTGGTCAGCGCCGCCGCAACAGACGTCGGATGCGCCCGCGCATACCAAAGACGTCCCGCGGTGCCGGAGCGGCGGTTTCGGCGACTGCCGGGGCCGCCGTCGCTTGGGCGTATCGGACGTGCAGTTGTTCGCGGACCTGGTCCGGGGTGTACGCACGGCGGCGCCGCTCGGCGCGCACAATAACCACCCCGGTGGCGACCACACCGGCCGCGCCCGCCAATCCCACTGCCTTCCACCACCTCATACCGCATAGGCTACGGCCATGACGGGTACGGGCATCAGTCTGGATCGAGCGCTGGAACTCACCAGAACCGGCGACATTTGGCTTTTCCGTGGTCATTCGGTGGTCGACCGGGCAATTCGGATGACGACGAACAGTCCGGTGAACCATGTCGGGATGTCGGTCGTGATCGATGATCTGCCTGCGTTGATCTGGCATGCGGAGCTCGGCCGGTCGCTCCCCGATATGTGGTCGGGAGTCGCGCACCGTGGCGTCCAGTTGCACAACCTGCGCGATGCCGTGCTGGTGTGGGCACACCGCTACGGCCAGCAGGCGTGGTTGCGACAGTTGAACCAGCCGGTCACTCGCGACATGGACGACAGTCTGCTGCGCACGATCGCCCGGCTCGACGGAACCCCGTTCCCCTCCACCGCCGGTCTCGCTGGGCGCTGGCTACGCGGCCGGGCGCGCCTCCCGCACCACAAGCGCCGCCGGGCGGCTACCCGTGAGTTGGAAAGCGCGTATTGCGCGGAGATCGTGGCTGTGACTTATGAGGCGATGGGACTGCTGCCGCAGCATCGGAGTCCCAACTGGTATGACCCCGGGCGATTCTGGAGCGGAGACGGACTGCGGCTATCTGACGGCTATGAACTGGGTGGCGAAATAGGTGTCCGGACACCGGCAGAAACAAACTCCTGACCACCGAGTGTGGTCACCGGGCGTAGGAGTTGTGCGGATTGTCTCGGACTGATCGCTGTCGGACCCCTCGCTTACTGTTGCGAGCGCATCCTGAGCCCGCAAGGAGAACGAAATGAACCCAGGTCTGCACTCGACGCCGATTCTGTTCCTCAGTGGAGCAGGTCTTCCCGCCTGGATCTGGGACGCGGTCCGAGCGGACCTGCCCGTCGAGTCGGTCGTGGCGGCGTATCCGAAACGCGTCGACGCACGACTCGATGACTGCGTGTCCACCGCGTTGGCGCAGGCTCCGGATGGTCCGTTCACGATCGTGGCCCATTCGATCGGTGGTGTCGTGGCAAGTCAGATCATGGCGACTGCGCCTGAGCGCGTTGCCGGGCTCCTCGGGGTCGCCGCGTCGTTCCCCGCTGCCGGAACGTCATTCCTTGCGGCATCGCCTGCGCCGCAACGTGTTGTCATCGGCCTCGTCATGCGCATCGCGGGAACTCGTCCTCCCAGAAAGGCGATCCGCTCGGTGCTGTGCGCCGGCCTCGACGAAGGCGACGCCGATCGCATCGTCACGGAGTTCGCGCCGGAATCTCAGCACCTGTATCGGGACAAAGTGTCCAGGAGGACGTTCCCGGCGCGCAGCGGATATGTCGTGACCACGTCGGACCGGCAGTTGTCCGCCGCGACGCAATATCGGCAGGCGGCGGAACTCGGCACCGGATTCCGTCGAGAGTTGTCCACCGGGCATCTGCCGATGCTGCAGAATTCCGCTTCGCTGGCGAAGGCCGTTCAGGAGTTCACGGCCACCGCGTGAAACCATCGACACCAGTGTGGAGCACCCACCCTGGCGGGGCATAACGTGCGGCAGCCGCCGCTTTCCCGCGAGTAGCCAGGGATTCGCCCGCGAATTCGGGCGTTGCGAGGGGAGAGTCGGCTGCGTCGGCGTGGTCGCAGCAGCCGATGTGGCGTTGACCGCACCGGTTCGGGCTAGACGGTAGCTATGGGACTGGCGTGATGTGACGGGGATGCCTCAGCCGGACTCCAGATGATCTGGTTTTCTCGGAGCGTGCGCGACAACATCGCTCGGACGTCGATCCGGCTTCCGGCGTACAGCTGTGTGCGAAGAATTTCCGCCTGCGGCTGTTCCTGCCGCGTGCACTGTCGGGGTCCTCTGAGTGAACCGCGCAGGTTGTGGCACAGCTCTGCGATGGACGACAGTCGTGATCACCACCGGACCCACACCCGAGGAACGAGCATGACGATCAGGACCGAGGTCGGCGTACGGCTACCCGCCTGTCTTCCCGTGCCGGCGATGGCCGAGGCGGCACGCTTCGCGGAGAACCTCGGTTTCGCCCAGATCTGGATTCCCGACTCGCAGTTGCTCTGGCGCGACGCGTTCATGGTTGCGGGCGCGTGCATCGCATCAACCAGCAAGATCAGCGTCGGAACCGCCGTCACCAACGTGGTGACCAGGCATCCCAGCGTCGTCGCGTCGGCAGCGCGAACCGTTGCCGAACAGGCGCCCGGGCGCTTTCTCCTTGGCCTGGGCACCGGGGACAGCTCCGTGGAGCCGGTCGGCTTGCGCGCCAGTTCGCAGCGGGAATTGCGGCGGGGCATAGCGATGATTCGCGCTTTGAGCGGAGGACACTCCTACGATTTCGGAGAGGTGAGCGGACGGCTACGAGAGCCGACGAGCTTTCCCGTGGTGGTAGCGGCGAGCGGACCGAAAAACCTCAGGTTTGCCGGGACGGAGGCGGATGGCGCGATCGTGCTCAGCGGTGTGTCGAGTCGGGCATTGACCGACAGCGTCAACCTGGTCACCGAGGGTGCGCGCGCCGCAGGGCGCACTCCGATTCCGATCGCCGCATCGGCGTTCTGTCGGATCACCGATGACATCGAAAAGGACGCGCGTTCGCTCAAGCCAATTATCGCCCACATCGCGCAACGTGGTGGCGCCCGCTCGCTGACGCTCGCCGACATCAACATTCGAGTTCCCGAACGCATCGACGGGGTCTATCCGGACCTCATTCACGCGGAGGACTGGACGGCGGC
This sequence comes from Nocardia sp. NPDC049220, assembly GCF_040647855.1. Classification (NCBI taxonomy): domain Bacteria; kingdom Bacillati; phylum Actinomycetota; class Actinomycetes; order Mycobacteriales; family Nocardiaceae; genus Nocardia; species Nocardia sp. NPDC049220. The sequence goes on from NZ_JBEZDA010000004.1 coordinate 116,004, forward strand.
CGTAGACCGATGCGGGGAATGGATCAGCGACCGCGATGCAGTGAATTACGCACGCGAGTTCTGTCTCTTCGGCACTGCTGACGAGGTGAGAGCAGGAATAGCCCGCGCGGCCGACGCGGGCGCAACGCGGGTCCTGCTGCAGCACGTCGGCTCCTACGAACTGCCCTACGAGATGATGGAAAGTTTCGCCGAGTCCTGCATGTCGTGAGGTGGGAAAGGTCGAGGTGGGCGAATACCGGTGGGCAAGCGGCGAGGAATCGCTCTGGTCCACAGACGGTCGCGTAATGTGCGGGCGCGGCTCGTACGCCTGAAAAGGGGACGGCGGAGCCGACGATGTTGGCGGCATGATCTGGTGACGACATGGATGCGCGTGACGAGAACGAACGTTTGAGCCGTCCCCACGCACCAGATCGAGCAGCAAACAGCGGCGGGGCGTCCGCGACGTCACGGAGACCGCTCGCACCACGCATCAATTGATCCTACTCATCGCCACGAAGCATCGACCGATCCCAGCGGACTGCTCGCACTGTCCACCAACGAGATCAGCACGATCGTCGACATATCGTGCGTGTTACCGGAAGCGACGGGCAGAGGGCACTCGGTGGTGAGAGCGAGTATGCGGCCGGTGTAGTCGCCGATGCAGCACAGGATTTTGCGGCGGCCGAGAGCCCCCCTATAGCGAAGCAGGCGATCGAACATGTTGGTAGACAGCGTTTTTGGTAGTTCGGAACACAAACTGATCATTGCCGGGCGGATCATGATCCAGAGGAGTGACGAGGCGGCGGGTTGGCAATCTCTGCCGTTCACAAGATCGGTTCTCATATGTAGGCTTCTCCCGCATGCAAGCGCATGCGACCGGGCGCGGAGAATTGGTGGGCGCGTGACAACGACGGCTGGAAGCCGAACCGAATCAGAGTTTCTTCGAGGTATTGCGGAGGCGTATCGCGGAGCAGGTTGCCGCAAGCGTGCCTTCAGAAGGGGAACTCCGTGGCGATCGGGTCTCGCTTGCGACACCATCTGTGGCTGGTTGGTGAAGGCCCACAAGTGCGCCGAAGCCCCGTCTAACGTGTACCGTGGCCGAATCGGCTGCCATGGTGAGGTGGCACGGCGTTGCCCATCAGCAGACAACTGATAGAGGCAGTATCAACTGCTCGGAATGAATTGCGCGAGGCTATCAGGAGGGCCGGCACCGCCTTATCGCGCAGAGTCGGCGGATTCGGCTCTGCAGCAAGCAAATCGGCCCATACCCATGGAGCCCAAGATATGCGTAATCGGGATCAATTCGCGTTCGATTTCGACGATCTAGGTGCCCTGATGCGTGCTGTACATGAACCCGCCAGAGGATCTGTCACCACCGGACTGGGCCGGCATATCGATAGTCGACTTGCTGCAACGCCGACCACCATGGCCAAGGCGAAAAAAATACTTCAGGACGGATGGGAAATACGATACGGCCCGGCGGGGACTGGTTCTCGTGCCATTAGAAGTAAAAAGCTGATCACTATCGACGGCGCATATGCAGAATCAATTGAACTCGTAATCAAAAGCCTGTCCCATGAACTTGGTCACGCCATGTTTCCCAATCGCCTTCCCATTCCGAAGAAAAGAGCTAAATTTGCGCGGTGGCATGAAATTGCAAAGCAGCGGCGAGCTATCGGGGAGGGAGAAGCCACTCTCTCGGCGGACGAGGCCGCCATGGAAGCTCGCGCACGTGGAATTACTACAGCGATCAGGGCGTCGGACGAGCACCGAGACATTTGCGACCGACACTGGCGGGGCGAAATTTCACGCGATGACGCCAGGCGAGAGATCGCGGAGACGTTTCATAACCGCCGCCCCTCGAGCCGTCAGTATTCTTCGTACGAGGAGAAATGGTATAAGGAACATCTAGCGCACTGGAAGCGACTGCATACGGAGGGTCTAGTGAAATACCCTGCACCTGAGTAGATAGGAGAAAAGGGTAGATGAACATGATTCACCATTACCGGCTCGAAATATTCGAGAAAGTCGATTCACTGTCGACATTGTCGCACAATTTCGACCGCAGCTCGGTATCCGATGCGATATCCATTATGTTCGATGAGACGACGAGAGACAGTCCCTATATGCGCACATTTCAGGGATTTTCCGAGACCGGACCTTTTTCGAAGGCTGTTCTTCGCATCAGCCGACTTCCGAGTGGCTCGACTCCCAGCCTCGTTACATTACATGTCGGGAACGGTGTGGATTTCACCCTGGCCGACTTGGCGAACAGTCGGTATTTCTCTTCCGAAGAAGTGGAACTGGAGTCATCCGCGCTCTCGGAAGGTGTCTCGTCGTTTCGACTCACCCTGGGGGGTCGTACCCTGTACTGGGAATTCGACAACGAGACCGGACTTCTCCAATCGATTACTATTCATGACAATCGTTCGGTGCCAGCTCATTGAGGCGCACAATTGCACCGATCAGCCGCTGCGGCATACCACCTCTTGGGCGTAGGATGCATCGTGCGCCAATGCGGGATCGCGTCATCGATGTCGAGAGCGGCATGTCGACACTCGCCACGGCGGCGTATTCGATGCCCCCTTGTACAGCACTACTACTTCCTCGTTCCGGCCGTCCTTGCGCAGCAGGTGAACCACGCCGAAGGCTGCCGCACCTTCCGGACGGACGAAAATCCTCGCCCCATGGACACCTAGCTAGATGCTCTTGCGCACCATCCAACCGACCTCAACTCTGGTAAAGACGGTCGATGACCCAGGGGTCAGATCATCCTGCCAGGTCGACGGGGTCCCGTCAGGCCACTCAGGGGGTAGCCGGTGTGGGCATCAAGGTCGCGCCCTACGGGATCTACAGCCTTACCGAGAACACCGGGAAGTCGATGTCAGCACCACGACATCGCTGCATTCGCTGTTCGTTCGCTGCGCCGCTGGTGTAACGGCACCATCGCCACCGACTATCCGCCGCCACCGAACTGATGATCGTCGCCGACGTCGGCGGCACCAGCTACCGCTGAGGTTTGCCAGAAACATTGCGCGCACTCCCGATGGAGAAGATCAACCTGGTGAACGACTGCTACTGGAATTTCAGAATTCGTTTGCCCAGATGCTGCCGACTGCTCATAAATAGTATGTTTTCCCGGCGGCATGCGTTATGAAGTAGCACTGCGATGCAGCCCTTGACTTCGGATCGACGAAGTTTGCCACGGCAACGTACCTATCGGTCGCTTGAACGCCTGCGGGACAACCCGTCCGGTCCAGCAGAGTCGGCTCGAAGTACGACGATCGCGCCGAAGTGCGAATCCACCGCCGTACGGATATCTTCACCAGGCATCAACATTTCAGATCGGACGAAAGGAGACTATGGTGCGCATTCTTCTAATCGCCAATGCCTTCAACAGTCTCAGTCAGCGCGTCTACACCGCACTACGCGCGCGCGACCACCACATCGGCGTCGAACTGGCCCTCGGCGACGACCTGCTGCGCGCGCGTGTGGCGGCCTTTCGACCGGAACTGATCCTCGCGCCCATGCTCACCACGGCAATCCCGAAGGACATCTGGTCCGCGCACACCGTGCTGATCGTGCATCCGGGACCTAAGGGCGACCGCGGACCCTCATCCCTCGACTGGGCCATCCACGAGGGCGAATCCGAGTGGGGCGTCACAGTGCTCCAAGCCGCCGAGGAGATGGATGCGGGCCCCATCTGGGCCTCGGTGTCGTTCACCGTCGCGCCCTGCAGCAAAAGCGAGCTGTACCGCAACGAGGTCGCCGATGCCGCAGTGCAGGCGGTGCTGCTCGCGGTCGACAGATTCGCCGACGGCGGGTTCGAGCCCGAACGACTGGACTACCACCGACCGGACGTCCGGGGACAACTGCGGCCCTATCACGATCAGCGGATCCGCCGGATCGACTGGTCCGCTGACGACACAGGTGTCGTGCTCCGCAAGTTGCGCGCCGCCGATTCTCAACCGGGCGTCCTGGACGAGCTGTATGGGCGGGAATACTACCTACACGGCGGCTACGGCGAAGATCGACTGCGTGGTGTCCCCGGCACCGTGATCGCCGTCCGTGACGGCGCGATTTGCCGCGCCACCGTCGATGGCGCCGTGTGGGTGCCGCAGCTACGGCCCCGACGTGTATCGGGCGGTCCGCCGACGTTCAAGCAGCCCGCCACGGATGCCCTCGGGCGCGACCTACCCGCATCGGTCCCGGAGGTACCCGTCACACCTGCCTCGGCTGCCGTCCGAGAGACCTGGTCGGAACTGCGCTACCGGGAAGAGGGCACCGTCGGCTACCTCGAGTTCTCCTTTCCCGGCGGCGCGATGAGTACCCGCCAATGCCGCAACCTGCTGGCGGCCTTCCAGCAGGCAGTTACCCGGCCGGTCGACGTACTCGTGCTCGGCCCCGCCCGAGACTTCTTCTCGAACGGCATCCATCTGAACGTAATCGAGGCGGCCGAGGACCCTGCAGAGGAGTCCTGGCTCAACATCAACGCGATGAACGACCTGGTAGAGGCCGTTCTTACCACCACGGACAAGTTCGTGATCTCGGCCTTGGCGGGAAATGCGGCGGCAGGCGGCGTGATGTTCGCGCTAGCCGCGGATGAGGTCTGGTGCCGGGAGTCGGTCGTACTGAACCCGCACTACCGGCTGATGGGCCTGCACGGCTCGGAGTATTGGACCTACACCCTGCCGCAGCGCGTCGGCGCGACCGAGGCCGAACGTCTGACCCAAGAGGCCCTTCCGCTCTCCGCCGGAGACGCCGCGGCGCTCGGGCTGGTGGACCGCGTTATACCCGGCAGCGCCGAAACCTTCTGGGTCTCGATACGACGTGCGGCGGCAGAACTGGCCGGCAGTCCGGATCTGACGAACCGCCTGGTGACGAAGAAACAACGCCGAGACGCCGACGAGGCGGCCAAACCATTGGCCAGTTACCGCAGTGCGGAGCTGGCCCAAATGCGCCGCAATTTCTTCACCGCGGGTGAGCCGTACCACGAGCAGAGGCGGAACTTCGTGCACAAGGTGCGTCCGACCCGAACACCGCCGCACCTGCTCCGCTCACCCATAGCCGCCTCGTGAGGTCGTGTCGCGCAGCGGCCGATTTGTGGACGTAGTTGTGATACGGGCGATTACGTAGCGGGGGAGGCGAAAGCCGACCCCGCTGCGACAGATCCGGACCGACCAGGTCCGTGGCGACAGCGATTCGGCGTGCGAACCGGCCCGACTCGAGCAACTCGGCCAGCCGTAGCTGGGTGCGGGTCCTCTAATAAACCGTTACTGGAGCGCAACGGTCAGGTTCGTGCGCGGCGGCGCACCCACTGCGTGACCGAATAGGCCACCAAGAGCACCCCGAGGCTGACGAGGCTCAGCCACAGCTGCGGCCTGGTGGTCTCCATCAGGCTCATCGAGAAGATGATGACGACGATACCGAGGACGGTGACGATGCCGAGCCATGGATGCAGCCACATCTTCAGGCCCAGTACGGTTTTCTCGTCGTCGGTCATGCGCGAGCGCAGGCTCAGTTGGGAAACGGCGATGATGACATAGACGAACAGGGCCACCGCCCCGGCGGAGTTCATGATGAACGAGAACACCCGATCTGGTGAGACGTAGTTCATGGCGACCGCCACATAGCCCACGATCGTGCTGAGCAGGATCGCTTTCCAGGGAACCCCGCGCGAGTTGCAGTCCCTGGTCCAGCTCGGCGCCCATCCGCGATTGGCGAGGGCGAACAACATCCGGGAGGCGGTGTAGAGGCCGGAGTTGAGGACCGACAGTGCCGCGGTGAGTACCACGATATTCATGATCTGCTCGGCCGCGGGCAGGCCGAACTTGTCGAAGGCCGCCGCGAACGGACTCGAGTTGCTGGGAATCTCGGTCCAGGGAGTGATCATCAGCAACAGGGCCACGGATCCGACATAGAAGATGAGGATCCGCCACAGCACGGTGTTGGTGGCTTTGGCCACCGCTTTGGCCGGGTGCTCCGATTCGGCGGCCGCCATCGTGACGATCTCGGCGCCGAAGTAGGAGAAGATCACCACCACGACGCCCTGCAGGATCGAGAATCCACCGTTCACGACGAAGCCGTATCGACCGATGTCGGCGACCGACAGCTGCGAGCCGGGCCAGAGTCCCAGGACGACAAGAACACCGACGGAGAGGAACACGATAATGGTGGCAACCTTGATCGAGGCGAGCCAGAATTCGGTCTCTCCGAACGAGCGCGCCGACAGCAAGTTGGTGGCCGTCAGGATGAACATGAGCACCAGCGCGAACACCCAGTCCGGTGCGTGGAACCATCCGCCGAGGAGTTTGCCACCGACGACGGCTTCGAAGGCAACCACGCCGACCCAGAAATACCAGTACAACCACCCGACGACGAAGCCGGCGCGTTCCCCGATGGCCTCTCGCGCATACTCCATGAACGAACCCAGAGTGGGTTTGGCGGTGGCCATCTCACCGAGCATGCGCATGACGAAGATGACGAGCACCCCGCCAAGAGCATAGGACAACACAGCCGCCGGACCGGCGGTGTGAATGACTGATCCACTGCCGACGAACAGACTGGCGCCGATGATTCCGCCGAGGGCGATCATCGTCAGATGCCGTTGCCGGAACCCGCCCTTGTGGAGGGTCTGGGCCGGCTGCCCCGATTCGGCAACCGCAGCATTCTTCTGCCCCTCGCGCGCGGAAGTCTCCGGCGCCACCCCGTCCTCAGCTGGGGGATTCACGTCCGATTTGCGGCTGAGGGCCATCGCGCCTCCGTAGCTCAGTTGAATTCAGGCAAGATAGCAGCACGGTGGAGTCCGTCACGCATGGTGAGCATGCTGGATTCGGGTGCACGAGACCAGATCGGTTGGAGTTCAACAGTATCGACCGAAGTGCATCAAGAACTCGGCCTTGATACAACCCGTTTGTGGACACTGAAGGCTACTGGCAGGCAAACGGATCCAAGGCAACGATCGTTGGAAACACGGACGGCGATCGGATCTGCGGTGGGGGGATCGTAGGTAGTTCGCCCACGGTAGGGCTCTGTTCCCCAGAGACCAGGCACTGGTGGATAGTCCGGCGATTCCCAACGATTGGTGCACTCCCAATATATGTGGTAGTCCCCTTCGGGCAAGTCGGGGTAGGTGAAGGCTCGGTTGGCGCCTGCGGCGATGAGGACATCGGGTGGATTATGAAAGTTCGTGAACGCGGTGCCAGTGGTGTCGACAGAGTTCGAGAGGGGAAGTGCCGGGTCGCGGTAGCCGTTCGTGACGCAGCCGATGATGTCCGAGGTGGAGTTGCTCACAACCACCCGAACAGTATCGCCGGAAACCGATGCGGAGACAGTAACGTCCGATGGTGCCGCGCCACCGATGCCTACCATCCACGGTGCCAGAACTGACATGGCCGCCACTACGATCGCTAAACGCCCTGCCCTGGTAACCATGCGGACTCCTTTGAACGGCATTCTCGCCGTTCGACTGACATCAGTGACAATGAGGATTTCACACTTCACTCGAATTGGGATCGAGTGCGATCGGTTCCGGCTCACTGTCGACCCCCCTGTTCTGCTTGGGTTCATGAGCTCGCCGCAACACTCCTGGTAGAAGGTGTCGAGTGGTCGGAGGCGTGGTGTCAGGGGCCGGTAAGTGTAAGAGGCGCAGGGCTATGATGATTCTGGCCGGTTTCAGCCGGTTGACGAGGCCGAACGTGTCGTGAATGACCGGTTGCCGTCAAGCCCAGATCGCTTGCGCGAGTGCAGCACCGGCGAACGCTGCACCCAGTCCGGTGATGACACTGGCGATCACGTTGGCCGCGGCGTAGAAGCGGGCGCCGGTTTGGGCCAGCCGCAGGGTTTCGTAGGAAAACGTCGAGTAGGTCGTCAGCGCGCCACAGAATCCCGTGCCGATCAGCAACTGAAGGTAGGAGTTGGCGGCGCCGGCGGTGGCGGCACCGGTCAGGGCACCGAGCACGAGCGAGCCGCTGGCGTTGACGGCGAAGGTGCCCCAGGGGTACAGGGTGTCGTGCCGGGCTTGGATGAACCGATCGGCCAGATATCTCAGCGGTGCGCCGATCGCGGAACCGAGGATGACCAGAAGCCAGTTCATTTCGCTGCTCCAGCCGGGCGGCCGACATATCTGATGACATCGACCTCGTCGAGGATCGCCAGTCCCTCGCTGACGAGTTCGTCCAAGTGGGGGAGGAAGGCGCGGATGCGGTCGGCGTCGTCGACGATCACGATCGCGACCGGGAGATCCTCACTGAGAGACAGCAGTCGCGTGGTGTGGATGTGGGAAGAAGCGCCGTAGCCTTCGATGCCACGGAAAACGCTGGCGCCGGCCAAGCCGGCCCGGTGGGCGCGGTGCACAATCTCGGTGAACAGTGGTTTGTGGTGCCACGTGTCGCTTTCGCCGATGAACACGGTCAGCCGCAACGCGGCCCCGTTGAGCCTGGTCATCCTGTCCTCCTGGTAACGATGCGGTGGGTGAGCGAAGCGGTGCTCCAGATCGCGGCCAGCGCCGCGGCCGGTGTGGTGGCCAGCAGTGTCAGGCCGGCGGCGGCGTGGCCGGAGTCGACGAGGTGGGTGATGTCGACGGCGTAGGTGGAGAAGGTGGTGTAGCCGCCGAGGATCCCGGTGCCGACGAAGGGCCGCAGCAGCCGGTGCGCGGTCCAGATCTCGGTGACCAAGACCATGAACACGCCCATGATCGCGCAGCCGGAGATGTTGACGCTGAGCGTGGTCACGGGGAACGTCCCGGCGGCGGTGGGCCACAGCAGCCCGGCCCCGTAACGGGCGCACGCACCCAAAGCCCCGCCGATCGCGATCACAGCCACGATCGGCGCCTGTTCGGCGAGTCGACCACGACGTGGCGTGACATCCAACAGATCCGGATCGATATCGATTTGCCCGCTGTCAGGTCGCGGTATCGGCATAGACGGCTCCTACTCGTGCAGCACCCACAGCGGGCGTGTGTCACCACAAGTAGGGACCGTCGGCGGCGTCATCTGCCGCGGTTCGGGTACGGCGGGCCCCACCGCCGCGCACACAATTCCTCGCCGAGGAACTTCTGCTGATGATCAGGATAGGACATTGCCGAGTGGCCACGCACCGATGATCCGAGCAACACGTCGCATGCGTTACCGAAAACAGACCGGCACATCAGTCGCCTCGACTGCGGGTCGCACCGGTTTGGGTAGGGTCGCGTCAGGGCCTGATATTCGCCAGAAGCCCGAAGGAGGAGTCCGCACCATGCTGTTGTTCGGGCGAAATGCCGAGCTGAAGGATCTGGGCGCACTCGTCGATGGCCCTCGGGACCGCAGCGGAATTCTGATCCAGGGGCAACCCGGCATCGGAAAGTCGGCGCTTGTGGACGAAGCGGTCGCTGCCGCGGCAATCGCAGGGCTACGGGTAGTGCGGACCGCCGGTGTCGAAGCCGAACAAAACTATGCGTACGCCGGGCTGCAGCGCCTGCTGTACCCGCTGCGGCAGGGGCTCGATGGTTTGCCGGCACGCCAGTACGACGCGCTGGCTGCCGCGTTGGGGCTCGCGGACACCAGCGACGATCCGAGCGCCTACCTGGTCGGGCTCGCCGCGTTGACGCTGCTGTCCGACACAGCGGGCGACCAGCCGCTGCTCATCGTCGTCGAAGACGTGCACTGGCTAGATCAGGCCAGCATCGAAGTCCTCGCCTTCCTCGCCCGCCGCATCGATACCGAGCCCATCACTCTGATCGCCACCCTCCGCGACGGCATCACCGCACCGTTCGCCGACACTGGGTTGAGCCTCATGCGCCTCGAACGGTTGTCCGACGACCACGCCGCAGCACTGCTGGACCTCGCGGCACCGCAGCTTCCCGCGCCGATCCGTCACCGCCTGCTTGCCGAAGCCCAGGGCAATCCGCTGGCGCTGACCGAGTTACCAACTGCGGTAGGTGATGACTTCGACGAACTCACCGGTACGCTACCGCTCACCGAACGGCTCGAACGCACCTTCACTGCCCGGGGCGCCGCGCTTCCCTCACAGATCCGCTCCGCGCTACTGATCGCCGCGCTCAACGACAGCGACTCGATCGCCGAAACACTCACCGCCACGGGCATTCTCCTCGGAAGCACGGTCGGGCCCGATTTCCTCACACCCGCAGTCGAGGCCCGGTTGATCACACTCGGTTTCGGCACCGTGACCTTCCGGCATCCGCTGATGCGTTCGGCGACCACCGCAACGGCAACGGCTGACGAACGTCGGCGCGCCCACCTCGCACTCGCCGACGCCCTTGGCGAGCGCCCGGATCGGCGCGTATGGCACCGCGCGGCCGCCGCCCTCGGTCCCGACGAGCAGGTGGCCATCGAGCTGGAAGGCACCGCCGAACGGGCACGACACCCCGCGGGCGCGATCGCGGCGCTGGAACAAGCCGCCGCCCTCAGTGCGGACCAGGGCCGCCGAACCGACCGCCTGCTACGGGCGGCCGAACTGGCCGTCGATTCCGGCCGCCGCGACACCGCCGAACGACTGATCGAGACCGCGCGCACGCTTCCGTTGACGCCCCGGCACGATGCCACCGCAGCCTGGCTGCTCAGTGGATTCGAGGACGGAGTGCGCGAGGATCCGTCGCGCATAGGCGAATTGGCCGCGCTGGCGGCATCCGTTGCCTCTGACGAGTATACCGATGCGGCGATGCGGATACTGTGGGGTGCGGCCATGCGGTGTTTCTGGATCGAGCCCGGAGCCGACACCCGCCGCGCGCTGCTCGCTGTCGCCGACGCACTGCCCATTCCCGACGATGACCCCCGTCTGGTGGCGGTCGCCGCGTATGTGGCGCCGTTCGAACGCGGTGACCACGTCCTCGGCCACCTCCGGGCACTGGCCTCAACCAGCGGGCGCGATCCCGAGGCCGACCGCTTCCTGGGCAGTGCGGCACTCCAGGTAGGCGCCTTCGACCTCGCCGTCCACTTCTCCACCGCCGCCGCACCCGGGCTACGCGCGGCCGGGCGGCTCGGGCTGCTGCCCCGCGCACTCGCGGTTCAGGCCTGGAGCCTGACCCGGCTCGGTGATCTCGCCGCCGCGGCGCCGGTCGCGGCCGAGGCCGCGGCTTTCGCACGCGAAACCGGCCAGCCGTTCATGCACGGGCTGACCAAGGCGGTGCAGGCCGAGATCGCGGCGCTACATGGGGATTACCCGCGAGCCGCGGGCCTCACGGCGGAAGCCGAACGGATCGGGCTCGCCTCCGGCGCGCGACCCGTGCTGGCCACCGTCCAGCTCACGCGCGGACTCACTGCCTTCGGCGAGGGCCGTTTCGAGGACGCCTTCGCCGATCTGAGCCGGATCCACGACCCCCGTGACCCGTCCTATGCACCGGCGCTACGAGCGTATTTTCTCGCCGAACTCGCCGAGGCCGCGGTCCGGGCCGGACAGACAGATGCCCTGCGAGATCTGCTGCGCGGACTGACACCGGCGGCAGAATCCACCTCCTCACCCGCCCTGCATATCGGATTGCGCTACGCACAGGCTGTACTCGCCACGGAAGCGGCCGACGCGCAATTCCTCAGCGCGCTGGAGGCAGACCTGACCGGGTGGCCGGCCGAACGCGGTCGCCTGCACCTCGCCTATGGCGAATGGCTGCGGCGGCAGCGTCGGGTCGTCGAATCGCGGACCCATTTGCGTACGGCCAGAGAGACTTTCGACGCACTCGGTTTCGCCGCCTGGAGCGAACGGGCGCGCCTGGAACTGCGCAGCGCCGGCGAATCGAGCCCGAACCCCAGCCCGGACGCGAGCGAGCGGCTCACCCCGCACGAGTTGGGCATTGCGCGTCTTGCGGCGCAGGGCCTGACCAACCGCGAAATCGGACAGCGGCTGTACCTGTCGCACCGGACCGTCAGCACCCACCTGCACCGCATCTTCCCCAAACTCGGCGTCAGTTCGCGCACCGATCTCGCGGCGCTACTACCGACCGCGGACAACCCGCCGGCGTGAACCCGAGGTCGCGCGGGTGTTAGAGACGGCAGGCGTCCTGAGATCCGCGGTCATCGTGGCTCGTGATCGACACTACGTGACGTACATCCGACCGACGACGATTACGTCATCCGACGGTCGCGGCCGCCGCTGCGCGGCGCCTAGCGTCAGTGTGCAGGGGCGACGGCGTCCTGACCAGGTGCTCGGACTCGCCCTGTCCCTCGCCTCGCATGGACGAGATTTTGCAGGAGGACACATGAATATCAGTAGACGACTATTCGGGGGCGCAGTCGCAACGAGCGCCGCGGGTGTGGCCGTGGCGGCGCTGGGTGCCTGCTCCACGGACTCCACCACCGCACCCGCCACGACGACGCCGGCTTCGGACCTGCGGGCAGGGGCGGGTGCCAACACCACGCTCGGCCCCATCAAGCACATCGACGCCGGTGTACTCGATGTCGGATACGCCGAATTCGGTCCCAGCACTGGCCAACCCGTCGTCCTGCTGCACGGTTGGCCCTACGACGCCTACAGCTACGCCGACGTCGGACCGCTGCTGGCCGCCGCCGGCTACCGGGTGATCGTGCCGTTCCTGCGCGGCTACGGCCCGACCACCTTCCTGTCCGCGAAGACCGTCCGCAACGGCCAGCAAACGGCGATCGCGCGCGACATCATCGACTTCATGGATGCACTGCACATCGACAAGGCCATCCTCGGCGGATTCGACTGGGGTGCGCGGACGGTCGACATCATCGCCGCACTGTGGCCACAACGCTGCACAGCGATTGTCTCGGTGAGCGGATACCTCGTCACCCAGCAAGCGGCGCAACAGCAACCGCTACCGCCGGAGGCCGAACTCGGCTGGTGGTACCAGTACTACTTCGCCACCGAACGCGGCCGTCTCGGCTACACCCGCAACCGCCACGACTTCAACAAACTGATCTGGCGGCGTGCCTCCCCACAGTGGGACTTCGACGACGCCACCTACGACCGCAGCGCCGCCGCCTTCGACAATCCCGACCATGTCGACATCGTCATCTCCAATTACCGCTGGCGGCTGAGCCTGGCGCCGGGCGAGCCGCAATACGACGGCTACGAACAGCAACTCGCCGCCGGACCGGCCATCTCCGTGCCCGCCATCACCATCAGCAGCGACTTCGACGGCGCGGCCCAGGACGGAAAATCCTACCGCAGCAAATTCACCGGCGCATACGAGCACCGGATCCTCAACGGCATCGGGCACAACGTCCCGCAGGAAGCCCCGCGCTCGTTCACCCGAGCGATCATCGACGTCGACCACTTCTGACGACCACCGCATCGGACGCAAGTGACGTGATGAACAGGGAGAAAAGACCAGAGGGCACCCCGATCGGGCGGCGCACCATGCTCGGCATGCTCGGCATCGGGGCAGCAGGCTTCGCTGCCGCGCCCTCTCTGGAACGCGGCTGGGAAGGAGCGCTCGCCACGGCATCCCAGAACGACCCAACCGGGCTCACCGGTCTGCTACCCAACCCGAGCGGGTTCCGGTACTACAGCGTTGTCGGCTCTGTCCCGCGCAAGAACGAGACCGACTACGAACTCACCATCGACGGACTCGTCGATCGCCCGAAGACGTACACGCTTGCCGATCTGCGCGCCATGCCGCAAACGAGGATCGTTCACGACGTGCTGTGCACCGACGGGTGGCGGGTGAACAAGACACCGTTCGAAGGCGTGAGATTGACCGACCTGCTCGCCGAGGCCGGTGTCGTGAACGGCGCAAAGGCTCTACGCTTCACATGTTTCGATGGCGCCTACAGTGAGAGTCTCACGCTCGGCCAGGCGCGGCGTTCGGATGTGCTCGTGGCTCTGCGCATGCAGGACGAGCCGATCACCCATGAGCACGGTGGGCCCGTTCGGTTGTATGTGGCCCCCATGTACTTCTACAAGTCGGCCAAGTGGCTGTCCGGTGTATCGATCACCGACAGGGTCATTCCCGGCTTCTGGGAGAAGCGCGGCTATGCAGTCGACGGTTGGCTCGATGATGCGGACCGGACCGATGGACCGACCTGACCGACATGGCAGGGTGCAGCGGTTCACTCGCGCCGAACGCATGACGCACCGGGTGACCGGGATACTGATGCTGCTGTGTCTGACAACCGCCGCATGCCTCTATCTGGCGCCGCTGGCCCAGCTGGTCGGCCGCCGTCACCTGATGATCACCGTGCACGTGTGGTCGGGAATCCTGCTGCCCGCACCGCTCTTGCTCGGATTGCTCTCACCTGCCTTCCGCGCCGACTTGCGCAGGTTGAGCCGCTTTGCGGCCTATGATTGGCTTTGGCTGCGCGCCATCGGCGCACGTTCACGTCCGGCCGGGAAGTTCAATGCGGGACAGAAGCTGTATGCGAGCTGGTTCGCCGGAGCGGTGCTGGTGATGATGTGCACCGGCTTACTGATGTGGACCACGGGCCTGCTCCCGTTCCTTTCCCGCACCAGCGCGATCTTCGTCCACGACGCACTGGCCTGGGCGATCTCGATTGTCCTGGCCGGGCATGTGGGCAAGGCATTTCAGGACCCGGAAACGCGGCGCGGCATGCGCACGGGCTACGTCGAGCGCGCGTGGGTCGCTCGATATCACCCGCGGTGGCTGGATGACCAGGCCCTGGGCAGCCGCGAAGTCGGCGGAACTACTCGTCATCGAGGAAGGACACGCAAGTGAACATCAATCAGGTTTCCGACTCCGTGTATGTGGTGGCCGGCACGAATGTCAACTGGGCGCTGGTCAGCGACGGCTCCGGTGTCACGGTGATCGATGCCGGCTATCCGAGGGACACCGCTGCGGTGCTGGCGTCCGTGCGGCAGATCGGTCACGCGGTCTCCGATATCGCCGCAGTGTTGCTGACCCACGCGCACCTCGACCACGTCGGCGCGATTCCGACCCTCGTCGAACAGGTCGGCATGCCTGTCTACACCGGCGCGGAAGAGGTTCGTCACGCCAAACGCGAGTATCTTCAGCAGATCACCCCGGTGCAGATGATTCGGCAGCTTGTCACCTACCACGGCGCCCGGTGGGTGACACAAACACTGCGCGCGGTCGTCGGACATATCGGCACCAGCGTCCCCTCGGCCACAGTGGGAGAGGGGTCTGCGCTCGCCGCGCTGCCCGGTGGTTTCGTGGCGTTACCGACACCGGGCCACACCGATGGTCACACCGCGTACTTCATGCCGTCGGAAGGGGTGCTGTTCTCCGGCGACGCGCTGGTCACCGGGCACCCGCTGCTGCGTGAGACCGGGCCACAATTGCTCCCGAAAGTGTTCAACCACAACGAATCCAGCACACTCGCCAGTGCACGTTCGCTCGCCATCGAACAGGCGGGGATCCTCGTCCCGGGACATGGGCTTCCCGCGCACCAGGACCTGCCGAGTCTGGTCGCCGCCCTCCGCCCGAGATAGAGCCCAATCAGTCCCGTTCCGAGACGACGTCTACCTCGCGCCCGGAACCGACCCAACCAGAAGGTCGTCACGCATGTGGTGGCTCACCGACTCGTCATCGAGTGCGCGGGTGCTGGTCGTCGCGATAGGTTTCGAGCAGCCGCAGCCAGATTTCGCTGATGGTGGGGAAGGAGGGCACGGCGTGCCAGAGCCGTTCGAGGGGGATCTCGGCGGTGATGGCGATAGTGGCCGAATGCAGGAGCTCGGCGACTCCGGGGCCGGCGAAGGTGGCCCCGACGACGACGCGCCGCTCGGGGTCGATGAGCAGGCGTGCGCGGCCTCGATACGACGGGTCGTGCTGGATCGCGCCGGCGACCGATCCGATGTCGTAGTCGACGACGTCGACGGCGCGCCCGGCGCGGGCGGCATCGTCGGTGGTGAGGCCGACGGCGGCGATCTCCGGATCGGTGAAGATGACCTGCGGTACCGCGACGAGGTCGGCGGTGCCCGCGTGCCGTCCCCACGGCTCGGTGTCGAGGTCCAGCCCGCGTGCCCGGTTGGCAATGACGGCGCCGGCGATCCGTGCCTGGTATTTGCCCTGATGAGTGAGCAGTGCCCGGCGGTTGACGTCGCCCACGGCGTACAGCCAGTCGCCTTCGACCGCGGTGACGATGAACGTGTCATCGGCGGTCAGCCACGCCCCGGGTGCCAAGCCGACGGTTTCGAGCCCGATGTCGTCGGTGCGGGGCGCACGTCCGGTCGCGAGCAGCAGTTCGTCAGCGACGATCCGGCCGCCGTCGCCGAGCGTGAGATGGATGCCGTCGTCCGGCCCGCCCGCGCGGTCGGCCGAGGTGATGGTGGTATCGAAGCGCAGATCGACGCCGGCTTTCCGTAGTTGTATCTCGACCAGTTCCGCGGCGAAGGGCTCGACGCGGGTGAGGAGCCGGGACTCGCGGGCGATGAGCGTCACCTGGGACCCCAGCGCCTGCCAGGCAGTCGCCATTTCGACGGCGACGACACCGGCGCCGAGGATGGCGAGCCGTTGTGGCACTCTTTGGGCGCTGGTGGCTTCGCGGCTGGTCCAAGGGCGCACGCTGTCGAGTCCAGGCAGCGGCGGAAGGGCGGCCGACGTGCCGGTGCACACGGCTACCGCGTGCCGTGCGGTGAGTCGCACCGTCTCGCCGTCGGGGGTCTCGACCGTCACCTGTCGTGTCCCGGCGAGTCGGCCATACCCGCGGATGAGCGCGATTCCTGCGGATTCGAGCCATTCGACCTGCCCGTTGTCGTTCCAATCGCCGGACATCCGGTCGCGGTGTTTCAGGACTGCGTGGGCATCGAGCGGTCCGGTGACCGCACTCGCGACGCCGGGAAATCGTGTGGCTTCGGCGTGTAGCAGTGCCGGGCGCAGCAAAGCTTTGCTTGGTTCGCAGGCCCAGTACGAGCATTCGCCGCCGATCAGCTCGGATTCGACGATGATGGTGCGCAGTCCGGCGGCGCTGGTCCGGTCGGCGACGTTCTCGCCGACCGGTCCGGCCCCGATGACCACTACGTCGTAAGTCTGAGAGTCCTCGTCGGACATGGGGTGTGCTGTCGTTCCCGGGTTCAGCGTCCAGGTGCCCGCTCGGTGACTTCCTGCAGGAACCACCTGTTGCCATCCGGATCCTGGAAAGAGGCGAAGGAACCGTAGCTGGCACGCTGCGGGTGTGGGCCCGCGACGCGTTCGGCGGTTCCGGCGTGGTGGAAGCGGCCGGTGGCGTCGCGGAACGGTCCCTCGACCTCGATGCCACGTCCCGCCAGTTCGGCGACGGCCTTCTCGATGTCGGTGACGATCAGGTGCGGGCCGTCCATTGTCCCGGGTGCGGCGTCGGTGACGCCGGTGCCGAAGACGATCGAGCATTCCGAGCCGGGTGGGGTGACATGGACGACGCGATATCCGTCGTTCACCAGGAAGTCGACGTCGAGGCGGAATAAGAGCTGTTCGGTGTAGAACGCTTTGGCGCGGTCGACGTCGGAGACGGGCAGAACGACGACTTCCAGTTTCATGTCCACGATTGTTTTCTCCTGTGATGGTTGAGCATTCGGGTCGGGGTGGCGCGAACGGCTTGTCTGAGGACGTCGGCGACCACGGTGGCCTGCTCCTCAGCGTTGCCTACGCGATCGGTCGTTGAGTGGCCGTCATCAGTGCGGCGCGGTCGGCGGCGGCGCTGGTAGGTCCGCACAGCGGATCGGCGACCGCGGTGACGGGGTTCCGATCTTCACGCACCAGTTCGAGTACATCGTTCCAGCTGGCTCCGTTGGCGAACGCGTCATGCACCAGCACGACCGTCGGCCTCGGCGCATCCTGCGTAGGACCGGCGTGCGTAGTGGCGCTCGCGGTGCATGCGACGGCGAGACCACCGGCGGCGATACCGGCCGCGATGGCGGTGACCACCTGGGTAATGCCCCGCCGGGTGCGGCCGCGTCGGATCTCGACCATAGGGTTTCGCCTTTCGAACAAGGTGGTGGAAGGTGTGTGACTCAACTGTCGACCAGAGGGCACGGGGAACACATCCGTCAGCTGACGCTGGCCGTGACGTAGTTCCCCGTCGACGCCCTGCGCGATCCCTCTCCGACCGAATCCTCAGTGGCCGAGATCGTCGAGCGCGCCGCGCTGCCGCATGCGGCCGTCCGCACCGAGTTCGACGATGGTGTCGATTCCGATCCGCCCCAGGAACGCGTGGTCGTGGCTGACGACAAGGATCGCGCCCCGGTAGTCGGCGAGTGCCTCGATGAGTTGCTCGACGCTGGCGATGTCGAGGTTATTGGTGGGCTCGTCGAAAATCAGCAGCTGGGCGGGCGGATCGGCGAGCAGCAGCCGGGCCAGGGAGACGCGGAAGCGTTCACCACCCGAGAGCGTCGACACGGGCCGGTCCACGCTGTCGCCGCGCAGCAGCAGCCGGGCCAGCTGGTTGCGGATGGTGGCGGGCGTCGAGCTGGTGGCGACCGCGCGGACGTTGTCGACCGCGCCGACATCCTCGGCGAGTCCGTCCAGGCGTTGCGGCAGATATCCGACGCGGTCGGTGAACAGCGTGCCCCGCACGTGTCTCGGCGTGTAAGTCCCGGTGCCGAGCAAATTCTCGATGAGTGTCGACTTCCCGGCGCCGTTGGGCCCAACGAGCGCCACTCGTTCAGGGCCCTGGATGACGAGTGCGTGGTCTCCGTCCCGCAGTTCCGCGATACGCCGACCGCGAGGCACATCCGGATCGGGCAGGTCGAGGTGGATGTGTTCCTCGCGGCGTACGCGGGATTCGGCGTCGGCGAGAAGCTGCTGGGCGGTACGGACTTTCGCGTCGAGGCCGGTACGCATCGCACCCGCGGAGGCTTGAGCCTTGCTGGCGCGGTTGCCGGCCACAATGCGCGGGATGCCGCCGTGCTGTTGGGTTGCTCTCGCTGTGCGCGCACGACGCGCGAGTTTGGTTTCTGCCTCGATGCGTTGCCGGCGCTCGGTCGCGAGCGCTTGTTCCGCGGTGCGGGCCGCTTGCACGGCCGCGGCCTGCTGTTGGTCGAGCTGTTGCTTCCAGGCGCTATAGGGGCCGCCGAACACTTCCAGTGCCGCCGAGTGCAATGCGGCGGTGCTGTCCATGTGTTCGAGCAGTTCGATGTCGTGGCTGACGACGACGAGGACGCCTGGCCAGGTATCGACGAACGCGGTCAGTTGTGCGCGCGTGGCCCGGTCCAGATTGTTGGTCGGCTCGTCGAGCAGGGTGATCGGGGTACGGCGGATCCGCAGCCCGGTGATGGCGGCGAGCACGGCCTGCCCGCCAGAGATTTCTCCGGTGCGACGATCGAGATCAGCTGCGGTGAAACCAATTTCATTCAGAGCCTCATCCGCGCGGGCTTCGATATCCCAGTCGTCACCGACCGCCTCGAAATGCCGTTCGTCGGTGTCGCCGGCTTCGATCGCGCGCAGTGCCGTGAGCGTGCCGGCGATGCCGAGCAACTCCGCGAGAGTGGTGTGGCGCCCGAGGGTCAATGTCTGAGGTAGGTAACCGACCTCACCCGCGACATCGACGCGCCCCGAGGTGGGTTTCAGGGTTCCTGCGATCAACTGCAGCAACGTCGACTTGCCTGCGCCGTTACGGCCGACCAGTCCCGTTCGACCGGTCCCGAATACGCCGTTGAGCTGCGAGAGCGCAACGGCGCCGTCGGGCCATTCGAAGGACAGGTCGTGCAGCGCGATCGGCGAATACGTGGATGTCGGCATGGATGTATCTCCTTGTGCCCGTGGCGGAAGCTTGCGGGAAAGCCCGTGAATGCGGGCTACATACGCGCGGCGGGCAGCAACGATCACTGTGATGTTTCCGAAGGACGAAGGCCCGCGGGCGAATACCGCGCGATGAATTCGAAGTCTCGAGCGACGGGCGTCAGGCGGACAGTGATTTCACGCGAAAATGTACGCGCAAAATTCTGTTCATCGGATCCGATGAACAGACAACCCTGAATCGCCGCCCTAGAACAGGCGGCTACAGTCTGTCGACCTCGATGAGCACGCGGCCACACTACCACCGTCGAGCGAGCCGCCGACGGTGGGATATGGACGAACCGCGACCTCGGTCGCGGACGCTACGGTCGACCGCGTCGAGACGCGGTTGCTCAACGTCGGCGAGCGGTGACCAAGAGGTACTCCCACTCCATCCGCCCGTTGCCGACGTCGTGCCGGACAGCGAGATCGGCGAGTTCCCGATCCAAATCCGCGACCCGAGCGGGCTCTGCGGCGATGGCCTTGTATACGGCGACCGTCGGCCCGTAGTTGGCTTTGAAGAAGTCGCGGAATTCGACACCGTCAGCAAAACGATCGATGACCGCTTTCTCGCGCCGTAGCTCCAGATCGGTGACACGAACGCCGAGAAGCGACCGGACATGTGCCTCGTCACCCCACAGCGGTGGCGGCTGCGCACCGGGCGGGGGTGGCGGAGCGAACGGTCTCATCGTGGCGAACATCTGACCGATAAACCCGGTGGGTGTCCAGTTGATGAGCCCGATCGTCCCGCCCTGCTCGGTGACTCGCACCAGTTCGTCCGCGGCGGTCTGATGGAACGGCGCGAACATGACACCCACACAGGAGATGACCGCGTCGAACTCCGCGTCGGCGAAGGGCAATGCTTCGGCGTCGGCTACTTGCCACCGCAGCGTGACATCCCGTGCGGCGGCGAGACGCCGGCCCGCCTCGAACAGCTCCGGGGTGAGGTCGCTCGCCACGACGTCGGCACCGGCCTCGGCAGCCGGGATCGCCGCGTTGCCGGATCCGGCCGCAATGTCGAGCACCCGCTGACCGGGACCGATGCGGCATGCCTCAACGAGGCGTCGGCCCAGCCCAGGGATCACCTCGGTGGCAACGGTGGGGTAGTCGCCCAGTGCCCACATTGCGCGATGCTTTGCCTTGAGATCGATGGGGCTGGAGTCGGTCATCGGATGCTCCCTCGAATGTAAATAGCTCCTGGGGCTCGAATCAGCGGCTTCGACAACGGATTTATATTTCGGTCTCGTCGGCGTGCACACGAGTCCGGTCGGACAACTCATCCCTCGATAGCTGAAATCGGTGTGCGCCCGCCCTCGAGAACGAGACGCCACCGGCATAAATTCTGTTGCAGCAAAGGCAGCATTCACCTCATCGTACGCGGGGCCGAATGCTTCTCCATCGACAACGGCATTACTCGGCTGTTTATTCGACCGCGTGGATCGGATAAGTCTCGCGAGGTCCGACCGCCGATTTTCCAGACTCCTGCCAGCGGTATCTTCTCGAACCGACCGATTGAATTATCGCGTGATCACCGGTTGGCGATCCGCCGAGCACCTGACATCGTGATCAATCGTATCCATCGGCTCGGTCCGCCACCAGAGCGGCGGTCGGTCGATTTTCGCCATCACGTGCTTGAAGCAGGTGCACTCCCCAGACAGATCTTTGCCGTACCCGGACGACTCGAACCCACCGTGCGGCATCTCGACGATCAGCGCGGTGTGGGTGTTGATCCACACGCAACTGAGGTCGAGCGCGGCCGACACGCGCAGCGCCCTCGACACGTCCTTGGTCCAGACCGAGGACGCGAGCCCGTATTCGACGGCGTTGGCCGATCGGACCGCCTCGTCTTCATCGATAAACAACTGCTTTTTTGCCACCTCATAAAGACATACAGCCGGAGACATTGTGCAAGTGATCGAACGGTTTCGTCTCTCATGGCGACCCATTCTGCCATCGCGATAATATCTTTATTCGAATTGCGAAAACCTACCCAGTGGTCCACCCGTCAGAAGGTGAAATGTTTTGTGGTCGACCGTTTCTATGCGGGATGCGCGACCAGCACCGGGCATTGAGCATGCTGGACGAGGAAATTGCTGGTGGAGCCGAGAAGAAGCCCCGCGAAACCGCCGCGGCCACGACTGCCGACGACGATCAGTTGTGCAGACCTCGACCATTCCCTCAGCAACCCGGTCGGCCCCGCCTGACGCACCGCGCGGTCGACATGGACATCGGGATACTTCTCCTGCCAGCCGGCTAGACGCTCAGCGAGGACGGCGTACTCGGCTGCCCCCAGTTCGGTGGCGTCGACACCGGGGGCAGGTGCGCCAGCGAATTCGCCGAAGTTCCAGTCGCGCCACGCATGCAGCGCGACCAGTTCGACCCCGCGGTCGGCAGCCTCGGCAAAGGCTGTGGCGACGGCGACCTCGCTGACCGGACTGCCATCGATACCGACCACGACCGGACCGTCGTGGCGGATGTGTTGTTCGGTGCCGGTATCACGGACCACGACGATCGACCCGTGCCCGTGGGTGGCAACCGCCAATAACGTGGAACCGAGGTGGGCGAAGGTCCCCGCGGTGCCGGTGGCGCCGATCACGACGAATTGCGCGGTCTTCGAATGCTGGATCAATACGCGAGCGGGGGAGGCATCGGAGACTTCGGTGGCGACGTCGAGTTCCGGGACGACCTCTTGGGCCGACCTCGCCGCGTCGTCGACGATTTCCCTACCACGACGATGGGCGATTTCAATTGTCGCAGTGTCCATCACATCGTAGAAGCCGAGCACCGATTGCAGTATGGCGATATCGAGGCCGTGCACGATGTGTAACGCGCGCCCACGTCGGGCGGCGACTTCGGCAGTCCAGCGGACTGCCAGATCGCTGCCCTCGGAGCCGTCGACTCCGACGACCACGGCCGTCGACGCCCGTAGCTGCGGGATCTCGCGATTCGTGGCCATGTTTGCTGTCCCGAGCCGCACCAAGACTCCGTCGCTACGTCGGGCCGACGGTCTTGGGCATATCGAGGATTTCGGCGAGTGGTCGGCGTGGTGTAGCCGGAGCTTTCCGCTCCCCTTCGGGCGCAATGCCGACCCGGATCAGGACCTGTGGCAGCAGGCGGGACTGTCCGGTCAGCTCACGGACGACGGCACGGCCGCGTGGCACTTCGGTCAGGTGGGTCAGCGGACACGTCGCGAAACCCGCGAGTGTGGCTTCGAGCAGCACCGTGGACACCACCTCTCCGCAGCGCACCAGGTCGTCCGGTGTATCGCCGTGGGTGGACAGGATCAGGATCACCGAGTGGTCGTCGGTGACTTCGCTGCGCCGGGGCGCCCCGGTGGTCGTGGGGAACTGGCGGCCTACGGCCACTCGCTGCCGTTCCTCCGAGGAGATGAGAGCTTCCCCAGGGATACCGGTATCGGCGACGATGTGTCCCGTCCACCACCGTAATTCGGCGTGGTATTCGGAGTCGTAGCGGCGTAGCGCCGCGGTCATCTCCGAGGCACGCGCCAGCGCGGGTCGGCACTCGTCCCGCAAGACGTCGAGGACGGCGTCGTCCGGATCGAAGGTAGTCCGTAGCACGGATTCGAAGTCGGACCAGTCGGCCGGTGCGGCGAATGGCAGCCGGTCGGTGTGCCGCTGCAGGATGGCGTCGGCGCGAGCGCGGTCGCCATCGGTCACGATCTGGGCTGGTTGGAAGGTGACGTCGGCCAGGTGATCGCGGCAATTGGGGTCGGGGAAGCGGGCAACAACGATCCGCCAGCCAGCTGCGGCCATCGCTGCGTGCAGATGATTCAAGGCAATACCGCAGCTGATCAGCATCTGCCTCCCGGAGGTATCGGCCGCCGGGAGCCTGCGCTCGGGGACAGCGAACAGGCATAGCGATCGGCCGTCGAATTTCCAGTGCCAAGGCTGACTGTTGTGCAACGACGGCGCCCGACCCGCGAGTAAGACAGCCTTCTCGATGGTTTCTCCGGTCGGTAACTGGTACATATCACCAACGGTAGGTGCAGAACTCCGGTGCCGAAGGAGTCGTTGGTCCCCATCTCGGAAACGTCAGTCGGTATCCAGCACGAGTGGTGTGCAGGTTCGTTCGATCAGTTTTTGCCATCCGTCGGCAAGTCGCCAGCGCAGACGGTCGGCGTCGGCCGCCGTCGGTGTCCGTAGATAAAGCAGAATCGGTCCCTCGAGTGCCGCGGCGAGCTGAACGGAAAGCACATGGGTGTCGAGGACGTCGACGTGTGCCTGATTCAGCAGCATGCGGATATGGAATTGGGAGATGGCGCCCACTCCAACGGGGATGGGCTGGTTGGTGTCGAGCGACGCACGGGCGATCGCGGCGTGGTCGAACAGAAAATCGATGCGGGCGCGACCGAATGCGATCAGCCGCGCAACCGGGGCCGCACCCGGACCCAACGGCGGCGGTCCGGAGAGCACCGACTGCTGGAATGCCTTCTCGTCCTCATCCAGCAATGCGTGGAAGATCCCCGCCCTGGTCCCGAATCGACGGAAAACTGTGCCTTTGCCGAGCGCGGCCCGTTCGGCCAGGCCATCCATGGTGACCTTCTCGACGCCGACCTCGGCGATCATCAACCGCGCCATCGCTAACAGATGCCGGCGATTGCGGGCGGCGTCACCGCGTTCTGGACGCGGTGAGGCCAGGGGGAGCGCAGCCGGTTCCATGAGCTCCAACTTACCGGCGGAATATAAGCGGGGTAAAGTCCGTTTATGCTCGTGTTCGATCGAGCATCCGCTCACCACCCCGCCGAACAACGAAATAGGAGCCCTGTACGTGAACGTCTTCCTCTGGATCCTGCAAGGTGTCGTGACCGTGGCGATGCTGGCCGCCGGCGCTGGGAAACTCGGTCAGCCACGCGAGAAGCTCGCCCCGAAGATGCCCTGGGTGGAGAGCTTTACCGACGGGCAAGTCAAGTCGATCGGCGCCGTAGAGGTCCTGGGCGGCCTCGGGCTGGTACTGCCCGCAGTCACCGACATCGCTCCGATACTCACCCCGATCGCCGCGGTCGGGATCGCGCTCACCATGCTCGGCGCCGCCCTGACGCACGCGCGCCGAAACGAATACGCGCAGATCGCCCCCAGCCTGGTGCTGTTCGCGCTCGCCGCGGTGATCGCGTGGGGACGCTTCGGGCCTTACTCGTTCTGATCCGAGCCACGAGTGAGATCCGAAGGAGTGGAAGTGAACGGTACCGAGGAAATCAAGCGTCAGTCCGCGGAAAGGTCGCGACTGTGATGGTGGTACGCGCAACGGAATTCGAGATCGGCCTGGACTCATTCGGTGAGGTCGCCACGGACGGGGGACGCACACTCTCCGACGCGGACACCATTCGCTTGCAAATCCAGGAGGCCCAGCTGGCGGAATCGGTGGGCTTGGATGTATACAGCGTGGGCGAGCACTATCGCGAGGGCCACACCGACTCGGCAACCCCGGTGCTGCTGGCGGCGGTCGCCGCGTCGACAGAGAAGATCAAGCTGGGCACCTCGGTGACGGTATTGAGCACGAATGATCCGGTGCGGCTGTACCAGTCGTTCTCCACGGTCGATGCCGTCTCGAACGGCAGGGCAGAGATCGTGCTCGGTCGGGCGTCGGCGACGGACTCGTTCCCGCTATTCGGCTATGACCTGGCCGATTATGAGCGGTTGTTCGAGGAGCGGCTCGATCTGTTCATACGCTTGCAGCGTGAGGAGCGGGTCACCTGGTCGGGCGATTTCCGGCCCCCACTGGTCGACCAGCGGTTGCATCCGCGGATGCCCGAGGGCGGCATCCCCACCTGGATCGGTGTCGGTGGCAGCCCCCCTTCGGTAATCCGGGCCGCTCGCTACGGGCTCCCGCTGATGATGGCGATCATCGGCGGACGCCCGCAACGCTTCGCCGGCAATGTGGAACTGTACTTGCGGGCCCTGCAGCAGTTCGGGCATTCCATGCAGCCGATCGGTCAGCACTCGCTCGGGCTCGTCGCCGACACCGACGAGGAAGCACGTGAGCTCTGGTGGGTGTACTGGAAACCCCTTGTAGAACAACTCGCCCGCGAACGGGGGTTCTACGCCGCCACCCGGGACCGTTACGAGCGGGAACTGGACGAAGGCGCGCTGTTCGTCGGCTCGCCGGAGACCGTGGCCAGCAAGATCGCGACCATGGCCCGCGACCTCCACCTGAGCCGTTTCGACTTGAAGTACGACATCCTGCACCTGCCCCGCCGGGCCCGAGCCCGCAGCATCGAGCTGCTCGGCAGCGAGGTTGCCCCGCGCGTGCGCGAGCTGCTCGCCGCCGACCGGGTAGCCACATGAGCCGCTCACGGACCGACGACCGGACGCAGAGCATGGAGGAGACCACTATGGACACCATCGAATTCGGCATCGACACCTTCGGCGACCTGCCCCGAGACGACCACGGCAACGTCGTCTCCTATGGCCGAGCCATTCGCGCCGTCGTCGACGAGGCGGTCCTAGCCGACGAGATCGGTATCGACGTGATCGCTTTGGGCGAGCATCACCGTCCCGAGTTCGCGATTTCCACCCCCGAGACTGTGCTGGCCGGGATAGCGACCACTACCTCCCGCATCCGTCTCGCCTCCGGGGTCACCGTTCTCAGTTCCGACGACCCGGTGCGGATCTTCCAGCGATTCGCCACCGTCGATGCGCTCTCCCACGGACGCGCCGAGGTCATCCTCGGCCGCGGCTCGTTCACCGAGTCCTTCCCCTTGTTCGGATACGACCTCAGCGATTACGAAATCCTTTTCGAGGAGAAGATCGACCTGTTCGCGAAGCTTCTCGACGAGAAGCCTGTCACCTGGGAAGGCACTACCCGGGCAGCTCTGCACCAAGCCGAGGTATTCCCCAAGACCGACTCCGGTCGACTCACCACATGGGTCGGAGTAGGTGGATCGCCCCAATCGGTTGTCCGCACTGCCCATTATGGCTTCCGACTCATGCTGGCCATCATCGGTGGCAAACCCGATCGCTTCGCGCCCTACGTGGACCTTTACCGGCGCGCCACCGAACAACTGGGCACCCCCGCCTACCCGGTCGGAATGCACTCACCCGGGTTCGTCGCCGACACCGACGCCGAAGCCCAGGCGCTCTTCTACCCCGGCTACAAGGAGATCCGCGACCGCATCGGCGCCCTCCGCGGCTGGCCGCCGCTACGCCGGGAGGAGTTCGACGCCGATGTAGCGCACGGCTCCCTCTATGTCGGCTCACCCGAAACCGTGGCCCGCAAGATGACCCGCGCGATCCAGATCCTGGGAGTAGGCCGGTTCGACCTCATCTACTCCGCCGGCGGCACCCTCTCCGCCAGCTCCCGGCTTCGTGCCGTCGAGCTCTACGGCACCAAGGTCCTACCCTTGGTCCGCGAAATGCTCGCCGAGCGGCCGGCCACGTCGAGGGTATCCCGATGACACCCACCGCGCGCACCATCGGCATCCTCGGCGCCGGCAAAGTCGGCACCGTCCTGGCTCGTCTCGCCGTTGCGGCCGGCTACCGGGTCCTCATCGCCGGCTCCGGAGATCCAGCGAAGATCGCCCTCACGATCGAGGTGCTCGTTCCCGGCGCTACCGCGGCCTGGCCCGCTGAGGCAGCACGTCGAGCAGACGTGGTGATCCTCGCCCTGCCGCTGGGGAAATACCCGACGATCCCCGTCGAGCAACTGGCTGAGAAACTCGTCATCGACGCCATGAACTACTGGTGGGAGATCGACGGCATTCGCGATGACCTGACCGACCCACGTACATCGACCAGCGAAATCGTCCAGCAGTTCCTGCCCACCGCGCACGTGGTCAAGGCGTTCAACCACATGGGTTACCACGATCTCGAGGACGAAGCCCGACCAGCCGGCGAACTCGGCCGCAAGGCCATCGCGATTGCCGGCGACGACCCCGACGACCTCGCCGCCATCACCGCATTCGTCGACGAACTCGGATTCGACACCGTCATCGCCGGACCGCTTGCCGACGGCATCCGACTCCAACCGGGCACCGAGGCATTCGGCGCGAATGTCGCCGCCCATGAACTCCGCGCCATGATCGACCGAACCACCGCCGCAACAGGATAGGATCACCAACCCGACCAGCGTCGTCGTCGGCGGTTCCGGTGCGCGGCCTCAATTTCGTCACTAGCGACATGATGCGCCTGTGTGCCGTCAGCCCGGCAGTGCACAATTTTCTCGATCTCATCCACGAGGGGCATGAACCGGGGCCGGAACGTCACCGCAGCTGCTTGATGACCTCGGCGAACGCAGTCATGTCCGGCTCCAGGACACTGATGTAGCTGATGCCGTGTTCCTCGCGATACCGCCGCAGACGGTCAGCGATCGCACGCGGCGAGCCGACCAGCACGCCGGGCAACCGACCGAGCTGGGCGTCGTCGAGACCGCTGGCCCGGCGGATGATCGTGAGGTCGAGCTTGTCCACACTCTCGCCCACCGCGGCGACGAACAAGTTCAGCTCGATGTCGTCGGAGCGGTCGCCCGCCGCCTCGCGCAGCACTCGAACGCGGCGGGCGAAAGCTTCCTCCGGGGCCACGCCAGCCGTCACTCCCGCCATGATCGAGAAACTGAAGATGTCAGCCTCGCGCGCGGCCACCCGCAGCATGCGGTCGCCGGACCCCGACAGCATGATCGGTGGCATCGGTTTGTCGGCCTCTGCGGCCAGCAGACCGCGCGTCGCGGCCAGCGTCGCCTCCAGTTTGCGCACGCGTTCGCCTCCCGTGCCGAACGGCACGCCCGCGGCTTCGAACTCGGCAGGGACATATCCCGTACCGAGGCCGAGTTCCAAGCGGCCGTCCGTGAGGCGGTGCACGTCGGCAACGTCCCGGGCCAGATACGCGGGGCTGACGATGCCCACATTGAGCACGTACGTACCCAGTCGCATGTTTGTCACGTCGGCCGCGGCCACCAGCGCCGGGAACGGCGACGGCATGCCCAGGTGATCGGACACCTGCAGTACGTCGTACCCCAAGTCCGCTACCTCGCGTACACGATCACGCCAGGCAGATCGAGAACTCACGGTGAACAGACTGACGCCGAAACGGAACGGGTAATCGGTCATGACAGCCCTTCGTGCTGGTCTGGGCAGCGAGATGGAATCGGTGACCTACTTTTTCGTGTCACGTGTGGGCGCCTCGAAGCCAATCGGACCAGGGGACGCTCCAATCGCCGTTCTGCCAGATATCGAGGGGGTCGCCGCCGGTGTTGCGGACCTCGACGACGTCGCCGGGGATAACGAAGTCGTAGAACCATCCGGCATCGTCGGGGGATATGTTCAGGCAGCCGTGGGAGACATTGGTATTGCCTTGGGCCCACATGCTCGAGGCTAGTTCGTGCACGAAGATTCCGTCGTGGCTGATGCGGACCGCGTGGTTGATGCTCGTTCGGTAACCGAGCCCGGAGTCGACGGGCAAGCCGTAGGTGGCGGAATCCATGATCACCGGGTCTTTTCGGTCCAGCACGGTGTAGATGCCGGGGCGGGTCCAGAACGACATGGCTCTACCACCGACGACCTCGGTGCCGCCCATGCCCATCGATGTGGGCATGGTGCGCACCAGGTTTCCGTTGTCGAAGACCTCGATCTGCTTGGTGTTGTCGTCGGCGATCGCGACGTGCGCGGGCCCGATTGTCACCGACACCCGTTGGTCGCGCAGGCCGTAACGGCCGTCGCCGAGCGCGACGCCGAAGAGTTCGGCCGCGATCGTTATTCTGGTTCCCGGTGCGTGATAGTGCTCGGGTCGCCAATGTGCGTTCTGGTCGTCGAGCCAATACCAGGCGCCGATGACGGCGGGCTGCGCGGTGACTTTCAGGTGGCGTTCCACAGCCGCCCGGTCGACGGGCTCGTCGAATCGGGCGACGAGCACGAAACCTATTCCATAAGTGTCGTTTTCGGTCAGGTCGACGAGATTCGCGGAGCGCAGTGAGACGTCGATCAGCTGTCGTGGCTGTACCGTGGTGCAGGTTGTCGTGGCGGTGACGTCGCCGGTTTCGCCGTGTGCCACGGCTTTCGCGGTGTAGGTGTGCCCGTAGCCGAGCGGTTCGGTGCTGGTCCAGGTTCGATGATCGGGTGCCGATGAACCGGGCAGCGGTCGACCGGTTTCATCGATCCATTCGACCGACCGCAGCGTCCCGCCACTGACCGTGACCATACCGGGGGCGCGCGCATCGACGTCGTGGGTGCCAGGTGGAGGATCGAATCGCAGAGTGGCGGGTTCGGGGGGCGCGTGCTTGCGCAGCCCGCATCCGGCCAGGGCTAGGCCACTCGCACCGGCGAAGCCGATCAGCAGCCGACGACGTCCCAATGCCACCGCGTATCTCCCTTCGCTGAGTGCAGGGCCGACCTCTCTCCGCCAGCATGTGGCAGCAACCTCCCGGCCGAGCTATCAACTAGCAGCATCTCCACCGATCCGTCGCACAACCGACACCGTTCCGCGATCGCTCCGGGTGCTCGTCACGACGGTCACGGGCGGTCGGCAAAACCCCGGAAAATCGCACGGTCCGCTGACCCGAAATCGTCGGACAAATACCAGCTCAGGGCCGCATTACAACGCCCTGGTTGATCGATGACCGCTCAGCGGCCGAGGTCGTGGATGTTGTAGTTGACGAAGGCGCGCTGATCGGTCCAACCGCAGCTGGTGAACCACTCGGTGACAGCACCGCGGGGGCAGTTGTCGATCATCTGCGCCCACCTCCGAGCCCGCATCCTCCTGCTTGGCCTCGTGGTGGCGCTGTAGGGGCATTGGATGATCGACGGTAGCGAACGGCCACTCTGTGTGGGCTGCGTTCGCAATCGCATCGACGCGCTGCGCGGGCCGGTGGGTACTGGTACCGGGCGACACCGCCACAGGCCAGGCGCGATTGAGTTGCCCGGCCGATTCGACGACAGCGGCAAGGGTCCAGATAGCCGCTGAGCGGCTCCTCAACCGGCTGCCCCCTTCGGTATAGGTGTGGCTCACTAACGTCTCGGTCTCGGCAGCCGCGTCGAGGTTGACCTTGTCCAGTTTGGTGACGCCGTCCACCAGATGCGCCACCTCAGCAGCAACGCGCTGCAGCCTCCTATGAGGGCAGAAGAGATCTTGGATGGGGAGACTCACTTGCCGGCAAAGGCTTCACTCTGCGCGCGAGAACACCGCCACCAGAAAGTCGGACTCGTCGGTGAACGGGCGCAGATCCCACGTC
Source organism: Nocardia sp. NPDC049220 (assembly GCF_040647855.1). Taxonomy (NCBI): domain Bacteria; kingdom Bacillati; phylum Actinomycetota; class Actinomycetes; order Mycobacteriales; family Nocardiaceae; genus Nocardia; species Nocardia sp. NPDC049220. Next base: position 146,779 of record NZ_JBEZDA010000004.1, read on the forward strand.
GAAAGCCGCAAATCCACCGTGAGTCCGGCGTCCTCGGCGTCGGCCAAGAACTGCGGGAACTCGTAACCACGACCGGCGCCGAACCCAATAACAACGCGACCAGCCGAGGCAAGGTTTCGGGTGAACCCGGCCAGCACGGCCTCCCGGGTGGACGGCGCCAGAAATGTCATCACGTTTCCCGCGCACACGATGACATCGAAGTCGGCGGCGATCCCATGGCCCGACAAGTCCAGTTCGGCGAGATCATCGACTATCCAGGCTGGGCCGGGATAGTCCTGCTCCGCCGCAGCGATCAACGCCGGATCGACGTCGACACCGACCACGACGTGACCAGCTCGGTGCAAGTAGCCACCCACACGTCCGGGACCGCACCCCGCATCCAGGACTCGGGCACCGCGCTCGAGCATTGCGTCGACCAGCCGCGCCTCCCCGACGATGTCTGTGCCTTGCGCCGCCAATGTCCGGAACCGCTCCACATACCACGTCGAATGCGCAGGGTCGGCAGCAGTGAGGTCTTCCCACCGGCTAGGGATACGTCCGCTCAACGTCTGTCACTCCTCACTCGGCCCGCCTCCGGTCCACTGTGCCACCACCGTGCCGATCGTTAGCATAGGCAGCCACCTTTGATCCTGTATCAAGGCAGCAGTATCCCGACTGCGCGCGAGCCCGCGGTCGCAGACGCCCGCAATCTCCATCGTCGACACTGATCCCACATCGGCACAACGGGACGTTCACCGAGTACGGCGGGCCGGCATTCGTCACAGCCGCAGCTGGGAACAATTATTGGCTACCTCTATGGCCAACCGAACTGACCTAGAAATGCGATTTCATCATCCACGCGGACATGAGGTCGGCTCTGTGACCACACGAACGCGCGTTCCGCAACATCAACACGGTCGCACCGAAGCCGACCTCACTGCTCAGATCGCCCGCACAGCGACATGAGCGAACAGTCAGACCATGCCATCCGGTTGACCTTTCACACGGCCTGCATCTCCCGCAGTCGTTGGTGGTCGGAGGGTTTCAGGACTCCACGATGTCAACCAACTGCTTACCCAGATTGCTGCCCTCGAAGACAGCGCGCAATGCGCTCGGCGCGGATTCCAAACCGCTGCTTACGGTTTCGGCGATGGTGAGTTCGCCCCGGTCGTGCCAGTCGCGCAACGCCGCGAACGCCTCCGGAAAACGGCCTAGATAGTCGAGAAAGATGAACCCTTCCATCCGTGCCCGGCGCATAGCCAGTTGCATGTAATTCCGCGGCCCGCACCGCGCATCCGCACCTTGATACCCGGAAGAGATTGCACCGGCCAGGACAACACGAGCGCCGGGCGCCAGGTGCGCCAGACCATGCTCTAGAACACGGCCGCCGACACCATCGAAGAAGACATCGACCCCGTCCGGGGCCATGCGGGTCAAGCAGGCGTCGATGTCATCATGTTTGTAATCGATGGCGGCATGCAGGCCCGCACGATCAATGATCCAGGCGCACTTGTCCGGACCGCCGGCGGTGCCGATGACAGTGCAGCCCAAGGCCTTCGCTATCTGTCCCGCAATCGAGCCGGTCACACCGGCCGCAGCCGACACCAGCACCGTCTGGCCGGGCTCGGGCCGGCCGATATCCGTCATGCCGAAGTACGCGGTCAAGCCGGGCGCTCCGAACAGGCTCAGCATCATCGTGGGGAGTACACCGTCGGGCACCACGTTCAGCCCGAACAATCCGCCTTCGGACGCGACGGCATAATCCTGCCAGCCGACCATACCGGCGACCCAACTGCCCACCGGATAGTTCGGAGTGTTCGAGCGCACCACCTGTCCCACCCCGCTACCCCACATCACCGTGCCGACCGGGACCGCATCAATGTAGTTGTCCGCATCGTTGAGCCAACCACGCTGCGTAGGATCAATACCCAGCCGATGCACCCTGACCAAGGCTTCCCCCGGCCCCGCAACCGGAACCGGAACGTTCCTGAGTTCGAAATCCCCATCCCGCAACGCCCCCTCGGGCCGCCTCCGCAAAATCCACTGCCGGTTCACCGTATCCGCCACCAGGCGATGCTAAGACACATACATCGCAGTCTTCGAACCGTTTTCCACCGTGACCAAAACACGGAACTCGGCAATCCGGACGTTCGCGAGATCGTCTGCCGACACCGACCACGGCTTGTCCGCACGGCCGGAACGCGACACGAACGGACGCAGTCCGGCGGTGGCCGTCCGAGTCCTCGTCCCGCTCGACGCGTTATGTGACACCTATGGTTTGGCCGCGGAGGTTATCGGCGTTGCGGCCGGGACCCCGGAGTCCGGCACCTCTGTGTAGTCGGGAAGCTCGATGCCGTTGATCGCGCGCTCGATCAGCTCGAGATCCCACTCGACGTCGGGCTCCGTGCCCGACTCGGCCACCGGCGCGGGAACAGCGAGGCTACGAGCGTGCAACCGGCCGATCTCCTGGTTGGCCGCGACGAACGAGCGCATCCGCCGCTCGTATCCGGCGAACCCGGTCTCCGGGTCCCATCCGGCGGCGGCCAGCTCTCCAGCCAACACGTAGGCGCCGACCAGGGCCAGCCCGGTGCCCTGCCCGGACATCGGCGATGAGCTGAACGCCGCGTCCCCGAGCAGCCCAACCCGTCCGCTCGACCAGCGGTCCAGCACCACCTGGGCGACCTGGTCGAGGTAGAAGTCCGGGGTGTCGTCCAGGTGCGCAAGGATGCGCGGGGTCAACCAACCCATCCCGGCCATCCGCTCGCGCAACAGGCGCTTCTGTGCCGCGACGTCGCGGTAGTCGACGTCGAAGTCCTCCGAGGGGAAGGAGAAGATTGCCATCGCCCGGGTGGCGTCCTGGATGGGCCGCAGGCCGGCCGAGCGACCGGCCTCCTGGTAGTCGATCAGCCAGCGGTCCAGCCCGAACTCGTTGGGCACACTGTAGAAGGCCAGCACGAGCCCAAGATGGCGGACGAACCGTTCACGCGGCCCGAAGACCATCGCTCGCAGCGCCGAGTGCAACCCGTCCGCCCCGACCACCAGGTCGTAGCGCCGCCGGTCGCCGCCCGCGAAGACCACGTCGACCCCGTCCGCGTCCTGGGCGAGCTCGACGATCCGGTCGCCGAAGATGTACTCGACACCATCGCGGGTGGCGTCGTAGAGCACCTGGGACAGGTCCCCGCGCAGGATCTCGATCTCCGCGATGTACCCGTCACCGCCGTCGTCGGCGGCGCGGAAGGTTTCCAACACGTTCCCATCCGCATCCACGGTGTGTGCGCCGGCGGTCTCGGTGCAGGCCGCGCGCACCGCTGCGTCCAGCCCCATCCACCGGATGACCTCCTTGGCCACCCCGCGCGCGTCCACCGCGTGCCCACCGGGACGCAGCTCGGGGGCCCGCTCCACCACGGTCACCGCGGCCCCTCGCCGGTGCAACCAGTGGGCCAGCGCGGGCCCCGCGATGCTCGCCCCCGCCACCAACACTCTGGTACCGCTCACTGTGCCTCCCGCTCACCCCGCCGGATCACTGTCCGATCGATTGCATCTGCTCTGACCCGCCGTCGGCGTATCCAGAGGTATCGACGACGGATCCGCCCAGTATTCATCGGTGCAACCGAGATCGTGTCCACGTTCCTGCGAACACCCTGAACTCGGCAATACCGGACGTTCGCGAGATCGACTGGACAACCACCGGCTACGGCCCATCCGGCCAGCGGCATGACGGCGCGCCGCGCGGACGGCATCATGAGCGCGCCCATGGCGCATTCACCTCAGGGGCGGTGTGCGCGGAGACTTCTAGCTACCTTCGTGGCCAACCGAACGATCTAGAGATGCGATTCTATCGCCCACGCGACATGAGGTCCTGTCCGTTACACCGGATATCCTGAGCGACAGCAGGTCTCACCTGTTGGACGATCTACGCCGCTGCGGTATCGACCCAAACAACCACTTGTGAGCTTGGTTCCGAGCAACTGAACTGTCGGGTGGGTAGGGGCCGGTTCGGGTTTCTGACCCGTACAGTTGGCGGCCTGAGCTGTCGGCTGATCGAGGACGTCGCGAAGCCGTGCGCATCAGATCTCGAGCACGACGGGCAGCCAGCGCAACCCGTGGAGCGCGCGGGAGGGCAGGGGGGCGGCCTTTTCCGCGATCTGGACGTTCGGATACCGTTCGAAGAAGCGTTGAACAGCGACAGCAGCTTCCGCCCGAGCCAGCGCAGCGCCGATACAGAAATGGATCCCGGCACCGAAAGTGAGGTGGCGACGAAGTTCTCGGCGGTGGGGATCGAAAACGTGTGGGTCGGTGAAGATTTCCGGATCGCGATTCGCGGCGGCAAGGAGCAGCACGATCGGCGTTCCAGCGGCGATGACCCGACCGGCCAGCCGGGTGTCGGTCTTGGCGACCCGGACGACGTACTGGACGGGGGTATCGTAACGCAGGGATTCTTCGATCACCGGCGCGTAGTCGCCGGCGGCCGGTCGGAGGTCAGGCTGCCGCAGCAGCGTGTGCAGAGCGTTTCCGATGAGGTGCGTGGTGGTGCTGAAACCGCCGACCAGAAGCATGCTGCACGTGGCGATGGCGTCGCGCACGGTCAGCCGTGCCGGACATTGCCGCGCCAAAACACCAATGAGCCCGGCACTCTGGGGGTCGACGTGGTTCAGACGATCCCTGAAGTACGCCGTCATCTCGGTGACGAGCGCATCGGAACGCTGACGTTCCTGCGATGTTCTGGCGCCGTCCAGCAACGAGGCGAGCGTATTTCCCCACGCGGCGAAACGCGGGGCCTCCGTTTGCGGTAGGCCGAGAATGCGGGAGATCACCGCCAAGGGAACGGCTTCGGCATAGTTGGTGATCAGATCGGTGACCCGGCCGCGCGGAAGCTCGTTCAGGCAGTGCTCGACACTCTTTTCGATCCGGGGCCCGAGGTCGGCAAGTTCACGCCGGTGGAAGGTGGGAGCGACCAGGGACCGCAGCTCCGTGTGCCGGGGGGGATCCAGCTTCAGAAACGAGTCGTCGACCGGATGTACGAACGTCAGGTCGCCGTTCGTCTTGCGGCGGCTGGACGCACCGATGGGCGTCGGGCCGAAGTCGCCGCTGGTGAGAATCTGGTGGCTCAGACCGTGGGACGCGGTGAACAACAGGCCGCGGCGACTCGTGACCAGGGCGCCCTGGGCGCGGACCTTCTCGTATTGCCGATGCCGGTCCGACCCGGGCCGGGCCCAAAGGATCCGGGCGCCCGGGTCACCACGAAGGACATCCGAGAAGAGCCGAGCCTTCTCCAGAGACATTGTTGCCATAATTGGTCGTCACCTGACGCTATGCTCCGACCGCCGGTGCGGCGGGCGCCTGTCGAGCGGGATGGTAGCTGGACCAGTAGTACTGGCGGTAGAAGTTCTCGGCCAACGTCACCCAGGTGTTCAGCTGGTCGAGATCGCCCAGGAAACGATGCATATTGACAAGCAACCAGCTCCATACGGCCTGGCTGTCTCGGCAGTTGTCGCAGTCTCCGGTGGTGGCGCAATACTGAATACTTTGGTCGGACCGATAGGCGTTGAAGCGGCCGACGATCGGATGCCCCTCGGTAAGGCGCTGGGCATGTGCCGGGTGATCGTTGCTGATACTGGGACAGGTCTCGGCGCCGAAGGTACCCCAATGCGTACGGCCGGTGACCAGAGTGCGGAAGTAATAGGGGTGCCCGACAACGGTATCGGGATAAGTCTCGCGCATTCGGTTCATTTCCTGGAGCACCCGTTCTTCATTGCGTATCCGCGCAGCGGGATCAGTGCCGTAGTCGCTGTAGTAACCGAAGTTGATCTGGTTGCCATTGTTGGCGATGGCCTCGACGGTTCGTTCGAGGTATGGCATCCCGGCCTCGCTGAGCGTATAGACCCAGATGGCCCGCGGATCATCGGCATAGGTACGCAGCGCCGACTCGAACAACCCGCTGATCCGCCGACCGTTGGGGCGATAACCACGCAACTCGTCGTCCACCGGTCCGCCGCCCCACAAGGACACCGCGATGGCGAGATCTTCCAGTCCGTCGTAGGGTATCGGCCGCGTTCCGTTCGTCACCACGGTGACATTGCGAATCGTCTTCGCGAACACGCGGATTCGATCCAAGACCAATGCTGGTTCACCGCCGATCAGCAGTGTGCTGGTGATTCCGGAATCGCGTAGCTGTTCGGCGAACGCGCGGATCGACCCCAGATCACGAATCTCCGTGCTCTGCTGGTCCATTTCATGTTCGAAGAACCAGCACCCCTTGCATCGCAGATTGCACGCGTCGGTAACCCAGACCTCCACCGTGCGAATACCCCGGGCCTCAGCCTGCACGCGCATCAAGCGTTCAGCCAAGGCCGGATCCTCTTGCGCGAGTTCGAATGCCCGGGTTAGAATGCGTTCCTTGCCTGGCCTGATATCCAGGAAAATGGGCTGAGACACGGCATCCTCCTCAGTGCGATGCGGCAAGGCCTGCTCGCTGCCAGATGTCACCGGCGAGTCGACTACGTCAACAACTTACAGTGCTGCCGATGCGCTGCCGAACCGGGGGATTCGGCAGGCGGTCAATGGGATTGCGGATTCAGAGCGGTCTTACGGTACTGGAATAGATAGCGCTGCAAAGGATTCTAGAATACCCCGAGCTACGGTGCGGCCCGTTCTACGAATTTTCCGAATATTCTCGACATTTGCTCGGGCGCACCAATATTCGGTACGGAATTGCGGCATATTCACGCGGCAGGTCCGCAACGCAGCGTACTCGCGATATCGTGAAAAAGCCCCGGGGCGGCCGCATCTAGCGCGATAGCAGCGACGTCACGGACCGAGCGGTGGCGACGGGGGAAACATCACCGGCATCGCTGAGAGGGCGCGATGGAAAGGTCCTGGCCGCCAATGCAGTTGCTCGACCTGGCAGGCGAGCCGCAGTTCGGGGAGCGCGTCGAGCAACTGATCGATCGCGTTCTGGGCGACCATATAGGCGATCGACCTGGCGGGGCAGGCATGCTGGCCGGAACCCCATGCCAGATGCGCGTTGTTGTCGGTGTACTCGCCCGAGTGGATCGCCGGATCGTTGTTGCAGGCCGACATGCTGATGATGACCGGCTGATCGGCGGGTAGCCACACTCCGTCCAGCATGATCGGCTGCCTCGGGTAACTGAGACAGTAATTCGCCATCGGCGGATCGGTGTACAGCAGTTCGTTCAGCGCGTCCCGGGTCGTAGGGGTGGCGCCGAGTGGTGATGTGCCGGTGAACCGCGGGTCGGTGATCATGAGAAGCAGGGTGTTGACTGTCAAGTTGGTCAGTGGCTCTATCCCGGCCCCGTAAAGCACGGCCAATTGGTGCACCATCTCCGAGTCCTGGAGTTGCGCCGGGTGGGCCAGCAGACGAGAGGTGATGTCGTGGCCAGGTTCGGCGCGTTTGAGCGTGACCAGCTCCAAGAGTGCTTCGTTGATCCTGGCGTCCGCTTCGGTGGCGGCGGAGCCACCTTCGAACATGGCGGCCATGCCGGCAGCGATGTGCTGCCCGAGATCTGGTGGGCAACCGAGCATGGCGTTGAGCACGTGGAAGGTCAGCGGGAAGGCGTACTGGCTGATCAGTTCGGCTTCGCCGTCCATGCAGAAGTTGTTGATCAAAGGGGCGGCGACCGCTTCGACATTCTGGTGCATGGAGAACAGATCGACTCCATCGAGGGCGGCAGTGATCGCCTGCCGGTACCGGGCATGTTCCGGTCCGGTACTGCGCATCACATTGGGTCGCCATGCCATCATCGGCATGAGCGGGTGGTCGGCAGGAAGGGATTTCTCCCACGAGCGCGCGTCGGCCGAAAAACGTTCGGGGTCATTGAAGACCCGAATGGCAGTGTGGTATCCGATCACCAAAGTGGCTGGAACGCCGGGGGCCAAGTCCACAGGTACGAGATTTTCGTACTGACGGCGCATCTGGGCGAAGACACGATGCGGATCGGCGGCATACTCGTCGGTGTACAGAGCAACGCGAGGCGGGGCACCGGTCCGACCGGGCGTCGAGTACGGACAGCCGGCAGTGCGGGTTTCGGGCGACGATAGGGGCTTGGTCAATGCCGGGAACTCCTATGAACAGCGCAGCGTCAGATCCAAAGAGTTGTCTCAGTTACGACATCTCCTGTGTCGGAACAGTATTGCCGTGGCGGATCGACCGCAAGGGGAGGGGAGTGCGATCGTAGCGGCCTGTGTCCGGGTTGGGTCGGAGCCGCGAGGCCGCACTGGTCGTCGTGCGCGAAGGATGCCCCGACCACCCGTTCAGCTCGCTCTACCGTGTTGGGAAGTCGACCACGACCCGCTACGCCTGCACCCACCTGAACGCTCGGGCCGGTGACTGCTTCAACAACCCGAACAACATACACGCGCACTGTTTCGGTCGCGAAAGGCGCCATGCACGACGCCAGGTGCGCACCCGCGTCGAGAGCCACGCCCACGAGGTCTGCTACACCGCGAGCAACCAACACCACGGAACGTCGTCCATCGTGCACAAACAGCCGCCGGTCTCGTTCTACCAGCACCACTTCGGTACCTGAGGATTCGTCGGCGTATGACACACGGGTTCGTCCCACTCCAGCGCAACGGCGTGGGCTGTGACGCCTCAGCGAGAATCGGATTCGCTGATTCTGCAGCGGCTGGGCCGAGCCTGTGGCCGAACGGTCCGCGATCGAGAACACGCGACCACAGGTCTGTCGGTGCGTCCCGGTTGGTGCGGCCGGGTGTGCCGAGGTCTAGATGACTTCAGCGGCGATCAGCAGGCTCCAAATCTGGCCTTGGTCAATGACTTCGACACCGAGCTTCTCCGCCTTGGTCAGTTTGCTCGCACCCACTCCCGCTCCGGTGATGAGCAGGTCGGTGCTCGCTGAGACCGAGGACGCAGCCGTCGCGCCCGCCTTCTCACACAGGCGTTGGAACGTTGGGCGGGCGACCTTCTCGCCGGAGCGCGGGTCGCTGATGGCGCCGGTGATCACCACCGTCTTGCCTTTCAAGGGTGCGCCGACCGCAATGACCGGGGGAAGGTCCTCTTCGCGCACGTCCAGACAGACACCTGTCGCTCGCAGCCGCGCCAGTTCCGGACGCAGCCGATCCAGGTGCGTGACCAGGGATGCAGCGACCTTGGGTCCGACATCCTCCACCGCCACGAGTCGTTCTTCGCCCGCGTCGGCAACCTCCTCTAGAGAGCCGAATCCCGCTCGAGCCAGGCGCGCGGCGGTCCCGTCGGAGGCCATCGGAATCGCCAGACCGATCAGCGCGCGACGCAGGCCGACCTGGCGGCTGGCATCGATCGAGTCGATCATACGCGCGGCGGAGACCTCACCGATGCGGTCGAACTCCAGCAGGCGCTCCTTGGTCAGCGTGTAGAAGTCCGAGGGGCGCTCCAGGATGCCCGCTTCGGCCAGCCGCTCGATCCACACCTGCCCGATGGCGTCGATGTCCGCCGCTGCCCGCGACGCCCAGTGGATGAGCCTGCGCACCGTCTGTGCGGGGCACGAAACGTTGGTGCAGAACAGTTCCCGGCTGTTGCCCTGCTCGATCACCGGCTGCTCGCACGAAGGGCAGGCGGTGGGCGGCACGATCTCGCGCTCCGCACCCGTGCGCGCCGCGGCGTCGAGTACGCCTGCCACGAACGGGATCACGTCGCCCGCGCGACGCACCAGCACCGTGTCACCGACCTTGATGTCGCGGGCACGGATCACCTCTTGGTTGGCCAGCGTAGCCTTCGTGACCGTCGTGCCGCCCACGAACACCGGCTCCAGCCACGCGACCGGGACGATCTTGCCCGTCTTGCCGACATCCCAGACCACCTCGACCAACACGGTGGTCTTCTCCTCGGCGGCGAACTTGAACGCCAGCGCGCCGCGTGGGGAGTTCGACCGAGTCCCGGCCGCCGCGTACGCATCGCGGTCGGCCAGCCGCAGTACCGCACCGTCGAGGTCGTAGTCCAGCTCGTTGCGCCCTTGCTCGATCGCGGTGATCGCCGCCTGCGCCTGCTCGGCGTCGGCGCAAAGCCGCATCTGCGCACACGCCACACCCAGTGCCCGCAGCCCGTTTCCCAGGTCGACGGCAGCGCCGCCGGCAGAGGAGTCCAAGTCGAAGCCGAAGAACTGCAGGCGACGCTCGGCAACCGTGGCTGGGTCCTTTGCACGGAGCGTGCCCGCCGCTGCGTTGCGCGGATTGATCAGCGGTTTGTCCGGATGCGCCGTGTTGTAAGCGAGGAAGGTCGAGCGCAGCATCACCGCCTCGCCACGCACCTCCACCCGCCCAGGGACCTCAATTCGCTCAGGGACGCCATCGACCAGCGCGCGGACCAGCACGGTGACGTCGTCACCCGTGGTTCCGTCACCCCGGGTCACGGCACGAACCAGCCGCCTATCCTCGAAGACCAAGGCCAGGGACAGGCCGTCGAGTTTCGGCATCACCACGACAGACTGGCCAGGAAAGCGGTTGAAGAATGCCGCGACCTGCTCAGGCTTGGTCGCCTTCTCGAGCGACAGCATCGGACGTGAGTGCCGAATCGGGGCGTGCAGTACTGCGGGCGCGCCGACCTGCTCCAGAGGATTCGGGCGAGGCGTGAGGTCGGGATGCTTCTCGATCAGGCCACGCAGCTCGTCCTCGATTGCGTCGTAGTCTGCGTCCGCGACCAACGGCGAGCCCTGGTAATAGGCATCGCGCAGCGTCACAATGCGGTCCGCGAGCTCTTGGATACGTTCCCCAGTTTCCACAGCACCCGACGCTACCGATCCCCACCGACACCCACCTGGAACGACGACGCACGGGCCTCGCCGAGACCGGCCCGACCAGGATCTCGGCAACCACGGGTAATACCGCCAGGTGTCAGGCCCCCGACCCAGCGGCGTCCCACAGCGCGGTGCTGCTGAGACGGGGATCGGTCCGGTTCAGTCGTCGGTTTCGATCGTCTTCATGATCAGGTGCGAATCCACTCTCGCAACCGCCCGCAAATTCATGACCTTGATGTTCAGGAAGGTTTCGAAGAGCTCGCGGTCGGCCACCGCGACACGGACGAAGTAGTCGGGCCGGCCAAAGAGACGCTGGTACTCCACGACCTCGTGGTGGGAGGCGATCGCGTTCTCGAATTCTTCGACCGTCTGCAGATCGTTGATGCTGATCTCCACCGCCACGATGACCTCGAACGCCCGGCCTGACGCGGCCGGATCGATACGCGCCCGGTATCCACTGATGATCCCGACGTTCTCGAGCCGCTTCACCCGGCGCAGGCAGGGCGGCGGCTTCAGGCCCACGCGCTCGGCCAGTTCGACATTCGTCAGCCGCCCGTCTCGGCGAAGTTGGAATGACCAGGGGACGACTCCCCAGCAGCCCGCGCGGAGGCGTTGACAACGTGGAAGACCGAATGCCGCGCCGGTGGACGTCTCGACGATCCGAAGCTGTGGGTGTGCGCCCATCCAAATCTGCGGAAGTGGAACGAATATCTGGCGAGCATCCCGGCTGACAACCGTGGTGAGTGGGCGAGGCGGCGGGGGTGTTCGCGGTCTGGTCGCGGCGTGTGGAAACGAAACCGGGGGTGTTCGCTGACGCGTCGGCGGAACTGACCCGCTCGGCCCAGTGGCCCGCGCTTCTGCGTTGGCGCCCGCCTGCGCGGGGGCAGCGGCCGCCGGGGCCGGGTGTGGCGGCGGTGATCGTCATCCAGCTCGCAAAACACGCCGATCGGCCTGATCCGGCGGCGGAGATGGTGCAGCGGTCGAGCAGATGATGCGCACGCTCATCGCGATCGCCGACGCGCATACCGCCCGCCAGGAACTGCTGCTCGCTCAGCAGCTGCGTGATCGGGCGCAGGAACCGATGCAGGTCCTGCGGGAGCGCCAGCACCAGAACGCACAACGCGAACACCGTCAGCCGCGGGGGATCTGAGCAGGAGTGGATAACGCAGCGCGTGGAGCAGATGCGCACGGCCGGCGCCGACGATGAAACCATTCGAGCCTGGCGCGTATCACGCAACTCGCCTCCAGCGCCGATCCGTGCGGAGCGACGAGGTGTGCGTCGCTGTAGGGAACCGCGCGGCCCTACGCCCCACCGGAGTCCAGCCGGGACCGAGATCGAGGCCGGGAACGCCGATTGGGTCGAGCGCGGCGAATGCCGTGCACGGGTCCATGCGGGGCGACTACAGCTCGTAACTGTGGTCATGGGGATAGGGATCGAGCGAGGGCTGTCGGTCTGCGTGTCACGATCGGGAGGTGAGCGCGACAGTCGAACCCGCCGATCTCCGCCATGCCATTGCCGCGGCGGTCAGCGAGTTGTGCGGGCCACGCAGCCGTGCCCGGATCTCGCTGTCAGCTTCGTCGTGCTGGCGATCATGCTCGCCCCACCAGCTACCACCGTGACGGCACGCCGTGATCGGCGATGACACATCCTCACCTCATGAAGGCAACGAGGGCACGATCGAGATACTCAACCGAAGTTGCTTTCGCTGATTCAGCGTGAGCGCCGGTTCGCTCCCCAGCAGTCCAGGCACGCGGCACCGGACGCGCCGGGCCGGTCGGTTGCTCACTTTCCTCTCGATAGATCCGCAGAACTTCGCCGATCTGCTATGCGGCGCGTTCGAGTTGGTCGGGCGGCAGGTGTTTGCTGAACGCGGCGGCGTCGAGCAACTGCGCGCGGACCTGTTCTAGGTTCGCCCGGGCCCCATTCCAAGCGTGAAAGCGGGATGTCTGGCCCCCACACCGGATCGAACATACTTTCGTTGACCGGCGCGCCGGTCAACCCATGTGAAATAAAACGCCTGCATCGGTAAACGAAAATCTGTTGTGTCGGGTGTAGACATTCCGTGCGGGCCGGTATACAGTCGCTGTCGTTGAGTTGATAAGTCCAGTGGCCGGGCAGGTGAACTGCCCGGAGCATGACGCTCCACTGTCCCCCCGGACGGAGACGAGAATCCGGTGCAATCGGCCGGCCCGTCAGTGGGGGCGAAGGCGCAAGACCGAGAAGTAACGCAGACCAGACCGGCAATCCAGGAGGTGGTGCTCACTGAGTAGTCATTTATCAGTTCCGCGTCCCGGGAAGTGTCGGGTGCGGTGTAAGGCATCGGCCCGCTCGGCCGGTGAACTGAGTTGGTAGAAATCCCCTTCGTAGATTCAAGGCCCCGGCGCGCATGCGCCGGGGCCTGTTGGCGTTGAGTCGTGAGAGGTGCCGTGCAACAACCGAACCTGAACCCTACCGACGGTCCCAGTGCCGCCGACAAACTCGATGACGACGACTACCCCGCCTACAGCATGGGCCGGGCCGCGGAGATACTTGGTGTCACCCAATCGTTTCTGCGTGGCCTCGACGCCGCCGAACTTTTGACCCCGCAACGTTCAACGGGTGGGCACCGCCGCTACTCCCGCTACCAGTTGCGTATCGCCGGGCGCGTGCGTGAGCTCGTCGATGCCGGTAACGCCCTCGAGGCGGCTTGCCGCATCGTCATCCTCGAAGACCAACTCGCCGAGGCGCAACGCCTCAACACCGACCTGCAGCGCACCCTCGACCAGCGCACCGAACCTGGCTGAAACGGAGGGATGAACCTGACCGAAACACGCACCGGCCAGTCACGGGACTCCGGCGGGCAGCCCGATGGGAGGCCGTCCTTCTATTGGGGTCACCTGCAGCGGTCTCGGTAGCACGAAATTGGCATGACGAGCTCGTCCAACTCGGGCACATCGCGCGGTCTGGATATCGATCACACCGAGTTCGTAGGCCTCGTGAAATTGATAGGCCACCGCCGGGACGCCTTCTACGTAAGTGCACGTGAAGACCTCGGCGTCACCGACGGTGAACTTCCGTCATCGGCCTTCGTTCGCACACCGCCTAAGTGACTGGACTGCGGAATCGTGTTCGCGCCTTCGGCAGGGCCAAGTCGGCATGACGGGATAGATGGCAGTCGAACGAGTATGGCGATGATCGTCGCGAAAGGTGGTAGCCCGTCAGCTGTCGGGGGTTCACAATAACTCCCGGGCCATGCGCGTCGGCTGCGGACGGTCTCCACCGGCGATCAGCATCACGAAGCCCAACACGCCGCGCTCACCGCGGCCGGCTGCGAACAGATCTTCGTCGACAAGGCATCCGGCAAACTGGCCTCCTGGCCCGAGCTGAGCAAGGCACTGCTGGTGGCCAACCGCACCGGCGATGGACTGGTCGCCGCCCGCGCTCGTGGCCGCACTGGCGGGCAGACACCCAAGATCACCTCGCGCCAGACGAAGATTGCCCGCGAAATGTACGAAGAGACCGGACCTGACGGGCGTCGGGTGCACACCGTCGAACAGATTGCCGCCGAGTTCGGTGTCACTCGCCGCACGATCTACCGGCCCCTGCTGACGTTGTCGAGCACTCCCGGACGGCCATAGTGGGGCTTGTACTGGGCAAACGCGGGTCGACCCGTTACGGTTCGTGGAGGCTCGATACGCTCTCGCCTACCCCCTCATTCTCTCATGAGCAGCTTCTGCGGCTACAACGGGTAGCGGCTTTCGGTCTATCCGGTGACCGCTATGGTGCCCGGCATGCGTACTGGTGCGGAGAAGTTCGTTCGTTCCGGGCAAGTTCGGCTGTGGACTGAGCATTTCGGTCGCCCTGATGAACCCACCGTCTTGTTGGTCATGGGTACTTCTACGCAGGGCATCGGCTGGCCCGATGAGTTTGTGGAAGCTCTGGTGGAAGGCGGTCGGCAGGTGATCCGGTTCGATCACCGTGACACCGGCCGCTCCGACTCCGTCGATTTCACAACACATCCCTACTCGCTCGCCGACATGGCAGCTGACACGGCCGCCGTTCTGGACGGTTACGGAGTAACGGCTGCGCACATCGTGGGGACGTCGCTGGGCGCGGCGATCGGGCAGTGGCTCGCCGTGCATCGGGCGGCCCGTGTCCGCACGCTGACGGCCATGGCTTCCTCTCCCATGGGAAACAACCCCGGTCCGGGCTGGGCGCGGGCGATGGCAGGTCAACCGGCTGCGGCCGACGAACTCCCGCCTCCGACGGCAGGATTCCTCGAGCACTTGATGGCCTCGGCGAAGGCGCCCCGCGCGACGGCCCAGCAGTGCATGGACGCCGACGTACAAACCTGGCGACTGCTCAACGGCGATGTCCTGCCCTTCGACGAACCCGCCGCGCGGCGGTTCGTCGAACACTGTTACGCCCGGGCCGACAACGTCGCTACCGCCTCGAATCACGATCTCGCCGGTCGGCGCTGGGACGACGACCGGCGAGCGTCCTTGTCCCGTATCACCGCTGCAACCTTGATCTTGCATGGCAGTGATGACCCGCTGTTTCCCCAAGCCCACGGTGAAGCCCTCGCGACGCAGATCCCGGCGGCGCATCTAGAGATCGTGCCTGGAATGGGCCACCACCCGTTCTTTTCGCCGGGGCTCACCGAGCGGATCGCAGACTCGATCATCCGCCACACGACCCGCGACCGCCATTCCGAGCAACGCCGCGCCAAAACCGCCCACCTGGACCCGTAGATGCAACTACAAGCCTGGGACGATTCGACCGCGGTCACTTTCGACCGCGAACTCTGAGCCGAACTCACCTCTTCACGATTCCTCGCCGACGCCTACAACGTCCTCATGACGGGCCGGTCGGGGTCGGAAAACGTTCCTGGCCAACGCATTAGGACACATCGCGGTCCGCCGACACCACACCGTGCACACCGAACGCGCCGACACACTGTTCGAATGGTCACGTGGTGCGCGGTTGGACGGCAGCTACGAAGACGAGATGCGCACACTGCACCGCGTCGACCTGCTCATCCTCGACGACCTGGGCCTGCACCGGCACGAAGCCACCGAGACAGGCGACATCGACGAACTGACCGTCGAACGCCACCGCAAAGCCCCCACGATCATCACCAGCAACCGGGAACCCGCGGAGATCGTGACCATGATGACCGACCCGGTGCTGGGCCCAGTCGGCGATGGACCGACTGCGATCAGCCGCCTACGAACTCGTCGTCGAGGGCGAGTCCTACCGGCAACGAAAGAAACCACGACTCGGCGAACCCGGTAATCGGACCAACTCGGATTGACCGGCTGATCCGGGCCTGTGTCACTGCCCAACCATCAACTCGGCGAGGAGGCGCTGATCCCCGTGAGCACCGTCCGGAACGTCACCGACACTCGCCGCCCCCGCGGCACCCGCCCGGACGGTGAGGGATCAGTTTTGCGCGCAGCAATGGTATGCCGCCACCGATACCGCGCGTCCCGCGTCATTTCGCACAAGCTGCCGGGCGCCAACCTGACCGGCACACAGACCCCGCCGACGGGGTCGAGGAAATCCATCGTGCATGCCGAGCCGAGACTCAACGTCGCCACAACCGGCCCGAAACATGGCACGCAGTCGACATGCGCGCTGATGCCTTGCCCGGGCAGGTACTCGTTGACGATGACTTGATCCGGCGCGACATCCCACGCCAGTCGCTCGACCAGTTCATCCGCCCATCCGGGCAGCGGTGGTGCAGGCTCGCGCACGGCCACCGAGCGGCGGCCGTAATCGTAACGATGGCCAAAATGCTGGACCCGGCGACGCAATTCGCTCGACCATGGTGCCGCATCAAATCGCGGCCAGCAGCGCTACCTGGTCCCATGAGTCGATCCAGCCCGACGCATACCGCAGACCCTCAACACCCACGATGCCTGCGAATCCGGTCGTCACACGATCGACTGTGCCACCCCGGAGTGAGGCACACCCACAGGTCGTCCTCAGCCTCGAGAAGTATCCGAAGGAGGCAACCAGCCAACCTGAGGACCGAACCCGGTCATCCCGAATTCTCCAGCAATCAATCATTGGCCACCATCAGCACGGTCCGCGACCGGACACAACCCCGGTCCCGCTTCATGGTTAAGGGGTGGTCCCATCACCCTGGCAGACGACAGAGCCATGTTCACCGATCAACAGATCACATCGAGCGCCTCCGCTTCACGAAGGAACAATTCGCTTCTCCAGGGATTGGGTGCGATGGAGTAGTCCGGGCACCCTCGCCCGCGCATAGATTCCATGACATGGCGCGAGAACCGAGGAGACCGATGAGTAGTACACCGAGTCAGCCGCGACCGATGACCGACCTCGAAGCCGGCGTCGTCACCAAGCTGCTGTCCTCGGGCGCCGCCGGCACCACCAAGTACCTGGCGCAGGTGCCCTATTCCCAGGTCATCGGAACCTGGGGTATCGGCTCACCCAGTGTCGATCTGGCGGTGCGGCCCAGTACGGTGCAAGCATCCGATTCGCGGGACGGGATCTTCGCCAGCGGCGCGGTCACCGATGACAACGGATCACCGATCGGCGAGGTCATGTTATGGGTCGAGAATGGCTGGCTCAGTGGAATCGAATATGCCTGGTATACAGACGAACGCCCACACGCGCTGCCCGAGCCTGGCCAGATCGAGCTTCCGTAGCGCAAGTGGATGATTGGCGAGATGCCGACTAGAGCAGCGATGCGCTGGACTACGGATAGTCGGAGCCGACCTCGCACCTGATTCGCGGGTGCGTCGCGAATTGCGATAGCCAGTTCGGCCTTCCCTCGCCGGCGGCGGCACCCAAGGCCACCGCAGCAGACATCACCACCTGTTCGCTGATTTGCGGCCGACAGCGGCGGGAGGGCTGGATATTCGAACAGCCGATCCGTCATAGGGAAAGTTGATGCCCGTCAGTTCTTCGGAGAGAGCCCACAAACGTCGCTGGAGATCGACGTCGTGGGAAGCGGGCTGGACCGGACGACCTTGGGGTACCCCTTGCCCTGCTGCAATCCGCGCGGCCCGTAGTACTCCTCTCCCCGCACGTGCGGGTCGGTGGCCGCACGCAGCACAGGCAACGCTCCCCAACGCGGGTGATTGCAAGGCAGCCCGGATGGCCGCGAACCCCGTGCGTGTGAGCGTGGCGGAGTGCGAGATCGCTGTTTTGTAGCCGGCGGTGTCGGCGCCGCCGGGGTGGGCCGCGACCGCGAGGGGGCCGCGTCCGCCACCCTGGAGTTCGTAGGCGCACAGCAGGTTGGCCAGCTTGCAATGTCCGTATGCGGCAGTCCTGTCGTAGGGCACTTGTGCCAGTTGAGGTCGTCGAGGTCGATAGCGCCGCCTATGCGGTGGCCCGCACGCTGACGGTGACTACGCGCGTGGCAGGCGTGGGTGGCAGCAGGTCCCACACCAGCGCTGTGAGGGCGAATGCCCGACGTGGCTGGTGGCGAACTGGAGTTCGGCACTGAAGGGCTAGGAGGAGCAAAGGCGCCGCCGTCCGCGCACACCGCCCCGGCGACCAGTTTGCTGCGTTCGCCGCCGCGTACGTGCGGTTCGCTATCGAGCAGCGCGCCCTATTCGGGGCAGCGGCGGCTGTCACCGCGCCCACTGAGCATCGGTCAAATCCGCTCGCCCCGTCACCGCCACGCTGTTCAAGAGGTCTCCGGTCGGTCTTCGGTGTGTTACTCGGTCGTTCAACCGACTTACCGGAGACGCCTTCTCTTCGCCAACGTGGGCAACGACTTTCAGAAAACAGCAGGTGGGTGGCCTCGCACTGCGACGCCTCGCCACCTGCTACTTCTATACACGTCCTAGGTCCTACGGACCTTGCCTCTGCTTGCCACCCACCTAGTGAGGTGGCGCGAACGCATGGCGATAGGAGACGATGACACACCAGGCACGGTATGGCTCCGAAGATCAGGATCGGGTAGGAACCTTCATGGTCGACGGTCTCGCCGTGCTTGCCCCGAACCACCCTGCTCGACATATGCGAAATCAAGGGTCACACAACATAATCCCGACTTTGCTTTCGCTAGTTTATCGGTGTAGAAAATCCAGACCGCTGCCGCGGGCCGGTTCAACAGGACGGAAGACAGAGGTCGATGCCGGAAACGAAGTATTCAACCGACCGCCATCTGGTCGGGCGCGCGATCGCCGACATCACCGGAGAAGCGGCCGAGGTCGGCATGCTCGGCTACGGCAAGGCCGATCAGAAGACCACCGGACTACACCTCCGGTTGCGCGCTCGCGCTTTCGTCTTCGCGGACCCGATCCTCGATCGACGAGTGCTGCTGGTCGTGACCGACCTGCCGCTGATCTTCTCCAGCATCACCCAGGAGGTGCTGCGCCGCCTGGCTCAGCGTTTCGGCGACAGCTACACCGAGTCCAACGTGATGCTCACCGCAACCCACACCCACTGCGGGCCCGGCGGCTATTCGCACCACCGGTTGTACAACAGCTCGATCGGGTTCCGCCCCAAGACCTTTGCGGCGATCGTCGACGGCATCGTCGAAGCGGCGGAGCGGGCACACGAGGATCTCGCACCGGCCACTCTGCGCCTGATACACGGCGAGTTGCGCGAGGCCAGCGTCAACCGCTCGCGTGCGGCGTTCGACCGAAATCCGCAGGAGGACAGGGAATTCTTCCCCGACGCCATCGACCCGCGAACGACCCTGCTGCGCATCGATCGCGAGGGCGAACCGGTCGGCGCCATCAACTGGTTCGCCTCGCATGGCACGTCGATGACCAACCGCAACACGCTGATCAGCGGTGACCATAAGGGATACGCTGCCTATCACTGGGAGCGCGTGGTCGAGGACGTGGACTACCTGGCGGACCCGGATCCCGACTTCGTCGCAGCATTCGCGCAGACCAACGCCGGGGATATGTCGCCCAACCTGGACGGCACGCCCGGTCACGGCCCCACTGACGACGAGTTCGAGAACACCCGGATCCTCGGCCTGCGCCAATACGAGGCCGCGGCGAAACTCGCCGCGGGGTACATGCCGCGAATGGCCGGCACCATCGATCACCGCTTCGTGCATGTCGACCTTTCCGCGGTGACCGTGTCCGCGGAGTTCACCGGAGATGGGCGCGAGCACCGCACCGGCAGACCCGCCGGAGGTGCGGCCGCCTTCGCCGGTGCGGGGTTCGACGGGCCCACCCACTGGAAGACCTTTCGCGAGGGCCGTAATCCGGGCTGGGAATTGCTGTCGCGGTTGGCGTACCGATTCGCACCGGCACTGCGGGATGCGCAGTCACCCAAGGCGATCGTCGCTCCGGGTGGGCTGCTCAATCGACTCAGGCCTTACGTACAAGAGATCGTCCCAGTGCAACTCATCCAGATCGGCGAGCTGTATCTACTCGGTATTCCGGGCGAAGCGACGATCACCGCCGGCCTGCGGTTGCGGCGCACGGTGGCAACCATCCTCGGCACCGAACTGGCCAACGTCCTGATCGCCGGATACAGCAACGCCTATATGCATTACGTCACGACTCCCGAGGAATACGACGCACAGCATTACGAGGGCGCGAGCACTTTGTTCGGTCGATGGGAGCTGCCAGCTCTGCAGCAGATCGCTGCACAGCTCGCGACAGCGATGCACGACGAGAAGGCGGTGCCGTCCGGTACCGCGGCACCCGATCTGTCGCAGCAGCAGCGACCGTCGAAAACAACGCCGCCGCCGGACTTTCCATCGATGGGACGGAACTTCGGCGACGTGCTCACCGAGCCGGAACCGGCATATCACGCTGGCGAGCGGGTGAGTGTCGAATTCGTCGGCGCGCATCCCAACCACGACTTGCATCGTGGCAGTACTTATCTCATGGTGCAGCGCCGCGACGGAGAACGCTGGCGAACGATCGCCGACGACGGCGACTGGTCGACCACCTTCAGCTGGTCGCGTGGTCCCGCCCAGAGCTCGCGAGTCACCATCGGCTGGCACATCCCCGCCGACGCAAATCCCGGCAGCTACCGGATCCGGTACTTCGGTGACGCCGTGCGGCTCGGCAGCGACTGCGTCCCTTTCAGCGGCACCTCACCCGAGTTCCGAATCCACGATGACGATGACGATGACGGCAAATGATCACACCCACAGCAGCGAGCCGCACCGAACTCGCACGCTGGGCCTGTCGCCGACTACGGGCTGATCGACGATCGGGTACTGATCACCCGGATCCCGAATCCGGCAGACCGTGCACGGGGGAGAGGGGTCGATCTCCGGAATAACGACGCACTTCCGGAAACCGCCACGTAGCAGCAGATGTGTCAGCGTTGTCAGTGTTCGCTGCAAGACTCGGGGACATGAGATGGGCGGTGGCGAAAAGCGGCGAGAGTGGCGCCCGGCTGTGTCCGCTCGATTCGGACGGTCGGCCCGCGGGGCCGGTGTTGCACGAGTCTTCGCTCGCCGCGGCGGTGCGTTCACGTCCAGAGGTCGATAGGTGGGTGTGGCGATCGACTGCCGAGATCTATCGGCACTTGCTGGCGGCCGGTGTGCGCGTCGACCGCTGTTACGACGTGCAGGCCGCGGAGGCGCTGCTGATCGGCCACGAGGAGGGCCAGTCCGGGCAGGCCCACTCGTTGGCGGCCGCCTGGGCACGATTGCACGATCTGCCCGTGCCGCCGGACGCACCCGCACGGCCCGCCGATACCCAGCCGTCCCTGTTCGATTCGGGCCCGGTGCCGCTACCACCCGGCACGGACGAGTTCACCGCGCTGATCCAGGTCTACGCGGGACAGGTGGCCCGCACGGCCGAGACCGAATCTCCGGAGCGAATGCGACTGCTGCTCGCCGCTGAATCGGCCGGCATGCTGGTGGCCACGGAGATGTCGCGAGCGGGGATCCCCTGGCGCGCGGACGTCCACCGGGAGTTGCTCGACGTGCTGCTGGGTGAACGTCTTTCGGGCGGGATGCCACCGCGCCGGATGGTGGAACTGGCCGACGAAGTGTCGCGCGCCTTCGGGGAAGGCGTGCGGGTCCGGCCCGACCTACCCAACGACATCATCAGAGCCTTCGCCCGCGTCGGGATCTCGTTGTCCTCCACCCGAAAATGGGAACTCCAGGAGATCGATCACCCTGCGGTAGCGCCACTGTTGGCCTACAAATCACTCTACCGGCTCTACACCGCCCATGGCTGGTCCTGGCTCGAGCAGTGGGTACACGACGGCCGCTTACGTCCCGAATACGTGCCGGGAGGCACGGTTACCGGCCGCTGGACCACCAACGGCGGCGGCGCCCTGCAGATCCCCAAGGTGATTCGGCGAGCGATCCGCGCGGACCCGGGTTGGCGCCTGGTGGTCGCCGACGCCGACCAGATGGAGCCACGCGTGCTTGCTGCGATTTCCCGCGATCCAGGTCTGATGGAGGTGGCCGGACGCGGCGAGGATCTGTACGCGGATCTGGCGGTTCGCGCCTTCGGCGGCGATCGCGCACAGGCCAAAGTCGCGCTATTGGGCGCCATTTACGGCCAGACCTCCGGGGATGCCCTTACCCACATGGCCGAACTTCGTCGCCGTTATCCCGCCGCTGTGGCGTATGTCGACGATGCGGCCAGTGCTGGTGAGGAGGGACGCCTGGTGCGCACTTGGTTCGGCCGCACCTGTTCACCGCCCGCCGCATCATCCGACCCGGCGGATCAGGAGCAGGGGTACTCCGGCGGATATGGCAGCACCCCCGCGGCGCGTGCTCGTGGCCGCTTCACACGAAACTTCGTCGTGCAGGGTAGCGCCGCCGACTGGACGCTGCTGGTGTTGGCGGGCCTGCGTCATGCGATGACCCGCGCGGGGCTGCGGGGCGAACTGGTCTTCTTTCAGCACGACGAGGTAATCGTGCATTGCCCGGCGGAAGAGGCCACAACGGTCGCCGCGGCGATCGCGACCGCGGCAGAGACCGCCGGCCGGATCGCCTTCGGGCCGACACCGGTGCGGTTCCCTTTCACGACCGCGGTGGTGGAGTGCTACGCAGACGCCAAGTGAGGATCCACGGTGACGGCGCGCCACATCCGGAGCCCTCCTCCACGGAGCGCCTGCCCAAACCGGTCTTTCGGGCAACCACGCCATCCGACAGAGGGTGTAGCCGGGTGGCGGTAGATGGTTTTGCTGGAGGCGCCGAAGGTGTCGGCGATCGGTAACGATTACGCATGGCTCGGTAGCGCGGTATGGATCGGCGGTAACGTCGGCTGCATCGAGCCTACCGAGGATCGAGGCCAGGTCGCACCGTTTGCACTACTCGGCCTGTTGTCAGACGGTGCCGTTGTCGCTGTTCCAGCCCGACCTGGAGACCCCCGGACACGCTGATTGGGAGGAAGCGGCCTGGACTCTGAACCGGCTTCCGATCGCGGCGTTGGAACCCCGAGGACGTGACCGACACTGTTTGCACTAGTTTCCGACGACGCAAAGTTCGTCACCGGCACTACACAAATGGTCGACGCCGGTGGATCACCATAATCCTGCCGCATCTCGCGCCGACCCGAACTGGCCACGAGGTCGTGGGAGGAGCGAAACCGGCTCAGGCACAGAGCAATTCCATAATTTTGCCATACTGAAGTGCGCGTTCTCGGGAGCGGGGGAGCGGTTCGGCGCTCGGGCGACCCACCGGTTGCTCGCGACGGCGACCCTGCATGATGGGGCGCATGCTCCCCACCGACCAACTGGCACAGGCAGACCGTCATCCGGCTGTGATCGACACACCCCTCGGCACAGTCGAGTTCTCCGTCTCGCTCGGATCGGAGGCGCTTGCGGCCGAGCCGAATGCTGTGTGGCGTTTGGCGAACGGCTCACGCCTGTACCGGTGGCGGCATCCAACCGCAACGGTTGATCTGCTGATCGGAAGCATCGATGTACCGGCCTGGGACGGCGGCGCACCGGTCCCGATGTGGGCGGGAATCTGGCAGGTGCAGGCGCACGACGGGTTGACCGGAGTGGTCGTCTCGGCCCAACTGACCAACGTGCCCGCCGATGCCTACAGCGGCCCGGACTCCGGCGAATGCCTCGCGGCCGTGACTGTCGAGAACCAACACTTCATGGTGTCGATCGGCGGCCCGGACTCCGAACTGCTGGCCATGCAAGCCGCGGACGGTCGGCTGATGCCTGCCAGTTGGGCGCACCTGTTGCCCACCGGTGAGCACGAAACGACCGCCGAATACGGTGTGCGATACCCAGATCCGGCCCGAATCGCGTGGCATCTGCCCGGCCTGGCCACCAAGGAAGCGGCCAGACTATGTATCGCGACCGCCTGGTGCCCCCGCGACGACGATCGACCCGCAGCCTGGTACGCAGTCGACATCCCGCTCGACACCGCTTACCACCACCTCATCGCCGATCCGGCCTGACCGACGAAGGGCGCATTTCGAAGCGACCCGAAGCCGTGTCGCCTGTGGGCCAGACTCGTTGCGGTGAACTGTATCGATGCCGTCGGTGGGCGGACACGCAGTGGTCGCACGCGAGAAGCGTCGGGCTCGGACCATCTCTGGATCAGCCGACCGCATGCTGTCGCCGGAACGGCGCGACAATTCCGTCGATGAAATCCCACGGGTCGACGGAGTCGCACGACACAATGTGGCCATGCGGACATTTGCCCGATTGTTGCACGCTGCCATCACCGGGACGCTGGTAGTAGTAGCCGGTCATAGCCTCGCGGTCACCCCTGCCGCGAGCGACGCCCATATTCAGTTGCCTTGGTCGACTTCTGAGCCGGCGCCAGTGCAGGCGTCCGGGGCAGCGCTGGCAGACGGAATCACCGGCACTGTGCTGTGGTCGCGCCAGCCGAATATCCCGGTCCCGATAGCCAGCATCACGAAGGTGATGACGGCACTGGTCGTGATCAACACCGGCGACCTCGACCGGACCATTACCGTGCCGCAAGAGGCCATCGCCTACAGCACCGAGTACGACGGAAGCACCGCAGACCTGGTCCCCGGCGAGGTGCTCACCGCGCGCCAGCTCCTCTACGCGATGATGCTGCCGTCCGGCTGCGACGCGGCCTATGCCCTTGCCGAGGCCTATGGACCCGGCCAAGAAGGCTTCATCGCAAAAATGAACGAGACTGCACATCAAATGGGTTTGACGGGAACGCATTTCACCGACCCCAGCGGCCTGCCCGTCCCCACCGACCACTCCACTTTCTCCACACCGGCGGACTTGGTGGCCCTCGGCCTGCGCGCGATGAGCCTGCCAGTGTTCCGCGAGATCGCCGGGTCGCAGAGTTATCACCTGCCCGCAGGCCCGAACAACCGCGATCATCTCTGGCAGACCACGAACTTGCTGCTGCACGACTATCCCGGCACCATCGGCATCAAAACCGGATACACCGACGCTGCGGGTACCTGCCTGCTGTTCGAGACGGTCCGGGCAGGGATACCGCTGATCGGTGTGGTCCTGCATAGTTCACCCGACAGCGACGTCGCCGCGAAGGACGACGCCGAGCGCATGTTGGACTGGGTCTACGACCCGATCCTGAGCGCGCTGTCGATCGGTTGACGCCGAACGCGGAGGCCTGCGTGCGGGTCTCGGTGCGCACGCGGCGCCTCCGCCCTGCCCTGCTGGTCGGATTCCTACCGACAACCGTTCGAGCCAGCGTGTCAGCTCGATGATCAAGGCCGACCCGGCATCAGACCGGGTCGCAGGCTTGCTCTCTGGTCGGCGGCAACAGGCGAAGAACCGGCCCGGCGCTCGAAGCACCACGCGTGATGCCTGGAGGACAACGTGACTGCGGCATTATCGGTTGCTGTCGCAGGCATGCTCGCAGGTGTGATCGGCGGCTTTCGGATACCCGGTCCGAGGCTGCTCCGCGCGAAGAGTCAAATGACCGCTGGCAATCAACGCTTCGCCGAACAGTCGACGCGATGTACCCAGCGATACGAATCGTCGTCCCGACCGAACGGAGTGCCGGGCGCAGTGCCGAGGATGATTCAAAATGCTCGCACCAGCAACTTTATTCCGTGGGACCGGCGAGAGCGGGCCGCGCGCCGGCCGAACTGACCCGCTGCATTTCGACGGTAGCGCGGCTGGTAGCGGGACAAGGGTCGGATTTGTCGCGGACCCACGTGCCTGTTAGAAATTCGGTGGGGTCGGGCCCAGCAGCGGACTGGAACAACTCCCAATGAAATGTCGCGTTGGTGTGCGGCTCGTTCGAGCCCACGTAGCAGGGATAAGGACTGCTATACACAGCCCGCCATGCCCCGCCTTCGAGCACGAACAACGGAGAAAAGACGGCGCTCGGATCGGCCCGAGGATCTGCCTGTGTGGTCGCGGCGCAGCGGTCGCCGCCGCGCAGGCAGATGGTGTCGTATCGTTGCCGAATTCTGTCCGGCGGTGGAGTGTTGGGAAAACCCGGCGTCGCACTGTAGGTGATGGTCACGTCGTAGGTGCCGCTGATCAGCGCGACAGGCGGGCTATCTGCGCGGTCGGGAAGGGTTTCGGGAGGGACGATGGCGATATCCGGGTCGATGTCGCCGAGGCGCGAAAGCGTTATCTCTTCCTCTTGAATATATGCGCAGGGCCCGCCGACAAAGGCGGAGTAGGTTCCAATCCACGACGGGGCGCTGAATCGGAATTGAAGTCTCTGCCATGCCGGGACGATTTGAGGCGCGTGGGTGATCGGACTTTCGCAATCGGTGTCGGGCTGGGGCGACAGCTCTCTGGTGATGATCCATGTGCCGTCGCGATAGTCTGCGACGAACTGAGTTGGGGCTTTCTCGGGCTCGGACGGGTTCTGGCTGGTTATCGCGGCTGCACAGCGTTCGCTGTGCGGCGGGCAGTGCGATCGAACCGACCACACCCGAGTATCTTGCGGCCGGTCGTCGGGCTTCCCGTTCATAGTTCGGGGCGTGTAGGTGACTTCGTATTTGCCGTCGAAGGCCAGCTCGGCCATCGAGGGGTGGGTTAACCGCCAAAGTCCCGCCACCATCGCCGCGGCGATCAAAAAGGCAACCACCGCCACCGTTACCTGGAGGACAGGCCGTCTACGGCGCGGCGGCACCAGGCCGTCTCGGCGGATCCGCACCGATTCGGAGCGGATGGGTTGCAGGCCGCCGGGGTGGACGGAAGGTCCGGCATCAACCGTGGAATCTTGCTCCGTGTCCAATTCCGCGGACGGGATCGGCGGCTGTGGGTCGAGCCTATTTCTCTGGCCTTCGAACATAGGCGTTGGAATTGATGCGGTTCTAGTTCTGCTGGCATTTCCGGTGATGGCTACAGGACCAGTACTCAGGGCACGGCCGGCGGCTGCGGCCAGCGCTCCTGCGGTCGGGTAGCGGTCGTCTGGGCTTTTCGCCATGCCCCGGGCCACGACGTTGTCGAACCCGCCCGGCAGGTCGGGTCGCCGCCGGGTCGGTGCAGGGGGGTCCGCTGTCAGGTGTGCCGCGATCTGTTGCTCCGTGCTGTTGCCCAGATAGGGCGGGAATCCGGTCAGGCATTCGCACAACACGCAGGTGAGGGCGTACACGTCGGACCGGGAATCGGCGACGCTGGTGGTGAATCGCTCCGGAGCCATGTAGGCCAGGGTTCCGATCTTCGTGCTGGTGCTGGTCAGCGCGGGATCGTCGGCCGCGTGGGCGATGCCGAAGTCGATCAGATACACGAAGCCGCTGTCGGTGACCAGCAGATTGGATGGTTTGACGTCGCGGTGCACCATGCTTTGGGCGTGTGCCGCATCCAGCGCCGCCGCGGCCTGAGTAATCACCGCGACCGCCGTCTGTGGCTTCATCGCACCATCGCGGTTGAGCAGGGTCTTCGCGTCGGCCCCTTCGATCAGACGCATGTCCAGGTAGAGGTGGCCATCGATCTCGCCGAAGCCGTGGATCGGAACCACATGGGGTTCGCGCAGTTGGGCGGTGTCGTGCGCCTCGCGGCGGAATCGTTCCCGGAAGATAGGATCGGTCGCGCAGTGCTCGGGCAGCAATTTAATCGCCACGATGCGGTCGGTGATGGTGTCGTAGGCCCGCCATACCTTGCCCATGCCGCCCTCACCGATCAGCTCCTGCAATCGGTAGCGGCCGAACGCTATGCCATTCATCGACCACCTCCCGCACGGATGGATGGTGTTCGCTATGAAAGATTCGCGTCGTGAAAAGGTTGCCTACCGATCATATCGGCCCCGGATTCCGAACGTGTCGGTCCCGAAATTGTCGCCACCCGACATGGCAGGCACGATCACCGCGTGGCCTGGACGTTGCTGCACGGACCGAAGGTCACCGCGACGGATGCTGCAACCTCATGCTGACCCCCCGGATCTCACTGCTGGTTGACAAACCGGAGTACGAGCCTGCGCCGGATATACCCGGTTCGCTCACTTTCCGATCGTGTCGCCGTTTTCAACCGCGGCAACAATAGTTGGCCGGTGGCAATTGCGAGCAGATCTGTCTCGACATCTTTCCCGCCATCTCCGATAATTCTCTGACATTTGCGAAGTGCCATTTGAATTCGGTTCGGAGATATTTCGACTGGTCGACCGTGTTGATCCTGTGCACCGCCGATCGCGACTGTGGTAGCTCGATGTCCCCCCAGCGGCAGCCCTGATTTGCCGGGAACGCGGGGCTGGCTCCGCGCTCAGGACCCGCGCAACTCGCGTCGGAGGATTTTGCCGCTGGCGGTTTTAGGGAGCTCGTCGACGACGAAGACCGCACGCGGGTATTTGTACGCTGCCATCCGCGCCTTGCAGAAGTCGATCAGCTCGGCCTCGGTCACCGAGGCTCCCGTGCGCAGTGCGACGAACGCGTGCACCGTCTCCCCTCGGTACTCGTCCGGCACGCCGATGACGGCGGCCTCACGAACCGACTCGTGGGTGTAGAGCACGTCCTCGACCTCACGCGGCCACACCTTGTAGCCGGCGGCGATGATCATGTCCTTCTTGCGGTCGACAAGGTAGAACCAGCCGTCGGGGTCCATGAACCCGACGTCGCCGGTGCGCAGTTCGCCGGTCGGGAAGGACGCGGCGGTGGCGTCCGGGCGCTCCCAGTAACCGGCGGCGACCTGCGGCCCCGAGATCAGTAGCTCGCCGACCTCACCCGGCGGGAGGTCGCCATAGTCCTCGTCGACGATCCGGGCATGGACGGCAGCGATCGGCACCCCGATCGAGAGCGCTCCCGAGTCGGGGTCGACCGGCGCGCGTCGGTCCGGCGGTACAGCATGGGTGATCGAGGATGTCTCGGTCAGCCCGTAGGCGTTGTGGATGTAGCCACCGAGCACGGCCTCGAGTTTGTCGGCCACTGCCGGCGCGATCGGTGCCCCGCCGGAGTAGATCTTCGTCAGTGACCGGAAGTCCTCCGGGCCCACGCCCGGCACCGCGGCGAGAGCCGCGAACGCGGTGATCGCGCCGACAGTGAACACCGGTCGGTGCTCACGGATCGCGTCGACCATGACCGCGGGGTGGAATCGGTGGCCCAACACGAGTGGCGCGGGGATGAGCAGTGACAGGATCCCATGGCCCACAAGGCCGGTGATGTGGAAGAGGGGGGCGATGGCGAGGATCGCGTCCTCGGGCCCGAGCTGCATCCACTCGCGATAGCTGCGCGCGTTGAACACGAAGTTGGCATGCGTGAGCCTCGCGCCCTTGGGGTCGCCGGTCGTGCCGGAAGTATAGACGAGGAACGCGGTGTCTTGGGGGCGTGCGGGAGGAACGGCGAGCGGTCGACGCCCGGCGTGTTCCTCGAGCAGTGTGACGAGGTCGTGCTTCCCTTCGATCGTGGGGCGGGCGCCGGTGCCGAACACGCGCTCGTCGTCGCGGGTCTGGAAGTCGCGACCCGAGCAGCAGACGACGATGTCGACCTCGGCATCGCCGTCAGCCAGTACTGTTCGCACGGTGCCGTGCAGCTCGTCGAGGCAGATCAGCGCGCGGGCACCGGAGTCGCGCAGGACGTGGCCGAGTTCGCGTGCTTTGTACATCGGGTTGGCAGAGACGGCGATGCCGCCCGCCTTCCATGTCGCGAGCATGCCGATCACGAAGGCGGGGTTGTTCTGAGAGAAGAGGGCCAGGCGGTCGCCCGCGGCGAAGCCGAACTCCTGGAGCGTCGCCGCGAGCGCGTCCGACGCCGCGTCCAGGTCGGCCACGCTCATCGCGCCGTCGAAGTACCGGATCGCGTCCTGGTCGGGTGCGCGCCGGACCGCGTCGGCGAACATATCGAGGAGGTTGGCGGACTCGGGCTCGATGTCGCGCGGCTGGCCCGCGCGGTACAGCGCCAACCAGCGTCGATCCGCGTAGGCCGTGGTCGACTCGCTCAACTGTGCACCTCCCGGTGTGTGCCGGTCCCGGGCACGATGGCCGCTCATCCGGCGACGCGGGCGCGGACCTCGACCGGGATGTTGCCGCGCGTGGCATTCGAGTAGGGACACACGGCATGCGCCTCGTCGGCCAGGCGCTGGCAGGTCGCCTCATCGACGCCGGGGATCTCGACCTCGAGGACGACGGAAAGGCCGAACGCCTCCCCTACCGGACCCATGCTGACCTCTGCGGTGACGAGGGACTGCGACGTGTCGACCTTGTTCCGGCGTCCGGCGACGCCGAGCGCGCCCTGGAAGCACGCGGCGTACCCGGCGGCGAACAGCTGCTCCGGGTTGGTCGCACCGCCGGGGCCACCGAGCTCGACCGGCGGCCGCAGGTCGACGTCGAGGTGGCCGTCATCGCTGCGGGCGTGGCCGGCCCGTCCGCCCGTCGCGGTGGCGCGGGCGGTGTAGGCAATCCGGTCGAGCTGGGTGGTCATGTGGTGATCCCTTTCGAGGAGAGGTGGACGCCGTACTCAGTACGCTGGTGCGGCGGCAGGTGCGGGAGTCGTCCCGGACGGGCCGTACTGCGCACGCAGCAGGTTGAGTCCGCCGCCGGCCTCGATGACGTCGATCGCGTGCGGGCTCGGTGCCGTGCCCACGAGCTGCTGCCCGGTCCGGGTGACGCGGACGGTGGCCGTGCGCCAGTCGACCTCGACGTCGTCCCACCGGTCCACCACGGCCGCGATGCCCGGGACAGTCACCAACGGCATGCCCTGGTAGAGCTCGCCGCGCCAGAATCCAGGGGCGTAGGACTCCGCGACCACGGCGACGATGCCGGCGTTGCGCATCGCGATCATGGCCGGGTAGTGCGGGTGGCCGTACCCGAAGTTGCGCCCACCGACCAAGACGTCGCCCGGCTTGACGTCGTCGACGAATGTCGGGTCGTAGGCCTGCATCAGCACCGAGCGGAGCTTGTCTGGGTCGTAGTACTTGATGTTCGTGACGCCGATGACGAGATCGATGTCGAAGTCGTCGCCGAACTTCCACGCCACCCGGCCCTTGAAGACGTCCTCGATCATCACGCCAGCACCTCCCGGGGGTCGACGATCTTGCCGGCGAGGGCGGACGCCGCCACGGTGTAAGCCGACCCCATGTAGATCTCGGCCTCGGTGCTGCCCATTCGCCCGGAGATGTTGAGGACCCCGGTCGAGATGCACTTGTCGCCGGGTTCCAACGGCGAGGCGTATCCGACGCAGAAGTCGCAGGACGCCCCGGCGACGCGGGCCCCCGCCTCGGTGAGGATGTCGAGTAGGCCCTCGGACTGAGCTTGGTCGTAGATCTGTTTCGAAGTGGGTACGACGTTGAACCGCAAGCCGGCCGCCACCTTCTTGCCTTGGAGGATCTCGGCCGCGGCCCGGATCTCCTCGATCCGCCCGCTGGCGCAGGAGCCGATGTAGGCGTGCTGGAGCTCGGTGCCGACCAGGTCCTCAACGGGCCGGGTGTTGCGCGATTTGGCGGAGCCCGGCAGCACGACCTGCGGCGACAACGTGTCGAGGTCGACGTGATACGTCGCGGAGTACGTCGCGTCGGGGTCGCTGTAGATCGGGTCGAACTCGCCTCGAGCGACCCGCCGCGAGTACTCCAGCGACAGTTCGTCGGGGTTGAAGATCGCTGAGACGGCGCCGGTGAACATGGCCATCGCGCACAGGCCCTGGCGGCGGCCGATCGGCATCGACTCGGCGCCGGGACCGGTGTATTCCATCACCTGGTGCGCGCAGGCATCCGCGCCGTATGTCGCGATGATGTGGTGGATGAGGTCGCGGTTGTCGACCCCCGCCGCGAAGCCGCCGTCGAGGTGGAAACGGGTGCTCGCGGGCACGTCGAGGTAGACCGCGCCGGTCACCCAGGCTTCGAGCAGGTCCTTGCGGACACCCCAGCCGAGTGCGCCGAACGCACCGAGCCCGCTGATGTGCCCGTCGAAGTGGACCAGGAACGACCCGGGCGCGGCGTAGCCGAGCTCGGCCGCGACCTGGTGGCCGATGCCGACTCCCTCGTGCACCTCGACGCCGTTGAGGCGGCCCCAGTCCCGGGTGACGTTGTGCATCTGGAGCTCGCGCTCGTTGTTGCGCGTCGTCATGTGGTCGATGAACAGGACGTACCGCTCGGGCTCCTTGACCCGGTCGATGCCGAAATCCTCCTTCATCTGGCGGAACATGACGTCGGTATAGCCGGGGTAGTCGTAGGCGATCATGTAGTCCGGCCGGAACGGCGCGTTCTGCGCCGGTACCACGTGATCGAGGCCGCCCGCGCGGGCCAGGATCTTCTCGGTGATCGTCGAGCCCATGATCAGACCTCCACTGCCGCGGGGAGGTAGGCGCGCTGCCGCTCCTCCATCTCGGGAAAGCCGATCATGTCCACGAAGTCCGTGTGCTCCATGTAGGAGCCGGAGACGTCGGGCAGCGGCTCGCCGGCGGCGAGGCGGGTGAACGAGTCGCGGATCGCGGTCGCCGCCGCGAGGATGCCATGCGTGGCGACCATGGCGATCTTGATGCCCGCCTGCGCCATCGCGTCGTCGGTGAACTCGCGCTCGACCCAGGTCCATGCCGTCAACGAGGCGACAAGGGGGACGCTGGTGAGTTCGTGGCAGCGGTGCCACTCCTCGAGGGTTTTGAAGGTCTTGGAGACCGGCATGATCAGGTCGGCGCCCGCGGCGACATAGGCCTCGGCGCGCTCGAGCGCCTCGGCGCCGACCGCGTCCGTGCGGGCAATGAGCAGGACGTCCTCGCCCAGGCCCTCCTTGGCCGCGCGCACTTTGCCGATGGCTTCGGGCAGTGGGGTCACCTCGACGGGGTCGCCGACGCAGATCGGGCACCGCTTGGGGGATACCTGGTCCTCCATGAAGACGGCGGAGACGCCGGCGCGACGCATCGACGCCGCGGTGCGTTGGGCGTTGATCGCGTTGCCGTAGCCGGTGTCGATGTCGGCGATGATCGGCACCTCGCAGGCCTCACGGATCTTGCGGACGGCGTCGACTCCCTCCGTCGCGGTGAACACCTCGGCATCGGGCATGCCGAGCGCCGCGGCGATCGCGAAGCCCGAGGCGCAGACCGCGGGGAAGCCCGCTTGCTGGGCGATGCGGGCCGAGAGACCGTCCCAGACGCCGGGAGCGCGGATAACGCCGTCCCGGGCGATCAACTCGGCCAAGGAGGGGTGTGCCATAAGAACCACCTGTTTCATAATACGGAATGCTTTCCGTTATTCGGTATTTACGTTATGCCTTTGATCTGGTCGGGTCAACGTCTGCTCGACCCGTCATCCGATGCTCCGCGGCCTCGTCGGGGCAGCGTCCAGCCGCGCGGCTGAATGCGCCTCGGTGAGGATCGGCAGCCGCGCTGTGGACCGGTGCGGCGACTATCCGCCGGCAAGCATGTCGTTCACCGCGCGATAGGCGTAGGTGTAGTTGCGGGCATTCGCCAGGCCGGTGACGTACCCCTTGAGTTCGCGCGTGGCCGCGGCGTTGCCGGTGGCGTACAGCCCGGCGATCGCGCCGCCGTCCCGACGCAGCACCCGCGCCGAGGGGTCGATCGCCAGTCCGAGCGAGCACAGACCGACCCCCAGCACGTGCAGGGGTACCGCGTAGAACGGCGCCGTGGCGACCGCCCCGATGTTGGGGTTCGGGTACCGGGGATCGCCGTACGCCTTGCGCGCGAAGGGCAGTGATCCCCTCGCGAAGTCGGTGTCCTCGCCCTCGGCGGCGAACCGGTTGAACCGCTCCACGGTGGCCGCCAGTCCCACCTCGTCAATGCCGACCGTCGTCGCGAGTTCCGCCAGCGAGTCGAACCGTAGGACGTCGGCCGGATAGGCGGCGCCCGGGGGATAGGGACCGAGGGGGTAGCGCTGATGGAACGACTCGTCGAAGACGAGCCAGCACGGAAAGTTCGCCCACTGCTTACGACGCGAGTCGAAGGTGCGCAGGCCGCGGATGAGTGCTCCGTAGTAGCTCTCGTCACCGAACCGGTGGCCGTCCCGGTTCACGACGATCGAGTGCGGGAAACCGAGGTTCTCCAACAGCTGGCTGAACAGCGGCTCGTCGCTGCCGGGATGTGTCTGCTCCTCGAAGCGCGCGCCCAGCACCACGAACGGGTCCGCGCCGCGTACGACGGTCGCGCCGACGCTCTGGCCCAGCGTGAGCCCGTCGCCGCTCACGACGGGCGGTGCGGCCTCGATCAGCTCGGGGACGTCCTCGAGTTCGGCGGCATCGGGCGAGTTTCCGTAGCCGCCGACGGCGAGCAGCACGCCCCGGGTCGCGGCGATCTCGACCGGACCGTCTGGGCCTTCGGCGGTCACCCCGGTCACCCGGCCGTCCTCATGGTGCAGTGCCAGCACGCGATGCTCGAGACGGCACTCCACACCGCGACGCACGAGTGCCTCGCGGGCGAAGCCTCCCGCCAGGCCCAAGCCGTGTGTCAGCAGGTCATCGCTTTCCCGCTCGGCGGCCAGCGCGAGCCGGGCGTCCACGTCGCCGGCGAGCACATGGTAGATCTCGTCGCGCGTGACACCGGTGCGGTAGTAGACGCTGGGGCGCAGGTGCGCGCGCCACAGACCCAGCTCTGCCCCCGGGACCACACATTCGAGCAGCCGGCCCTGGGCGGTCGATCCGGAGCACGGTTCGTACAGATCGGCCGCATCCCGGATCAGCGACAGCGGTACGCCGGCCTCGGTGAACCAGCGGGTGGCCTCGACCGCGGACTCGAGGTACTCGCGGCGCGCCGCGCGGTCGACGGGACGGCCGGCGCCCTGCACGTGGTCGAGATAGTCCTCGGTTGCTGCCAAAGTGTCGGCACCGTCGTCGAGATGGTTGGCGCCGACCCAGCAGAACCCGCCGCTGTAGGCGGCCACGCCGCCGATCATCGTCGAGCGCTCCAGCACGAGCACACGGGCACCCAGGTCGTGGGCGCGCACCGCTGCGGCGAGGCCGCCGAGGCCGCCGCCGACACAGATGACGTCGTACTCGTTCCCGCTCATCGGTTCGCCGCCGGGCTCACGACGCGATTCTCGATGCGGCCGAGCTTCTCGATCTCGCAGCGCACGATATCTCCCTCATTCAGATAGGTGGGCGGAGTCATGCCGGAACCAACCCCGCTCGGCGTGCCCGTCAGAATCACGTCGCCTGGCTCGAGCGTCATCGTGCGCGACAGATGTGCGACGAGTTCCGGGACGCCGAAGAGCAGATCGGCGGTGGTGGAGTCCTGGCGGGTCACGCCGTTGACGGTGGTGGTGATCCGCAGCGACTGCGGATCCGAGACCTCGTCGGCCGTGGTGATCCAGGGTCCGATGGGGCAGAACGTGTCGAGGCTCTTCGAACGCGAGATCTGCGGCTCGGCGCGTTGCAGGTCGCGGGCCGAGACATCGTTCCCGACGCAGTAGCCCAGGATGTGCTCGGCGGCGTGTGTGGCGTCGACATTGCGCGCCGGCCAGCCGATCACCACGGCGAGCTCGGCCTCGTAATCAACCTCGGCGGTGACGGACGGGTTCAGCTCGATGGGATCGGTCGGACCGGTCACCGCGCTGGGGTACTTCGCGAAGATCATCGGAGTAGACGGGCGAGGCCTACCGAGTTCCGCGATGTGCTGCAGGTAGTTCAGTCCGACGGCCAGGATCTTGCCCGGTCGGCCGACAGGGGCCGCGAGGTGCGGATTGTGGACGTCGGGCGTCGCGCTCGCCGCCGACTCCGCTAGAACGGGGAGATGCTCGATCAGATCGGCGAGAACCGTGGCCCGCACGCCCAACGCACCCGTGCTCACCCAGCCACCCTGGGACGTGCCGAGAATGAACCCGCCACCGACGTGGCGCGCGATCCTCATGCCACCTCCCCGAGCGCGGCAAGCACGTTCTGCGCGCATTGTCGGGTCACGGTGGCGAGCGCTGTGTCGGAGTAGCCGGCGGTGTGCGACGAGAGCAGCAGGTTCGGGGCACAGAACAGTGGTGACTCAGCGGGGAGCGGCTCCTGCGCGAACACGTCGAGCGCGGCGCCGGCGATCCGGCCAGCGATCAGGGCGTCGACGAGTGCGGACTCGTCGACGACGCCGCCGCGGCTGCAGTTGACCAGCATGCCGCGGGGACCGAGCAGAGCCAGTTCCTGCGCTCCGACGAGGTCGCGAGTGGCGTCCACCAGCGGAACGTGCAGCGAGACGGCGTCCGAGGTGCGGAACAATTCCGGCAGTGCACAGGGCGTCGCGCCGAGGGCACGCAGGGCGTCGGTGTCGAGCGCGGGATCGGCCGCGGTCACCCGCATGCCGAACGCGGTCGCGAGT
Source organism: Nocardia sp. NPDC049220 (assembly GCF_040647855.1). Lineage (NCBI taxonomy): Bacteria > Bacillati > Actinomycetota > Actinomycetes > Mycobacteriales > Nocardiaceae > Nocardia > Nocardia sp. NPDC049220. The sequence continues at coordinate 183,012 of NZ_JBEZDA010000004.1, forward strand.
GCGGCGACGCGCTGTCCGATGCGACCGAAGCCGACGACGCCCAGAGTGCGCCCGGACAGCCCGGTCCCGACTACGGGACCCCAGCGACCGGCCCGGACCGATTGGTCGTTCGCGGCGATGCCGCGGCTCAGCGCCAGTAGCTGACCGATGGCGTACTCGGCGACGGCATCGGAGTTGCCGCCCGGCACGTTGACCGCCGTGATCCCCCGTTCGGCGAGGTAGGAGAGGTCGAAGTTGTCCATGCCGGCGCCACACTTCGCCACGACGCGCAGCTCGGACGCCGCGCCGATCGTGTCGGCGTCGACCGACTCGAAGCCCGGGATCCAGGCGTCCGCGGCACGCAGTGACTCGAGCAGGGCGGCACGGTCGCCGCGGGGCACGAGCAGCACCCGGCAACCCGAGGCGCGCAGGAGATCGACCGGTTCGTCGGAGTACCTACCGAAACTGGGGGAACTGGACACCACGGTCCATGTCATGGCGTGATCCTCTCGAGGTCAGAGCACGGCGACCGGTGCGATGGGGCTGCCGGTCCCGCCGGGCAGTCGCAGCGGGGCCGCCACGATCAGGAAGTCCGAGCCACCGCGCGCGGCCAGGGCGTCGGCGAGTTCCTCGAGCGCCAAGTTGTGCAGCAGGTGCACGCCCAGGTGCACCAGGCAGAGCACGTGGATCGGCAACCGGTGGTCGTCGACAGCCGGGAAGTTGTCCGCCGAGCCGTCGGTGCCGAGCAGTCCGCAGTCGAGTTCGGAGACGACACGCATTGCGCCGTGGTGCAGCCCGGCGATGGGTCCGTACTTCCGCTCGGCCGTGCGACCCTCGGCCTCGGCGGCGCTCACCGACCCGGCCACCGCGCGCGCTCGGCCGGTGCGCACGATCAGGGCGTCGCCTGGGCGCAGGTCCGGAGCAGCCATTCGCAGGTCGTCCTCGGTGACGGGGTCGCCGCCGTCCAGGTGATCCACGCCGCGCAGCCGGGGGACGTCCACCAACACGGCGCGGGTGACGACCGGTCCGCCGACGAGCATGTCGCTGACCGAGGCGCCGGTCATGTCGACCATCGACGCGAACGGGCGGCCGTTGTAGCCCACGCCGCCGTAGCCGATGTGGCAGAGGGCGTCCATATGCGTGTTGTCGAGCCCGTGGCACTGGATATGCACTTGGTCGCTGGCGGCCTGGACGTCGCCGCCGGCGTTCGAGCCCCAAGCCGTCACCATCTCGTGGCGCACCGCGCTGTCGAGGCCCTGCGGGTAGTAGGGCGGGTCGGTCGGGTCCAACGGCCGGCCGAGCGACACCACCGTCCCGGTCCGGACGGCCGCGGTCGCCCGCAGCACGTTGTCGGCGGTGACGAGGTTCAGCGTCCCGCGCTCGTCCTCGGCGCCCCACCGACCCCAGTTCGGTCGAACCCCCAGGCTGACGGCGTGCGCGTGGACGTCGCCCGGAGCCATCTGCTGATGCTCGGTCAATCTCTATGCCTCCGTGGTCATCCGAGGAAGTCGCGGTAGATGCGCATCGTCGCGTCGGCCGCGACCGGGTCCGGGTCCGGCCACCACACCGTCTCCGGGGTGGGGACGATCTTCAGCAGGTCGCCCGGCACGAGGGCCGCCGCGTCGTCCAGCGCGTTCGCGAGCATGTCGTGTGGTCCCGCGGTGAGGATCGCGGGCCGGCGCAGATGCGGCAGCCGCGAGCGGGTGTCGTAACCGAATCCGGCGCGGTAGGCGAGATCGTAGGTCGTCCCGCTCTCGAGAATCCCTACGGCGTAGAGCTGGAGTTCGGCCGCGGCCGGGATGCCGATCGCACGCGTCGACGCATGCTCGACGCGGTACCACGGCCAATAGAAGAACATGTCCCGTCGCCAGTTCCAGACCAGCTGCAGGTGCAGGCCGAACGGATCCGGGACGAAATCCGGAAAGTAGTTCGCCAGCAGGTCGTCGCGGAATTCCGGAGTCACCATGACCGGCGCCTCGTAAACTCCCTTGCCGATCCGTTCGGGAGCCATGATCGTCATCTCGAGCGCGACACAGGCCCCGGTGTGCGAGCCCCAGACATCGAAGGTGTCCCACCCGAGTGCGTCGGCGACTGCGAAGGCCTCGCGGGCGAGCACAGCGATGTCCGGGACGCGGTCGCGCGCCTGCGACAGTCCGTTGCCGAAGTAGTCGACCGCGACCGCAGTGCGATCCTCGGCCAGACCGCGCAGCACGGGAGCGAATTGGGCGGACGAGCCGCCACCGGTGGGCAGCACCAGTACCGGCCGACCAGCTGAGCCGGCGCGACGCAGATGGGCGACGCCGTACACCGTGTCGAGGTACTGATGCCAGATCTCGGTGCCGGGAGCGGCCGCGGTGGGCGGCGGCTCGGCTCCGGCCGCTCGCGTGGGCGGTGCGAACACGCCGCGAAGTTCGCCGAGGGTTGTGAGCCTGGTTGCGTCGGGCAGCGACTGTAGCGCGCCGGGCAGCGCCGACGCTGCGAGCTGCCAATATCGGACGAACGCCGCCGGGCAGGTGATGGCCGCGACGAACGTCTCGCTGAGATCGCCGACCTCCGGCAGCGGCGTGCCGAACGCGATCGGCAGCGTCGGATCGTCGGCCCGCACCAACCGACGGTCGCGCAAAAAGGACCAGAACGCGTTGAGGTGCGTCCCGTCGTTACGGGCCATTGGGGACGGCGGCGTCACCGCGTGCTCGACCCAGCCGAGTGCGGCGTCGACGCCGACCAGCACAGTCGTCGACGTCCGCAGCCGCCGCACCACCTGGGGGACCAGTGCCGCGGAGAGCTCGAACGCGACGAGATCCACGGGCTCGTCACCGAGAAAGGCGAGGCTCTCCGCGACAGCAGCGGCGCAGTCGTCCACGGACTTCATGCGGACCCGGGCCGAACCACCCACGCCGGGTGGATCGAGGACGATCACCCGGCGGCCGGGTGCCGTCGCGAGCAGGTCGTCCAGCAGCGCCGCGGCAGCACGCGTCGGACCGGCCAAAGCGACCAGCGTGGGTCCAGCCCCACCGATGTGCAGCCTGACCTGCCCGTGCTCGGTGGTGACATAGTGCAGGGCACTCATGCGCGCTCCTCAGCCGCCAGCAGAGCGCGGTCGATCTCGGGCACCGCGATCTCCGGGTCGAGCCCGAGGTGTCGGGCCACGAGGTCCGGGTTCTTGTCGAGTTCGGCGGGGGAGCCGGAGGCGATGATGTCGCCGCGGTGGATGAGGTAGGCGTGGTCGCAGATCGGAAGCGCTTTGGCCGCGTTCTGCTCGACCAGCAGCACCGTGGCGCCGGCGGCGTGGATCTGTGCGATCGCCTCGAAGACGATATCCACCAGTGCGGGGGACAGGCCCATCGACGGCTCGTCGAGCAGGATCATCGTCGGCTTGGTCATCCAGGCGCGGGCGATCGCCAGCATCTGCTGCTCGCCGCCGCTCATCAGTCCGGCGTGCTGGTTCTTGCGTTCGGCCAGACGGGGGAACAGCTCCCACACCTCGTCGAGCGAGGCCGAGCGCCTCCGACCACGGGCGAACGAGCTGAGCTGGAGGTTCTCCAGGACGGTCAGCGGGGCGACGACGAGCCGGCCCTCGGGCACGAGCGCGAGGCCATGCCGGGTGATGCGGTAGGCGTGCCGGCCGGTGATGTCGCGCCCGGCGAACGTCACCTTCCCCCGCGTCGGCTGGAGCAGGCCGGCGACCGTGTTGAGCGTCGTGGACTTGCCTGCGCCGTTCGCGCCGAGAAGCGCGGTCAGCGAGCCTTGCTCCACCGAGAGGGACAGGCCGGACAAGGCGGGGATTGTTCCGTAGCGGACGTCGAGATCGTCGACGGTCAGGATGGGAGGCATCGAGGACTCCTATTTTCCGAAATAAGCGCGCCGGACCTCAGGGCGGCGCAGACAGGTGACGGGCTCGTCCTCGGCGATGACCTCACCAGCGGCGATGACGGCCACGCGGTCGCAACTACGCTCGAGCAGACGCATGTTGTGCTCGACGACGACGATCGTGATCCCCTCGGAGCGGAGCCGGTCGAGCAAGTTCGCGATCGGCAGCCAGTCGGCGTCGTTCATCCCGGCGGTGGGCTCGTCCAGCAGGAGCAGCGAGGGACGCATGGCGAGGGCGCGGGCGATCTCGATGCGGCGCTGGTCGCCGTACGACATCGTCTCGGCAAGCCGGTCGGCACTGTCGGAGAGCCCGACGAACGCCAGCATCTCCTCGGCCGTCGCCCGGGTGTCGACGCGGTCGCGCCGGTCGGCGGGCAGCGAGATCAGACTCGACAGGAGTGAGGCCTTGCGGTGCCGGTAGGTCCCGGCCTCCACCTGTTCGCGCACGGACAGCCCGCGGAAGAGCCGGATGTTCTGGAAGGTGCGCGCGACGCCGAGGGCGCTGATGGCCCGGGCGTCTCGACCCGTCGCATCGACCCCGCCGATGGTCATCCGGCCGCCGCTGAATGAGCCGAAGCCGGTGAGCAGGTTGAGCAGCGTTGTCTTGCCCGCGCCGTTCGGGCCCGCGACACCGAAGATGGTGGCGGCCGGTACGTCGAAGCTCACCGACGACAGCACGTGCAGGCCGCCGAAGCTCTTGGAGATCGAGTCCAGGCTGAGCGCCACTCCGGAGGTGGACAGGCTCTTCTTCTCGGTGATCAGGCCGCCGGTCACTCGGTCGCTCCCGCATTCTCCAGTTGATGCCGGTCGTCGGTGTCGCGCGGCGCCACTCGTGGGTGGGACCGGGCGCGGCGCTTTTCCCGCCGTCGCCGCCAGCGCAGCGGGTCGATCAGGCCCCCGGGCAGGAAGAGAATGATCGCGAGCAGCAGGACACCGTTGATGATCGACTGGCCGGCGGTGATGTATTGACTGATGTAGACCGGGAGGCCGGTGAACACCACCGCGCCGATCACCGATCCGAACCAGTGGTAGGCCCCGCCGAGCACGACGCAGGCGATGACGGTCACCGATAGGTCGACGTAGAAGGTGTCCGGTCCGATGTAGGACAGCTGGGATGCCTGCATGGCGCCGCCCACAGCGCCGATCGCGCCGCTGAGCCCGAACGCGATGATCTTGATGCGGGCGACGGGAATGCCGAGCGCCTTGGCCACGTCCGGGTCTTCGCGCGTGGTGTCGGCAGCGACGCCGAACTTCGAGCGACGCAGTGCGAACAAGAGCGCGCAGACGATGACGAGCAGCGCCGCCATCTGCGGCATCGACATCGTGTAGGGCACGACCTCACCGCCCGATCCACCGGTGTGCTCGCCGAGATTGACCACGAACACGCGGGTGATCAGCACCAGGGCCACGGTGGCCAGGGCGAGCCAGTGGCTCGAGAGTTTGAGGAACACGCGCCCGACCAGCAGGCCGAAGATTCCGGCGCCTGCGGCGCTGACCAAGATGGCGAGCCAGAGACCGAGGCCGGTCTCGGTCATCAACCAGACGGAACCGAACGCGCCGATAGCGGCGAAGGTGACGGTGCCGAAGCTGAGCAGCCCCGTCCACAACGTCACGTACGTGCTGAGCGCCAGCACAGCGCCCGCCATCGCGAACATGGTCGCGCTCTGCAGGAGGACCAGGGTGGGATTCATGACGTCACGCCCTTTGAAAATTGGCCGTGCCGAGCAGGCCCGTGGGACGAGCGAGCAGCACGACGAGCACGAGGCCGAAGGTGATCGCGTCCTGATAGGACGCCGAGATGTATGACGCCGACAGCGTCTGGACCACGCCGATGAGCAATCCGCCCAACGCACTGCCCCGCACGTCACCCATGCCACCGATCACGACGGCGGCGAAGCCCTGCAGCAATAGGCCGTCGCCCAAATTGAAGTTGAAGCTCTGCCCGCCCGCCAGCATGATCCCCGCCAGTCCGGTGACGGAACCGGAGAGCATCGCCGCTCCGATGATCATGGTCCGGGGGTTGATCCCGGCGATCTGCGCGGAGCGCTTCTCGTAGCCGACCGCCCGGATCGCCGAGCCGACGTTCGTGCGATGCAGCAGGTAGTAGACGGCCGTGATCACCACCGCGGCGAGGACCACCGCGAGGAGCTGGGTTGTCAGGATGTCGATCGGGCCGATGCTGATCTGCCCGCGCGGGACCGACGACGGGGGAAATCCGACCGGGGTGGCGTCGGTGGCGATGCTGAGGATCTCGCGGAGCCCGATCCACATGCCGATGCTGGCGATGACGGCGCCGAGGAGCTGCACGCCCCGGCGGCGCAGGGGCTCGAACGCGATCTGGTCGACGAAGACGGCGACGAGGCCTGCCGCCAGGACGCCCACGATCACGGCCAGCCAGTACGGCAGGCCCGCGTCGGCGATGGCGAAGTAGGTGATCATCGCGCCGTACGTCGCGTAGACACCCTGGGCCAGGTTCAGGATCTGCATCGTCGAGAAGACGATCCCGAACCCGACGGCGAACAGGGCGTAGATCGACCCGGTACAGATGCCGTTTGTCAGCTGTTCGAGAAACAGCATGGTGGGTCCTCTCGGTACATGGCCCGGTCAGCAGCCGCGGGGTCTCCCCGCATCGGGCGACCCCGCGGCGCTCGGGTCGATCGTCAGTTGCTAGGGGTCCAGCGGGCGATGGCGCCGTCCGGCGCCGTGTAATGGACGATCTGCACGCTCGAGGAGGCGTTGAGCTGACCGTGGTCGAAGGTGACCTTCCCGTAGATCGTGTCGAGTTCGGTCATCGTGTCGAGGGCCTTCGAGAGGCCCGCGCGGGTGGTGTCGTGTCCGGCTGCTTTCAGGCCCATTGCCAGGGTGTAGATCGCGTTGAAGCCCTGCGCCGCGAAGTCATCCGGGTCGTCGCCGTACTTCGCCTTGTAGTCCGCAGCGAAGGCCTGGCCGGCGCCGGTGGCCTCTTTGGCGAGGAAGTAGACCGGGAACGGAACGTTGCCGAGGGCCTGCGGCTGGGACTTGTACACGCCGGTGCCGCTGATCGTCTCGCCACTGACGATCTGACCCGGGTAGCCCTTGTCGTGCAAGGCCGCGATGAGCCCGACAGCATTCGACTGGGTACCCGCCACGACGATCGCGTCCGCGTTCTTCTGGATCAGGTCGGTTGCCGCGCTGGTGAAGTTGGTCTGCGTCGAGAGCGTGTCGACCTGACCGAGGTTCTGGACTCCAGCCGATGTCATCCCCTTCTTGAAGGCCTCGGCCTGCGACACGATCCCCGAGTTGTCGGTCATCACGCCGTAGGCGACCGTCGCAAGCTTCTTCTGCTCGGCGACGGTTTGCGCGAGCTTCTCGTTGGCAGGCTGGGGCATGGTCACCGTGCGGAACACGTACGGCGGGGCGGCGAGGTCCACATCGGTGGCGCCCCAAAGAACCAGCGGGACCTTCGCCTTGTCGACGATCGGCTTCGCGGCCCCGGCGACCGTGCTGAGAATGCAGCAGGCGATGCCGACGACATCCTGGTCGGCCACGAGCTGGGCCACGACACTGGCGGACTTCGCCGGGTCCTCGGATCCTTCCTTCGCGACGAGTTCGATCTTCTTGCCGCCGCCGATCAGGTCACCGTTGTTGATCTGATCGGCGGCAATGCGCGCACCGTTCGCGAACGTCTTGCCGGCGCCGGCGATGGGGCCGGTCTCGGCCACAACCATTCCGAGCTTGATCGTTGCGCTGCCGGTGCCGCCGCTGTCCTTCGCGCAGCCGGTCGCGGCGAGCGCTGTCGCCGCGATCACGGCCACGGCGATGCGCCACGACCTGCGCATGCCTCGTCTTGTCTGGGTGGTTGACTGCGTCGCGCGCACGGAGCCTCCTAGCTCGCCGTTGGGCTGGGCGGCTCGATCCGATGGGGCGCCGAAGCGTCGCCCAGTCAGTCGAGACCCCTGGTGACCACGATGTGGTCTGTTCCGCTTTCCGAACCGTGGTTCGGAATACGGTGACGCTAAACCGGCAGTGTGATGTGCGTCAACAGTTTGGCGGCAAATGCCTGGTAATCGAGAGTGCAGACGCTGGAATGTTGCCAGGCGGGCGCGACATAGTCCCGCTTGGAAGGTGCCAGCGCGAGCGGGGAATCATGCCGGGCGGGCGCGAGATAGCCCCGATCGAGAGGTGCGGTGGGCGCGAGATAGCCCGACACGGAAGGTGTCGGCGCATGCGGCCGACCCCTCGTCGCGCACACCGGGAGGGGTGCAGAGCAGTCGACGGTCAGGAGTTCATTCGGGTGGACAGCTCGGCGGCGAACTCGATTACCCGCGCCACGGTCCGCTCGCAGAGGTCGTCGGTGAAGCGGTTGGTCGGGCCGCCGACGCTCAGCGACGCCACCGCATGGCCGTCGGGGCCGAGCACGGGGGCCGCGACGGCACACACGTCCTCGATGTAGTCCTCCATGCTGATCGCGTAGCCCTGCTCGCGGACCTCGGCAAGTTTGGCCCGCAGTGCGGCCTTCGCGGTAGTGCTGCGGGGCGTGAACTGTCGACGTTCACCTGCCAGGGCAACCGCCTCGATCTCCGGCGAGAACGCCGCCAGCACGACCGGCCCGGCCGCGACGTGGTACGGGATCACGGCACCAACCGCGAGGCCGTGCACCTGCACCGGGTTGCTACCTACGCTCGTCTCGATCGTCACCGCTCCGTGCTGGCCAGGGACCATCAGGAACGCGGTATCACCGAATTCGTCCGCCAGTCGCTGCATGAATGGCAGGGCCTCGTTGCGCAGGTCCAGATCAGCTCGTGCGATCGCGCCCAGGACCAGGAGCCGGGTGCCCAGGCGGTACCCTCCGTTCGCCGACCGAACCAGCCAGCCGACGGCCACCAGGGTCTGCAGCAGCCGGTAGGTCGTCGTCTTGTTGTACCCGGTCTCACGCGTGAAGTCGCCCAGCGACAGCTCGCGCCGGTCGGTCGAGTAGAGGTCGAGTAGGCGCGACCCCTTGATGATGGACCCGACGATGTTCTTCGGGTCGATGTCCGGCTCCATGGCCCGCAGCGTACCGGAATGCGGAACCTGGTTCGCAATTTTGGGCAGGGCGTCGTTGCGTAGCGATGCACGGACTTCGTCGGGCCACCTGATCATGTCGCGACACCACAGGCGCAGGGACCCGGAGCGGCTCTCGCGGACGCCGATCGAGAACATGCCCGCCGCCGACGCCAGCGCGCTCTCACGGCCCGAGGTGCGCAACTCGTTCGTGGCGGCGCTGGCCCACGCGTCGCCTACCGCGAGACGGGCGGCGGCGCGGGAGTCGGCCCTCCTATTGCACTGCCACCACCGGCAGTCAGGTTCGATCGCCTTTCCGGCGACCGAAAGAGATGCGCGGCAAGCGACAGTCTTGGGCTCAACCACTTCGGTGCCGGCTGAATCCGCGCAGTGCACCCAGCATTTCGGCCTGTTCGGAAACATGTCGCGCGAGACCTTCGGACAGCGGCCCCTCTAGAATCCCGTCATGTCCGATGATCGTGACAGCCGGGTGGGCCGTGCGTTGTACGGGCACGAACTGTTCAAGTCCGGCCGGGTTGGCGAGTGGGAACGAGTCTCATCGCTCGCCGAAGCGTTCGACGCGGGTACACGGGCCGTGCTAGGCGATCTGTGCCAGGGAAGATGCCTGGACGTCGGCGCGGGTCCCGGCACTATTACGCGCTGGCTTGCCGATAATCCCAGGACCACCGAGGTCGTCGCGGTGGACCGCGACACCCATTTCCTGGACAACCTCGATGTTCAAGTGGTCCGCACCGATCTGACAGCGGACCGATGGCAACCCGACGAACCGTTCGACCTGATCCACTGCCGGTTCGTGCTGATGTTCCTGCCCCAGCGACGTGATGTACTGAAGCGGTTGGCGTCCTGGCTGCGGCCGGGCGGAGTTCTGGTCGTGGCAGATCCGCGCCGGATGTATTTGCCCGTTACCGGCCATCAACCCTTCCGGGTTGCCTATCGAGCGCTGTGGGAAGGCCTGGTCAGCACCCTGTCCGCCGATCCAGGCTGGGGCGACCACTATCCGTACCAGCTACACGAGTGCGGACTCGTCGATGTGGGCGTCCGGGTCGATGTGCCACCTCTTGTCGGTGCCGGCCCACAAGCCCGCTTCTGGGCCGGCACCTTTGATCAAATGTCTGCCCACCTCATCGGCAGTGGACTTGTGGACCGACAGATTCTCGATGCGGCTGACGCGCAGTTGCGCGATCCAGATTTCACCGATGTCGGCATGGGGATGTCCATAGCATGGGGTAAGCGACGGTAATTCCATTCGTCGGGCAGATCACCGCACGCCCGAACTGGCAGATGGTCCGTTGCATACGCGACTGAACAGACCGTACGTTCGATCCAGGTTACTTTCATATGGTCATCAAGATCACGACGACTGCCACGTAGTGTCGAGCAATGTGGCGGGATCGCTTAGCACTCCCTGCCCTATCGATCTAGCATGTTCAGCATGACTGAACACCCTGAGCGGGACGAAGCTACCCTCGGCGCGGGTCACCTCGTGCGGCGGGTTCGCGCCGCCGCCGGGGTGTCGTTGCGTGAGCTAGCACGCCGGATCGACGTCAGCGCTGGAACCCTGAGCGCCATCGAGAACGGCAAGACACCCCTCACCGTGGACCGGCTCGATCGCATCGCCGCCGAACTGGGTGTATCCACCGTCGACATCCTCACCGCAAGCCCCTCATCGGTCGTCGACAGCCGCATAGGCGACCGCGCCGACGCGAGCGAAGGTCGACAAACCTGGCGGACCTTCGCGCCACTATCGCTCGATCCCGCCCTCGAGGCGGCGATATCGACATTTATGGAAACCGGCTACCACGGCGCGACGATGCGGAGTATCGCGGCAAACGCCGGCATGAGCGTCGCGGGCGTCTACCACCACTATCCGAGCAAACGAGATCTGCTCGTCGCCATCCTTGACCTCGCGATGACCGAACTGCACTGGCGCATCCCAGCCGCCCGCGACGACGGCGCCGATGTGATCGAACGATTCGCCAACATGGTCGAAGCCCTCGCACTGTTCCACACCCACCGCCCCGAGTTGGCGTTCATCGGCGCCAGCGAAATGCGCAGCCTCGACGACCCCGACCGTACGCGCATCGCCGCCCGCCGGATGGACATCCAGCACATGCTCGACAACCAGGTCGCCGCGGGCATCCGCGCAGGTGAGTTCACCACTCCCTACCCACACGAAGCCACCCGCGCCATCTCGACCATGTGCACCTCATTGCCACAATGGTTCCGCGCCGATGGCCTTGTTTCCCAACAGCGCATCGCGGTCGAATACGCCCAGTTCGCCATCGACGTCCTGCGCGGACATGGCAGCCCGCCGCGTCCGCATCCGAGTCGGACCAATGCCGTTGTGCTGCAATCTAATTAGCGCCGCTCGGTCGCCGCCCACCGCTCACCGCATTGGGTGCACTGCGCCCGTCCCGCCGAGTACACGCTTTGATCACCATCCAGTGGAAGCGCCCGCCGACGTCGACTCGAGGGTCGCATGCCGAGCAACCGGCGGGCATTCCGCTACAACCCCACCTCTTTCGCGGCGTCGGCGGCCGAGTTGAGCAGCGACAGGACAGCGGCTTCGTCGGGTGATTGTATGCCCGAGCGGTTGCCGGGGTTATCGAGTGTGCGGCGCATGATGCCCGCGTAGATAACCGCGATCTTCCACAATCCGAGCACATACCAGAAGCTCAGAGCCGCTCCGTTTCGACCGGTCGCGCTCAGATATGCCTGTGCCATTTCGTCGTGGCTGGGCATACCCGCCAACGCGGGCAGACCGTGACCGAATGCGATTTCACCCGGCCTGGGCCAATATGCCAGGGTCGAACCCATGTCCGCCAAGGGGTCGCCCAAGGTGCACAGCTCCCAGTCCAGCACGGCGCGCACGGTACCGGTTGTCGGCGAAGTGATGACGTTGCGCAGGTGGAAATCGCCATGTACCAGGCAGATCTCCTGCTTCGCCGGAATTGCCGCGGTAAGGCGTGCGGTCAACTCGTCGAAATCGCGGTTGTCCCCGCTCCAGGTGGCGTACCACTGCCGTGTCCATCGTTTCAATTGCCGCTGAGCGTAGGGGCTGTGACTGGCGATGTCGGCCAATCCGGCCCGTTCCAGGTCCACCGCATGGATCTGGGCGAGCGCTTCCACCATGGATAGCGCTGTGGTCCGACGCAGTGGTGGCGTCAGCGACTCCAGCGCTACTTCGCCGTCGATGACGTGCCCGTCGACGAATTCCATCAGGACGATGGGGGAGTCACCTGCGATGCCGACGTCTGCGACACCGAGAACCCGCGGAGCCGGCACATCGGTGGAGTTCAACGCTCGCAGAATCCGCGCTTCGCGAACAACGTCGTGCGCCGAATCCAGGGTGTGTCCGACCGGCGGCCTCCGCAGAACCCACTGATGCCCGGCGTCGTCGCGAACCAGGTAGGTGAGATTCGACTGACCGAGCCCGATGCGGTCGAATCGCAGCGAGCCGGTCCGCGTGAGGCCGAGCGTGTCGAACCAACTACTGACCGCGTGTGTGTCGACCGCTGGTTTCGTCGTGGCGTCAGTGCTCAACGGTCTGCCTTCGTCCGGGGCTCGGCGGCGTAGACGAGCAGTTGACCGCCGTCGATCACCAAGGTTTCACCTGTGATCCACGACGCCGCGTCAGAAGCCAGAAAGGCGATGGCCGAACCGATGTCCTCAGGCTCACCGATACGCCCCAGTGGGGTCGATGCCGCGACTTCTGCCTCATGGTCCTTCCATAGCGCTTCGGCCAGTTTTGTGCGAACCACGCCGGGCGCGACGGCGTTGACACGGATTCGCGGGGCCAACTCCAACGCCAGTTGCTTGGTCAGATGAATCAACGCGGCCTTGGACACGTTGTACAGACCCAAATCGGCGCTGACCGACATGCCGTTGATCGATGCGGTATTGATGACAACACCGCCGTGCTCGCGCATCCATGCCGCAGCGGCCAGTTGCGTCCACAGGATCGGTGCCCAAAGATTGGTGTCGAACAGTTTGGCGAAGCGCGTATGCTCTTGGTCGAGGATCGGTCCGAATGCCGGATTGGTGCCGGCATTGTTGACGAGAATGTCGATCCGGCCGAACCGTCGCCCGGCGAAGTCGATGCACTCGCGGGCACTGCTCTCGTCTGCCGCATGAGCCGCGAAACCGATTGCGCTACTGCCGATTTCATCGGCCGCGGCTGTGGCGGACTCGAGTGTCCGCGCGGTGGCGACGACATTGGCGCCGCCCGCGGCCAATGCTCGTGCGGCCGCCAGGCCGATCCCGCGGGACGCTCCGGTTACGATCGCGACCTTGCCGGTGAACTGCTGGCTGGTCATTGTCTACCCACTGCGGTCGCGGGAATAGGCTCTGCCCGGACAGTATTCTGCGACGCGGAGTGCTTCCGCAGTTCGATGCGCGCGATCGCGCGCTTATGCACCTCGTCCGGCCCGTCGGCGAGCCGCAACGTCCGCAGGTGGGCGTACATGCGGGCCAACGGTAAGTCGCCGGTGAGTCCCGCGCCTCCGTGGACCTGGATCGCGCGATCGACGACCTTCAGCGCAACCGCTGGTACTGCCACCTTGATCGCCGCGATCGCGGTCTGGGCCTGTTTGTTCCCGACGGTGTCCATCAGGTGCGCCGCATTGAGTGTCAGCATCCGCGCCATCTCGATGTCTATGCGGGACTCGGCAATCCAATCCTGGATATTGCTGCGCTCAGCCAGCGGCAGTCCGAAGGTCGTCCGAGACTGGGCGCGCTGGCACATCAGTTCCAGCGCACGTTCGGCTGCACCCAGCGCCCGCATGCAATGGTGAATCCGACCGGGCCCCAGTCGGGCCTGGCCAATGGCGAATCCGTCACCTTCCTCGCCGAGCAGGTCGGCAATTGGGACCTGGACGTCTTCGAACAGAAGTTCCCCGTGACCTTCGCGATCGTGGTAGCCGAAGATGGGCAGGTTGCGAATGATTGTGATGCCCGGCGCGTCAGCGGGTATGACGAGCATCGACTGCTGCCGGTGGGTGGGTGCAGACCTATCGGTCTTGCCCATCACGATCAACACCCCGAAGTTTTTGTGCAAGGCGTTGGTGGTGAACCATTTCCGCCCGTTGAGGATGTAGTGATCGCCGATGCGCCGGATGTCGAGTTCGATGTTGGTGGCGTCCGAACTCGCCACGCCGGGCTCGGTCATGGCGAAACCCGAGGCCATCGTTCCGTCCAGCAACGGTTGGAGGTAGCGCTCGTGATGCTCCGCCGTTCCGAAGCGGCTCAGCACCTCGATGTTGCCGGTGTCCGGGGCATTGCAGTTGCAGGCCTCCGACGCGATCGCGCTGCGACCCATGATTTCCGCGAGCGGCGCGTACTCCAGATTGCTCAGCCCTGGACCCCACCTCGGATCGGGGTGGAACAGATTCCACAGCCCGCGGCTGCGAGCCTCGGCTTTGAGCTGTTCGAGGACCTGCGGCTGATGATGCGGGTCGCCCGACTCAGCGATCTCACGCTCGTATTCCAACTCGGCCGGATAGACCGAGTCGGTCATGAATTCGAGCAGTTCGTCGCGGTAGCGCGCCGAACGCTCGGATATCTCAAACATTGCCTCTCCTTTGGCCGAAGGTTTCGGGACTGCGCCAGTGTCGCCCGGGTGGCGCACATCAGCCGGTCGTGCGGTCCAGTCGCCACACACGCCTGCTGAAGTCGAGTCCGACACAAAGAGGTCGACTCGGCGCATGGATCGTCGGCTGACAGGTGCGGCGCTGGCGCGCTGATCGGACGCCGGCGCAGGCGTATCGGCTTGCCCAACCGTTCGTTCGGTCAGGTTTGTTCAGATCGGAGCGTAGCGATCACGGTGACTGCTGTCCAGTAGCATCTTTTAGCTCAACCCTTGCCAGTAGACACCAAAGATTGTTGTTCAGCTAAACTGAACATCGCACGGTGGGGTGCTAGCGTCATTCACGCGCCGACACTGTGCGGTTGCTCGTTCCGGCCCCTGGCCGACTTGTCAGCGAGTGGGTCGGCGATCTCGGCGCCGCCATTCCGCGGCGGCGAACGCGGGCTTCGGTTGCTCGACGGGCGACGACGCTGCTGCGATTCCACGCTGTAGGCAGCGCGAGAAGCGTCGGGTTGGCGTGAGCAGTCGGCTCATGTCAAACCAACCGCTGTCGCCAGCTAACCAAGTCGACCAGGTTGTCGTGTGGCCGACACTCCGCGCTAGGACGCAGTGCGCGCGGTGATCTCTAGGGCGTGAGCATGCGAGTGCTCCGATCCGGAGGCCGCGCCGTCGACCATGGCGCGACCGGTCTCGCGATTATCGTTGACGCGTTCGGCACCAGCCGCTTCAACAGCGGGATCAACGGCCTCGTAACCGCATACACGGCGCGATAATCACGCCGGTCGCGTCGAAGATGATGACCTTCATGCGTGGACCTGCCCCATCGGCAGAAGGATCGAGGGATTCGCCGGCAGCAGGGCCTCGCAGGAGGCGGTGCGCACCCGCTGCGCAAGCTCCGCTACCGGCGTTCGCCGCCGGCCCGGTACAGGAACTAGACAGTGTGTTGCTAGGCGATGTGATCAAGCGATCGGTCCGTCGCTCCCATCGGATGCAGGGTGGCCAGGATGGGTTGGGCGGGATAGGTGAGATGGACCCGGCATCGTCGTTGTGGCACCGGGTCGGTCAACTGCAGTGACACATTGCTCAGAATCTCGTCACACACCCCGGCGATGAGCGACCTGGAAAATTCACCTGCGACGCATCCAAAAGCTCCGGCGCCGAAGAGTGCTCTACGGGGGTTTGCGATTTGTTGGAACCGTTCCGGCACATAGGTTTCAGGTTGCTTCCAGACCGCAGGATCGCGGTTGAGCATGGCGGGGCAAACACCGACTACCGTCCCTGCGGGAAGGTGGTACCGCTGCTCGCCGCTGTCGTAGGTCAGCGGCGCCTGCAGAGCGCGGACCAGCGACGAGATCGGATTCAGGCGGATCGTCTCCCACAGGCACCAGCCGAGGTAGGTCAGCCGATCCGGAGCGTCCATAACGGTGTCATAGATACCGCGGTCGCGCACGATGTCGACCAACGTCCACACACCGTAACTGCCCGGATACGTCACGGCGTTCCATAACACGTACATCGCCATCCAGGCCACGTCGTCGTCGTGGACATTCGCCGCCCGGATAGCCTGGAACAGAGGCGTTTCCGGCATATTTCGCGCCGCGTCGGCGAGAATGCCCGCGAGACGGCGAGTCCCCCGATACTCCGGCATCGCGTACCGCCACGGTGTCACCGCCAGCGTTGCGCGAGGAATGTCGATCCCGTCGGCGATTGCGCGCAGCGCGGGTGTGATCTCGTATCCGTAACGGTCCCAGAATTCGTCGCCGGCGAAGAATCGGCCGGATATCTCGTAGATCGCGGGATACATCGCGCGCGCGAGGTCCACCGTTCGCGGCCAGCGTGCGAGGTGCTCGTTCACGACAGACTTGGTCAGCGGTGGCAGCCCACCGACCTTTTCCGGTGAGAGGAAACCCGCCATGATCCGTTTTCCGGTGAGTACGAGTTCCTGCAGGGACTCGTGGTCGTTCTGGCGCCGAGGAAACCAGAATCCAATGGTCGGAACGTTCCCGAAAACCGGTCCCATGGCAGCGTGTTCGGCAGGCAGCGATATCACCTTGTCGTATGCCGCTCGATCGAGCAGATAGGTGAGGTCGAACCGGGACGGGATGCGGATCGTGAAGACCGCGCCGTGGTTGTGGGCCGAGTTGTACACCAAACCCACCGGGTCGGTGACAACCTTCCGCAACCTGGTCACGAAGCCGACGAGCGGAATGGCGTCGGCGCCGTCGAGCACCAGCGGCGCAGGACGGTAGCCCGACGGGACGTCAGCCGGGGTGGTGTAACTGCGCCACGAACGCCATGCGGCCCATCCGGCCGCGACGGACAATGCTGCGGATGCCACTCGAATTGGCTTCATTTGGATCCTTCTTCGCGCGAACGGTATTCGGCACCGGCATCGAATCGACGGGCGCTCAACGGCGACAACGGGAGACTTCGTGACATACGGACTTCCTGGTGAAGCCGTTCTCGTGAACGGAATTCGACATCTCGACGCGGCGACCGTCGAGACGTGCGACACTACGCTCGCTGGGCTCATCTGCTAAAGATTCCCAATGCAGGGAAGTGCTGGGTGCTGGTCACCGGCCTTCGCCGTCGCCCGTCGTTAGAAAATAGCCTGAGGATCATGAAGATGAGTAAGCGAAGTCTTCGAGAAGAGCAGAGCGTGGACATCTCCGGAAAACGGCGGTCTGTCCGTGGCTCATAAGACTTTCCATCAAGCCGTGTCGATCGCGGCTCCAGCGAAGACGGTGCGCGAAAGACTCATTCGGCTGATGACCGATATGCTCGCACTCGACCCGCTGGCGGTCTCGGCCACAAGCATCCTGAAGGAGACGACGACCGACGGCGCCTCGGTGGAACATTTTCTGGTACGCGACCGAATGATGTTCGGTCCGTTGCCGATCACATTCACCTACCGTAGCCGGGTGTCACTCGACGTCGATGGCGTGATCGAATACGACACTCGTGTCCCACCGGGCATCCGCCTGCGCACGACACTGTGGTGCGAGCCCGAGGGTACGGGTGTGATGGTGCGGGAGCGGATCGACGTCACTGCAGCCCGCGTGCTCATGAAAACGGTTCATACGGGGGTCGTCTCGGCTCAGACGGCAGTGTTGGCGAACCTCAAGGAGTTGATGGAGCGGACTTCACCCGGTACCTGAGTGGCGCGACTTCTCGCCCCCAAAGAGGCCGTCCCACATCGTCGCCGAGCTAGGCCTTGTCACCGTCCGCCGCCAGTACCCCGGTGCCATAGGAATTGCGCTTAGGTGATCATATTTCTTGATCTTGTCAAGAGACTACCAACTGAAGGAGCGTTCATGGCTGGGCCGCGGAGCCACCTGGTGACCGGTGGCACGGGCTTCGTTGGTCGCGCACTCATCCTCGAACTGCTCGCTCGTACAGACGCCGACGTCATGTGTCTTGTCCGACCGACGGATTCGTCGGACACCGAGCACAGCGACGAGCGCCTCCACGAGGCCCTCATGGAGGCCGCCGTCGCGTACAGATTCGACGAGTCGCTCGGCGCCGACATCGCCCGCCGCTGCCGAGCCGTCCCCGGCGACCTCGACGGCGCACTCGACGACCTCGCGACCACGCTTGCCGGGCAGGTGGACCAGATCTGGCATTGCGGCGCCTCCCTCCGCTACCGCGAACGGGACCGGGAGATCGCGGAACGTACCAATGTCGACGGAACCGAACGGATGCTGCGGTTCGCGGGGGCCGTCGGCGCGAGCGCGTTCCACTACCTCAGTACCGCCTACGTTGTGGGGGTTGCCGACGGCCGCCTGCTCGAGCACCCGGTCCACGCCGGCACATCGAACAACGTGTACGAGGAGACCAAGGTTCGCGCCGAGAAACTGGTGCTGACACAGGCGCCCGCCGGGTTGCGGGTCACGATCCTGCGGCCCAGTGTGGTGGTCGGGCACAGCGTGACGTCGGCCGTCAGCGGCAGCCTGACCGGCATCTACGGTTTGGGTTACCACCTCGGGTCGTACGCGACCGACGAACGGCCCAGCGGCCCGGTCCGGATCGCCCTCGACCCTGACGACACACTGGACGTGGTGCCGATCGACCGGGTCGCCCGCGAGGCGGTCGGCTGCGGGCTGCGCGGAACGGACCAGTCGGTGTACCACCTCACGGGCGGGCGTCCGGTCGGCGTCGGCGCGCTGCTCACCGCGTGGTGCCGGGCGGTCGACCTGCCCGACCCGACGTTCGTGAGTGACCCAGCGCAGCTGCGGGATCCGGAGCGGGAGCTCGACCAGCGGCTCAGCTTCTACGCGACGTACCTGCGCGGCGACCGGCGCTTCGTACGTGCCAACACCGACGCGATCATGGGTTGCGCGCCTCCCGAGGGCGTCGACGACGCGACGCTCGGCGATCTCTGCGCCTGGTACGCCGCATCGAGCCGCAGCGGCACGGCAGAGTCCGCGTCCCGCACGAACCGCGAACCCGAACCTCGGGGCGCGCCGGCCGACGGCTCCTCCCCGGGGGTGACCCGGATCGTCCTGGTCGGCGGCGGGTACACCAGTCTGCTGGCCTACCGTGCGCTGCGTTGGCGGGTACGCCGTGCGATGGCCGGTGGCAGCGTCCGGATCTCGATCATCGCCCCCGGCGGCGCGCACCATTTCCACGGCTGGACGGGGGAATTGCTCACCGGTGTCCTCGACCTGGCGAACCAGCGCACCTTCTTCACCGACGTCTGGCCCGACGCCGAGGTGATCGACGGCGTCGTCACGATGGTCGATCTACCCGGCCGCACGGTGACCGTGCGGGCGAGTGACGCAGTGACCGGTGCCGGGACGGATCGCACGACGGTCCTGCACTACGACCACCTCGTTCTCGGCCCGGGTTCGGCCGATGGCGACATGGTGCCAGGGCTCGGCGAGAACGCGCTGTCGCCCAAAAAGCCCGTCGACCTGGCGAAGCTGCACCAACGGCTTCAGGCCCTCGCCGAGGACCCGGACGCGGCCGCGAGCACGGTCGTAGTCGTCGGTGGCGGCCTGGCCGGTGTGGAGATGTGCGCCGCCGTCGCCGAGTGGTTCGTTCGCGCCGGCGTCCGGCCTTCTCCCCGCATCGTGCTGGTCCACTCCGGCGCCGAGCTGCTGCCGGAGTTGCGACCTCGGTTCCGCCGCCTTGCGCGCTATGCCCACGACCGCCTGGTCGAGTACGGCGTGGACATCCGGACCGGCACGCGCGTCGACAAGGTGATCCAGCACAAGGTGGTTCTCGCCGACGGCACCGTGCTCGCGGCCGATCTCGTCATCGCCGCGCTCGGGCAGCGCCCGGTGCGGATTCCGGGAACGGAACAACTCGAACGTGACGCTGACGGACGCATTCGCACCGACGGCCAGCTGCGCGTGCCAGGGCAGGCCGGAGTGTGGGCCGGCGGCGACGCCGCCGCGGTGCCGCATTTGGTCACCGGTGACACGTGCCCGCCCAACGCCCTGTGGGCGATCAAGCACGGCAGCTTCATCGGACGTAACGTCGCTCGCGACCTGCGCGGCCGGCGGCCACTGCGTTTCAGCTACCTCGGGCTCGGCCGCGCCGGCAGCCTCGGCGTGGGCAAGGGTGTGCTGCATCTGTACGGCATCCAGTTCACCGGCCGGCTGGCCTGGGTGCTGCGGGCGTCGCTGTTCGTGCGCTTCATGCCGTCACGGCGCCGCGCCGTAGGCACCACCCGGGAGCTCATCGCGCTGCTGGGTCCAGCACGCAGGAGTAAGGGCGCGAGTGCACAACGGCACGACTGATTACTGTCGACTGCTCTGCCCGCACGACTGACCTGCGACCCGACGCGGTGATCGCCCGTCGATCAGTGCCTGAGCGAAGAGCGATCCAGGTCGCCCACGTCAGCGACATCGTCACCCTCCGTGCGGCGGGGTCAACGGTGGCCCCGGTTGAGCAGCCACCCGTCGCGGTCATACCCCGACGTGACGGTGGCCCGCCGATCGGGGAACATTTCGCCGACCGCGGCGAGCGTCGGCAGCAGGGCGTGCCAGTAAGGATCGCCCCATCTATGCGGGGATGCTTCCGCCGCCGTCGGCCCGGATGATCTGGCCGGTGATATAGCCGGCGTCCTCGTCGAGCAGCGCGCAGATCGCGTGTGCGATCTCCCGCGGCGTTCCGACGCGATTCAGCGGAATCCTCGCCAGAAGGCGCGCTTCCCGCTCAGACCCGATCGGGCTGCGCTCGCGGTACATCTCGGTCTCGGTGGGCCCGGGCGCGACCGCGTTCACCGTGATGCCGGTCGACGCCAACTCGTTGGCCCAGATCCGGGTGCAGGCTTCCAATGCCGCCTTGGCCGCCGCATACGGCGTACGTTCTGGGGTGCCGAGCGTGGTCAAGCTGGTGACGTTGACGATCCGGCCCCAGCCCGCGGCGAGCATTCCGGGCAGTGCGGCCTGGACGACCTGCACCGCGGTGCGCACGTTGAGGTCGTAGGTGTCGAACAGCTGGTCCAGTTCGATCGATCCGATCCGGGCGAACCGTGCGTAGCCGGCGTTGTTGACTACCGCGTCGATCGGCTTGGCGGCGACGATCCGCTCCAACACTTCAGCGGTGGCCGCCCGGTCGGCCAGGTCCACCGCGTAGAACTCGCCCGGGAAGTCCGCTGGCGTGGTTCGCGCGAGCCCCACCGGCAGACTTCCTGCCGCGGCCAGTCGGTCAGCGACGGCACGCCCGATGCCTCTCGATGCCCCTGTGATCAATATTCGTCGTGGCGACATGATGACCCTCTCGTTGAATGGTTTGCCATCACACTCAACAATTTGGAGGGGACTAAATCGCATAACGCACTTGATATATAGGTATGCAGTCGAACGCATATCCGGAGGGCCTATGTCGACCCTGTTGCAGTTGAAGTCTTTCGTGACCGTCGTCGACGAGGGCAGTTTCACCGCGGCGAGCCGACGCCTCGGTCTGTCACAACCTGCGGTCAGCCGCGCCGTCGCCACGCTCGAGAAAGAGTTCGGCTTGCCGCTGCTCGTCCGCAGCCGCGCCGGCGTCTCACTGACTGGAGCGGGCGCTCTGGCGCTGGGCCATGCGCGGGAGGCGGTGCGGCACCTGACGTCGATGAGCGCGAAAGTCACGGCACTGAAGGGTGAGCTCACGGGGACACTGACCTTGGCGAGCCTGCCGAGCGTTACGGGAACTCTCGTCGCTCCGCAACTGCGGACCTTCTCCGAGCGCTATCCGGCCGTCACGATCCGACTGTTCGAGGGCAGCGAGGAGGAGGTCAGGGACTGGTTGGATCGGGGTGCCGCCGAGGCCGGTGTGGTCAGCCTGCCCATCAAGGGACTCGACACCGCGGTGCTCGGAGAGCAGGACATGGTCGCGGTGATGCCTTCGACCAACCGGCTGGCCGGCCGCAAAGATGTGAGCTACGCGGAGTTGGCGCGAGAGCCGTTCATCCGCTCCACCGGTGGCTGCGCCGAGGTGTTCACCCCGGTCGCACGCCGGGTCGGCGTCGACTTCGACGTCGATTTCGAAGCCCGCGACATGTCTGCGGTGCTCGAGATCGTCAGGGCGGGACTCGGCGTCAGCATCCTTCCAAGTGCCGGCCTGCCCGGCCTGCCCGACGGCGTGGTGATTCGGCCGCTCGTCCCGAAGACCGTGCGGCGCTTGGGCATCGCCGTGTCCGCCAGCGCGTCCACGGCAACCCGCGCGTTCCTCGAGCAGATCCTCGCGCTCGATATGCACTGAGTCGGGCCTCAACGCGCACATTTGCCGCTCTCCCCGCCGCGCTGCCAGCACCACGGGCACCTGACCCGGATCCCCTTGTCGTTCGCTATGGAAGAAGGTCGAGCAACATCGTCGCGACATCCGTGGGTCGGGCCGCGGCGAACACCGGTGGCGGGTGAATCGCCGCCCAGTGGAGGATGGGGCCGATGGACATACGGTCGCTGCTGAGCCTGCCCGCACTGCGGTGCGCTCGACCTGGCGACCCGCTTTTTGTGGAGGTAACAACGTGGCCACTCCTACACGACAGCCCGACCGCGCCGGCGAGAGACGGACGCCCTACGGCAGCGATCCGAGCCAGTTCGGCGAGCTCTACCTGCCCAGCGGCACCCCGCGCGGGGTCGTGGTCGTCATCCATGGAGGCTTCTGGCGCTCGCAGTACGACCACACGCTGGGCTCGCCGCTCGCGGCATCGCTGTCCGAGCAGGGCTGGGCGGCATGGAATCTCGAGTACCGCCGCGTGGGCAACGGAGGTGGCAACCCGGCGACGTTCGACGACATCGCTGCCGGCATCGACAAGATCGCCGACCTCGGCCTCGACACAACCTCGACCGTGGTGACGCTCGGGCACTCGGCGGGCGGGCACCTCGCTACGTGGGCGGCGTCGCGGGGGCGCTTCGACTCCTGGCAGCCGGACCGGGTGAAGGTGAGCCACGTCGTCTCGCAGGCCGGGGTGCTCGACCTGCGCCAGGCGTACGTCGACCAGCTCGGCGGCGGCGCCGTCGAGAACTTCCTCGGTCACCCGCCGACCGACGCCGACGATCCGCTCGACTCGATCCGCCAGGTGCCGCTCGACATCCCGGTCTGGTGCATCCACGCGACGGCCGACACCAACGTGCCGATCTCGCAGTCGCAGGCCTACGTCGACGCCATGACCAAGGCCGGTGCGACCGCCGAACTGCACGCCGTGCCGGGCGACCACTTCGTGCTGATCGATCCGTCGAGCAGCGCCTGGGCCGACACGCTGGCCCACCTCGACACGCTCGGCTGACCCGTCAGGTCTCGATGCCGACCGTTCGGCTGCATATCCCCGCCGTTGGCCTGCTGAGAGCATTCTCTCGATGGGAACAGACATTGACGGTGTCATCGAGAGCCGTTCGGCCGACGGGTATTGGACGATAGAGGTCGACCTGCTCGACGTGCAGCTCGGGCGGGACTACAACGCGTGGGGCTGTCTTTTCGACGTCCGTGGCATTGAGGAGTTGCGTCCGATCTTCGCCAACAGAGGGTTGCCGAACGACGTATCGGATTCGGTGCGGGAGTGTTGCACTGACCCCGACAACGACTACCAGCACAACCATACGTACGCAACGTGGGCTGAAGTCGCTGCGATCGACTGGGATGCGCCGCTGGCCGACGGGCCCGCCTTTTACTATGCAGGCGAGTGGCGGTCAGACAAGAAGGGCGAACTTGTCTTGTCCGACATTGCATGGGCGGCTTCGGGCGATCTGATCGAGGCGGCGACCGAGCTCTTCGGCGGGGATCGGCTCCTCGCACCATCGGAGTGGCCGCCGGGTGGTGAGGTGTGTCTGGACGGCGCGGTGTACCGGCCCGTGGTCGTGACTGCGCGGATGTTCGCTCCTCCGGACGACGAACGCTGGGCCCGACTGTGGACGGCGATGCGGGATCTCGCTGCCGAGCATGGGGATGAAAACGTTCGCCTGGTCGTCTGGTTCGGCTGAGTGCTCGTGCAGAGTCGATCATGCAATCCGGAAACTGGCGGCGGCGTCCGGCAAAGTTCTCGAGCCCGAGATCGTTCACGAGACACGGTGTGCCGCACAGAATTTCCGCAGGTCACATTCCACCGAATCCGTCATGCTTGCCGTGTGCGCGCCGATGCCGACATGTCGGAGGTTCGCAATACACCCCTGGGCCATGTGAATCGGCTACGGGGCGGATCGTCATTCGCGATCAGCATCCCAATAGCGCGACGCGCTCACCGCGGCCTGGTACGAGCAGATCGCCATCGACGGCATCAGAGACCGAAACCGCCGGAGACCTCGATGTCCTGTGCGGTGATCCGCCGGCCTTCCTCGGACACCAACGCCGCGATCGCCAGTGCTACATCCGCGGGCTCGCCGAGCCGGCCGAGGGCAGTGTTGGCCACGAGCGGCGGGATGACTTCGGGGAATCGGTCGAAGGCGTTGTCGGACAGCCGTGTCCGTGTGGCTCCCGGTGCGACCGAGTTCGCTCGAATGCCCCGCTTCGCCAGTTCCTTGGCCATATGGCGGGTCAGCACGAGCAGTCCACCCTTCATCGACCCGTAGACCGAATAGCCCGGCTCCACACTGGTCGGCAGCGCTGCGCCGCTGGTGATATTGACGATCGCGCCGCCGTCGGCCAGCAAGGGCAGCAAGGTCTGGGTGAGAAAGTACGGACCTTTGAGGTGTATCCGCATCAACCGATCGAACATCTCCTCGGGGGTGTCCTCGAACGGCATCGCCGCACCGATGCCCGCGTTGTTGATCAGGATGTCGAATGTCTCCTGCTGCCACTTGTCCTTCAACACTTGGGCGACGTCGTCCCGGAATCGGAATACGGGGAACGTCTCGGTGCGGCTGACGTCCAGCGGGAGCGCGACCGCCTGCCCACCGCCGTTCTCGATCAGCGCAACGGTGTCGAGCGCACCCACTGTATGTCGACTGCGACACGCAGGACGAGGTGGAGACCGTGTGGGCAGGACTCACCAGTGGCGGACAGGAGGGGCCAGGTGGTTCACTGACCGACCGCTTCGGGGTGAGCTGGCAAGTCATTCCGACGGCGCTGAGCAATCTGTTGAGCGGCGCCGAACCGGACACAGCTGAACGAATCCTGACCGCGCTGCACGCGATGACGAAGATCGATATACAAGGCTTGATCGACGCGCGTGTCCGTTGAGCCCATCGCCGTCGCTCGACCAGCTGAGAATCAGACCCAATTCGAGTGTGCTGCGCGGGTTCACGGTTGCCCGGCGCTCCGAGCGCGCCAGGATCGTTTCGAGGTCGCCGCACGGAGCGCCGCCGGCCGGATAACGGTGGGCGAGGCAGCCGACCACCAGAGCGGATAAGGCGGCGACCTCACCAACCCAGCGATCTGCTCCACCACCTGGGCCTTTCTCAACCGGCCCGAGGCGGTGTATGTCGGCGGGACACCATCTGACGCTCCCGTATCGCATCGCCGCCCCGGTGCCCCAAAGGCAGTACAACACCGAGCAACGGCAAATCATCGTCGCCGCGATCACGGAGCTGGTGCTCGACGCCGAACTGGGCGCTTACCTCCGCGACCCGAGCCGCGTATGGGTGTTCACCCCGGAAATCCGCGCCGGCACCTGGGGCGAGGTTGGGTGCGTGTTCACTCACGCCGAAATCGTCGGGCTCGAGGACCAACTTCGCGGGCGAGCGCACGCGGAGAAGGTCTTCGCTGAGCGCCGTGGCGAACTCGCTTGCCCCCCGAGATACTCACCGCGATTGTTGGCCAACAGCACCCACCAACCCTCCTACGGCAACGATGATCACACCGCTCACCTGCAACAGATCTTCACCCGCTGCTTCGGCGAAACGTCCACCGATACCCGATTCGCAATGGCGCCGGCGCCAATGCCGCACCAGCCGATCGTTCGGTGCCGGGGACCCCTATTCGATCGACCAGGTCATCGTTGCCGTTTCGACGACGATCCGCATCCTCGACGAGAGGGGAGAAGTTTGGCCCCGGTGCTGGCGTTCCTATGCTCCAACCCACTGGTCGTATTCGACAACCTCCATGGGTAGCTACTCCTTCCTTGGCT
The DNA here is from genome assembly GCF_040647855.1 of Nocardia sp. NPDC049220. Lineage (NCBI taxonomy): Bacteria > Bacillati > Actinomycetota > Actinomycetes > Mycobacteriales > Nocardiaceae > Nocardia > Nocardia sp. NPDC049220. The sequence continues at coordinate 208,982 of NZ_JBEZDA010000004.1, forward strand.
CAGGCTCGCCGAACAGCGCATCGTATTCATTGAAATCCGGCTTCATTCCCGCGGCGACTACTTCCCATAGCACTTCGTCGGTGCCGCTGCCTATCCGGGACAATCGCATGTCCTGCCACCATCGGGCAAGCGGAGTTTCCGCCGTCAGATATCCGGCGCCACCGAAGATGTGGAGGCATTCCCCGACAACTTCTTGACCCAGCCGCGCAGCGGTGACTTTCAGGCCGGCAGCCGTGCGTACGTCGATCTGCTCCGATGCCGCCATCCCCTGCAATGCCAGTCGCAGCATGGCGACCTTGGCGTGCAGTTCTGCCACCCGCAGGCGCAGTGCCTGGTGGCCGAACAAGGGTTTGCCGAACTGTTCACGTCGCATCATCCGCGCGACAGTGAGGCCGAGAACTCGGTCGCATGCGCCCGAAACTTGAGCCGCGATCGACAGACGCTCGTGTGTCAATCCCCATGTTATCGCGGCCAATCCGATGCCAGGACGACCCAAAAGTGCCTCAGCGGGCAACCACGTATCGAACTCGATCGGGGCCGTGTCCAATGAGTTCGCCCCCAACTTGTCATATGGTTTACCCACCGACGCCGACGTCAGGGGCAGTGCGAATAAGCCGAGGTTCCCCGGGCGATGGTCGCTTCCATTCTCTACACATTGCGCGAGCACCAACGCGAAGTCCGCGACGCTGGACAGCGATACGAACGATTTCGCCCCGGTCAGCACATATCCGCCACCGTCGCGGATGGCGGTCGTCCGTACAGCTTGCAGATCCGAGCCGCCCGTCTCCTCCGATGCGCCGATGCAGAGCACCGCAGTGCCTGCCGTCGCGTCGGCGCAGAGCGAGCGGAGATGATCCGAACTGGCAAATCGGTAAAGTATTGCGAGCGCTGAATCGTGCAGACTCACCCCCATGCCGACGCCGCCCGAGCATTCCGCACCGAGTGCAGCGTACAACCCGACGAGTTTGGCGAGTTGAAACCGATGCCCTCCCGCCCATTTATCGGTGAAGACCCCGGCAGCGCCGAGCCGGGCAAGAACTTCTCGTGGAAAAACGCCCTGTCGCTCTGCCTCCGCCACCGTCTCACGAAATCTGTCATCGAGCACGGACTCAACTGCGGCACAGAAATTCTCGACCGAGCTACCATTCGTCATCGCGCTATTCGGCACGAGGGGCCTCCTATGGTTGTCCGATGCGAACCAAACACGCCGGACTGTCCGACGGGAACCGAATCAGGGATGCCTCGAAGCCCCCTGCCAGCTTGCGACCTGGGCGAGATCAGAATTTCTGGTCATCGCCCCCACGTCACACCTGGCCCACGATCAGGTCGCGCAAGTGCTTGGCGAACAGACCGACATCGGGTAACGCGGCGGGGTCCGCCATCATCCCGATCGTGACCTGATCGCGCAGGATCAGGGCGGTCACCGCGAGCTCACGACCCAGCATCGGGTGGAAGCCGACGACATTCGTCACCTCTCGCCCCAGCAACCGGTTGTCCGGGCTGAACGCAGGATTGACGCCCACTGCCAAGTCCCAGCTGTCGGCTGCCATCAGCTGGGTCATCAACACCTGGGCGCGCCACGGCAGATAGCTCAATCCGTGTGAGGTCTTGGGGGCGTCCATGGCTTGGCGCGACGGATCCGAACTGCGCAGTGCCGTCTGGATGCTGTGGACTCGCTTCGACAATGAATCCGCTGCGTCGGATAGTTCGAGGATCGCCAGCGACGCGGCATTCCCCGTGTGTGCCATCGTCTGGTCCAGCGATACCGGAAACATTATGCGTAGCGGTCGGTCGGCGTGTTCCGGGAAAGCCCGGGCGAACGCGAGCCCGGCCGCGGCATACACATACTCTTGCGTCGAGGCGCCTAGCTTCAGTCGGTTCTGCCGCACCGTTTCGGTGGGGACCGCGATCTCGGCTACCCGACGCACGGCCCGGTCCCCCACCGGGCGTATGCGTTTCGGGCGCCAACCTTGACGCCGGACCAGTCGGGAACTGCGCGCCCCGGCCGCCAGTGCCGCGACCACACCGACCGGACCGACTGTGAATCGCGGCGTGCCGACAAAGCGCTGGTACTCAGCGGTGCTTCCGGAGACGGTATCGATGACCATTGCGACGAAGCCGGGCGCGCCGAGCCCGTCCGACAACGCATGATGCACGCGCAACAGCAAGGCCTGAGATTTGGTGTCCTGCTGGTGGACAAGCGTGAAGTCCCAAGGCGGAGCATCACGCCGCATTCGGCTACCCATGAGTTCCTCCACCTGCCGGAGCATCCCGAATCGGTCCGCGACATGATGCTCTTTCGCATGCTCGGTCGGGTCTATCGAGGTTGCGACAGTGAAACGGGGTTTGCGTCGTGGATGTGTCGGCAGCACCAATCGGTACAGATCGCTCTCGCCGAACCGCTGTGCGATCCGCGCCCGTAGATCGCCGATCCGGACGGGCTCGCCCTCGGGGGACAATTCCAGCACAAGAACCCAATTCATCGGATGTGCGGGAACATCCAGGCGCAAGTGGTGGCTGTCGAGGCTGCTCAATTCGATTTCGGCGGGCATGACAGTCGTACTCCTCTGGTCCGAGCGGAGACTGTTACGCATCCGCTGATGTGCCCGGACCGCCTGCAAGCGCGACCCGAACCAAAGCGTCGACTTCGCCTATCGTGCGGCACTCCATCAGTAGTTGTCCGGTCACCTGCGGTCCCGTGTGGTCCTCGATGGCGACCAGCGCGATCGCGAATGCCACCGAATCCATGCCGAGATCTTCGATCAAACGATCGTCGGGACTGATGTTCTCCACACTGAGGGCGAGATCTTTTTGGAGGACACCGCGTAGCTCGTCGCTCAACCAGCTCGACATGCTGTTGAACTCCTTTCGGCAATTGATGGCGAATCTGAAAAATTTGTTCGTGTCGGCTGGTCACCGGCCGCCCTACTGGGGAGAATCGGCAGCCGGACGTCGTAGGAGTTCCTTGCTTACTCGGCGTGCGAGGCCAGCGGGATCGGGATTGTCGAAGAGCGCCTCGGTGCGCAGGTGCAGGCCGGTCAGTCGATTCACCCGGTTGCGGAGCTCCACGGTGGTGAGTGAGTCGAATCCGAGGTCCTGGAAGGTCTCGTCTGCGGCGATCGAGTGGCCGGCGGAGTAGCCGAGGACGTCGGCTGCCTGCGTGAGAACCAGTTCGAGTACGAGACGGTCCCGCTCCGGTTCGGTGACTCCGATGAGCTTGTCGGTCCACGAGCCCTTGTTGTGTCGGGCTGGTTCGGTGGTAGCGCCGTTCCTGCCTTCGCGCCCAGGAACAAGGTCGCGGAGCATCGGCGGCTGTTCGGCTCGGGAAGCGCGCAGGGCCGACAAATCCCACCGTGCAGCAATCGTCATCGCTCGGGTGCTGCGGCGGGCCGCGTCGAATATCTCGATGCCATCGGCGGTGGACAACGGGACCATTCCGCCACGGGTGACGCGTCGGTGGTCGCTTCGGTCCAGTCCGCTGCTGATCGGCGACGGTGCAGCCCACAGGCCCCATGCGACTGTGCAGGCGGGCAGCCCCGCGGCCTTGCGGTGGTAGGCCAGGGCATCCAGAAATGTGTTGGCCGCAGCGTAATTCGCTTGACCGGCATTGCCGAAGACGCCTGCGGCCGAGGAGAACAGCACGAACTCGGCCAGATCCAGATCGCGGGTCAGTTCGTGCAGGTGAACAGCGCCGTCCAGTTTCGGACGCAGGACACGGTCCAGCCGGTCGGTGTCGAGGGATTCGAGGGTGCCATCGGCCACGATACCTGCCGCGTGCACGACAGATCCCAGGTGAGGAATCGAGGCCAGCAGTGCGGCGACCTCTTCGCGCACCGAGACGTCGCAAGACACAATGCGAACATCTGCTCCCCGCGCAGCCAGTTCGGTCGTGAGTTCTGCGGCCGAATCGGCTGTCGGCGCATTACGGCCGGCCAGCACCAGGCGCCGCGCACCGTGCCGGGTTACCAGGTGCCGTGCGATCTCAGCGCCGAGGGTGCCGGTGCCCCCGGTGATGAGAACAGCGCGTTCCGGATCCGGCCGGACCGGCACGGTAAGGACGACTTTGCCGGTATGTCGCGCATTGCTTACGTAGCGGAGTGCGTCTCCGGCCTGCCGGATGTCCCACGCGCGGACCGGCAGCGGGCAGATGGCCCCGTCATCGATCAGTGCCTGTAGCGCCCGGAACAGGTCGGCGACTCGGTCGAGTTCGAGATCGGCGAGGTCGAACGGCCGGTAGGTGACGCCAGGATGCTCGCCGGTGACCGTGTCGGGGTCACGGAGGTCGGTCTTGCCCATTTCCAGAAAACGCCCGCCTCGTGGCAGCAGGCGCAGCGAGGCATCGGTGAACTCCCTGGACAAGGCGTTGAGCACTACGTCGACTCCGCGTTCGTCCGTTGCCTGCCGGAAGAGTTCTTCGAAGTCGAGCGTGCGCGAGGACGCAATATGCCGATCGTCGAGGCCCTGGCGGCGTAGGGCCACCCACTTGCTTGGGCTCGCGGTGGCGAATGCCTCGGCTCCGAGATGACGGGCCAACTGCACGGCCGCCATGCCAACACCTCCGGCGGCCGAATGGATCAGGATCGACTCGCCCGGTGTGAGATGCGCCAGATCGACCAGGGCGTGATATGCGGTGAGGAACGCAATGGGGAATCCCGCTGCCTGAGCGAACGACCAATCGGTCGGAATGTGGACCAGGCAGCGATGATCGGCGTCGGCATGGGTCGCGAAGGCGTCGTCGAACACGCCCATCACCCGATCGCCGACGGCGAAGGCGGTGACGTCTGGGCCCACTTCGGTCACCACTCCGGCAGCCTCCCGCCCCATGCTCGACACGCCTGGGTAGATGTCCAAGGCGACCAGCACATCGCGGAAGTTGATACCCGCTGCGCGCACGGCGATCCGCACTTGCCCCGGCGTCAGCGGTGCGAGAGGACGGGATACGAGAGTCATCTGGTCGAGGTCGCCCGACTCCTCGAGGTGCAGGTGCCACGATGAGCTGTCGGTGGGTGGCTCGAGTTCCGCGGTTCCGGTGTTCGCGCGCGCCAGCCGCGGCACGTATACGGTGCCGGACCGCGAAGCCGACTGCGTCTGTCCGGACACGATCGCCGCGCTCAGGGCCGCAGGCAGGCCGGCGGCCTGGTCCACGTCCAGCAACAGGATCCGATCGGGGTTCTCGGTCTGTGCGACGCGGACCAGCCCCCAGATCGGTGCGCATGCGAGGTCCGCGACGTGATCGCCCGCGGTGACCGCTACCGCTTCGCGAGTTACCACCGCCAGGCGCGAGTCGGCGAAACTCTCATCAGCGAGCCAGGCGCGAAGCAGATCCAGGACGCGAGCGGTCTCGGCGTGTCCCGCCTGGATCACGCTTGTGCCGTTCCCGTCCGGGACTGCGCAGGGGATCAGCACCACCTCCGGTGCTGGTGCGCCGGGGCCCACTGTGCGAGCGAGGCTGTTCCAGTCGGGCACGGTCAGGACCGAGTACCCACTCGTTTCCAGAGCGGCGGTCCCGCCGATCCGGTCGGTGCCCAGCACAGCGATACTGTGTTTCGCGGAACGTGGTGATGTGTCCAGTGTCGGGGCAGGAACCCAGTCGAGCCGGAACAGGGCCTCCGCCGTGGACTGCGCGGCCAACAGCCGGTGCTTCACACAGGCGCCGACCTCCGAAGCTGGGCACAATGTGGCCTCGGACATGCGCACGGGCCGCAACATGAGCGAGGCGACGTCGATGACCGGCCGGCCGGTCTCGTCGGTCACGTTGAGCGACAACGTTATCGAATCGTTCGCATCGGGACCATCGACCCGGATCCGGGCCCGAAGCGTACCGGGACGCAGGGCGCACCGACTGACGCCACTCCACGAGAACGGCAACCACAATCCAGTCGGGACCGCGAATTGTGTGGTGTGCATCAATGTGTCGAGGGTGGCGTGCAGAAGGGTATCGAGGAGAGCAGGATGGATGCCGAACCCACCGACGGATACCCCTTCGGGTAGACGTGCTTCCACGTAGATGTCGGCATTCGAGCGCCAAGCAGCGCGCAGGCCACGGAATGCGGGACCGTAGACCATTCCCCGCGCGTCGAGCTGCTCATACAGGTCGTCCACGGGGAGCGGGACCGCATCGGGCGGAAGCCACTGCACATTGCCGGCGGGTGGCTCGGCGTCGGAACATAGAACTCCGGTCGCGTGCCGAATCCATGGCTCGGGTTCGGCGGCATTCACTGCTGTTTCCGGCCGCGCGTAGATGGTCAACGGTCGGTCGCCGTCGGCCCCCGGCGCACCGACCTCGACCTGAATCCGAATATCGGTGTCGTCGGGCAGCACCAGCGGTTCCTGCAGGATCAGTTCGTCGAGCCGATTGCAGCCGAGGTGACCGCCGGCATGCAACGCCAACTCCAGCAGAGCTGTTCCCGGGAGAACCGGATTGCCGCGGATGGTGTGGTCGTCGAGCCACGAGTCGTTGCGGCGGGAAAGCCGGCCGTCGAAGACATGTCCGGCGGTGCCGGCAAGCTCGACGGGCGCGGAAAGCCACGGGTGGTCGGCGGCGCCGATCCGTGGGATTGCGCGGCCTGCGGGCCAGTAGCGTTGCCGTTGGAAAGCGTAAGTCGGCAGGTCGACCTTTTTCGGTCGAAGTGCGGCGAAGAGAGTTTCCTGGTGCAGGGGCACGCCGTGGACGTGGGCTCTGGCCAGAGTTGTTGCTGTGGTGCGGGCTTCGGGCCGACCGGGACGCAGGACCGGGCCGAGTTGCCGGGCCTCGGGCAGGCAATCGCGAGCCAGTGCGGTGAGCACTCCGTCCGGGCCGATCTCCAGGTACCCGGTGACGCCGTCGGCGTCCATCCGGAGCAGCGCGTCGTAGCAGCGTACTGTGTCCCGGGCCTGCCGGACCCAGTACTCCGGGGAGCATGCCTGCTCTGCCGTGAGGGGAGCCCCGGTGACTCCCGAGATGATCGGGATCTGCGGCGCGGCGAATGTGACACTTTCGGCCACCTGTCGAAACCGTTCGAGCATGCCGTCCATGTGCGGTGAGTGGAAGGCATGGCCGACCCGCAGTAGCCGGGTTCGGCGCCCCGCCTTCTCCCAATAGGCGGCCTGGTCGACTATGGACGTCGCATCGCCCGAGAGCACGACGGACTGTGACCCATTGACCGCGCCGATGGCCAGGTCGAGGTGGTGCACCGCCAGTGCCTCGGCGGCTTCGCGTTCACTGGCCCCCACCGCCAGCATCGCTCCGCCGGAAGGCATCTCCTGCATCAGCCGGCCCCGTGCGGCGACCAGTGTGCACGCATCCGTCAACGACAACACGCCCGCGACATGTGCGGCGGCGAGTTCGCCGACCGAGTGGCCGAACAGCACGTCCGGTCGAACTCCAGCCACCTCCAGGAGGCGCACGAGTGCCAGTTCACACGCGAACAGCGCCGGTTGGGTGAACTCGGTCCGATCGAGGAGTTCGGCGTCAGCGGACCCCGGGTCGGCGAAGAGGACTTCCAGCAGCGGCCGATCCAGCAGCGGGTCCAAATGGGCGCAGACCGTGTCCAGCGCATCCGCGAAAACGGGGGAATGGTCGTACAGCTCGCGCCCCATGCCCACCCGCTGTGCCCCTTGGCCGGTGAACATGAACGCGGTCCTGGGGTCCGTTGTCGCCGTTCCCTTAACTACGCCCGGCTGCTCGTGACCCTCCGCAATCGCTTCGAGACCACCGAGGTATCCGTCCCGATCGTCCGCGAGCACGACGGCGCGGTGTGCGAAGGCCGTGCGGGTGGTGGCCAGTGCATAAGCGATATCGACCATCGGGAGATTCGGGTGAGATCGCAGGTGGTCGAGGAGCCGGGCCGCCTGCGCGCGCAATGCGGGACCGCTGCGGCCGGACACCACCCACGGCACGGTTCCGGGCTCGGGAGTCGGACTCGGACCGGAGCAGACCGGGCCGTCGGGTGCGGATTCCTCTTCCAGGATCACGTGTGCGTTCGTTCCACTGATTCCGAACGAGGACACCCCGGCGCGGCGCGGGCGTTCGACGCATGGCCACGGCCGTGACTCGGTCAACAGCGATACCCCACCGGCCGACCAGTCCAACTCCGCCGGTCGGTCGACGTGCAGCGTGCTCGGCAGCACGCCGTGGCGCATAGCCTGAACGGCCTTGATGACACCAGCGATCCCAGCCGCTGCCAAAGTGTGGGTGAGGTTCGATTTCACCGAGCCCAGCCACAGCGGCCGCTCGGGCGGGCGCGCGTGACCGTAGGTCGCCATCAGCGCCCGAGCTTCGATCGGGTCGCCCAGTTGGGTACCGGTGCCGTGGGCCTCGACCATGTCGACATCGTGCGGCCCAAGGCCGGCGTCGGCCAGCGCCTGCCGGATCACCCGGCGCTGCGCGGGGCCATGCGGTGCGGTCAGACCATTGCTGCGGCCGTCCTGGTTGATCGCCGATCCGCGAATGACCGCGAGCACCCGATGTCCGTTCCTGCGGGCATCGGCCAGTCGTTCCACCAGCAGTACCGCTGCCCCTTCGCCCCAAGCGGTTCCGTCGGCCGCTGCGGAGAAGGCCTTGCACCTGGCGTCGGGCGCCAAGGCACGTTGTTTGCTGAACTGCACGAAGGGCGTCGGAGTGCAGATCACCGACACGCCGCCAGCCACGGCCAACGAACAGTCACCCGAGCGCAGCGCCTGCCCCGCCAAGTGCAGTGCCACCAGCGAGGACGAGCAGGCGGTGTCCACTGTCAACGCGGGGCCCTCGAATCCGAGCGCATATGCCACGCGTCCCGAGGTGACCGCGAACGAGTCGCCGGCGCCCAGATACGCGCCGTCCTGGCCGGGCTCATGCGGCAGGCTCTCGTACCCGTGGGTGGTCATACCGAGGTACACGCCGGTCTGCGTCGCACGCAGGCTGGTTGGATCGATCCGGGCGTGCTCGATCGCTTCCCACGTCGTTTCCAGCACCAGGCGCTGCTGTGGGTCCATCGCCAGTGCCTCGCGGGGCGAGATGCCGAAGAACGCCGCGTCGAAGCGGTCGGCATCGGCGAGGAACCCGCCGTGGCGCACGTAGCAGGTGCCCGGGCGGTCCGGGTCCGGTTCGAAGAGGCTGCCCAGGTCCCAGCCCCGGTCGCGGGGGAACGGGGACAGGGCCGAGCGTTCTTCGGCGACCAGCCGCCACAGATCGTCGGCGGACGCCACTCCGCCGGGCAGCCGGCAACTCATTCCGACGATGGCGAGTGGCTCGTCGGACGTGACGCGATCCGATGCGGCCGCGGTCGGTCGCGTCGAGTGCGTGGCGGCGGTCAGGATGCTCCGGAGATATTCGGCGAGTGCCCGCGGGGTCGGGTACTCGAAGACAACACTTGCTTCGATGGGTACATCGAGCGCGTCGGACAGGAGGTTGGCCAGCCCTACGCCGGCGATCGATCCGAGACCGGAGTCCCAGAACGCCCGGTCGATCGCGATGGCCTCGGCCGCAATGTTTCCGTGCGCTCGGGCGGCCGCCTCACGAACAAGTTCGACGAGGCGCCGGTCGTCGGCGACAGTGAACCCACCATCTCCCCGCTGCCAACGATCTGGAGCAACGATCGACTCTTCGCTAGAGTTCACAGCACACTTCCTTTGTGGGCCTTTGCATTACAGGTGGGTCGGCATTCGCGGGAAAGTGTTCACATTGCGCTTCGAGGCATGATCGTATCGTGCGTCGAGGCGAAAACACTTGGGATCGAAAGGAATCCGCATGAGAGGCTTCCCGGACTCGGTTCTCGAGCCCACCATCGGCGAAACGCCCGACACCGAGGATTTCCTGGCCGCGGCCATGCGCTGGCATTTCTCCCCGGACACCGGCTCGAACTTCTGGCTCGCCCGCGCCGCGACGCTCGATTTCGATCCGGTCCACGATGTCCGGGCCTTCGCCGACCTCCGGCGGTTTCCCAACGTTGTCGACGAACTACGCACGGCGCCGGTCCAGGACCTGATTCCGCGGGGGTACGGCCGCGACGCCCCGGTGTTCGGGGTCTACGAAAGTGGCGGTACGACGGGCAGCCCCAAACGCCTGGTCTTCCTGGCCGACTGGATGGACCGCGTCATCGACTGGGCGATGCGGGACATGGACGCCCGCAATCACCCGTACGGCGTCAACTGGCTGACCCTGGTCCCGAGCGGGCCGCAATTGTTCGGCGACTGGACCGCCGAACTGGTCCGGCGCCGGGGAGGTGTCCGCTTCTGTATCAATATGGATCCTCGCTGGGTGAAGAAGATGATCGGTGCGGGTGAGTCCGCCGTCACCGACCGCTACGTCGACCATCTCATAGCGCAGAGCGCGCACGTCCTGCGCAGCCAGGACATCGGAGTGCTGGTGTGCACTCCTCCCTTGCTGGAGCGGCTGTGCCGGGACGACGAGTTGGTCGAACTGATCAACGCCAAGGTCGAGCTGATCGTGTGGGGGGGAGCGCGAATGGATCCGGATACCCGCTGGTTCCTGCGCACCGACGTGTTCCCGGGCATCGAACTGTATGGCTACTACGGCAACGTCACGATGCTGGGCACGACGATCGAGCGCCCCGGTCTGTCCGACGATAGTCGGTGCGTCTACGACACCTTCTCTCCGCACATCACCCTCGAGGTCGTCGATCCGGAGACCCGGCTACCCGTCGCCTACGGCGAGCGTGGCCAGGTGATCGTGAACCACGTCAGCCGAGCGATGTTGCTGCCCAACAACTCCGAGCGCGATCTCGCCATTCGGGTCGAGCCGCCGCCGGGGCGCCTCGGCGACTCGGTCGCTGACATCACATCGATGACTGCGTTCGCCGGGACAACGATCATCGAAGGCGTCTATTGATGCCGGACCCCGTGCAGCTCGACGTGCTCGGCCCGCGCGGTGCGTTCCGTGCCGTAACCCGCCAACGCGTCGACGACGTCACCGGAAGTTCGGTTGCCGAACTGAGCCTGGCGCCGCAGGTGTTCGTGAGTCGCGCATTGTCCGCGCTGCGCCAAGCGTCGGCGCCGCCGGCGCACGAGCGCATCGCCATGCTGGCGCGGGCAGGTCACCTGTTCGCGACGAGCACGCTGTGCGGGCTGTCGCCTGCCGACTATCAGTGGCTGACCTGCCGGGTCAGTGGTGTGCCGATCGCGGCGGTGCGCCGCGCGACGCACTGGATACAGACCTGCGCGGAACAAGTCGAACGCGCGGTGACAGATGCCTGTCCGCGTGCGGCGGCGGACAACGGCGCTCGCACCGGTTCCGAACTCGGAGTTCGCCGCGTCAGCTGGGTTCGGCGCGGTGACGTGCTCGCCGTCAGCGCGGCGGGTAATCACCCCGCCGTGCAATCGCAGTGGCTGGAGGCGGCGGCGCTCGGATATCGCGTCGCGGTGCGGCCCTCCTGGCAGGAACCGTTCACCCCGCACCGTCTCGTTGCCGCGCTGCGCGCGGCCGGCTTCGGGGCGGATCAGGTGAGCTTGTTGCCGACGGACTCCGAGGGCGTAGATCCACTGATCCACGGCGCGGACTTGGCGGTGGTGTACGGAGCGGATCTGGCCGGCCGGTACGCGACCGACCCTACCGTTGCCACGCACGGCGCCGGGAGATCGAAGATCTTGCTCGCCGGTGACGACTGGCGTGATCATCTGGACATGGTGGTGCACTCGGTGGCCAACGACGGTGGCACCACCTGTGTGAATGCGACAACCGTGTTGGTCGACGGTGATCCGGGGCCGCTCGCCGAAGCCCTGGCCGCGCGGCTGGCCGAGTTGCCGAGCTTGCCGCCGCAGGACGACCGGGCAGTACTTCCCGTGCGTTCGCTGGCGAGCGCACGGGTGATCGAGCAGTACCTGCGGCGTCACGTTCAGGATGCTCGGAACTGGCTGGGCAGCGACGGAGTCGTGGACGAACTGGGCGACGGCAGCGCTGTGCTGCGGCCGGCGGTGCTGCAAGCGGACCGGGCAGGGGCCGCGGAAATCGGTGTCGAACTGCCCTTCCCCTGCGTGTGGGTCGCCCCGTGGTCTCCGACCCACGGGCCGGGACCGCTGCGGAACACGCTCGTGCTGACGGCGGTGACCGATGACGAGGAACTGATCGAGCAGTTGGTCGCCGAACCGTCGATCGGCAACGTCCATATCGGCAGCCACCCGACATGCGCTATGGAGGCGGGCATTCCACCGGATGGATACCTGGCGGATTTCCTGATGCGCGGCAAAGTGGTATGGCGATGACAACATGACCGAACGCAGAGGAGGTCTTCGGTGCAAATACGCAGAGTCGGCGGTCTGACTGTGGGAGCGCAGGGTCTCGGGTGTGCCGGAATGAGCGAATTCTACGGGCCGACAGACGATGTCGAGTCTGCCGCCGCCATCCATCGGGCTCTGGACCTTGGGGTCACACTCTTCGACACAGCCGATATCTACGGCCGGGGCGGGAACGAGAAACTGATCGGGCACGCGCTCGCCAAACGTCGCGACGAGGCGGTGATCGCCACCAAGTTCGGCCTGGTCCGTGCCGCGGATGGATACACCAGAGCTGTCCGCGGCGATGCCCGATATGTACGGCGCGCGTGCGAGGAGTCACTGCGACGTCTCGGCGTGGACCATATCGATCTCTACTACCAGCACCGCGTCGATCCGGAGGTTCCGATCGAGGAGACCGTCGCGGCGATGGCCGAGCTGGTCGCCGCGGGCAAGGTCCGGGAGCTGGGGCTCTCCGAAGCCGGTGCCGCGTCGATCCGACGAGCGCACGCAGTACATCCGCTCGCGGCTGTCCAATGCGAATGGTCGCTGTGGACCCGTGACCTGGAAGCGGACGGCGTTTTGAGAACGTGCCGGGAACTCGGCGTGACTCTGGTGGCGGCCTCTCCGCTCGGGCGGGGTTTTTTTACCGGACGTTTCACTGCGGCAGCAGATTTCGAGCCACTGGACTTCCGCAGGGTCACCCAACCGAGGTTCGCCGACGGGAACCTGGAACGCAACCTGCCCATCGTTGCCCGGCTCCAGGCGCTCGCGCACCACCGCGGTGTGACTGCAGCACAGCTGGCGCTGGCCTGGGTACATCACCGTGGTGTGGATGTCGTCGCGATTCCCGGTACGAAGCGTCGAAAGTATCTGGAGGAGAATGTGTTCGCGGCCGACCTCACCCTGTCCGAATCCGAACTGGGTGACCTCTCGGCCGCGGTTGCGGCGACTGCCGTCGCTGGCGAACGCTGTGATCCCGCGATGGCCCGGCAATTGGGCCTGTGACGGTCGCCGACCGGCGGCCCACGGCCGGGCCGCCGCGGATCAGACGAAGGTCACCGGCAGTGATTCGAGCGAGCGAACAGACAGGTTCATCCGCCATCGAATCGGCTCACCGACGAGCCGGACGGTGGGCGCGATGCGACACAACTCGTCGAGCACGATCTCTGCTTCGGCCTGCGCCAGCGTCGAACCGGGGCAGGTGTGCACCGAATAACCGAACGCGAGGTGTCGGTCGCTACCGCGCCCGATGTCGAACCGATCCGGGTCCGGGAAGACCGCGGGGTCGCGATTGGCCGCGCCCGCGTGGAAGTACACGAGGCTACCCTGTTCGATCTGTGTGCCGCGCAGGGTGATCGCGGCAGTCGTCAGGCGAGAGATGCGTTGTACGGGGCTTTCGTAGCGAAGCGCTTCCTTTACGGCGCCACGGATCAGCCCGCGATCCTGGAGCACCGCGGCGTGTTGTTCCGGGTGCCGGAGCAGCAGCAGGATCCCGTTGCCGATCAGATTGCTCGTGGTCTCGAATCCGGCGAAAACCATCATCAGGCAGATCGCGACGATATCGTCATCGCTCAGGGCCGGATCGCCCGCGAGGGAACTCAGCAGATCTTGCCGCGGTTTTTCGCGCCGGGCGCGCGCTATCGGACGTAGCAGGTCGCTTGTCTGTAAGACGGCTTCCATCGCGGTCTCTGCGCGGGGCAGATAGGTCTGTGGATCCGCACCGAAGAAGTCGACGATGTCGACAGCGCAGCGCTTCAACAAGCCCACCGCGTCATCGGGGACGCCGAGGATCCGCGATGTCACGGACAATGGCAGCGGCAAGGCCAGTTCCGCGATGATGTCCATGCCGCCGCGTTCGACTCCCTCACACAGCATCGACCGGACGGTATCACGGATCAGTTGTCGGAAGCCCGCCACGGTCGCCGGTGTCATCGCTCGCGTAATCGGCGTCCGCAATCGAGCATGCTCGCCGTGATCGAGCATCAATGGCCATCGATGCAACATCTCATACAGCGGATCGAACCGATCCCGTTCGGCTTTGGGAAACTGGGCCAGGCGCGGGCTGATTCGGTCGGCGGAGATCGCCGGGGCCGCCAGCCCGCAACGGAGGTCGGCATAGCTGGTGACGATCCAGGCTTGCAGCTGTTCGCTGAAGGTCACCGGCCGATCGTTCCGCAGCCGGCCCAGCACAGGATAGGGATCGTTCCTCGCTTCAGCGGTGAGCAAGTCGTATGCGCCGTTTGCCATGTTCAGCTCAAATCTCTGAGGCCGGGGCCCGCGGGACTACCAGAGCGTTATCGATACCCGCTGACAGGTAGTCGAGGTCGATGCGGACCGGTGACGTGGGCGGGCCGAGTAGTGACATTGTCCGGGTGTCGTCGTACCTACGGTGATGATTCAGCATTGCCGCCGTGGGCGACCTGTCGAGGAATGCTTCCAGTGCCGTCCGGTCGGCAGGCATTGCGGGTTCGATCGTCATCCGCAACGGAGCCAGGGTCTCCATGAGGTCCATCAACACTCGCACCGAAACGTCGTGTCCGTGCACGACGTGGTACGTCGCGACCCGCCGGGGGTGCTTTGCTTCGGTCAGCCGAGCCAAGGTCTGCGCGGCAAGTTCCACCGGGAGGAAGTTCAGGTGCCCTTGGGGATGCGCGACCACGCGCACCACAGTCCGCGATGTCCCGCACAGGCGGGTAGCAGCATCCCGGATGATCTGTCCGAGGGACAACAACGTATGCGACGGCAGATCCGCATGCGGCGGGCGGTCGGTCACCAAGACACTGGGACGCGCAACGACCACAGCCCGGTCGTGCCGCCGAGACCAGTCTCGTACCAGTGTTTCCGCCTCGAATTTGGACTTCTCGTAGGCGTTCTCGAACCCTGCCGAACCGTCCAGTTCCGACTCGTACACCACCCCCTCTCGACGGGCTCCCGCCACGAAAGCGGTACTGACATGACCCAGCAGCGGCCTGCGTTGCCCGGCCGATACCAGTTCGAGTATGTGGCGGGTTCCGTCTACGTTGATCGGCCGCAGTGACTCCAGGTCGTCGTGTAGTTCGGTGCTGGCGGCACTGTGCCAGACGAAGTCGACTTCGTCGGCCAGCCGCTGAAAGGCCTTGTGGGACAGCCCGAGCATCGGTAACGACACGTCGGATTCGACAATGCGGATTCGCCGGGGCAGCGCATCCAGTAACTGAGGCGGCTCGCCCGCGAGTTCGAGAAACCTCGCGATACGATCCAGCGCCCCCGGATCGCGGACCAGAGCGACGAGATCGTGATTGCGAACAAGTAACTCACGAACGAGGTGAAGACCGAGAAAACCGGTCGAACCAGTAACTGCAACAGAAGACATATGGACCTTTGCTGACCGCCGGGCGAGACTCAGACTACCGGTTCTCCATTGCGATCTCGGCCGGATCGGTGCGAAAACTATTGCCCGATAACGGGTTGAGGCGATTGACCCGCGCGAGGCGGGACCGCCGTCTCGGTCGTGCCGGATCGCCGATCGCCGCCGTCTCAGTGCGTGTTCGGATTCGCTACGAACATTCGCCCGGCGGATCATGCTGGCACCGTCGCGGTCTCAGTTCCAGGGATGCTCGGCGATCGGTGCGGCTGTCGACTTCTCCTGCGTTGCCGCCCAATTCGGCTCCGCCTTCGCGACACGCGTCGAGCTGGGCGCGTCGGTCGCCGCCGCTGTATCGGCACGGTAGGCCGCAATCGCCACCGGCCACGATTCCCGGGCCCGGTCCGACGGCGTCGCGGCTCCGCGGAGCCTTGACTAAGCCCGCCGAGGTGGTGTCGACGAGGACACCGTGTACACCGCGGTGTAGTTGCGCGTACGGGTCAGGGAGTTCGATCGCGGTGCGCTCGGATCGGTCGGGCAGGCAAGCCCTGTGACATGGTTGACCAGGTGATCGACGAAGGACAGAGACCGGTGACAGGCCAAGGACTTTCAGTAGCACCGGGCCGGTGGGCAGAGGTGTCGGCGTGATGCGCACCCCGCTCGGGAGGTTCGCCCGCGCGCGGGAGACGGATGGTCGCCGGGCATCGCGCAGTCAACTTCCGAGCGTGCTCGCGCTCCAGGTTCGGATTGTTTCCCGCCACGTGTGGTGTATCCCGTCGAGGCCGGGAAAGCCGCTGTCCGCTCTGAAACACACCGTGGCATAGCCCTCGTAGGTGAACAAGAGGACCGCGAGCGGAGTCCCTGCAGGTGCGCACATCACTGGGTATACGGCGGTGAAGGGACTGCCCCTGAACGCCAGGCGGTGCCGAAGAGTACTTTGCGATACGCCTACCGGGCCACGTCGACGACCTGCGATCGTGTTCACCGTGGCACGCGCAAGCCACATCGGCACGTAGTCGACGCCAGCACGTAGCGCTGCTCGGACATACGAAGATTTCAAAGGCGTGGTCGCGCGGATCGTGCCGGCGATCCGTCGCGCTGGATCGAGAGACGTTGCGGGCAGCCTGATGTGGGCAAGTGCGGTTCGATTGCCCGGCAGATCCACCTCCTCCGGCCGGCGGACATTGGCCGGCACTGCGAAAGCCAGGTCGGGTGGGTTGGGACTATCACTCATCGTATCCAGCCAATGCGCCAGGCTGTGGGCTATGGCCGCGATGTAAACATCGTTACGGGTTCCGCCGAAAGTCGCGGCGATCGATCCGAGCGCGTCGGTGGGTACACGGCTCCAGTGGAGCGTACGGTGGGGCGTTGTTCGGCAGTGCTGCACATTCCACTTTTTCGCCTGCCGAACGTTGCGGACGGACATCATGAAACAACGCCCATAGTCCGCCGCTGTGGGGAGACGCCGGGTGACGCCGTGATATACGGCTGAGGATGCCTCCGCAGGAATTTCCGGGCCGAACAGCGACTCCACTGTGCGCAAGATTCCTCCGGCGTCCTGCAGGTAGTGATGGGCCAGATACAGCAGGGCATACTGCCGTGGGGCATAGCCATGCAGCAGCCACAGTCGCCAAGGCGGGGCGTCGTCGGGCAATTCGGTTCTGGTGAGTTCGGCGACGACACTTTCCAAGTTTTCCTGCTCACCGGACACCACACGCTCTGCCACGTGAACCGCGAGATCCGGGTTGCGGGAGACTGCCCACCGGGTGGCTTCAGGGGGTAGATACGAAGTCAGGGCAGGGATTACGGGTAACCGGGCGGCAATGTGGTCCCGAAGCACGCTCAGGTCTGGAGGTCGACCATCCGCGTGGAGGACCGCACCGACAAGCATTTGTGTATCGGGGGAGTGGGGCGAAAGCGCCCGGAACGCCCGGTCCACTGCTGCGGCGGATGCACCCCGGACAGTGCGAATAGCGACCATCGTTATCCCGCCACCCCCGTTCATCAGCCCGCGCCGCCTTCGTAAAAGCATACGACCGGATCACCTTGTGTGTGCCCGTACCGTGTCTGCCAAATCTCACGTCGGCGGAACGTGCCTGTGTGGTATCCGATAAATGTCTGGGCTACTCCTGTCCCGTCAGTCGCAGCCGGGTACGAGCCGGGATCGAATCGGGTAGAGCGGCGATAATGTCGGCGAGGGTGGTCGCGGCCAGGCTGCGCCGCCAGGCTTCATGCGCTTCGGCCATCTTCACCGCGAGAACGCAAGGGGCCCGGCACAACTCGGCGGGCACCGCACCACGGCCCTGTTGACGGATCTCACGGCACTCGTAAGGAGATGACGCGCCGTCCACCGCTTCGACGATCTCCAGCAGAGTGATCTCGGCGGCGGGCCGGGCCAGCCGGAATCCGCCGCGTGGACCCGTCGTCGCGGCCAGCACACCGGCCCGCACCAGCGCCTGCAGTTGCTTGGCGAGGTAGGCCGCCGGTAAGTCGAAATACTGTGCGAACTGCGCCGCCGACGCGGTGCCTCCTGGTTCCAGCTGTGCCAGCGAGCTCGCACAGTGCAGCAGCCATTCGGTGCTTACGGGCAGCTTCATGACCACATCGTATCTCAGATATTGCGGATTCATTTAGTCCGAGATAGGTTAGATGAGCATCCAACGAGAGGAGAAGTCATGCCGGAGCGTGTGAACATCGGCACGCAGGATCCCGTCAACTACCAGGCACTGCTGGCGTTGTCGGAGGCCGCTCAGCAGAGCGCGACAGCAGCGGGACTCGACCCACTCCTGGTCGAGTTGGTAAAGATCCGCACCTCCCAGATCAATGGATGCGCGTTCTGCCTACGCATGCATACCCGCGACGCCCTGCAGAAGGGTGAGAGCCCCGATCGGCTCGCGGTCCTGCCGGCCTGGGCCGAAACCGGCTATTTCACCAGGCCCGAGCGGGCTGCCCTGCAATTGGCCGAGGCGATCACCCTCGTCTCGAATGACCACGTCAGCGATGACCACTACGCGACCGCGGCAACCGAACTCACCCCACACCAGATCTCGGCGGTCGCCTGGTTGACCATCGTGATGAACGCCTTCAATCGAGTAGCCATCACCAGCCGATACACCGTCACCGCCCGCGCCGCAACGTGATTCCGCGCCCCCGCGGTCACCGCAGCGTGGTGCCTCTCCTAGCCGCTGAGCACGGTTGACAAGCGATCTCGTGACGCCGAAATTCGCCGAACCGACATCCAGCCTGTTCAGGCTGCCGTCGAGATTCACCGAAATGTCGTCGGAGATCACTGTTCCAGCCGAACAGGCGCTGGGCATAGCGGTACTCGCTGTCGCGCAACGCCTCACCACGGAGGCGATTCCATACCCGTCGGTCTACGACCGCAATCGCAACAAGCACCGCTCGGTAGTCGCCTGGCCGTAGAGCGCGGTCCGCTCGATCCGGACGAACCCGCTACACCGGTTACGAGGTGTGGCACGGGGCGGCCGAGCCGCCGGAACGGCCGGTCGACCCCGATATCCTCGTTCGCGTCTTACCGGAATCTGATTTGGACGCAGCGGATTTCGACGAGGATTGAACCGTAGCCAGCTGACGGCAGGCTTGTCGAGCGGGTCTCGACGTAACCGGTGTCCGCGATATTCGTACCCCTCCCCGAACCACCCTGTGGCGAACAAGGACCAAGTGCCCGAGACGTCACGATCTCGACCGGTCTGCACGACAGCACCCGCGCGTCGGCACCCGAACCACACACCACCTGACCGCGTCATGTGCAGACATTTCGGCGAGTGTTTCTACCGCCATTTTTGCGTCCATCGATCGATGATCATCTCTGCCTCGGATTCCGTGATCTCGACGTAGTCGAAATCGTCGTAACCCAGCCAGTTCAGGTAGAGAGCTTCCGTTCGATGCCATCGAAGGTCGCGATGCAGAGCCTCGTCGACAGGCAGCGGCTCAGTATGTATACGACGGAATAGACCGGCGGGATCCGAGCGTGGGTGCGATGGGGTTACACTGGCATAATAAGTTGTATTGATCATTGAATTCACCGCCGTCCATCGATCTGATCTATTTGCGGTTCAATTATGTTGCGCCAACCTTCCGGCCGGGAGACGCGTTTGAAGATTTCATTGGATTGCTCCTCCAGCACCGCAACAATCGACGGCTGGCCCCTCAATCGACGTCTCTGTTCATATATGTGATGCTCTTTGACCGCCGCCTTATAGCTCTCCGGTGTATGTATCTGAATCTCGAAGACCTGCCCCGTTCGATGGTCTACCCAAAATGACCTGACCCCTTTGTAACCTGAGCTATCCCACGTATTTTTCCATCGAAAAAGTTTGTAGTTTTTTGATTTCAATCCAGAAACAATATCGTTCACACCGCTCGTATATCGACCCGAGGGAATTCGTGCAGTATACCTTAATAGGTCAGGCGGCGAAGAGGCCGCTTCCTCCATTGTGCAATTCGGGTGATCGATGATATAGCGCTCAACCCTTTCAGCGTAAGGACCCAATTCCTTGATGCGTTTGTCCGTACCAACAGGTTTTCCGCCGCGCACATTCCGTATCACGTCTCGCACATCACGGGTGATAGGCGGCTCCGATGCTATCGCCTTCGCAAGCTTGGAATTGAGGAGTTCGACGTCGATTTGGGGGGGTGCATCGACAGGTGTCACAACATCCACTGGATCCTCGATACTATCCGCTGAATTGGGTTGCGGTTCGACACCAGAGGCCCGCCTGACTCTTTCCTCGAGGCTTCTGTCTTCGCCTGGGAATATACGAGCTGCGTCATACGATGGGGCGCTGCCGTTCCCTTGGATCAGGCCTGAGGCGGCGTCGCCGCCTCTTCCGACGTCCCTCATCAGGCGATCGCGAACTCCTTTCCACGCCTCGCTCGCTGCCTTACTGAATCTCACGGGGAATCCTGTGTGGAGCGCATCAGGCGATCGAGCCCCGCGTATCCGTGGATAGGGTTAGGTGCCCATTTGTGGCGGTGTCGTCCCCTGGGGGCATGGCGCCGCCGCGTTGGAGGGTGCGGTAGACGAGGCGCCGGGAGATGGCGAACAGCTCGGCGAGGCCAGCGATGGCGTACTCCCCAGTGCTCTGCATGGGCCACGGCTCGTTGCGGCACCTGGCCCAGAGATGCGCAGCCGCGAGAGTATGACGTCGAGCTCGCGCAGCCGATCGCGTTGGGCGGTGAGATCCTTGGGCGTCGGTAGAGCAACGAACATAGCCGATCAACGTGCCCGTCATGGTCTGAGTGTAGCCATGTCGGTGTCGAGCGAATACTGATCGAGATGTACCCGCCGAGGCGGGTTCGTCGCCTCGATAATGGCGGGTCAGCGTGTTCCTCCGGTCAGTTGTCGCGGCGCTGTCGTCGGCGTTGCTGTGCGCTACGCGCGGGCTCGACGCAATCGTCTGCCCCGCTGGCGTTTTCGTCCGCGCTTGTCGCCGTACGTGCCGCCGTACGTGCCGCACTGATCAGTTGCCGCGCCGGCTTCGCGTGATTTCGAGGAGTCCGGCGGCGTTGTCGTCGGTGTGCCCTTTGTCGCGGATCATTCTCGCGGACAACGGCTGTTGGGTGCGATGGCTCGCGATCTCCTCGCCGGCATACGGTTGTCGCACCGTGATCTGTCGGTGCATCTACTCAATGTCGTTGTGTCATTTGACTTCCCAGGTCGCGATCACTGCCCGGGACGCGAGGTAATGCTCGACTGCGGTGGTGATGACTTGCTCACGTTGGCGGGCTCGGGCGCGAGCGCGCCCGACGCCGTGCGCGCGAATGCTCGAGGCGGTCGAACACTTCCGATGCAGTAGGGTGCGCGACGAGTGCTTCGGACCGATCGCGGGCATCGCCGACTCCTTGGCAGCCCGTCTCCCGGACTCGCCCGGCAAATACGCACCGCCCGAGCACGAGTCTCCTCATCGAACTTCCCTGGGTGCGCCCACCAACTCGTCCACACCGCGCGACACAGTTGCCTCGCGCAACCCTGCCGACCTGGGTCCACCGCGGACCCCGCTGCCCGGTGAAGCGATCGATCCCTGGTGGGCGCGATTTGAGGCAAACGCCTCATGCGACCACGGAGGCCGCGGACCGATGATCAGGGCATGACTAACCGAGTTCAGGAATCACGGAGATCACCGGTCATGACCGAATTGGCATTCGAACCACCGACCGTCGAGCGATTCGGTCAGCGCACTTCAGATCACGCACCTGGGGTGCCGGGCGGAGGACGGATCGATGCAGTCGACGTCAGCCGGCGGGTCGGAGCGCGGAAGATTCTCCAGAAGCTGTCGTTGTCGGTCGAACCAGGCGAGTTGGTCGCCATTGCCGGTGGCAGTGGAGCGGGAAAGAGCACATTGCTGGAGGTCCTCGCGGGACTGCGACCACCCTCTGCCGGGGAAGTTCGGCATGACGGCGTCGTTGTCGGGGCCCGAGTCAGCGCCGGTTCCCGTATCGGTTACGTGCCCCAGGAGGACATCATCCATCTCGAGATGCCCCTGCGCCGCACGCTGCGCTACGCGGCGCGGCTTCGGCTGCCCGCAGGCACATCGGCGGCCGAGGCGGACCAGATGGTCGAAGAGACCATGAATGACCTCGACCTGGCTGATCGGGCCGAGACGCCGGTCCGTGCGCTCTCCGGCGGCCAGCGCAAGCGGACCAGTATCGCCGTGGAGCTACTGACCCGGCCACACCTCTTCTTCCTCGACGAACCCACCTCCGGGCTCGATCCGTCGACCGCAGCCCACGTGATGCGCCTGCTGCGCCGACTCAGCCAGCGCGGGGTGACAGTCGTCCTCACGACACATGAGCCGGCCGGCATCGACCGGTGTGACCGGGTGGTATTCCTGGCGTGCGACGGCCACCTGGCCTTTACCGGCAGCCCGACCGAGGCTCGGCGCTACTTCGGCGTGGAGGATCTCGCCGAGGTGTATGACCGGCTGGCTCGTGAGCACACCCCGCAGATCTGGGCGGAGCGATTCGCGGCCAGCCGCGCGAAGTCGAATGCCTGGCCTGGCTCGGCTCTACCGCCCATCCCTGCCACCCGTTCAGACATCAAGCGAACGGGCACGGTCCAGCAATGGTGGCTACTTACACGACGCAATGTTGATGTTCTCCTGCGCAACCGGTTGACCTTGGCGGTTCTGCTCGGCTCACCGGTCCTGGTCACGGCGATGATGGCGACATTGTTCAAACGCGGCGCGTTCGATCCGCATAGCGAAGCCGACCTCGGGCCGGCCCAGGTCGTGTTCTGGATCGCATTCGCGGGCTTCTTCTTCGGCCTTACCTACGGCCTGCTCCAGATCGTCGGGGAGATGGCCATCTTCCGGCGTGAGCGGCTGACGGGGCTCAGCGTGGGCGCCTACGTGGCCTCCAAGGTGACAGCCCTGCTTCCGGTGCTGGCTGGGGTGAGCGCGGTACTCCTCGGTGTGCTGCGGGTGCTTGGTCGACTCCCCGCTGTTGGCTGGGACGTGTCCGCCGCCCTGTTTGTGACGATGGTGATCGAGGCGACCTCGGCACTGGCCCTCGGATTGCTCGCCTCGGCCGTGGTCTCCAACGCGGCGCAGGCCGCCCTCGCCCTCCCGATGCTCTGCTTCCCTCAGGTTCTCTTCGGTGGCGCCATCGTTCCCGTTGACGAGATGGCTCTCCCGGGGCGCCTGATGAGTCTCGGCCTGTCCAACCGCCACGCATTCGAAGCACTGGGTCACGACCTGGATCTCGACCGGTACACCGCCGCGGTGCCGGCCATGTCCGCCTACCGCGACACCTTCCACGGAAGCACCAGCGCCAGTCTTATCGCGCTCGCCTCATTTACCGTTGGCCTCATGCTGGCCACAGTATGGGTCTTGAACCGGCGGTCCCAACCCGGCGCATCCCGGTGATGAAGACCCCGCGCAGTCGGTCACACCCGATGTCTGAGCAGATGTCGGCGGGCTCCGGGTGTGTGGCACCAACGATTTTCCGAGCGCACAGCCCGATGTCCACACCGGCCCGTCAAGACGAGTCCAGGTGGGCCGAAGCGGCGCCGGGTCGATGTCTGGGCCGCGAACCGGACGCGCGCTGTCGGCTCGGCCCACCGGTTATCGGTCCCAATTGTGCTGATCCACCGGGTATTCGGCGCGTTTCGCCCGCTGATCTGCTCGTCTGCCAGCCGTCCACCCCGGACGCGCATCGACTATGTGCTGAGCCATATCGCACCGGGCAGCATTATTGGTGGTTGCGGTTGCCGAGCTGAAGTATCCGGCGCGGCGAATGCTTTCACTTTCCCACGGCCGCGTTGACCCGGAAGCCCGCCAGACCCCGATCGATCGCTGCGAGACTGGCCTGCGTGCGGTTGTTGACGCCGAGTTTGGCGTAGACACGTTCGACGTGGTTGCGTGCCGTTTTCTCGGCGATGAACAGTTCGGCGGCGATTTCTCGGTTCGACCGGCCCTGCGCGACGAGCCGCAGGATCTCGACCTCGCGGCTGGTCAGCCCGGCGGGCCAAGGCGTCCGCCGCGATATCCGCGGACCGGCCACCGCGAGCACGGCCGCAGCCGACTCGGCGTCGAAGCGTCCGGCGCGCGCATCCTTTTGTAGCTGATCAGCAGCACCCCGACGATCGAGCGGCGGACGGTGGGGACGCGGCTCGAGCAGTCGCTGATAAGCCTCCGCTGCGGCAAGCAGCCGGTCCTGCGCGGTCAACTCCGCGCCGGCGATCCCCCGGGGAAAGCCGGACCCGTCGATCCGTTCCCGATGCTTCATCGCGACGGGCACGACCGCCTCCAAGCCGTTGACTCGGCTCAGTATCCGGCCGGTCAGATCCGGATACATCCGTACCCGCTCCCATTCAGCCGTAGTGAGCGGCCCCTTCTTCTCCCAGATCTGGTTGGACACTCCCATTTTGCCGAGACCGTGCACCAGGCCGGCACGGTAGAGACGCGTGATGTCCGACGGCGACATGCCCAGGTGTCGGGCCGCCCCGGCCACCAGATTCGCAACGCCACGCGAATGCCCCAGAGTGAACGGACATTTGAGATCGACGAAATCAGCCATGGCCTCGAGCAACTCGTCGCTCTCCTCGTCTGTCAGGGTTCGGTCACGATCCGGTGCTTGGGCCAACGCACTGGTCCAGACGTCGATTTCGAGCAACCCGTCCACGATCGCCGCCGCATCACGATCGAACACCGCTGCCACAGCTGGGCTGAACTGGCTGCCGCGCCGAGAACGCAGGACGTCCTTCGCGTGGTCGAGCCCACCGGTCCGCAGGTGCACCTCGACGACGTCCGCGACGTGAGCGATGTGGATCTCGACCGGGATATCCTCTCCGCGGGAACCGTTGGGCAACCCCCGGCCGTCCCAGCGTTCGAAGACGTAGGCCAGCGCCTTTCCGACCTGCCCATCCAAGCCCATCCGATCGGAGAGAAGCCCGGCGGAACTGCAATGCGACTGGATCAGTGTGGCGACCTGGCTGCGCGCCGTGACCAGAAACGCAGTGGCACGGATGCCGCGTTCCCAGCCTGGCAATCCGCGTCCGACATGACTCATCATCAGCCGCAGAAACGGCAGGCCGGTCATGTCCACCGTGTAGGTGTCGGCCCGGAAGGCGATATCGTCACCGAAGAGCGCCGAGAGTTCGTGAGAGTCGGCGTGACACCCGATCCACCCGACCAGATTGGCGTAGTACACGGTCGCTCGCTGTCGCAGGTCGAGCCCCATCCGCTCGGCGATCCGCGTCGCGATCAAGGACGACCGAAGCATGTGTTCCATCGGCTGACCCAAACCGAGGTCGATCGCAAGCGATATCGCGGCCAGCAGTTCGGCTCTGCTCAAACCCTTTCCCGAGCTGGACAGCGTCCCATGCGGGTGCATCTTCCCATTATCCACGCGAACAACGACCAACTCGGCGCGGAAGACATGAGACACCGGCCAGAGACGTTGCTGGTTCCACCCGCCGTGGTGACGGTGACCTGCGCTGTCCCGGCCGCGCCCGCGTGGGCGAGAGCGGTGATCTGGGTGTCGGAGTTGACGGTGAACGAGGTCGCCGGGGTGGCGCCGAAGGTGACCGC
This sequence comes from Nocardia sp. NPDC049220, assembly GCF_040647855.1. Lineage (NCBI taxonomy): Bacteria > Bacillati > Actinomycetota > Actinomycetes > Mycobacteriales > Nocardiaceae > Nocardia > Nocardia sp. NPDC049220. The sequence continues at coordinate 234,566 of NZ_JBEZDA010000004.1, forward strand.
TGTGGCTCCGGTCAGGCCTGTTCCACTGATCACGACCTTTGTCCCACCGGCCACCGGCCCCACGTTCGGGACGATCGTGGTGAGGGCGGGTAGTGCGACGTAGGTGTAGGTGATGCCGTTGCTGGTTCCACCCGCGGTGGTGACGGTGACCAGTACCGTTACGGTCCCGGCGGGGGCGACGGTGGTATCTGGGTGGGGGAGTCGACGGTGAACGATGCCGCTGGTGCAGCATCGGACAGATCGACACCCACGTCGAGACCTCCGCTACCTTTGCCACGCTGGCGCGCGCCGTCCGGAGCAATCACGGAAGCGGCGTGAATCCGATTCCGATTGTGCTCGGTCCTTGCGCTGCGATGTCGTCGAGAATGCCATGGATACCGGAGAACTGAAACGGTGCCCACGGACTGAGAGGATTGATTGCGGAGGTGATTCCAACCAAACCACTCGCCGTGGTCACCGGGCCACCGCTATCGCCCGGAACAACTGCGGCCCAGGAACGAATGACGTTGTTTTTATACTCGATCACGAGACCACATGTCGTTCCGGACACCTGGCCGTACTTGCACATGATGTCCGAGAGCGGAACCGGATCCGCACCGATCTGGCTGATCACGGTCCCGTTCGGCGTCGTGTTCATCGGATTGATCTTCGTTTCGTTCAGCATGATGACTGCGTAATCCTTCGACGAATCAACCGGAAACTGTGTCGACGGAAACCCGGGCCAATTCGTGGTCCACGTGGCGTAGTAACCGATCGGACCGAGTCCGGGATTTCCCGTAAGGAATACCTCCTGAGTTCCGGTGTTTCGAGTCATCATGTGCCCGGCCGTGAGGGCTACCAGGTTGCCGAGTTTGTCATATCCGACAGCCGCGACAGTGCCCCAGCTTCCACAGGGCGGTCCGCCGTCAGAGATGATCGACGTCCCCGGACCGAAGTTCATCCTGGACAGCGGAGACCTGCCCGCATAAGTGAACGAGACTCCGTTACTCACCCCGCTCGGCGTGGTGACTGTGACCAGCACGACTCCCGATACAGCAGGAGAAATAGCTGTGATCTGCGTTGCCGAGTCGACCGTGAATGAGATAGCTGGAGTGGTGCCGAATCTTACCGCCGCAGCTCCAGTCAGATTCGTCCCGGTCAAGGTGACCGCGGTTCCGCCGATGATTGGTCCCGAACCTGGGCTCGCCGAGACTAGGGTTGGCGCCGTAGGCGGGGAGGTGATGGGCAACATAGTGCTGCCTCCTTGCCCACGGTAGGAATGGGTTCCGTTACATCAGGGTGGCCAACTCGCTTGGTCCTGGCTCCATTTCAGTAACGCACCTATACCGGTACCACGGCAATGGGTCTCTCGATCCGTTTTCGTCCGTTTTCTGATGACTAGACCTGGACGTATCGGTCAAATCTGCTCGGGCCGGAGAGTTCGTGAGGGATCGGATTCAGCTCTTAACCGGCTCAGTACAATTACGTGCAAGAGATATTGTGAATACCTGTGTTGCGTCCTGAGTGCGAAAGAGAAGTCGGCGTAGGAGACCCAACTGGAGCGGCGCTGGGTAGAAAATGAAGATCTAGCCCTTCGGAGCCGCCCTGTAGAGTGAGGATTCAACCGCCTATGCTGCGTTGCTGAAGGCCGTCGTGGTGAACCATGAGGAAAGGCGCCGCAAGAGGTGCCGGGTCATGGTGAGTGCTGTGAGCCGTGCTGGGCTCGTGTTGGTGGCTGCGGTGGGCGGTCTCCGGGCCGACGACACGCAGGAGCTCGAGAGCCTCGATGCTGGCGGATCCGGGCGGCGGCGTGAAGAGGCGAAGGCGTTTTCAGAAGCGCCAGGAAATCCATTTCGCGGCTGATGCCTTCCTCTGGCGCGGATGGGAGTGCTACCTGGAGGATCTGTTCGAAGCCGGTCCCACGGTACTCACCGATGGAGCGCTCGATCCGGCCGAGATCAACCCGGTCGCCGCGCGCCACGACATCCACTACCAGACCGCCTAGCGCCCCGCCCGACATGCATCCTTCTCGATGAGTACCGTTGCGGCGGTGGCGCGTTCGTGGGCGTGCGAAGGTCTGCCCCGCAAGGTGTCGCGATGGACACGCCACTGGAAAGGGCTCCGGGACCGGTGAAACCAGTGAACACCGTCCGCTGCTCGTGCACCGACCGCCGCTACCGCCGTTCGCTGTCACGTCAGTTGGACAATGCGATCTGCTCGGCGCCGACGGTCGTCCCGCCGTACGAGGGCGGCAGCAACCCCCATGCACAACCACCGGTCAGCACGAACACCGCGCCTGCATACCGCACGCTCGTCGGCCGGGGCGACGCTACCGCCCTGCGCGCGTAATGGGCTCCGGAAGTAACGGCTCGACCAGAACCCACAACTCGTCCGGCCCGCCCCGTCGACGGCGCCGAGTACGTCGAGTTCGTGCTGGTAGCGTTCCTGCGGCGCGGAAGTAGTCATGGCTGACCCATATTGCGTTGCGGGTCGTCACCTGACGATCGGCGGTCGTCCGACCTATGTCGGCGGTACCGCCGAGGCCGATATCTCCTCGGCGAAGTGGCAGGCTACGGTCCGGTCCAGGCCGGAGTCGATCGGGCGCGGCACCGGCTGTTCCTCGGCGCACCGCTGCTGGGCGAATCTACAGCGGGTGTGGAACCGGCAGCCGGTGGGCGGATTGGTCGGGCTGGGCGGATCACCGGCGAGCATGATCCGGTCGGCCAACCGACGTCGGCTACGGTCCACCACCGGTGCGGCCGACAGCAACGCCTGGGTGTACGGGTGGGCTGGATCCTCGTACACCATGGTGGTGTCGCCGATCTCGGCGAGCCGGCCCAGGTACATCACCGCGGTCCGGTCCGCTACGTGCCGGACCACCGACAGGTCATGCGCGATGAACAGCAACGCGATGCCCATCCGCCGTTGCAGGTCGCGTAGCAAGTTGACCACCTGCGCCTGGACCGACATGTCCAGCGCGGAGACCGGCTCGTCGCAGACCAGCACTTCGGGATCCAGGGCGAGTGCCCGGGCGATGCCGATCCGCTGGCGTTGCCCGCCGGAGAACTGGTGCGGATAGCGGTGCATCAGCTCGGGCGCCAGATTGACCAGGCTGAGCAATTCGGCGACCTTGTCCCGGCGGGCCGCGCCGCCGGACACCCGCTTGTGCACCACCAGCGGTTCGGAGATCAGGTCGAGCACACTCATCCGGGGATCCAGTGAGGTGTACGGGTCCTGGAAGACCATCTGCACCTGCCGGCGCAGCAGCCGCCGGTCGCGACCCCGGACCCGGGTGACGTCCCTACCGTGGATCTCGATGCTGCCGGAGTCCGGCCGTTCTAGACCGACCAGCATCCGGGCCAGCGTGGACTTGCCGCAGCCGGATTCGCCGACGATGCCCAACGACTCACCAGCGTGCAGCCGCAGGGTCACCCCGTCCACCGCGCTGACCCGGGACCGGCGCAGACCGGACCGGCCGGTGTTGTACGTCTTGTGCAGGTCTCGGGCGTCGAGCACGAGGTCACCCGGTGACGGCGGCATGGCGGACCTCCTCGGTTCGGTGACAAGCCACAGTACGGCCGCCGGAGACGACGGTCAGCTCGGGACGTTCGGTCCGGCAGCGCTCGATGACCATCGCGCACCGAGGATGGAATGGGCAGCCGGCCGGTTGATGTGCCGGGCTGGGTGGGCTGCCCGGGATGGCGTACAGGTCCTTGCCATGGTGTTCGACCTGGGGCACCGAGCGCAGCAGCGCCTCGGTGTAGGGGTGGGCCGGTCGGCTCAGCAGATCGTCGGCGCCGCCCGCCTCCACCACCCGGCCGGCGTACATCACCATCACCCGGTCGGCGACCTCGGAGACCACGCCGAGATCGTGGGTGATCAGCAGGACCGCCATGTTCAGCTCACTGCGCAGCTTGTTCAGCAGGTCCAGGATCTGGGCCTGGACGGTCACGTCGAGTGCGGTGGTCGGCTCGTCGGCGATGACCAGTTCGGGGCGGAGTGCGATCGCCATCGCGATCAGGATGCGTTGGCGCATGCCGCCGGAGAACTGATGCGGGTAGTCGTCGACCCGGCTCGCCGGGGCGGGAATTCCGACCTCACCGAGCAACTCGATAACAGCCGACCGGGCCTGCCGGCGGGAGGCATCCCGGTGTTCGCGGAACAGCTCGCCGAGCTGGTCCCCGATGGAGAGCACCGGATTCAGCGCGGAGAGCGCATCCTGGAAGACCATGCTCATCCGATTGCCCCGGATCTCCCGGCGTTGCCGGTCGGTCAAGGCGAGCAGATCGGTATCGCCGAGCTGGATCCGGTCGGCGGTGACCGTGGCGTTGCGGGCGGAGAGTCCCATCATCGCCCGGGCGGCGGCCGACTTGCCCGAGCCGGATTCTCCGAGTAGCCCCACCAGTTCACCTGGGGCAACATCGAGGTCGACGCCGACGACCGCCGGTACCGGCCCACGCCGAGTGCCGAAAGTGACCGAAAGGCCGCGTATATGCAACGCGGAGTCGGGGGGGTCACCCATGTGTTTCCTCCCGGTAAATAATTCGGACGATTCTGCCCGTAGATCACTCCACTAGCACCCTTGGTGCCGATTTCTCTTTTGCATCTTGACTTCTGTACCGGATTATTGCAAGCCTTGCATGCGTCACCCCGCTGCTGGTAAGACCGGCGGCGGCGACAACATTGCGACATCACCGGGTGCCCGAATGGATGACACCAAGAAACACCACATGTTGACGTCGCGCTACCGCCGACAGGGAGCGTCAATGCTTGAGAGCGCAAAGCTATACACCGGCTACACCGCGTACGACTATCTGGAACCGGGCAAGGACTACAAGGTCTTCAAGTACGCCGAACAGATCAGCCGGGTGCCCGCCTACCAAGGCCTGGAGCTTTCGGACAGCCAGCGGGAGCGAACCGTTCGGCTACTCACCGACGAGATCGTGATCTCCCTGCACGACCATGTCCAGATTTTCCCGGAGGACATGGGCCTACTCCGCGAACACATCCGGCAAGGCCGGGAACCAACCGGTTACAAGGGCCTGGCCCGTTCCGGCATGACCGCGGTCTTCGACAACGGAATGGACGGCACCTGCTGCATCTCCAGCGACGCCGGCTGGAAATACCAGGACGTGCTCTTCGATCTCGGCGTTCGGATGGCCGACCTGGCCCATCAGGACTACGTCATCAAGGCGGAGTCGCTCAAGGACATCCACTACGCGCATGAGACCGGCCGGCTCGCCCACGTCTTCGCGCTGGAGGCGGCCACCCCGATCGAGAACGAGGTGGACCGGCTCGACGTGCTGTACGGCTTCGGCGTACGGCAGATCGGCATCGCCTACTCCGAGGCCAACTACCTCGGCAGCGGGCTCAAGGAGCGGGGCGACGGCGGCCTGACCTACTTCGGCGAGCGGGCCGTGGAACGGATGAACAAGCTCGGCTTCGCCATCGACATCTCGCACTCCGGCGACCGCACCGCGCTGGACGTCATCAACTACTCCAAGAAGCCGGTCATGATCACCCACTGCGGTTCCCGTGAGGTGTGGCCGACCAACCGGATGAAGCCGGACGCCCTGATCAAAGCGTGTGCCGAGCGCGGCGGCGTGATCGGGATCGAGGCGGCACCGCACACCACCCTGTCCGCAGCGCACCCGAGCCACTCGCTCGAGTCGGTGATGGACCACTTCACGCACCTCGTCGACAAGATCGGCATCGACCACGTGACGTTCGGTCCGGACACCCTCTTCGGTGACCACGTCGGTCTGCACGACGCGTTCTCCAGCAACCTGTCCATCGCTCAGGCACACGGTCACGTCGACCACCCGAAGGTGGAGTACGTCGACGGCCTGGAGAACCCGGCCGAATGCTTCTACAACATCATCGGATGGCTGGTCAGCCACGGCTACTCCGACGACGAGATCCGCAAGGTCGTCGGCGGCAACACCCTCCGTGTCCTCGAGGAGGTCTGGGTCTAAATGCGTGTTCGTTCTCCCCTCGTCGCGGTCGCCGCCCTCGTCGTGGCGTCCGCGGTCGGCGCCTGCGGCCCGTCCGCGCCGTCGAACTCGGCCAGCGGCAGCGACGCCGTACTCACCATCGCGACCACCACCGATGTGGTCAACTTCAACCCGTTGGTCGGCAACAGCCGGACCGACAACTGGATCACCAGCCTGATGTATCCGCGGCTGCTCACCATCGACGCCAACGGCGCCAAGCAGCCGTACCTGGCCAAGTCGTTCGGTTACACCGACCCGACCACCGGGTTCTACGAACTGCGCGACGACATGAAGTGGAGCGACGGCAAGCCGGTCACCGCCAGCGACGTCGCCTACACCATCAACGCCATCCTGAAGGACAAGCCGGCCGGCAACACCACCTACGGCCAACTGGTCAACGTCGACTCCGCCTCGGCGCCGTCGCCCACCCGGGTCGAGTTGACGCTCAAGACCGCAGACTCGACCGTGGTCAGCGAGGCCGGGTTCTGGATGAACGTGGTCCCGCAGCACGTCTTCGAGCCAGCGGGAAGCGTCGCCACGTTCGCCAACAACAGCAACTGGGTCAGCGCCGGTCCGTACAAGTTGACCAGCTTCGCCAAAGGGCAGAGCTACACCTTGGATCGGGTCACCCCGTACCCGTTGGCGCCGAACAACACCCCCACGGTGTCGAAGATCGTGTACCGGGTCTACCCCGATATCAACACCGAGATCCTCGCGCTGAAGAACGGCGACGTGGACCTGATCGCCAACACGCTACCGCCGGCACAGGTGAAGAACCTGCAGGCAGCCAGCGGGATCAAAGTCGAGGAGGTGCCAGGCTTGGGGTACGCGCACATGGCGTACAACATGACCCGCAAGCCGCTGGACAACCTCCAGGTACGGCAGGCCCTGGCCCACGCGGTGGACTACAACGCGATCCGTTCGGTGGTGCTGCAGGGTCAGGCGGTCAGCACCGGCTCCAGCCCGATCCCGCCGGTGCTCAAGAACTTCGCCGACCCGTCATCGCAGGAGTACAGCTTCGACCCCGACCTATCGAAACAACTGCTCGCCGAGGCCGGCTACGGACCTGGCAAGCCCCTCTCACTGACAATGATCTACTCCTTGCAGGACGCGGTCACCTCCCAGTGGGCGACCATGGTCAAGGACGACTCGGCCAAGGCCGGCATCACCATCAACCTGCAGGGCATGGATCGCAACACGTACCTGGCCAAGACAGCAGCGGGTGACTACGACATCTATGCGGGCAACTTCGCCATCATGGATGACCCGACCACCAACATGGCGCTGACCTTCCTGCCCGAGGGCGCGATCAACTACTCGAAGACCGACGACCCGGAGCTGAGCGCATTGATCACCAAAGCGCAGACGACCACCGACCAGGCTGAGCAGAAGCAGTTGGTCCAGCAGGGCGCGAAGCTGGTGCACGACAACGTCTACGACAACGTCATGTACATGCAGAACCTCTACTGCGCGCACAGCGACAAGTGGTCCGGGTTCGTGATCAAGCCCAGCGAACTGCTCTCCCTCGTGGATCCGCAGTCGCTGGCCAACGTGACGAAGAGCTGACGCCGATGCCCCAGGTTGTCCGATTCGCGGTGCGCAGGCTAGGCAGGGGAGTACTGACCCTGTGGTTCGCGGCCACGGTCACCTTCCTGCTGCTCCGGCTGCTGCCGGGTGACCCCGCGCTGGCGGTGGCCAGCCCGAATATGACGCCGCAGGCCCGCCAGATCTTGCTGCAGCAGTACGGTTTGGACCAGCCGCTGCTCGCCCAGTACGGCAAGTATCTGTGGCAGTTGCTGCATGGCAACCTGGGGATCTCGTTCACTCAGCAGATCTCGGTCACGGATGTGCTCATGGGGCGCCTGCCGTGGACCCTGCTGTTGACCATCACGTCACTGCTGGTGACGGTCGCCGTCGGCGTCCCGCTCGGGGTGCTGGCGGCGACCCGCCCGCACGGCGTGCTGGACCGACTGGTCCAGGTCGGCGGGGTAACCGGCCAGTCGCTGTTCGTCCCGAGCGTGGGCATCTTCCTACTCTTCATGTTCGGGCTCCAGTTTCACTGGTTACCCATCGGTGGCGCCTACAGTCCCGGGGTCTACGGCGCGGCGTGGTACGGCGACGTGCTCGAACACCTGATCCTGCCCTGTTTCAGCTTGGTTCTGGTGCAGCTCGGCTCGTACGTGCTGACCCTGCGCTCCACCCTGATCGGCTCGCTCGGCGAGGACTACTGCGTACTGGCCCGGGCCAAGGGCCTGCCCAACCGGAAAGTGGTCTGGAAACACGGGCTGCGCAACGCGCTGCTGCCCACCACCACACTGGTCGGGCTGCAACTGGGCTTCTTGGTCGGCGGTGCGGTGCTGACCGAGACCGTCTTCGCCTACCCGGGGATCGGCCGGGGCATCTACGAGGCGGTCACCCAGCTCGACTTCCCGGTTCTCCAAGGCGCGTTCGTGCTGCTCGCCGCCGCCGTGGTGGTCGCCAACGTGCTGACCGACCTGGCGTACGGCCTGCTCGACCCGAGAGTGAGGACCGCATGACCGCCACCGGTGTTACCGCCGAGCCGCTGGAGACATTGGCCACCGACCAGGTATCCGCCGCCCAGGCCACCTGGTCGGCCTTCCGGCGCAACCCGATCGGCCTGATCGCGGTCGGGATCCTGGCCCTGCTGCTGATCATCGGCGTCTGCGCGCCACTGATCGCGGCCTTCCCGTCCGGGTACGGCGACCAGGTCCTACACCCGCCGTCGGGCGCACACTGGTTCGGCACGGACAACCTCGGCCGGGACATCTTCGCCGAGGTGGTGTGGGGGACCAGGATCAGCATCGTGGTCGCCGCACTGTCCTCCGCGCTGGCGATCATGCTCGGCGTGCTGATCGCGGTGCTCGGCGCCTATTTCCCGAAAGCCGACACACTGATCGGCACCGTGGTCGACCTCTGCTTGTCACTGCCCGTGCTGCCGCTGATGATCCTGGTCGCGGCGCTGGCCGGGCCGAGCCTGGTCACCGTCGTGCTGGTCATCGCGTTCTTCTCCTGGCCAGAGGTGACCAGGGTGGTCCGCTCCCAGGCGTTGTCGGAGGTCCGGCAGCCCTACATGGACGCAGCCCGGCTCACCGGCGGTTCGTCCGTCTGGATCATCCGTAAGCATCTGCTGCCCGCGGTCGCCCCAGTGATCGTGGTCTCCGTGGTATTGACCGCCTCCCGGGCCGTTCTCTCCGCCGCCGGCCTGGCCTTCCTCGGTCTCGGCGACCCGAACAGCTGGTCGTGGGGACGGATCCTCTACGAGGCGCAGCAGTCCGGGGCGATGTCCAGCGCCTGGTGGACCACTCTGTTCCCGTCGCTGGCCATGCTCGCCCTGGTGGTGTCGGCGACCTTGATTTCGATCGCGTACAACGACGCCCGCAATCCTCGTACCCGGGAGGACTAGTCCATGCTGGACACTCAACGGCTGCCCACCACCTTCTACACCACCCTGCAAGACGACCTCCGTGGCGAACTGACCCAGTTGGGCTTGGACGCGATACTCGCCGACGATCCGTCGGATGTCGCCTACGTGACCGGGTTCTTCCACCACCCCGGCGAGCGGCCGGTGGCGGTGTTGCTCCCGGTCGACGGGACCACCCGGCTGCTGCTGCCCGAGTTGGAGCGTGAGCACGCCGAGGCGCAGCGCACCGTGGCCGAGCTGGTCGCCTACCCGGAGTTCCCCGGGCTTCGCCCACCGTTCACCTACCTCGATCAGGTGGCTGGCCGGATCGGCTACGCGGGCAGCATGAGTGTGGACCGGTTGGCCGAGGTGACCGCGGCCTTCCCGGACGCCACCCTGATTCGTACCGACCTGCTCACCCGGACCCGGCTACGCAAGCGGCCGGCGGAGATCGCATTGCATACCGAGGCGGCCCGGATCACCGACCTGATGCTGGCCGCCGGTCGTACCCTGATCGAGGACGCGCTGGCCGCCGGCGGTGACCTACCCAGCGAGGCCGAACTGGCCGGCTACATCACCGGGGTCGGCACGCACACGATGTACGCCGAGCACGCCGACGTGGTGGTGGTCTCGCCGCTGGCCGGCGGGTTGGTGTATGCCGGGCCGAACAGCGCCCGCCCGCACGCGCTACCGTCGGGTTACCGGCTGCGCCCTGGCGACGTCTTCATGCTCTCCCTCGGCTGCGCGGTCGGCGGCCGGTTCGTCGAGGGGGAGCGCACCTTCATCCTCGGCGAGCCCACCGCCGAACAACGCCGCTACTACGAGGCGGTAAGGCAGGCCCAACAGATCGGCGGCGAGGCGCTGCGCCCAGGCGTGCCCTGCGCCCAGGCGAACAAGGAGTGCCTGGACGTGATCCGGGCCGCCGGGCTGGCCGAATATCTGCGCCACCGGCAGGGCCACGGCATCGGCCTGGGCATGCATGAGCCACCGTGGCTCTCCGATGGCGACGACACCCCGCTGGCCGTCGGCATGATCGTCTCCAATGAGCCAGGCATCTATGTGCCGGGCCACGGCGGCTACCGCATCTCCGACTCGATGCTGATCACGGAGGACGGCGCCCGACCGTTCACCGCGTACCCCCGCTCTCTCGACGACGTCGTCGTCGCGCTCTAGGTGCTCTAGGAAGAAGGAAGTTCTGTGCGGCTCACCATCAACGGCAACGAACTCGAGGTCGAGGTCTTCGGCCCGGATGACGCCCCGGTCATGATCACCCATCACGGTGCGCCCGGTCTCGGTTCGCGGTCCGAACCGCGAGCCACGTTCAGCCCGTTCGCGGACACCTTCCGAGTGATCACTTTCGACGCCCGCGGATCCGGCGTCAGCGAGGGGCGACCACCGTTCAGCCATGAGCAGTGGGTGGCCGACGTGGACGCGCTGCGCGAATGGGCCGGGGTGGAGCGGTTCGTCATGGCCGGCGGCTCGTACGGCGGGTTCATCTCGATGGAGTACGCGATCCGTCACCCGGAGCGGGTGCGTGCGCTCGTGCTGCGGGACACCTCGGCCGACCACGAGAACGACAAGGCGGCCCGGCACAACGCCGAGACCTCCACGCGGGTCACCATCGACCTGGCCAAACTCGACCGGATCAACACCGGGCAGACCCGCGACGACGAGGACCTGCGCGACTGCTGGCGGGAGATTCTGCCGCTCTATGACCACGTGTACGACCCGGCAAAGGTGGCCGAGCGAGTCGAGACAACGCCGTACCGCTATCAGACGCACAACTATGCGTTCTCGGTCAACATGCCGAACTACGACATCAAGCCGCTGCTGTCCCGAATCACCTGCCCGACCCTGGTCACCGTCGGCCGGGATGACTGGATCACGCCGGTGGCGAGCAGCGAGATCATCGCATCCCTGATTCCGGACGCTAGGCTCGTCGTGTTCGAAAAGTCCGGGCACTCACCGCAGATCGAGGAGGCAGAGCAGTGGAGACAGGTGGTGCGGGACTTCCTCCACGAGGTGGGCGCCGATGACTAGTACCGACCACCTGGGCGACCTCGATCGGCGGATCATCGCCGCGTTGCAGGGCGACGGTCGAGCCAGCTGGACGGAGATCGCGGAACTGTCCGGCAGCTCGGTCGCGACCGTGGCTCGCCGCGGCCAGCAGTTGCTGCGCGACGGGGTGGTCCGGGTCGCGGTGGTTCCCAGCACCCACCACGCCGGGGCGGATCTGTTCGTACTCCGGATCACCTGCGCGCCGGGCACCCAGATGGAGGTGCTGACCGAGCTGGTCCAGCACACCAATCTGCGCTTCCTCGGCCTGGTGACCGGCACGTACGACATCCTGGCCGAGCTGAATCTGCCTCGCGAGGAGTCGCTGCAGGCGCGGATCGTCGATGGGATCCTGGCCATAAAGGGCGTGCTGCGTTGCGACACCGACCTGACCTTGCACGTGTACAAGGTGGCGCACGACTGGAGCCGGCAATTGCTCAGCGACGTCCCGCCGGAGCAGGTGGCGGAGGCGCACCAGTGCGATCCCAGCCACTTCGACTCGGCGGACCGTCAGATTGTCGAGCTGATGCGCGAGGACGGCCGGTCCAGCTTCCGGACCGTGGCTGCCGAGGTGGGGCTCAACGAGAGCACCGTCCGCCGACGGTTCGAGACGCTCCTGAGCCGCGGCTGCATCCTGGTAACCACGCTGGTCCCGGCCTCCGCGCTGGGATTCGAGTCGGAGATCATCCTCAGCATCACGGTCTCCCCCCCGTTCCTCGACTCGGTGGCGCGCACCCTCTCCCGCTACCGGGGGGTGCGGTACGTCGCCGCGATGCTGAGCAGCAACGCGTTGATGTGCGAGCTGATCCTGCCGAGCACGCAGGATCTGTTCGATTTCACCACCAACACGCTCGGCCGGCTGGAAGGGGTGCAGGGCTGGACCGCGAGTGTGGTGCTGCTCGTCCTCCGCCGTGGGTTCGTCGAGACGCCCTGGTGGAGGGCGAGTCTCGAGAGCGCGCAATGGTGAGCGACGGCGCGCCCGCGACCAACTTCTTCTGGACACGGGCCAGACGCAGTCCGACCGACCGCGGCTAACGCAATTCCCCGATACCTCAGCAAGACTCGCATCACCGCATCACCGCATCACCGCATCACCGCATCACCGACGGGCGGCTCTTCGGTCAGACTGGTCCAGGCGTAGGCGTCGTGCTCGGTCAGCTCAACTGGCTCGGGATCCGCCACGTCGACAGTGACGTTCACTGACACATACTCCAGCGCCCGAGCCTGCGACTCTCACCGCGCGAACCGGGCAGCGATCGCCGACATCCACCAATCCAACTCGTCCACACCAAGATCCGACACCACATCACAGATTCAGCCCGAAACGCCGAGCGCGTCGGAAATGGCGTCGTGGAGATCCCGGTATCTCGGGGTGAACCTCAGCTCGCGGGTATCGCGCGGGCGCTCGAGTGTGACCGAGAATTCCCGGTGCACACGCCCGGGTGCCGGGCTCATGACGACGACCCGGTCGGCGAGGAGAAGAGCTTCGTCGACATCGTGAGTCACGAAGATCACCGTTGTTCGCAAGGTCTCCCACAGTCGCAGAAACTCGGCACCGATGCGCCGCCGGGTCAACGCATCGAGGGGACCGAACGGCTCATCCATGAGGAACAGGACGGGATCTGCGGCGAGTGTCCGCGCGAGGGCGACGCGTTTGCGCATGCCGCCGGACAGCTGCTGCGGCAGGTAGCCGGCGAACTCGGCGAGACCCACCTGGTCGAGCAGGTCGCGAATCCGCGCGTCCTGCTCGGCTCGGCGGCCACCGGCGACCTGGAGCGGGAACCGCACGTTCTCGTAGACGGTCCGCCACGGCAACAGCGCGTCGTTCTGGAACACCATTCCGACCCCTGGCGGCGGCCCGACGACGGGCCGCCCACCGATCGACGCCCCACCCGTCGCCGGCTCGACCAGCCCGGCGACCGCCTTCAGCAGCGTCGATTTGCCACATCCGCTGGGGCCGACGAGAGCGACGAACTCGCCGGCGTCGACGGTGAGATCCGCTACATCGAGCGCGAGATGGCGACCGTTGCGGGTGCGGTAGGCGACGCGCAGATCGCGCACGGCGACGTCGGCGGACCGAGACGGTAGCGCGGCGCGGGAGTCGTACGGACGGACCATGGTCATCGGTGTCCCACGAGGCTGAAGTCGAAGGAGTCGGAGAACGACGGGATCTTGTCCCGCTGCGTCTGTCCGACCTGAACCAGCACTTCGGTGGTGTCCTGGTAGAGGCCCTCGTCGATGGTGAGCTCGGCGGGCGCCTGATCCAGCGTCGCCTGCAGCACCGCCGTCAGCGCCTGTGGGCTCAGGGCGGGTGCCTGCTTCCGCGCGGTGGCCAGCGTGCCCGTCGGGTCCGACTGTGCCCGGTCCCGGGTGGCCCGCACCGCCGTCAGGAACGCCTGCATTGTGGGCTTGTGCCTGTCCACCCACGACGACCTGGCGATCACGGTCAGGGCGATGAAACGGAACGACGGCTTCCACGTCACGGTGAACTCGCCAGATTGGACCATAGTCGTGAGCAGCGGATCGCTGACCATTCCGGCGGCGGCGCCACCCTTCTCGACCGTGGCCTGCATGGTCGCCCCGGTACCTGCGGCCACCACGTGCAGTCCTTTGTATGGGATGCCCGCCTCGGCCGCCGCGCGCTGGAGTTCGGTGTCCGACAGACTTCCCGGCGCGGTGACGGCGACCGACTTTCCCGCGAGGTCGGCGACCCGCGCTACCGGCGCAGAGGCGGGGCTGACCAGGGAGTACGGCGGATTTTCGCTGACCACCGCGTAGCCCTTGACGTCGAGCCCCTTGGCGCGGTTGTTCACGATGTGGTCAGCGGAGCCGACGAAGGCGTCGATACTCCCGCCGGCGAGTGCCTGGACGGCGCTGGAGCCGCTGTCGAAGCACACCTGCTGCGCCTGAACCCCGTCTGGCAAACCCCCTTCGTCGATGGTGAGTGCGGCCAGGCCGATGCCGCCGCAGACGATGCCGACCCGGATGTTCGGCGTGTCGGAAGCGGTGGAGCAGCCGGCGGCGAGCACGGCGGTGAGGGTGAGCGTGGCGATCCATCGCCACGGCTTGATGCTCATTGGTTGTTCCTTCGTTCTACGCGGAAAGTCTTTCGAAAGTTGGTCAGTGCCGGCGCACTACGCGCCGCTCGGCCCACTTCAGCAGCTGGTCGAGGCCAGTCGCCAGAACAGTGATGACGGCCAGCCCGGCGAAGACGCCGGTCACGTCCAGCAACCCGGAGGCGTATTTGATGTAGTAGCCGAGTCCTGCGCTCGCGGCGATCATCTCGGCGATGACGGCCCCGATGAGTGCAATGCCGATGGACAGTCGCAGTGCGGTGATCAGCCACGGGACCAGCGAGGGCAGGACGATCCAGAACGCGGTCTGCCAGCTCCTGGCGCGGAACGTGCGGGCCACGTCGAGCAGGTCGGTGTCGATCTCTCGCACACCTTGGTAGACGTTGTAGAAGATCACGAAGAGGACCATGGTCACGACCATGGTGATCTTCGACAGCAGGCCGACACCGAACCACACGATGAACAATGGCGCGAGGGCGACTCGTGGGAGGCTGTAGAGCGCCATCACATAGGGCAGTAGCCATCCGCTGAGCAGTTGGGAGAAGCCGAGGGCGGCGCCGAGGACCACTCCGACCGGGACACCTACGAGCAGGCCGACACCCACCTCGATGAGGGTCTCGGTGAGGTGCGGCCACAGCTCTCCGGTAGTGACGAGGTCGACCAGCCGGCCGGCGATCGCGGCAGGCGAGGAGACGTAGAACGACGGGGCGATCCGGTCCGAGGACAGCTGCCAGGCCCCGAGCACGATTACCGCCACGGCGAGCCGTCCGGCCAGGACCGCGCCGCGGAAGCGCATCGCCTGCCTGCGATCCGCGTCGAGCAGTGCGTCACCGGCCGCGGAGATCCCGGGCCCCGTGCGCCGATCCTCATCAATGGCCGTGGGGTCGACGGACGTCGTGACGGCTGGACCGAGGTCGGTCATCGCGCACGCTGCGCTGTGGACAGATCGAGTTCCGGTCCGGTCTCGACCGGGCGGTGCGGATCCGCGCTCCAAGCGGAGAACGAGCCGACATACAGCGCCGCCGTAACTCCGAGGTGAGCCAAGACCGCGACCCCGAAGGCACCGGCCACACCACCCCCGCAGGACATCCCAGGGACCGGCGGGTCGGGCGCGGCGACGCGATACAGGGCGCGCAGCTCGGCGGCGGCGCGCAACGTGCCATCAAGGGTGAGGGCGTCCCGGGAGCTGATGTTGCGGGATCGAGGGATGTGTCCTGCGCGATAGGCCTCCTCGGCGCGCGCGTCGATCAGCAAGTGGCGGGTGGCAAGCGCGGCGGCCTCGTCGGCGTCCAACTCGGGCAGCTGGCCCGCCCGGAGCGTCACGTCGCCGGGGATGACGCGCTCAGCGATCGGGCCCACCGTCCGTCCGGCAGCGATCCAGGCCCGCAGCCCTCCCTCCAGGATGCCGACCCGGGTCAGCCCCGCCCAGCGCAATACCCACCAAGCCCGGGCCGCGACCAGTCCACCGCGGTCGTCGTAAACGATCACTGTGGAGTCGTCGTGCAGGCCCCAGCTTCGGGCCGCCCGCTGCAGGTCCTCGACACGTGGGAGAGGGCGTCGACCCTCCGTCGGTGGTGCGTCGGTGCGGGCGAGTTCCGTGGCGAGGTCGACGACGACCGCCCCGGGCAGGTGATCGAGCGGGCCGGCCGCTGCCGAACCGTGCGATTCGTCGCGGACCTCCAGCAGCCGCACACCGCCAGGATTCGATTGGACCAGACCAGCAAGTTTCTCCACGCTGACGAATACCGGCACAGGCGACTCGCTCATTCGGACACCGCCGCGCGTTCGGCCGTCACAGCGAACTGGTTACGGGGTCGCTGTAAGCCGAGGTGATCGCGCAGCGTCGTCCCCGCGTACTCCCGATGGTGCAACCCCCGCCGCTGGAGTTCGGGAACCACGAGGTCTACGAACGCCTCGATACCGTGCGGCACCCGCGGCGGGAAGATCATGAACCCATCGGCCGCGCCGGTTTCGAACCACTCCTCGAGGACATCCGCCACCTGCGTCGGCGACCCGACGACCTCCTTGAACAAACCATTGCGGACGAGGGTGGCGGTAACCTCCGCGACTGTCACCCCGTCACGTCCGTAGAGTTCGCGAGCCGACTGCACGAGCCTGCGTGCTTCCGGGGCGAGATCAGCCAACTCGATGACATCATCGAGCGGCGCATCCCCCCGCGTCTCGGTCAGATCGGTGCCGAACACCTCGGACAACTGCGCGCGCCCAGCCGGCCCGGTCTCCAGTAATCCCTGCAAGGTCGCGTACGCCGTGCGCGCTTCCCGCTCGGTCTCCTCGACATAGATCGCCATGCCAGGAATAACGAGTTGGTCTGCGGCCTCGCGACCGTACTTGGGCAACCTGCTCTTCAGGTCCGCGTAGTACGCACGGGCGCCGGCGAGTCCGAGCTGCGATGAGTTGGTGAACCGCAGGTCCGAGTACTCGGCTCCGAGTTCGCGGGATCGCTCGGACGCTCCCGCGTTGACGATCGGAAGCTGTCCCTGGACGGGACGTTCGACGTTGAGCGGTCCGTCGACGGAGAAGAACTCGCCGCGGAAGTCGATCCGGTGTACCCGTTCGGGATCCACGAACTGGCCTGTGCCGGGGTTCGCGATGCGGGCATCGTCTTCCCAACTGTCCCATAGCAGCCGCAGGACCTGGATGTACTCGGTGGCCCAGTCGTATCGACGGTCGTTGTCCCAATGCTGGTCCCGGCCGAAGTTCCGAGCCGCCTCCGCGTTCTTCCCCGTCACGATATTCAGCCCCACCCGGCCTCGGCTGAGGTGATCGATAGTCGCCGTCGCTCGCGCGACGTTGTACGGGTCGGAATACGTGGTGTTGATCGTGGTGATCAAGCCGATCCGTTCGGTCACCCCGGCGATGTTCGATGCCAGCGTCAAAGCCTCCGGGCGCAAGACCTCGTTGGGTGCCGCGAACTGAGACCCGGTCAGCCCTACCAACCGGTCCCCGATAAAGAAAAAGTCGAACAACCCGCGCTCGGCGCTACGAGCGGCCTGCTGCAACAGCGCCGGGTTCGAGTTGCCATCGCTGGGCGCCCCGGGGATTCGCCAGGCTGCGGGATGGAATCCGGTCGGCCAGATGGTGAGGCCGAGATGCATGCGTCGAGAAAGATCGGACATGGCGGTAACTGCCTTTCGGCACAGAGGAGGAATCAAGGAGGAAGCAGCCACCTCCCCACTGGGCGGCGCGGAGACGAGAAGTGGGTCTTCTCGAGAATTCGGGCGACGGTCGGGCCGTTACGGTGACGCCGCACCGCGAGCGGCCCGAGCCTGGTCAGGAGTAACGCAGACAGCTGGAGATCAGCAGCAGGTCTGCACACCGACACCGGACCACCAGAACATCGACCGGGACGGCGCCATCGTCTACCGCGCGGGATTGCGGGACATCGTCGATCATGCGCCTCCTTCGATCAAGGCGTGTATACGAGCGTATACGCGACTGAGATGTCAATGCCGTCGGATGACGCCACACTTCGGTATTTTTCCCACCCGGCGCACCGGACGACAGCCTTAGAATCCGCGTGGTTCGAATTCTCGCCCTCATGATTCCGGGCTCAGTGGTGGACGAGAACGCCAGGCGAGAACTGGATATCCCGCACACGGACAGCTCGGCGCGGACCTGCTCGAATGCATCGAACCAGCGCACCGACGTCCGCGGCGGGACGACGCAGAACTCACCTGCCACGGCGTGGCAGTGATCACCGATACAGGCAGCGACCGCGCGACAATCTCTGCCGCGACGTGGTGCAGGGCCGAGTAAAGTGTTGCTGCCGGAATTGGTGCGGGTGGGAGGCATGGTTGGGCGCGGAGGACATCGGTGGTGAATCGTCGCCTGATATGCATTACCGGCGAGTGAAATCCGATCTGCTCGGCGGGCGGTTCCCGCCGGGGACGGTGTTGCTCGAGACCGCGCTCGGCAAGATATACGGGGTTTCCCGGACGCCGATGCGTGAGGCGCTGGCCAGGCTCGCGCAGGACCGGCTGATCGAACGGTCGGCACGCGGGTTCGTGGTCAGGAAGCGCTCGCCGGAGGAAATCCTCGCGATCTACGAGGCCCGCATCCCCCTCGAGACGACCGCTGCGGCTTTGGCGGCAGAGCGCCGCGGCAGTGTCGACCTCGAACGGCTCGAGCATCTGCTCGAGGCACGGCGCGCGGCACAAGACCCGGCCACGCACAGCGCGTTGAACGAGCAGTTCCATCGCGCGCTGCGGGCGGCCGCCCGCAGCGAGGTCATCGCTTCGACACTCGATCGACTCGACGACCTCCTGACGGTATACCGGCCGAACCGATCATCGACGGCGATGGTCGACCGAACGGTCGAGGAACATGAAGCGGTGCTCGACGCCGTGCGTGCGGGAAACAGCCAACTCGCCACTGCCGCAATGTCGGCCCACCTGACACGGATGCGTGATCTGCGAGTGGCGAGCCTGGTCCGGCGTTTCGGCTGAGAGGTTGGCAACCGGCACCATTCCCAAGACGAATGCCTTCGTGTAGTTACGCCGAGGGCATGGGGCTGATGACGATTGCCACTATCTGCGATCCCTCGTCGAATGCGCGAAGGTGTTGGTCGCGGTCATCGGGCAACCACATCCACTGGCTGCTCCGGTGACAACGAGCGGGCAGCGGCACCCGGCCGCGCGCGAAACTCGAACGCAACAAACCTGCGCCGATACCTGAGCGCAATGCCGTGCAGTGAACGGCATTGCGTCTAGTCGGGGAGATAGTTGGGGTCGGGCTGGCAGGTGAGGTCGACGCTGGGGAGGGTGCCGTCGCGGTAGTAGGCGTTGACGATGTTGTTCACGCAGTGGCTCAGGTCGGCGCGGAGGATGCCGTGAATACGGGTGTCTGCCAGTGTGACCAATCGTGACGCTGTCAGGTCCTGGTGCAGCGCAACGCCTTGCTGGTAGGCGACGCGGGTGTCGCGGGTTGCGTGCAGGATCAGGGCTGGTGTCGGATTGTGCACGACGGTGGGCGGCTCGATCGGTTCCGGCCAGAACGCGCAGGCGGTGATGTTGTTGGCGAACGCGCCGAACACTGGTTGGGTCGCCCGGACGCTTTCGATGTTGCGGAGATACCAGGCCGGATCTCGGGGTGCGGCCTTGTCGCCACACAGGACTGCGGCCATGCCCGAGGCATCCAGCGAAACGGGGCCGCTGATCTTCGTTTTCAGCTGCTCCATGTCGATGGGCAGCCCGGACACTGCGTCGGCCACGATCCGCATGACGTCGGCGAGGTTGGTGTTCAACTGCGGATTCGACAGCAGCGCCATCAGCATCACCGGCACGGTGTGCTCATCGATGAGGTAACCGTTTCCGATGACCGGATGCGTGGCGGCACGTCGGATCGTGTCCTCGACAAACGCTCGGACCTGCGGTCCGGTACTGCCGAAGTGGTAGTCGGCGTCGTGGCGGGCCGCCCAGGTCGCCCAGTCGTCGAGCCCGGCTTCGTTGATCGCGCCCATGTCCTGATAGGTACCGCTCCAGTAACGGTCCGGATCGATGGCGCTGTCCAGCACGATCCGGTCGCTGTGCTGAGGGAACATTTGTGTGTACACCGCACCCAGGTAGGTGCCGTAGGAGCCGCCGTAGTAGTTGATTTTGCCTTCACCGAATGCGCTGCGGATGACATCCATGTCCCTGGCGGTATTGCGGGTAGTGATGTGGCGGGCCTTCTCAGGATCGGGCGCTACACAGGACGCAGCGAACGCTGCAGCCAGGGCGGCGTCGCGCGCGTAGCCGAAGGTGTCGAAGCCGGCCGAGAACAACACGGTGGGCAGCGGCAGCGCACAATTCACCGGGTCCGATCGGCCGATGCCACGCGGGTCCATGCCGATCAGGTCATATCGGGCACGTACGTCCGGTGTGAACCGATCCCGCAGGGCGGCCATCATGCTCAGGCCCGGACCGCCGGGACCGCCGGGGTTGGACAGCATGATCCCGCGTCTGAGGTCCGGGTCGGTGGCTGGGATGCGCGAGATCGCCACGGTCAGCGTGCGTGAATCCGGTCGACTGTAGTCGAGCGGTACGACAACGCCCGCACATCGAGCCCCCGCCTCGTCGAGAAGCGCGTCGTGACACGGCTTCCAGTCCAGCTGCTGATGATAGAACGACTCCAGCCCACCCGGGATGTCAGGGACTGAGGCGGCGCTTGCCGGTCCCATGGGCAATGTGGCGAAGGTGGCTGCCGATATGACGCCCAGCACAAGTGATCGAATCCATGGTATCGGCATCGCATCTCCTGCCCGCGACCTCGGTGTACGCATCCCTTTTCCGGCGCACAGCCATCTTCGGCGGCCTCGAAACCAACACCCTACAGCCGTTTGCTGGAATCGGCGCGGCGAAGCCGTGGCTGCCAGTGGTTGTTGCCCATGCCCACCACCGATCACGTCGATTGCGCCTCCTACATGTGGTTTTATGCTGACTAAGTTATGTGCAGTTCGCAGGACCGCACGATAGCGGTGTATGCCGGGCAATAGCCCGCCATGTCGATGGCAGCACTCGCGCTGGTTTCGGCTCGGTCCACCGGGCCTCCTCCTTCTCGCAGGGCGACCGCAACAGTTGTTGGAAACTTCTTCAGCAAGGCCCTTGTCGGAGATCGGCGGGATCGGTGTCACGGCATCTCGGCGACCATGTCGGTCGGCATCTTCCCACCATCGCGGCCAGCGCCTCTTGCGCTGAGCTCCTGGTCGATCCAGTGCATACTCGACTTCGTTATGTTACCGTGACCTTGACCCATAAGGGCGTGGCGGGTCGGTGCGGGGCCGGAGTGCCTACGCGTCGATAGTGGACGCGGGAGGCGCGATGGAATCCGGTCACACGTTGTCGACGTATCGGAAGAATGCTTGCCGCACAGCGCATTCGGCTACCGTTGCGCCTGATCTGCCAGTCGACGGCACGCACTGGCCACAAGTGATGTGGTGGCGGATCGGTCGGCAATGGCTTGCGATCCTCGCGCTCACCGGGATCATGCTGCCGGCAGCATTGTCGATGCCGGTCGCGCGAGCCGCAGTGCCACTCCCTGGCGATGATCCCTTCTATGCCGCGCCCACCGATCTGGCGTCGCATCCGAACGGAACGTTGCTCGGGTCGCGAACGATCGCCCTACTCGGCCTGCCGATACCAGTGTCGGCCTGGCAACTACGTTATCGCACAACCGATTCCGGAGAGCATCCGCAGCTGAATGTGACGACGGTCCTGGTGCCACCGCTGCCGTGGACCGGGCCGCGGCCGGTGTTGTCGTACCAGGTACCCGAGAACAGTCTCGACACCCGGTGCGCGCCGTCGTTCACGCTGCGCGGCGGACGCAACACCGACATAGCGAACACTGCGCAGGATATGCCGTTCATCGCGGAGGCACTGCGGCGCGGGTGGGCCGTCGTGGTCAGCGACTACGAAGGGCCGCAGTCTCGACTTTTCGACGGCGTGACATCCGGGCGTGGGGTTCTGGACGGAATCCGAGCCGCACGATCCTTCCCGCCCGCCGGCATCGATACCTCTAGCCCGATCGGCGCCTGGGGATACTCGAGCGGAGCCTTCGCCACGTTGTGGGCCACGCAGTTGCGTCGGGAATACGCGCCAGACGTGCGGTTCGCCGGCGCCAGCGCCGGCGGAATCCCCACCGATATCCCGACCATGGCACAACGCGCCGACGGGGCCGTGGGAGCCATGCTGATACTGCTCGGGCTGGCCCGCAATGAACCCGACTCCCGGCTGGCCGATTTGCTGAACGACCGGGGCCGCCGCGCGCTGCTCGCCGCGGACACCTCCGCCTGCGGTGCGGATCTGGCTCAGAAATACCCCGACGTCCACCTCGACGACTTCACCGCGGTCCCGAACTTGCTAGCGCATCCCGCTTTCCGCAGCGCAGCCACGCACAACGAACTCGGCGGCACCGCCCCCGACACTCCGCTGTACCTGTACCACAGCCTCACCGACGAGAAGATTCCCGTCGCCGGATACACCGCCCTTGTCGATGCCTACTGCGCTCAGGGCGCCACCCTCACCGCGACCCACTCGCAGTTCCCGACTCACATCGGAGCCGCCGCGGGCGAAGCCTTCGGCGGCATGAACTTCCTCGCCGACCGCTTCTCCGGCACCCCGCCGGCCCCGGGCTGTGTGGGACGGATTCCAGGGGTCGTCGCAACACTGCCTGATTCAGGCGGTAAGTAGATCACGTAGACGCTCGGCTGGTAGCCCAGCCGAGAGTTTTGCGTGGGCGGCCGTTGAGTTGCTGGGCGACGTGTTCGAGGTCTTCGGGTCCGTAAACGCTCAGGTCGGTGCCTTTCGGGAAGTATTGGCGCAGGAGACCGTTCGTGTTCTCGTTGGTGCCGCGTTGCCAGGGACTGGCTGGGTCGAAGAAGTAGACGTCGATGTCGGTGGCGACGCTGAACTGCTTGTGCCGCGCCATCTCGGCGCGTTGGTCCCCGGTCAGAGACCCCCGCAGGTGTTCGGGCAGGGTCTTCATCGTGGCTATGAGGCCGTTGCGGACGGTTTCGGCGTCATGGCCGTGGGGGAGGTGGACGAGCATGGTGTACCGGGTGGTGCGTTCGACCAGGGTCGCGATCGCGGACTTGCTGTGCTCCCCGGTGATCAGGTCGCCTTCCCCAGTGGCCGGGCACCGCGCGGTCTTCGACCTCGGCGGGGCCGGTCGCTGATCATGACCCCCTCTGACCGGCGCAAACGACGAATCTCAGCGCAATCCTCCACAGCAAGCATCCCCTCGATCCTCCCTGGCTCGGATCAAGCCAGGGTCACCGATCAGATGGTCTATTTTGAGTTGCCGCGCGGTGATCAGTTTTCACGTTCTGCCAACAGTCCATCACCAACGAGAACGTCACCGCCCAGATAGCGACACTCGAAGCCACATGGGACGCTCAACGACAGTTGAGCAAGAAAGGAGATTACGCGACTTACTGAAGCCTTCGGTGGCCTTGCCGCGACCCTCCGCACAGCAGAAACGGCCGATAAGCAGAAAGTTTATCGAGGCCCCGGCTTGAAACCAACTTTCAGCCACACGAACGGTAGAAGCCGAAGCTGTCCCCTAGCCGCCCGTGGGTCTAGTGATTGTGTCCGGAGGGGGACTTGAACCCCCACGCCCGATAAAGGGCACTAGCACCTCAAGCTAGCGCGTCTGCCATTCCGCCACCCGGACCGGTGATGCTCAGCAAGATTATCGGATCACCCCTCGTGGACCAAATCGTGCCTGGAACTGCAGATTCTTCGTGGTTTCGCCGGACTTGCGGCGAGAGCCGTGCGGCCGATCGGGGTCGGATGCACCGCCGGGCGCGATTCAGGAGAGTTCCTCGAATGTGCGCTCGAATCCGAGAGTTCCGTGGCCGTCGGCGACCTGACGGTCGAGAAGGTTCTTCAGCGGGGCGACGAAGTCGGAAGACACGCCCGCGTCGCGGCTCGCACGATAGATCGCGTCGATCGCGGATTTGTGGAAGGCGATGGACTGGACGGGATCGGTGTAGTCGGCGGTGTCGATGACTCGACCCTGGTGAGGCAGTGACTGTGTCATCGCCGTCACCCATGCCGCAGCCCGTTCGCCGAACTGGGTAGCGGAGACGCCGACCGACCGCATCAGGGCCGCGCCGTGCAGGAAACCGCCGAACATGGCGTACATCGTGGCCAGCAGGGCGAAATCGTAGGTGGAGGCGAGACCGGCGTCGTCACCGAAGTACTCTGCGGCAGCTAACAATTCGAGGATTGCACGGTGGGTGTCGAAGACCTGCCGCGAGCCGCTGTAGAGAATGGCGGCGCCGGGTGTGCCGATCATCGACGGGACCGCCATGATGCCGCCGTCGAGGTAGTCGATGGCGTGGTCGGCGGCCCACGCCGCGAGTTCGCGGGCCTCCCCGGGCGCGGTGCTGGTCAGGTTGATCAGTTGGCGGCCTACCATCCGGTCTGCGACCGGGTCCAGGGTCTCCTGCACCGAGGCGTGATCGAGGAGGACTGTGATGATCGGGCCACCCGCCCTGATCGCCTTCTCGACGGACGGTGCGCTGGTGGCTCCCGCGGCGATGAGGTCGGCGTGTGTGCCCGGGGTGCGGTTCCATACTGTCGTCGGCAGTCCGGCCGTGCAGAACGCGGAGGCGAGCGCTCGACCCATCGCGCCGAGCCCCAGGATCGTCACCGGGGTTTTCGATGTTTTCGTCATCGCAGAGTCAACCCCTTGGCGTCAGTGAACGTTCGAAATTTCGTGGTCAGCGCACTCGAACCAGGTTGCGCTGTACTCGACCAAGCGACAAGTACCTACTATTTGGTTTGGTACTTACCAGGAAGTGTGCGTCCAGGTGGGAGGACGAACGATGGGCGAAAAGAGGACCGGGCCATATTTCTGTGGCATCGACGCGGCGATGGACGTCGTCGGCGGGAAATGGAAATCGTTGATTCTGTGGGAGCTCGACAACCACGGCGTTCGACGCTTCGCTGCATTGCGCAAGGGCCTGCCCGGCGTCTCGGAGAAGATGCTGATCCAGCAATTGCGCGAGCTGGAGGAGGACGGGATCGTCAGCCGAGAGGTCTATCGCGAGGTACCACCCCGCGTCGAATATCGCCTCACCGATCTCGGGGTCGCACTGAACGTCGCACTGCAGCCGTTGGGTACGTGGGGTCGCGAACGGATCGATCGGATCGGCGCGGACCGCGTGCACCAAGGCGGCTGATCCACCTGTCACTGTGCGTCCGAACGATTCTCCGTGAACAGGCGATCCCCTTCGGGCCGACGAAATTCGCCGCCTTCGCCGGCCCGCGACTGCCCACCGCGGCCGAGGACACCCGACGCACGGCTGGCGGGGCTCGGCGGCCGGGCGCACAGCGACCGGTGTGTCAGATGGTAGGAAAGGATGCGTGTCCGCAACTGGCGATGGAACAGATCCGAACCGAAACTCTCGCGCGGTGTCGGAAGTGGTGGAGTTGGTCAGCACGCTGATCCGCTTCGATACCTCCAACACCGGTGACCTGGCCACCACCAAGGGCGAATGCGAGTGCGCGCAGTGGGTGGCCGACCAACTGCAGCAGGCGGGATATATCACCGAGTACGTCGAATCCGGAGCGCAGGGACGTGGCAACGTCTTCGCGCGGCTGGCCGGAGCCGATCCGAGCCGGGGCGCGCTGATGATTCACGGGCACCTGGATGTGGTGCCGGCTGAAGCTGCGGATTGGAGCGTGCACCCGTTCTCCGGCGCCGTACGCGACGGCTATGTGTGGGGTCGCGGCGCGATCGACATGAAAGACATGGTCGGGATGATGCTGGCGGTGGCCCGCCAATTCAAACTCGAGGGCACGGTGCCGCCGCGTGATCTGCTGTTCGCGTTCCTCGCCGACGAGGAGAACGGCGGCAAGTGGGGGTCGCAATGGCTGGTGGACAACCGGCCCGACCTGTTCGAGGACGTTACCGAGGCGGTGGGGGAGGTCGGTGGGTTCTCGCTGACCGTCCCGCGCCCTGACGGCACCGAACGCCGGCTCTACCTGGTCGAGACGGCCGAGAAGGGCCTGGGCTGGATGCGGTTGCGCGCCAAGACCCGCGCCGGTCACGGCTCGTTCCTGCACGAGGACAACGCGGTGACCATCCTGGCCGCCGCGGTGGCGCGACTGGGCCAACATATCTTCCCCCTGGTGCTGTCGGAGTCGGTTGCCGCGTTCCTCGCGGCGGTCACCGAGGAGACCGGGCTGGAGTTCGATCCCACCGGGCGCGACATCGAGGGTCAACTCGCCAAACTGGGCACGATCTCCCGCATCATCGGCGCGACGCTGCGCGACACCGCGAATCCGACCATGCTGCAGGCCGGTTACAAGGCCAACGTGATTCCACAAACCGCCGAGGCCGTGGTGGACTGCCGCGTGGTCCCCGGGCGGCAGGCGGCGTTCGAGCGCGAGGTGGACGAGCTGATCGGTCCCGATGTCGAGCGCGAGTGGATCACCAAACTCGACTCCTATGAGACGACCTTCGACGGCGACCTGGTCGACGCGATGAACAACGCCGTGCTGGCGCATGATCCACAGGGCCGGACCGTGCCCTACATGCTCTCCGGCGGCACGGATGCGAAAGCGTTCGCCCGGTTGGGCATTCGCTGCTTCGGTTTCGCACCGCTGCAGCTGCCGCCGGACCTCGACTTCTCTGCCCTGTTCCACGGTGTGGATGAGCGGGTTCCGGTGGAAGCGCTCGAATTCGGCACCCGCGTACTGGAACACTTCCTGCTGCACAGCTGAACCGAACCGAAAGGGGCTCCATGACCTACAACCCGTACGACGCGCTTCCGGCGGTACCGTCGTTCACGCTCACCTCTGATGATCTCACCGACGGGCAGCCGCTGGGCAATGACCAGGTCAGCGGTGTGTTCGGCGCGGGAGGCAGGGATATCTCGCCGCAGCTGTCCTGGTCGGGATTTCCCGCGGAGACCAAGGGCTTCGTGGTCACGGTGTACGACCCCGATGCTCCGACCGCTTCCGGCTTCTGGCACTGGGCGGTCGCGGACATTCCGGCGAGCGTGACCTCGCTACCTAGCGGCGCAGGTAGTGGGGCGGAGGGCGGGGCGCTACCGACGGGGGCGATCACGCTGCGCAACGATGGCGGTTTCCACGGCTTCGTTGGTGCCGCGCCGCCACCGGGTCACGGGCCGCACCGGTACTTCATCGTCGTGCACGCCGTGGACGTCGACAGCCTCGGGGTCGACGAGAACGCCTCGTCCGCCTACCTCGGCTTCAATCTGTTCTCGCACACGCTGGCCCGCGCCACGCTGATCGGCACGTACGAGCAGAAGTAGTCGGTCCCGCCGCGAACCTGTTGGCCCTGAGAGTTCCACTCCGAGCCAACAGCCTTTCGCGGGAGGAACACCACGGTCCAGACGACTGCTTCACGGCGGAGGACCGGTTCGATAAGGCCGCCACGCGGGCTGATCGGTCGATGTCGATTTTTCACCGCCGGATACATCTCGACACGCTGTCCGGCCCGGCCGACGTCCACGTGTTTAGGGATCAGCCGGACGCCGCTCGGACGCGTGGCTTGAAGCGCCTCGTACGGGAACCCTCGCGCACCGTCGCCAGGGCGAGGAATCCTAGCGTCGCCGACACTGTCATCGCTACCGCCACCGCGAGGCTGGTATTTCCGAGCAGTCCTACTACCGGTGCGACGATGGCTGCCGCTGCGAACTGCGTGAAGCCGACCATCGCGGCGGCTGTGCCGGCGACCGCACCGTGCCGCGAGAGGGCCAGTGCCGGCGCATTCGGCATCACGAAGCCGGTCGCGCAGAGCAGCACGAGAACCGGTAGCGCGAAGCCGAGGAACCCTCCGGTTTCGCTGGCTGCCACGGCGACGAAGACGACGCCGACGCCGGTGCTGACCAAGAGCGAGGCGATGCTGATGCGATGCGGTGACCACCGATCGAGCAGCACCACGTTCAATTGCGACGCACCGATCAGCACCACGGCGCCGGCGGCGAAGGCGAAACCGTACCACTCCGGGTCGAGCCCGAATTGGCCTTGCAGCACGAACGACGAACCGGCGACGTATGCCCACAGGACACCTCGCCCCATCCCGCACACCAGCACCAGGACGAGGAAATGGAGATCCCGGCCCAGCATCAGATACGTCCGCGCGATTGCGGCGATCCCCCGGCTGGTGCGGGCGGCGGGCGGCAGCGTCTCCGGCATCACATACCCACCCAGCAGCATCATCAGCAGGCCGAGTCCGGCCAGAACGAGGAACACTCCCTGCCACGAAACCGCGGTCAGGAGAAGTCCGCCGACCGACGGGGCCAGGATCGGCGCCACGCCCATCACGAGCATCAGCCGCGACATGACGACGGCGGCTGCTCGACCCACGAACAGGTCGCGTACGACCGCCATGGCGATCACCCCGGTCGCGGCCGCGCCGAATCCCTGCAGCGTCCGCAAAGCCCCGAGGGCTGCGATGGACGGGGCGAAGAAGCACAGCACCGAAGCCCCGACATGCACAACGGTGCCCACGACGAGTGGTCGGCGGCGCCCATAGATGTCCGACAACGGACCGACGACGAGCTGACCGATCGCAAGTCCGACCAATGTCCCCGTCAGGGTGAGTTGCACTGCGGTTTCGGTGGTGTGGAACTGGGCGGTGATCGTTGGCAGCGCCGGCAGATACATGTCGACGGTGAAGGGCCCGAGGGCGGTGAGCATTCCTAGGATCAGGACCAGTCGTAGGCGGCTTCCGCGCTCGGAAGAAGCGACGACCTGCGGGTTACTGATGCTGTTGGTCAAGGAATCCGGTCACCACGGAGTAGTAGTCGAAGGGTCGTTCCTCTTGCAGGTGATGTGACGCCTTGTCCATCACATACAGGTGGCCGTGCGTGATCATGCGGGCCAGCATCAAGGGATAGTCCGGGGTGAGGAATGCGTCGTTCATTCCCCAGGCGAACAACACCGGGGCCTTGATCATCCCGAGTTCGGCGGTGAGATCCTGCCAGTCACCGCGCGGATTGTCCGAGGACGCCGCGAGCGCCATCTCTTCGGGATCGAGGCTCTGCTGGTAACGCATGTCGAGTGTCTGTTCGGGAAGCTTGTCCCCGTCGAACCATTCGAGTCGCGTGATCAGTTGGCGCATCTTCTCCCGGGTCGGTCCCTCTCCGCCGTAGTAGACATCCCGGGCGGTACGCCCACGGTGACCGTTTTCCGGCAGGGGAGCAAGGGGACCATAGAACACCGGCATGCTGCCGGTGACCACCAACGTGCGAACCCGGTCGGGGTATTTGGCGGCGAGATTCAGGGCGATCGTCCCACCCCAGGAGTTGCAGATGAAGTCGGCGCGGGCGATCCCGAGTTCATCGAGCAGGGCCACGATCTTCGCGGCGTGGAAGTCCCACATCGGTCCGGTGATCGTGCACTTCTCCGACCGGCCGTACTGCAGGATGTCGACGAGTATCGCGCGGCGATCGCGGGCGAACAACGGCGCCACCGGCCCGAAGTCGGACCAGGCGGTGCATCCGGGTCCACCACCGTGCAGGAAGATCGTGGGAGCCCCCTCGCCGAGATCGTGGTAGTGGAACTTCACGCCGGCTGCGCTGGCGTACAAGCTGTTCGGTGGATGTGCCATGGGCACACCTGACTCCATCCGGCAGTAGGTGTGAAGTATCGCGGTCCGCTGGATGGTCCCGGTCTGTGGTTTCATGTCGTGACGCAGCCCTAGCATCGGCGCATGAGATCAGACTTGCGGGCTGCCGAACGGCGGGCAAGTGCCCTGGTCGGAACCGTCGAGCACCGGGATCTCGGCCCACTACGCGCGCCGGAAACGGTCGCGTTCGCGCGTGCATGCGCAGAGACCGACCCGCGCCTGCTCGATCCCGACTCGGCGGGCTTCGAGGTGCATCCGCTATACCTGCCCAGTCAACTCCGGGGTCCCGACGGCGGATTCGCCGGCGACTATCGGGCCGACGGCATGTTCCGGGACGAGGTTCCCGGAACCGATGGACTCGACGTGCGTCTGATGGCGGGCGGGCAAACCATCACCTTCCACCGCCCGGTCCCCCTCGGTGATCCGGTCACCGTGCGCCGCGTTCTCGAAACCGTCGAGCGCAAGGGCAAGCCGGGCTCGGAGTTTCTGCTGCTCACCGTGTCGAAAACGTATCGCGCCCGCAGGGCAGGCGACCTCGCCACCGTCATCGAGAGGTTCATCGTCCGATGACCACAGCACCGAGTCACCGCGCCGCAGTCGGCCAGCACATCGAACCTGTTGTCCTGCAAACAGATCCGGTTCGGCTGCTCCGGTTCGGCGCCGCCACGCACAATTCGCATCGCATCCACTACGACCACCAGTACGCCGGAATCGAGGGCCTCGACGGCCCGGTGGTGATGGCACAGTTGCACGGGACATTGTTCTACCGTGCCGCGGCGCTGTTCGCCGGCGGTCCGCGCGGTGTGGTCTCCGTCGGCTGGCGCAACCGCGCGCCCGCGTATGTGGGCTGTGAACTCGTCGTGACCGGAGTCGTTCGTGAGATCGCCGACGGGCTCGTCACGCTCGATCTCGAGGAACGCTGCGGCGACGGCGCACCGTGCGCGGTAGGGGAAGCCGTGGTGGTCGGTAACGCGGAACCGGTCTGCTGAGTAAACCCGATCCGTTGGCGCTCGCTCAGCATTCACCCAGGATCGCCGTAACAAACATCTCGTGTCGAAAGGACTTCACATGACTGGTGTCGACGCGCCGGAAGACACCCAAGCTGTCCCGGAGCGGCCGCGCGCGGCCGGTCGACAGGACTGGACGGCTTGGCCGAAGTACAACGCGGCGGGTAGCGGGTACCGGGGGTATTGGTACCCCGTCACCTGGTCCAGTCACATCACCAAGAACCCGAAAAGCTACACGATCTGCGGTGAGAAGCTCGCCATCATCCGAGACGCCGGCAAGGCCTACGCGCTGCACGACCGTTGCCCACACCGTGGCGTGCCGCTCTCGGAAGGCAACCAGCAATTCCCGGGAACGGTGAGTTGCCCGTACCACGGATGGACGTATCGCTTGACCGACGGCAAGCTCGCCGCGGTCATCACCGACGGCCCCGACTCCAAGATCTGCGGCAAACTCTCGGTCCAGACGTATGCGGTCGAGGAGCGTCTGGGACTCGTCTGGGTGTACATCCCGATCGCGAGCGAGCCGGCGCCTCCGATCGACGAGCAGCTGCCGCGAGAACTGGTCGAGAACGCCGGAGTTGTCGGCGGCCGCATCCAGCCGCGCGCGGGAAATTGGCGTTTCGCCTGCGAGAACGGCTTCGACGAGGGGCACGCGAAATACCTCCATCGCACGGCGCTGTGGCGGCTGTTCAAGCCGATGCCGACCTGGAACATCACGCGGATCGTGCCCGAGGGCCGGTGGATCTATCGGGTGCAGGACGAGGTGTACTGGGAGGCCGATTTCCCAGGTGTCGGGACCTGGACCAACAAGCGGTGGTGGAAGAAGAAGCCGGACGAGACCAAGGTGTCCCAGATCGGCAACGTCGGTGCCGGACTCGAGGTCAATCCCGTCATCGCGGCGCAGAACTTCCCCGGATTCGCTTCCCTGTCCATGCCCGGCGTACTGCGCATCGCCTACCCCAACTTCATCCACTACGAGTTCTACGTGCCGGTCGACGATGACCGGCACAGGTACGTCGGATTGATGGTGAACTTCGTGTCGGGGGTCAAAAAGCTCGGCTTCTACGCGAAGTATCTGGGGGCGATCCGCTGGCTGTTCCACGGCCAGTTCTCCGGACAGGACGCCTGGATGGTCGAGGTCACCGACGCACCGCCGGAGAAGCTATACCGGCCCGACGTCTCGCTCACCACGTGGCGCAATCTCGCCGAGGAAGAGTACGCCGCGAAGCTCACCGCAGCCGCCGAATTCACACCGCAACCCGTCGCCCGGACACGTGAGCGCCGGGCACCCGCATCGCGCGGTGGCACGGCAGCAGCCAAGTCCGCAGAACCCGTCACGTCGAGCGAATAGAGGAACCCATGTTCAAGACACTGATCGCTCTGTTCGCCGGCGGGGCTGTCGTCGCGGTCGCACCCATCGCCTGGCGGTTCGTCGCTCGACACAGCAACACCCAGGTCCATCAGGTCACTCCATGACGGTCGGCGAAGTCGATACGCTCGCGGGCCTGGATGCGCAGCGTCGCCGCTGGGTAGCAGCTGCCTGCGCGCAGGTGAACCGCGACCGGCTGCGCGACCTGCTGACCGGGCTCGTCGACATTGCCAGCCCGACCGGCGATGAGGCACCACTCGCCCGACACATCACCACCACCCTGGAGGCGGCGGGGATTTCGGCGCGCACGATGTATCTCGATGACCGGCAGGCCAACTCGTGGGGTCGAGTGCCAGGGAACGGAACCGGTCCGGACCTGCTGCTGTATGCCCCGATCGATACGGTGACCAGTGGCAACGCCGAGGAAGATCTGCCGTGGGTCGGCGAATCGCTCCGCGCCGACATGGTCGCGCGGGCCGCATCCGTCGAGGATTACGTCATCGGACTCGGTGCCTCGAATCCCAAGGGGCACGCGGCGTGTGTGCTGGCGGCCGGAGAAGCGATTCGCGCTGCTGGAATTCCGCTCACCGGAGACCTCTTGCTCGGCTTCGGCGCCGGTGGGATGCCGACCAACGCGCGCCCGGGCGTGGGTAATCCGCGCCGCAACACCGGCCAAGGTGTCGGCTGTTCCTTCCTGCTCGAGCAGGGTGTGTGGGCAGACTTCGCGCTGATCGCGAAACCGGGATGGACCGTGTCCTGGGAAGAAGTCGGACTTGCCTGGTTCGAGATCACGGTGCATGGCAGCCACACCTATGTGGGTTCCCGCCATCGACTGCCGTACCAGAATCCGGTCGCCGCGGCCGGGGCGGTCGCGACGCGATTGGAAGAGTGGTTCCCGCAGTATTCGCTGGCACACCGCGACGGCCTGGTTTTGCCGCAAGGCATGGTGGCGAACATTCGGGGTGGCTGGGAGCGCACCGCGTCCTTCACTCCGGAGAACGTCCGCATGATGGTCGATCTTCGGCTCAGCCCACGCACCACTCCTACTGTGGCCAAACGCGAACTCGTCGCGGCGGTACGGCAGATCGCCGCCGACCTCGGCGGCATCCGGATCGACGTGGAACAGGTCCTGGCGATTCCCGGTGCGGGCTCTGATCCGCAGATGTGGCTGTGCCGCAAGGCGATCGAAGCGTGGGAAGCGGCCGAAGCCGCGCCGCATCAGGAGTTCCACGACGCCAGCGGCGCCACCGACGCGAATATTCTGCGCGGACGTGGAATCCCCACGGTGCGGGTAGGCATGCCGAAGGTCGTAGACGCGCCCTTCGAGGTGGACTTCGCCATGGGCATGAACACGGTGGATCTCCGGGAAGCGGAGAAGCTCACCAAGTATCTCATCCGTGTCGCCCTCGACACGGTCACACGCACACTCGACGAAGTAGGGAGCTACTGATGGCGACAATCGTGTTGGGTGTCGGCGCCTCGCACAGCACCCTGATGAATACCCACTGGGAGGAGACGACGCACAAGGCGGAGGCCTGCCGTTTCCGGGACGCGCTGTACGCCACGCGGGACCGGATCGCGGCCGCGGCACCGGATGTGGTGTTGATCATCGGATCCAACCACTTCCGTGGGTTCTGGCTCGATCTCATTCCCGCCTTCACGCTGGGTGTGGGCGAAGTGAATTCCAGTGGCGAATCCGGAACCCCGAAGGGCCCGCAGCAGGTCGATGTCGATTTCGCCCGGCACTTGGCGAACGAGGTGATCGAGGGCGGGCGCTTCGACCTGGCGTACTCGGCACGGCTGCAGATCGATCACGGACAGTCCCACGCGATCCAGTACCTGCTCGAGGGGCTCGACGTGCCGATCGTCCCGCTGGTCGTCAATGTCTTCGCACCACCGTTGCCGACTTTTCAGCGGTGCGCGGAACTCGCCATCGCACTGCGCTCGGCGATCGCCGGTTACCCCGAGGAGAAGCGGGTCGTTGTCATCGCCTCCGGTGGCCTTTCGCACCGACTGCCGTGGCCGGACTGGCGCGACCCGCACGGCGAGGACGAGGACTTCATGGTCCAGGCCTGGCTGGACGGCCGGGAGAACTGGTCGGACTACGACGTGCGCCGCCGACAGATCATTCGGGCCGCCGAGGCCGCCATCACTCCCGAGTTCGATGACCATGTCCTCGATCTGTTGGTGGCCGGCAAGGGTTCGGAGCTGGCCGAGTACTCCACCAGCTACGTCGAGGATGCGGCCGGTAACGGCGCACAGGAACTGCGCACGTGGTTGATGATGGCCGCGATCATGGACTACATCCCCGCCGAGCGCCTCGCCTATGAGGCTATTCCGGAATGGCTCACCGGAATGGGCGTTGCGGTTCTGGACCCCACCACCCCCCACTCATCGTCACGAGGGACGCAATCATGACAATCTGGAACGAATTGGCCGGACTGGACTTCACACTGCGGACGGTCGACGCGAACGGCATCCCCACCCGCGCACTGCAAGCCGGTTCCGGAGACGAGGCGGTGGTGTTCCTACACGGCACCAGCGGTCACCTCGAAGCGTTCGCCCGCAACATCGCCGCGCACGCGCCGCATTACCGGTGCCACGCCATCGACATGCTCGGCCACGGCTACACGGGCAAGCCGGACTACCCCTACGAGATCCCCCGCTACGTCCAGCATCTGGTCGACTACCTCGATGCCGTCGGGATCGAGCGGGCACATTTGGTCGGCGAGTCGCTGGGTGGCTGGGTCGCCGCTCATCTCGCCAGCGAACAGCCCGACCGGGTGCTGTCACTGCAGCTGCTCGCCGCCGGTGGCACTGTCGCGAACCCCACCATCATGGAACGGATCAAGACCTCCACCACCAAGGCGGTGCGCAGCGACGACATCGAACTCACCAGGGCCCGCCTTCGGTTGCTGATGCATGACCCGGCCGATGCCACCGAGGAACTCGTCGAGGTCCGACACCGGATCTACCACCAGCCGGACTTCGTCGCGAACATCCACAACCTGCTGTCGCTGCAGGAGATGGAGGTCCGGCAACGCAACCTCCTGCGTCCGGAGCGTCTCGCGAAAATTCAGGCACCCACCTTGGTGGTGTGGGGCCACGAGAATCCGTTCGGCGACGTGCCGGAAGCCAAGAAGATGGCGGAGGACATTCCCGGCGCCCAGCTGCAGCTCTACGCCGAGTGCGGCCACTGGCCGCAGCACGAGCAGGCAGCGTTGTACAACCCGCTGAGCCTGGACTTTCTGGCGAAGGCGTCCGCGCAGGCGAAGGCATCGGCCTGAGCTGATCCAGGCCGTGCCGCCGCGGGCCGGTCACGCATCGCGCGCGTGGTCGGCCCGCGGTGCTCAGCAGAAGAGAGTAGGACGGCCGATGAACCGGATCGTAGTGTTGGCCGCGGATGAGGACGACGGACTCGGTGCGGCGATCCGCGCGGCCGTCGGCGGGGCCGGGCAGGTACTGCGTCCGACGTACCGGACCGTCGATGAACTGCGTGGATTGCTGCCGGACGCCGATATCGTGGTCGGCGATTGGAGTGGCGCGCTGCCGCTGGGCGCGACCGAGGCGACTCTCGCCGGCCGACTGAAACTGATTCAGCAACCCGGGGCCGGCGTGAACTTCATCGACCTGGCCGCGTGGGCCGCCGTGGGGGTCCCGGTAGCCAACACCCCGGGCGCCAACGCGGCGTCGGTCGCCGAATGGGCGGTTGTCGCGGCGGCAAGCCTGAGCAGGTCCATGCCCTGGGCTCACACGGAAGTTTCGGAGGGGCGCTGGCCTCAGGAGACGATATTGGCTAAGGGCTGCCGTGACCTCGGTGAGCTCCGGGTCGGGATCGTCGGCTTCGGCGCGGTCGGCCGTCGGTGCGCAGCGCTGTTCGCCGCGTTCGGATGCGAGGTCGCCTACACCGCGCGAACCCGCCACCAGACCGCGACGGCACGCTACCTGCCGATGGACGATCTGCTGCCGGTCGCCGATGTGCTGGTTGTGGCGGTGCCTTTGACCACGCAAACCCACGGGCTGCTCGCCGCCGCAGAACTGTCGATGCTGCCGGCGGGGGCGCTGGTCGTGAACGTCGCGCGCGGACATGTGGTGGACGAATCGGCACTCGTCGCGGCGCTGCGTTCGGGCGCAATCGCCGGGGCCGCACTCGACGTGTTCGCCAGCGAGCCGCTCCGCTCCGACAGTCCCCTGCGCACCCTGGACACCGTATTGCTGAGCCCGCACGTCGCCGGTGGCAGCAGTACAGCGCGACAACAGATCTATGCGATGACCGCCGAGAATGTGGCACGAGTCTGCGCCGGCGATCGACCGCGATGGACGCTGTAGACAGAAAGCCCGACGACGCGAATGTTTCATCGATGTTTTCGGAAACCACACCATATGGGCACCCCGAGTTGCGCCGAGGTAAGTTCTGGTCCATGGTCCGCACGGCGGACCGAGATGATTCTCGGGCCTGGTCACCGCGGTTAGGTTGCTTCACACAAAGCCCGCAATTGCGGCCCAGATCACAGAACGAAGGTGTCGGCACATGGCCTGGCGATCCCAACTCGGCAAAACTGCTCTCGCGTCGGCGGCAGTACTTCTCACGATGACCATCGGTGCGTGCAGTCGCCCGGCGACGCAGAGCACCGCCGATACGGCAGGTAGTGGACCTGTCCGGATCGCGGTCGGCATCGACGCTTCCTACGCCCCGTTCTTTGTCGCCGACAAGAAAGGTCTGTTCAAGGATGCGGGCCTGAATGTGCAGCTCGTGCAGTTCGGGCGAGGCGGCGAAGCGGTCGACGCTCTCGCTACCGGTCAGGTTCAGATCGCCGGAAGCTCCGACACCACCACGATTCAGCAACTCCAGCAGAACCCGTCGCTGCGCGCGATGTACGCATACGAGGCATCTGGCCGGTACATCAAGGTCGTCCTGCGCAACGGTGTCGAGTCGGCGGCGGAGGTGAAGACGATGGGTATCGTTCCCGGACTGAGCCAGATCTCGACCAACAAATACCTCGAGGCGAACGGCGTATCGCCCGATTCGGTCAAGATGGTCACGGCCACGCCGAACGACATGCCCGCGTTGCTCGGCCGCGGCGACATCGACGGTTACGTGATGTGGGAGCCGTGGCCGGCTGCCGCGCTGAGCCAGGGCATCGGACACGTCGTCGCGCGGACGGGCGATTTCGACTGGTTCTACCACCACTGGGCAATCACCACACAGCCGTGGTTGAGTGCGAACGACTCGACGGCCCGCAAGGTCGCCCAGGTTCTGGACAAGGCGACGCAGTTGGTCGAATCAGACCCCAAGCTGGCCGCCACGGCGACGGAATCCGCAGTGAATGTCGCCCAGGACCAGACCATCACCGCCGTCGACGAAATCGACTTCGCTGTAGAGAATCTCGCCACCGGCGACATCGAGGCGGCCCAATCAGTGGTCGATTTCTACAAGAAACTCGGAGTAATGACCGTGCAGCCGGACCTCAAATCGACGATGCTCGTCGACTGGTACAAGAAGAGTGCTCAATGAGTGTGACAGCGATCAAAGGTGTTCCCGTAGACATCAGAGATCTCGGGATCAGCTTCGGGGCTGCAGAGATCGTTTCGGGAATCGACCTGCATGTCCGGGAGGGAGAATTCATCTGTCTCCTCGGCCCCAGCGGGTGTGGAAAGTCGACGCTGCTGTCGTCGATGGCCGGATTCATCCAACCGACCGCGGGCGAAATAATCTGCGACGGTGATGAGGTAAAGGGAAGCAACGCGCACGCGGGCATGGTCTTCCAAAGTTCGGAGGCGCTCTTCGAATGGATGACCGTCAACCAGAATGTCTCGTATGGCCCGCGCATGCACGGTGCGAGCCGGGCGGAGCAGGCACGAATCGCGGCCGAATACCTCGCTATGGTGGGCCTGCCCCATTCGGGTGAGAAATTCCCGTCCCAGCTGTCGGGTGGTATGCGCCAGCGGGTGCAGATCGCCCGGGTACTGGCCAATCAGCCTTCGCTCGTCTTGATGGACGAGCCGTTCGGCGCCTTGGACGCGCAAACCCGGCAGGTGTTGCAGATCGAGTTGGACAAGATTTGGCGGCACACCGGCTGCACCGTCGTGTTCGTCACTCACGACATCGACGAGGCGCTCACACTCGCCGATCGAGTGGTGGTGATGTCCGCCGGACCCCAGGCGCGCATCAAGAGCATCTACGAGGTCCGTGCACCGCGACCGCGGGACCGCACCCATCCGGATGTGATCGATCTGTATGAACAACTGCGCGACGACATCCGTGCCGAGGTCGTGACGTCGTTGCGTAATCAGGGTATCGAAGAGGACGTGCTATGACCGCGGTCGTGCAGAGGCCGGCAGTGCCGGCGGGAAAAGCGAAGTCGAGACGGACCCGGAGCAAATCGGCGAGCGTCGCCGGCCAGGCAACACGCACCGCGTTGCTGTGGGTGGCGTCGGCTGTGCTCGGTCTCGCCGTCTGGTCGTTTCTCGCGTGGTGGTATGGACCCACCACCATCGCTTCGCCCGGCGCGGTGTGGACGGCCGCGGTCGAACTCGCGCAGCGCGGAGTGTTGTGGACCTCGATCTGGGCATCCGCGCAGCGGATCCTCATCGGCTGGAGCCTCGGTGTCGTCATCGGCGCCCCGATCGGAATCCTGATGGGGCGCGTCAACATCGTGCGTCAACTGCTGGATCCCTACATCGAGTTCTTCCGCTTCATCCCGCCGATCGCCTTCGTGACACTCGCGGTGGTGTGGTTCGGGATCGGCGAGACCTCCAAGGTCGTCCTGATCTTCTACACCTCGGTGTTCATCGTCACGGTGAGCACGATCGCCGCCACCGTCGCGATCAGTGAGAACAAATTCCAGGCCGCGACCAGTCTGGGTGCGAACAAGTTCCAGCTCATGAAGACCGTCGTGCTGCCCTCGGCGGTGCCCGGCATCGTGACCGGCGCCCGGCTCGCGATGGGCAACAGCTTCCTCACCATCGTCTCCGCCGAGATCGTCGCCGCCGACCACGGGATCGGGTCGATGATCTGGCAGGCCCGCAACTACGGTCGCATCGATTGGACGTTCGTCGGAATCATCGTTCTCGGCATCATGGGTTTCATCTTCGACCGCATCCTGCGGATCTTCTCGACGACGTTCCTCTCCCGATACGGCGTCAAATGAGTAGGAGCACACAATGACTCAGTCTCCGACGATCGCCGAACTGGCGGGCATTCCCGGAGCACCGGAATCGGCGAATCTCGACCAGGAGCGCCGTCGCCGCAAGGTAGCGGTGATCGGTGGTTATCGAATCCTGTCGCGGTTCGGGCTGGATGAGGGAATCTCCGGCCACATCACCGCTCGCGACCCGGAGCGCACCGACACCTTCTGGACAGCCCCGTTCGGACGTCACTTCTCGAAGGTGATGCCGGACGAACTGTTGCACGTGGACTCCGACGGCACGATCCTGTCCGGAGAAGGACCACTCAACCGTGCCGCGTTCGTCATCCACTCGAAAGTGCACGAGGCCCGACCCGATGTGATCGGCGCTGTCCACGCCCATGGACTGCAGGGTAAGGCGTTCTCTTCGCTGCACCGGCTGCTCACGCCGATCACGCAGGACGCGTGCGCGTTCTACGACGACCACTCGATCTACGAGGAATACCACGGTGTCGCGCTGGACGAGGAGGAGGGCCGACGGATCGCGCAGGCGCTCGGCGCCAACAAGGCGGTGATCCTCAGCAACCACGGACACCTGACCGTAGGCACGTCGGTGGAGAGCGCGGTGTGGTGGTACGTGTCGATGGAACGGTCGATGCAGGCCGAGCTCGCCGCACGCGCCGCCGGCGAACCGATCACACTGCACGACAAGATCGCGGCCCAGACCTACGAGGCAGTGGGCACCGAGAAGGTCGGCTGGTTCGCCTACTCGACCATCATCCAGAAAATCGCCGCGGAGGAACCGGAGATCTTCGGCGCCTGATCGGTCGCACACGCAGATGCGCGCTGTCCGTTATCGCGGGCCCGCCGGCCACACCTATGGCCGACGGGCCCGTTTTCGTGTGTCACTCCCGGGCCGAACGGAGTCTGCTGACCGGACCGGTTTCATTTATGAAGCGCCGCACGCTGATTAGCGTTCCCACAGTGAATACATCGTCCTCCTCGTCGACGGATACCGAGCTCGACGTCGATATTCTGGTCATCGGAGCTGGCCCAGCGGGGCTCTATGCCGCGTACTACGCGGGCTTCCGTGGCCTTCGCGTCGCCGTGGTCGACGCGCTCGTGGAGCCGGGCGGCCAGGTCAGCGCGATGTACCCCGAGAAGGCGATCCTCGACATCGCCGGCTTTCCCGCCGTGAAGGGGCGCGATCTCATCACGGGACTCCTGGAACAGGCCGCTGCGTTCGATCCGATCTACCTGATGGGAGAACAGGCACAGAGCCTGGCCCACGACGTGTCCGGCAACGCCGTCGTGGGAACGAGCAAGGGCCGCACCATCACCGCGGGTGCGGTGATCATCACCGGCGGAATCGGGACCTTCACACCCCGTCCGTTGACGAAAGGGCTGGATTTCCTCGATCGTGGACTGAGCTATTTCGTCCCCGACCTGTCGGCACACCAGGGCAGGGATGTGGTGATCGTCGGGGGCGGCGACAGCGCCTTCGACTGGGCGATGCACCTCGAACCGATCGCCAACTCCGTCACCCTGGTGCATCGGCGCGACAAGTTCCGCGCCCACAAATCGAGCGTGACCAAGGTGTACGACAGCTCGGTACAGGTCCTGGTCAACGCGGACGTGGCGGACGTTCGCGGCAACGGCTGGATCACCGAAGTGGACATCGCCCACAAGCTCGACAAGTCCACGACCACCCTCCGCGCTCAATCGGTCATCGCGGCACTGGGTTTCACCGCGGATCTGGGTCCGATGCTGGACTGGGGGATCGACATCGACTCTCGGCACATCGTCGTGAACACCCGCATGCAGACCAACGTCGCGCGCGTCTACGCGGC
This sequence comes from Nocardia sp. NPDC049220, assembly GCF_040647855.1. Lineage (NCBI taxonomy): Bacteria > Bacillati > Actinomycetota > Actinomycetes > Mycobacteriales > Nocardiaceae > Nocardia > Nocardia sp. NPDC049220. Next base: position 275,546 of record NZ_JBEZDA010000004.1, read on the forward strand.
CGGCGACATCACCGACTATCCCGGAAAGGTGCGGCTCATCTCCGTCGGCTTCGGCGAAGCCGCCACCGCCGTCAACAACGCCGCAGCCGTACTCGACCCCGACGCGGAGATCTTCCCCGGACATTCCACCGAACAGGAGGGCTGAACAATGACTTTCGTGATAGGCGAGGCCTGCATCGACTACACCGATCGCTCGTGCATGGAGGAATGCCCGGTCGACTGCATCTACGAAGGCGACCGCAAGCTGTACATCAATCCGAACGAATGCATCGACTGCGGCGCCTGCGAACTGGCGTGCCCCGTCGAGGCGATCACGGTGGATCGGAAGGCCGAGCCAGAATTCAAAGAGGACAACAAACGCTTCTTCCTGGATATCTTGCCGACCCGCACCGAACCCGTGGGCAATCCCGGGGGCGCCGCGAAGATCGACGTGATCGGCGTCGACACACCGATGGTCGCGGCGTACTGATGGGCGCCGACTTCCGATTCGCCTACGCGGATACGTCATTCGGTCAAGTGCACTACGCCGAGCAAGGTGACGGTCCGGTGCTGCTCCTGCTGCACCAGACCCCCCGGTCCTGGGATGAATTCCGGGAACTGATTCCCCTGCTCGCCGTCGATCACCGGGTGATCGCGATGGACATGGTGGGTTTCGGCGCCAGCGCCACGCTGCCGGCGCCGCAGACCATCGAGGCCTTCGCGCGTGGAGCGTGGGAGCTGTTGGACGCACTCGGTGTCGGACTCGCGGCGGTCCTCGGACACCACACCGGTGCGGCCGTGGCGATGGAAATGGCCGCCGGGGACAGCCACCGAATCGGTGCGGTGATGTTGTCGTCGTGCCCGTGGGCCGATGAGCGGTATCGCGCCGACCACGCCGTCGCAGTCGGTGTCGACCAGGCCGAGCGGAGCGAGGACGGGGCACACCTGCAGACCTTGTGGGACCTGCGTCGACCGTACTACCCGCAACCGGTCGCCGGACTGCTCGACCGGTTCATCCGAGACGCGCTCGCACCCGGAGTCGATCCGGCGGAGGGCCACCGGGCCTGCGCCCGTTACCGGATGGAGGATCGGATCGGCTCGGTGACCGCGCCGGTGCTGCTGATCGGCGCGAGCGAGGACCCGTTCTCGATGCCGAACCTGCCGATCCTGGAGTCGCGTCTGACGGGGGCGGCCTCGGTGCGCCGCGTCGTCATCCAGAACGGCACGGTGGCACTTGTCGAACGCGAGGCAGCAGCGGTGGCGTCGGTGGTTCGCGACTTCCTGGCAACCATCGAAAGCGGACCGTCGAAGGTAAATTCTGTGGAATGAGTCCACTGACCGGACCATGTGACGTGGTTCTCGCCGTGGCGGTACCGTAGCGTCGCAACGTCAGGTGAGCGCGTCGCTTGTCGTGACAACGCTCGTTCGACCTCGACCGGCCAGGAGGCAGCCCGTTGACCACAGCCGCACGAAGATCCACTGAACTCGGATCGGTAGTACCCATCAAGACGGCCGTTCAGCAAACGAGCGGGGACATATCCTCCGTGCTCGGCAAGGCGCGCCTGATCCTCGATGCCTTCGACAGTCAGCACAACGACCTGTCGTTGACCGAACTCGCCCGCCGCAGTGGCGTCGCGAAGGCCACGGTGCATCGGCTGGCCGGCGAGTTGGTCGAGTGGGGCCTGCTCGAACGAGCGGGAACGAAATATCGGCTCGGGCTGCGGCTGTTCGAGCTGGGTCAATTGGTGCCCCGACAGCGCATCCTTCGTGACGCGGCACTGCCCTACATGGAGGATCTCCTGCTGGCCACACAGGAGACGGTGCATTTCGCGGTCCGCGACGGGATCGACGTGCTCTACATCGAGAAGATCGTCGGGCACCGCGGACTCAATCAGCAGTCCCGCGTGGCCGGCAGATTGCCGCTCTACTGCACCGCCACCGGAAAGATGATTCTGGCGTTTTCCCCCCAGTCGGTGTTCGACGAAGTCGTCGAACAAGGACTCACCGCGCTCACCAACCGCACCACGATGTCGGTCGGTGTGCTCCGACAGCAGCTCGAGCGGATGCGTAAGGAGCAACTGGCCGTCGAGGTCGAGGAAACCCGGCTCGGCTACATGAGCGTCGCCGTCCCGGTATTCAGTGGCCCTCGGACGCTGGCCGGAGCGCTGTCGGTCACCGCGCCCACCGCCAGGCTCAATGTCAGTCGGATCACCGGCGCGTTGCGGACCGCCGGCGTCGGGATCACCCGGACGTTGCACGCGATGCGATGCACCCACTCGCCGGGTGACAGCGCAGCCCGCGACCGCGCGTGCAGTCCCGCGATGTGCTCGTTCAACGGGTGCGGAAAATAATTCCGGATTCGTTCATCGCTCTCGCGTCGGCCGGAACCCCTGCCGCTGCGCATCCCAGGTGTCCGGACCGACACCGCGCGAGCGCAACTGCGGCTTGCGCACCTTGCCCGTCTCGGTGAGCGGTAGCACCGCAACAACGTCGACGTAGCGGGGAAGCGCGAAGTAGGCCAGGTTCTGCTCGCCGAAGCGCAATAGATCGGCGGGGTCGAGGGTGCTGCCGTCGCGCGGCACGACCGCCGCCATGATCTCGTCCTCGGCCAGCGTGGACGGCACCGCGAACACCGCCACCTGCGCGACGCCGGGATGTTGCGCCAGGACCGACTCCACTTCAGTCGCCGAGATGTTCTCGCCGCGTCGGCGGATCACGTCCTTGATGCGATCCACGAATCGGAACCAGCCGTCGGATCCGCGAACAACCCGGTCGCCGGTCGGTAGCCAGGTACCTGTCGCCGGGGTCGGTTCACCCAGGTATCCCTGAGCGAACCCGCCGCGGCGCAGACTGCGGACCACCAGCTCGCCCGGGGTGCCGTCCGGGACGACCGCGCCTTCGTCGACGACGGCGGCTTCGTAACCGTCCATCACCGTGCCGATGAAACCGTCCCGGCGACACCCCGGCATCGACCCCAGAACGAGGTTGGTCTCGGTGCTGCCGAATCCGTCGACGAGTTCGATGCCGAATCGGATGCGGAACGGCTCGTACAGGTGCGCCGGCGTCGCGGGCGACAGCGACCGGGTGACGTGATGCGCACGATCGGTCGGCGACGGTGGCCGGTTCATCAGCATGGCGACCATCGCACCCAGCAGGTAGATCACGGTCGCACCGGATTCCGTCACCTCGGCCCAGTAGCGGCTTGCCGAGAATCGTCCCCCGAGGACGAATGTGCTGCGACACACCAGGGCCTGGAACAGGGCGCCGAGGGCGTTGGTGTGGAACAGCGGAAGGCAGGTGTACAAAACGTCGCCGGTGCCGAGGCCGAGTGAACGTCCGACCCCGTCACCCCACCAGAGGAACTGGGCGTGCGGGCAGCGCACACCTTTCGGCATCCCGGTGGTGCCCGAGGTGAACAGCACCACGGCGATATCGAGAGCGTCAGCCGGCGCCGGATCACGGAGTGGATCGAGGTCGGCGCTATCGACGCACGGCGCGGATGCGGAACCGACGATCCAGCACTCACCGCTGAACACGATCGAATTCACGTACTCGACATACCGTGGCTCGACGAGCAACCACTGCGCGCCGGACTCGACGAGCACATGCGTCAAACCATCGCCCCGCAACGCGACGTTGAGTGGGACCGCCGTGGCCCCCAACCAGCTGCAACCGAGCAAGAGATCGACGAGTTCGAGCCGATTGCCCGCCAGCGCGGCGACCCGGTCACCGGCTCGAACACCATGCGCGTGCAACGAGTTCGCCATGGACGACGCCCGGTGCGCCAGTTCGCGATAGCTCACCTCGACAGCGCCGGCGCGCACGGCGATCCGATCACCGCACTCCTCGGCCCTGGCGATGAGCAGCGCCGGAATGGTCATCACCGCCGGCAACCGCGACCACACGTTCGGTGCAGGCATGGGCTCAGGGTACGACTACGGCGCGCCCGGCCACCTTGCCCTCCCGCATCAACTGCAGGGCCTCGGCGATCTGATCGAGCGGGAATGTCTGCACCGCGAGCGACACCTCACCCGCGACCAGCTTGCCGATCAGTTCGGGAGCGAGTTCGGCTTGGCGGGCTGTTCTGCGCATCATGTTGACCGGCAGGATCTGTACGTCACTGAGCAGCCAGTTGGGCAGATCGAGCGTCAATTCGGTGCCCAGCGTGTATCCGATCAGCGCGGCCCGCCCACCCGGTTCGACCCGCTCGAGCAACGGCGGGAGCGAGTCACCACCGAGCGTATCGATGAGCACATCGGCCACGGGACCGTCACCGAGCTTCTTCGCCAGTTCCGCACCGCGACCCACGACCGGCCGGACGCCGGCGGGAAGCAAATGTACCTGGTCCGGTCGGGGAACGACTCCGATCACCTCCCCGGCACCAGCGAGCTTGGCGAACTGAGCGGCCATCGAGCCGACCGCGCCCGAGGCGCCAGAAACCACGACCCGTTCACCGGGACCGATCTTGGCGATATCGTTCACGGTCACGTAGCCGGTGGTGCTCGGCAAGAAGAACGTCGCGGCCACCTCCGGCGCGAGAGCGGAATCGAACGGTGTGAACGCTTTGTCGGCCGCCACCAGATATTCGGCCCAGCATCCGTTCTTGAACAGACCGATGCCGCCGCCGCGTACCAGCACCCTGGTTCCGGGTGCGAACGTCTCCGATTCGACCACTGTCGCGGCGCCGTCGGTGCCGCCGATGTGCGGCAGCGAGGGCTTGACGTTGAACTTGCCGCTCGCGACGGTCATGTCGAGGTGACCGAGTGCTGCCGCGTCGATCCGGACCAACGTCTGCCCTGCCGCTCGGGTGGGAATGTCGACCTCGTCGATGACGGGACTCTGACCGAAACTGTGTAACCGCGCGGCGCGCATGGATCTCCTTCGAATGAGGTTGCGAATGGTTCAGCGGAGAGGGCTCAAGACAGAACCGAACCCGCACGAAGACGTGCGATCTTGTCCTGCGGGTACCGCAGGATGTCGCCGAGCACCGAGTCCGTGTCGGCACCCAGAAGTGGTGCGGCGCTACGTACTGCACCGGACGCATGATCGAGCCGGACAGGCACCCCCTCATGCAGGAACGCGCCTGCGCGCGGGTGCGTTCGCCGCACGAAGAAGCCACGGGCGCGCAGATGCGTGTCGGCCTCGATCAGGTCTCTGCCGTCCTGCACGGTGCCGGCAGGCACACCCGCCCGCTGCAGCAACTCGGTGACCGCGTCGGCGGGCAACGTCCTCGTCCACGCCGTGACCGCCGTCGCGATCTCCGGTCTGCGGGCCTCGCGTTCCCCAGCAGTGCGATAGCCCTCGGCCGCGGCCCACTCCGGGCGCTCGATCAGCTCGCACAAGGCGCGCCAATCGGTCTCGTCGCGCACGGCGATCGCCACCCAGCGGTCCGGGCCCACACACCGGAACACACCGTGCGGCGAGAACCCGGGATGAGCGTTTCCGGTCGGCTCCGGCAGTCGACCTGTGCCGGTGGACTGAATGACGCTGGTCCCCATGTGCGCGGCCATCGCCTCGAGTTGGGACAGGTCGACGTGCTGCCCTCGGCCGGTGCGATCCCGGTGTTCGAGCGCGGCCACAGTGGCGGTCGCCGCCTGCAGACCGGCCACGATATCGCCGTGACCGTAGATGACGCCGACAACTTCGTCGGCGCTCCATCCGGTCAACGCGGTCAGCCCCGTGCTGGCCGACACGATGTCCGCGTACGACACCCAACTGCTACGCGGACCGGTATGGCCCATGCCGGACATCGAGACATAGACGATGTCAGGACGCAGGGCACGCAACTGCTCGTAGCCGAGTCCCATCTTCGCCATCACCGAAGAGCTGAAGTTCTCGATTACGACGTCGCTTGCGGCGATCAGGTCGGCGAGCACCTCGAGTCCTTCGGCGGAACGGGTGTTGAGGGTGATGCTGCGCTTGTTGCGGTTGACATCGTTGAAGTAGCCGCTGGTGTCGGGATCGTCGTGTGGACCGCGCGACAGGTGCATGGCGGGGGCGAACCGGGTCGGGTCCGGCCGACCCGACGATTCGACCTTGATGACTTCGGCGCCGTGGTCGGCGAGGATTCGGGTGCAGTAGGGACCGGCGAGAACCCAGGTCAGATCGAGCACTCGAATCCCGTCGAGACTGCGTCTGCCCGGCCACGCCTCGGCGGCGGATACCGCTGTGTGGGTGCGGGATTCGATGGTCACCGACTGGTCGGCGCCGAGTTCCGCGACCGTGAGCTCACGAATCCGCCGCCCCTCGGGGAAGGCGAATCCGAATCCGAGATCGCGGGTCACCTCGTCCCCGGAGACCACATCGAGAAAGAAGTCCCGATCGTTCAGCTGGGGATTGATCAGCAGTTCGGCGGGTCCGTCCACCGCCGCCCACGGAAGTTTGCGTTCCTGCGCGCGGACAGCGAACTCTTCCTTCGGCCATTTCGACAGGAAGCGCTGCAGAACCTCGAACAGGTGCGCCTGGTGCGTCTTGCGTTCGACGGGATCACTCCAGCGTGGGTGATCCAAGTCGTCCTGGACGCCTTCTTCGATCAGCCACTGCAGCGTGGCGTCCCACATTCGGGGACTGCCGCCGAGCCCGCCCCCGAGAAACCCGTCGGCGGCGCGGAACAACCCGTGTGGGACCAGTGGATGCACCCGGCCCGGCCGACCCGGAACACGGTCTTCGTGCACGTATGCCAGGGTTCCCGCCTCCAGACTCGCTGCCACACACTCCTGGGCCGAGATATCGATCATCGGCGCACGGCCGAACCGTCTGGCCCGCAAGCCCAGCAGCGCACCGATCGCCGCATTGACCCCGGCAAGTTGCTCGGCCTGCGCTTCGGGCAGGCTCAGCGGGGCCCCATCCGGCTCGCCGACCTGCGCCAGCATGCCGCCCAGCGCAGCCACCGTGAGGTTCGTCGCCGCCCACCCGCTCCGCGGGCCGGTCACACCGAAAGGCGTGACGCGGACATGGACGAGCGAATCATGCTGAGCAACAGACGGTTCCGAGCCGACATCGCTGCCGTCGAGAAGGATGTCCGCCCCCGCGACCAAGTCGTCGAGGACCCTTCGGTCGGCATCGGTGGACAGGTCGAGCACGATCGAGCGCTTACCCGCATGCCAGTGAGCGAAGGCGTATCCGTCGAGTTCGCGGCGCGTCGGGTCGCCCTCCGGGGGCTCGACGAGGATGACCTCGTACCCGAGACCGACAAGTATTCGACCGGCGAATCGGGCGAACGGGCTCGACAGCTCCACGACACGAATAGTGGATTCGACCACGGTGGCTCCATTCCGTACTGGTGTGCGTGCCCTCCCGCCGGGAGCATGAGACCGACACTATGACCGGCCGGGGCGGAGTGGGATGGTTGCGTTCTGCTGACCGGACCCGTACCGGCCGGTCAGCACCGCGGGGCGGTCGGCTACTTGGCGTTCTGGTTGAACCAGCCGCTCAGCAGCACTTTCTGCGGATCGATGTCACCGTTGATCTTGCCCTGACCGCGGAAGAAGTCGACCAGCCGGCGCGCCTGGTCGAGATCGTCGGCGGTGAAATCCCGTCCCTTGAAGTCGATCTGGGTGACCTGTTTGCGCGCTTCGATCGGATCCATCTGAATCGCTGCGGCAACTGCCTTCCCAGCCCGGTCAGGATCGGACGCGACGATGTCGGCGGCTTGCGCCAACACACGGAACACTCGGCCTGCGAGTTCCTGGTGACCGGACAGCCAACTGTCCGACGCCACAAGCCACTGCGAATACTTGGCTCCGAAATTACCCGTCGTCCCGACGACATGGCTTCCCTTGCCGACCGCCTGCGTGATCCAAGGGTCGAACGAGATGAAGCCGTCGATGTCGCCGCGCGCGAGAAGCGCGGGCTGTTCGGGTGGACTGGTCGTCACCAGCGCGATCGAGGCCGGATCGAGCCCGAGACTCCTCAGGTACAGGTCGGTGAAGTACAGCCCGATACCAGGGAAGACACCCATGGTCTTGATCGAGTTGGGCGTGACACCGTCGCGCAGAACCACTTGGAAGTATCGGTCGGACTCCTCATACACACCCAACGCCCGGAGTTTGGGGTTACCAGCCATGACGGTGAGCGCGGTCGAGTTGGCGTTGCCGGACATTTCCGACGTCCCCGCGACGACGTTCTGCGCGCCTGCCGCACCACCCTCGGTCTGGATGATCTGTACATCGAGGCCCGCCGCCTTGAACAGCCCTTCGCGGTCGGCAAGGAAGAACGGTGCGTAGGAAGGGTCGACACCCACCGAGATACGAACCCGCTCACCTGCGGTGTTGGCGGCGGCGGTGTTGGTGGCGGGCCGGGCGCAGGCCGCGGTGGCGGCGGCGAACGCGGCAAGGACCGCCACGGCTGCTGCTCCGCGTCGCCAAAACTTCTTCTTCATCTGGATCCCTTCGAGTTCCCAGTGCGTATGTCAGCGGCCGGTGAAGGTCGGCGCGCGCTTGTCGAGGAAGGCCTGCAGACCCTCCGCGGCGTCAGCGGTTGCGATCAGCTCGAGCACCGCGGCGAATTCGAGGTCCAGCGCTTGATCGAGGGGCAGCGCCGCGCCCTCCTGCACAACACGTTTGAGCAGGCCGATCGTCCGGGTCGGCTGGTCGGCGAGCGTGCGTGCGGTCGAGCGGATGTGCTCATCGAATTCGGCGTCGGCGACAACCCGGTCCACCAGTCCGATGCGCAGCGCGTCCGCGGCGGTGAGCCGGGTGCCCTCGATCATCAGCAGCTTGGCCCGATGCGCACCGAGCAGCCGGGGCAGCCGTTGGCTGCCACCCGCGCCCGGGAACAGACCGAGGGAGATCTCGGGAAAGCCTATGGTCGCCGACTCCGCCATCACCCTCATGTCACAGGCCAGAGCCAGTTCGGCGCCGCCGCCGAGCGCGTGCCCGTTCAGGGCTGCCAGCACGGGCTTCGGGGCGGTCTCGAGCAACCGCTGCACCTCGACCCACGGGCGCATCGCACGCTGCGTGGCCTCGGTGAGGTCCCGCATGACCGCGATATCGGCGCCTGCCACGAAGAACCGTCCGGTGCCCCGGACAACGATGCACCGGACGTCGGGGTCGTCGACGAGCGGCGGAAGCACGCTCAAAAATTCCCTGATGACTGTGGGGTCGAAGGCGTTGGCCGGCGGTCGGTCGATGGTGATCGTCGCGATCCCCTCCGACACCGTTGATCGGAGGAAAGCGGTGAGTCTCGATTGCTCGGGCATCAGGTACCTACCTCGATGTGGAAGTGACGGTCGAACAGAGTCAAGCCAGTATCGACCCATCGGTCGGTGACGACACGAACGAGGGTTCGGTGAGTAAACCGGCAGCGCACTCCTTTAAGTTTCCGCAGATTCCGCAGGCGGTCTACTGAGCGGACCGCGGGTATTGACCAAACACGCCGTCTAGTACATCTTGCAGCTATCACTCACACGGCAGTGATGATGGACACAAGTGGCGGAGGCGCGAATCGATGGCAAGCCGATCGACGGTGGATTTCGGGCAGATCGTTCCGCACAAGTGTCCGCAAATTCCGCGACCGGTCAGCTGAGCGGACCGCGGGTATTGACCAGACACGCCGTCTCGTGCACCTTGCAGCTATCACTCGCACGGTAGTGGTGCGGGACACAACCTGGCGGAGGCGCGAATCGATGGCAAGCGTATCGACGGTGGATTTCGGACAGATCGTTGCGGCTGCAACGCGGTTGTCGACCGCGCAGCGTGACGGTGTGCCGTGTGCCCCGGTGCGAGACCTGATCGGCCCCGCGAACATCGCGGCGGCATACGCGGTGCAATCCCGCATCATCGCGGACTTCGTGGCAGGCGGCCGAACGCCGGTCGGCCGGAAGATCGGGTTGACATCGCCTGCCGTTCAAGCACAGCTGGGAGTGGACCAACCCGACTTCGGCGTCCTGTTCTCGGACATGAACTGCCCCACGACGCAACCGGTCGATGTGCGCCGACTGCTGCAGCCCAAAGTCGAGGCCGAGGTGGCGTTCGTGTTGAGCGGCGACATCGACGTCGAGGTGGACGCGGTCACTGTGCGTGCGTACGTGGAGTGCGGCGTCGCCGCCCTCGAGATCGTCGATTCGCGAGTCGCGGGATGGGACATCACGCTGGGGGACACCATCGCCGACAACGCGTCATCCGGCCTGTATGCGCTGGGGGACCGGGTTCCGGTCGGTGAGTTACCAGACCTGACCACAATCGCGATGTCGATGGCCGAAAACGGCACAATGGTGTCGGAAGGTAAGGGTGCGGACTGTCTCGGTTCGCCGTGGGCGGCCTTGGCCTGGTTGGCCAACACATCCCGCGAACTCGGAGCCCCCTTGCGCGCTGGAGAGGTGGTGCTCTCCGGCGCCCTCGGACCGATGGCCCCGGTCACCCCCGGCGCCACCTACACCGCGACGATCAGCGGTATCGGCGCCGTGTCGACCCTTTTCACCGAGGGAGCATCGGCGTGAGCACCAAAGTGGCCATCATCGGGCCCGGGAACATCGGCACGGATCTGCTGATCAAGATCAAGCGACTCGCCGAGGGCGAACTCGAGGTTCTCGCACTCGTGGGCATCGATCCGACTTCGGACGGATTGGCGCGTGCCGCGCGTCTGGGAGTCGACGCGATCTCGACGGGGGTACAAGGACTGATCGACCACCCTCGGTTCGACGAGATCGAGATCATTTTCGACGCGACGTCGGCGAAAGCACACGAATTCAACTCGAGCGCATTGCGACCCTATGGAAAACGGCTGATCGACCTCACGCCGGCGGCGATCGGACCATATGTGGTCCCACCGGTGAACCTGACCGAACACCTCGACGCGCCGAACGTCAACATGGTCACCTGCGGTGGTCAGGCGACCATCCCCATTGTCGCGGCGATCGCACAGGTCACGCCGGTGTACTGGGCGGAAATCGTGGCGTCGATCGCCTCCAAGTCCGCGGGACCGGGGACCCGGGCGAATATCGACGAGTTCACCGAGACGACGTCGGAAGCGATCGTGCGGGTCGGCGGTGCGGCGCGAGGTAAAGCGATCATTATCTTGAACCCGGCCGAACCGCCCCTGATCATGCGCGACACCGTCTTGGCCTTGGTGGGGGAGGACCGCAAGGACGACATCGCCGCCTCGATCATGTCGATGACGGAGAAAGTGGCCGCGTACGTTCCGGGATACCGGCTCAAGCAGCAGGTGCAGTTCACCCCGATCAGCGAACCGGTGCCGACGTTGACCGATCACACCGGTCCGCTGTGGAAGGTGTCGGTATTCCTCGAAGTCGAGGGCGCCGCACACTATCTGCCCGCGTACGCCGGCAACTTGGACATCATGACCTCGGCGGCACTCGGTGTGGCGCGCGAGATCGCGGCACAGAAGAAGGTGGCGTCTTGACCGTGACGACACGAGAAACCGTCACCGACGGAGCAGCGCTGTACATCCAGGACGTGACCCTGCGGGACGGGATGCACGCGATTCGGCACCGGATCACTCCCGAGAACGTCGCCTCGATCGCGGGCGCCCTCGACCGGGCCGGCGTCGCCGCCATCGAGGTATCACACGGCGACGGGCTCGCCGGGCACTCGCTGACCTACGGCCCCGGTTCGCACACCGACTGGGAATGGCTCGAAGCGGCCGCGTCGGCGATACATTCGGCGAAACTCACCACGTTGCTCCTGCCCGGAATCGGCACGATTCACGAACTGAAGCGAGCACACGACCTGGGTGTGGCTTCCGTGCGGGTGGCCACACACTGCACCGAGGCCGACGTCTCCGCCCAGCACATCGCGACCGCCCGCGAGCTGGGTATGGATGTGTCCGGGTTCTTGATGATGTCGCACATGGCATCGCCGCAAGAACTCGCCGCCCAGGCTCGGCTGATGGAGTCCTACGGCGCGCACTGCGTGTATGTCACCGACTCCGGTGGCCGACTCACCATGGACGGCGTCCGGGATCGGGTCCGCGCCTATCGGGACGTCCTCGAGCCGAGCACCCAGATCGGAATCCACGCGCATCAGAACCTGTCGCTGTCGGTCGCCAACTCCGTCGTCGCGGTCGAAGAAGGAGTGATCCGCGTCGATGCGTCGCTGGCCGGACATGGCGCCGGAGCCGGCAACTGTCCGATCGAGCCCTTCGTGGCAGTCGCCGACCTTGCCGGGTGGAAGCACTCCTGCGACCTGTTCGCGTTGCAGGATGCGGCCGACGACCTGGTCCGTCCACTGCAGGACCGGCCGGTGCAGGTGGACCGGGAGACGTTGACGCTCGGCTACGCGGGCGTGTACTCGAGCTTCCTCCGGCACGCCGAGAATGCCGCGGCGACCTACGGGCTCGACACCCGCGACATCCTCATCGAAGTCGGAAGACGAGGTCTCGTGGGCGGGCAAGAGGACATGATCACCGATGTTGCATTGGACCTGCGTCACCGTGTCGGTCACTGATCACTCCACCGCGTACTTCCCGCGTACTTCCCGAGCCGCCGGCAGCCACCCGGTGCGCACGATGCGGCAGGCGGCGCCACCGGCGATGCCGCACGTCGCCTGGGCCAGCTTCCACGTGCTCGGCCCGACAGTAGACCTGCCGGTGCGATCCGCGCCCGGCATCCGGCGCGCTCGGCGTGCCCGACCTTCATGAGAAACCCCGAGAAGAAAGAAAAATGATGAGGAAATTCGTAGCAGTGACCGCCGGTCTGGTCGCCGCGGTCGGGATCGCGTCCGGCACTGCCGGCGCGCAACCCGTCGCCGACGACAGCCCGGTCGGCTTCACCGCCAGCGCCACCGACAGTCAGTCCATCATCAAGACCGATGCCGGTTCCATGGTCATCGAGGACGACACCTTCAAGATCAAGGCTGCCAACGGCACCACGCTCGCGGGGATGCCGCTGACGTTCCGGGTCGATGACTTCGAATTCCCGATCGCCGCGGACATAGCCGACAACACCGCGACGTTGACGCCGCAGTTCGACATGGAGCACGCGGCGTACAAGCCGGTTGCCCTGCCGTTCGAGGACAAGGCGCCGTGGAAGACCGACTTCGACCGTGAGCAGGCGGCCTGGAACCGCATGACCCAGACCATCTCGATGGGCGCCACCCTGGGCACTCTGGTCGGTGGTCTCGGCGGCGCGGCTGTCGGTTGCGTCCTCGGTGGCATCGCCGGCGCGACCGTCGCGGCGGCCGCGATCATCGGTCTGTTCGGCGCGTTCATCCCGGCCGCGGCGATCGGCTGCCTCGGCGGCATCGTCGCGGTCGGCGCGCTCGGCACCGTCGCGGGTCAGCTGCTGGTCACCGGACCGGTGGCGATCGGTGCGGCCCTCCAGTACTTCGCCACCATCAACCAGCCGTCTGTCAAGCCGGCCAGCTGAGTAGTGGGGAAGAACCCAGCAGCGTTCGCTGGGGACACCCGGCCCCGCTCGGCCCTCGGGCCGAGCGGGGTCTTCCCTGTCCCGGGGCCGACTCACCGCCGTAACCACTCGGTCCGCTGCTGGTCGCCGTCTTCCTGTGGACGCATCTGGCACGATGGCTGCATGCCGGACCACGGTGAGCCCAGCAATCCGCGGACCCACACGCCGGCGCCGATCGGCCGCATCGGGCACCGCACGCGGTGACCACGCCGACGGTTCTGACAAAATCTATTGTGCACCAACAATTTTGCGCAGTCAGACCCAGCACACGGTGACATACACGGGCCGATCACCTAGATCCGAGGCATGTCACCGCGCACGGTTCACACCGGTCAGCGCATGCGAACGCAGCCCCGAGGACAGGCTCAGGATCGACGATAAGCCGATCGGTGAGCTCCGACCGCCGAACCAGCTTCTGCACCAGCGGCAGAAGCCTCCTTTCGTTCGACGCCCATGCGCCGCGCGAAGCGACGCACCGCAAGTCCAACAGCGGGCAGCGTGTCGATTTCGGTGCCGCGCACACCGCTGTGTGCTCAGGTAAATCACCACCGCGTACGGATTTGCGAACGGCAACCACTCTCGAGCCCTGTGACACCCTCGCGACGGTCACCTTCCTCGAAGCCGGTACGACGCCGATGCACGACTCTTGGACCACGACGATCGGATTCAGCCGACACACGAACTGTCGAGCACCCAATAAGAACGGTAATTGCGTTCGGAGAACGGTAGATGCCACACTGGATGTGGCAATCCCATCGCACTACCAGGTAGTCGGGAGGGCTGGTGATGAGAATGATTTTCTCGATACGGCAGATCCGACGGCGACAGCGCCGCGGCCTCGCCGGAGCCGAATCCGAACTGGCATCGAAGCCGGTGGTGGACTGAGCGGTCCGGCCGATACGCCCCACTCGGATCTGCCGTAACGATCCCCCCCGGGTCACTCACCGTGCTGCCACGAGGAAGCACCCGCGGGTTTCTCAGCTCTACGCGCGGCAGCCCTGACCACCCCATGATGCGGGCAGCGCGGCGTCGACTGTTCGTCCGCCGTGGAGATCCACTCCCACAGCCGGGTCGGCGACCAGCGGCGTCATGCGGACATGGGCGCGGCTGCCTCGATATCGCCGAGCCTGCCTCACTCCACCTGTCGCACCGGAGACGACGATGACCATTCACACCACCGAATGGACGATGACCAGTGATATCACGCCGGAATCGGCCTACCGCGACACCAAGGGCGCCGACGACTGGCGGCTGAGCTGGCTACCGAACCGATCGCTGACCCGCATGCAGGCGCAGGCCGGCATGGAACTCGACGAACTGCTCAGCGATCCGTTCGCAGTACACGACCGAATGACCCAGGCTCGCGCCGACACCTACGCCGACGAACTCGGCATTCTGCGCGAACATGCCGTGATCTTGCTGGCCAAGCGGATGGCAGGACGATTACACCAGAGCCGGCAACCGGACGGGGACACGGCGCCGCCGGGCCGCGCCGCGCGCACCCGACGATCGCGCACCCACACCATCGAACCACCGTTCGTACACCGCTGATTCGAGGCGCAACCCGCCCGGCGGCGAGTTCACGTGTGGGTGATGTAATCCGCGCCGACCGCCTCACCGATACTGCGATAGCCGTTGGCGCGCAACCGCTCTGCGAGACCGCGGTGGATCCTGCGCATCCAGAACGGGCCGCCGTAGATGAAACCGGTATAGCCCTGCAACAGGGTGGCCCCCGCCAGAATGCGTTCCCAGGCCTGGTCGACGTTCTCGATTCCGCCGACAGAGACAAGCACCAGACGGTCCCCGACGCGACGGTACAGGCGCCGCAGCACCTCGAGCGAACGGTCGGCGACCGGCGGACCGGACAGCCCGCCCGCGCCCATGGCGACGACCGCCGCGGGATCGGCGCGCAGCCCATCACGACGGATCGTGGTGTTGGTGGCCACGATGCCCGCCAGACCGAGTTCCACGGCCAGATCGGCGACCGCGTCGATATCGTCGTCGGACAGATCGGGGGCGATCTTCACCAGCACCGGCACCTGCACACTGTCGAGCACCTCCCGCAGGATCGGGCGCAACGATTCCACCGCCTGCAGATCACGCAAACCAGGCGTGTTGGGGGAACTGACGTTCACGACGACGAAATCGGCGAGCGGACCGAGCAGGGTTGCGCTGGTCGCGTAATCAGCCGCGGCCGCCGCTGGTTCGACGATCTTCGTCTTGCCGATGTTGGCGCCGATCGGCACGCCGCCGCGACGGCGGCGCAAATGTTCGGCAGCGGCGGCGGCACCGTGGTTGTTGAACCCCATCCGGTTGATCAGGGCGCGGTCGGCGGGCAGCCGGAACAACCGCGGCGCGGGATTGCCCGGCTGTGCCTGCGCGGTGACGGTGCCGATCTCGGCGAAACCGAAGCCGAGTGGGGCCCACGCGTTGACACCGTCGGCGTTCTTGTCGAAACCGGCGGCCAAGCCGAGCGGTGCGGGAAACTCGACCCCGAACGCGGTGCCACGCAAGATAGCGTCATCGGTGGCCAGGATCTTGGTCATCGCCCAGCGCACCGGCGCGAAACCGGTGGCCACCCGCATCATGGCGAAGGCGAGGTGATGAATTCGTTCCGGCGGAACCAGGAACATCAGTCGCAGCAGCAGGGCGTACATCGGCTCACATTCCGGGCTCGGGCTGAGGTAGTGCGGATTTTCGGCGGCGCAGCAGCACCCGCCTGCTGCCGTCGGTGTAAGCCCGCACGCGGGAAAGCTCCCAGCCGCCGAACTCGGCCTGGATCGCCAGCCGCATGGATGCGGTCACCCGCGTGACATCTGGTGGCAGGCGCAGCGGCACATACTCGTAATCGTCGCTGCTGGTTTCCCAACCCGCGGGCAGGGAACGCCGCTGCGTCCGATGCGCGGCCGGATCGGGGGGTGCCGCGGAAGTGTCGCCCGCGCGCGGTGTCCGAGCCATCACTGCCCTCTCTTCCGATCGTCCGCAGCGATCTGTTGCAGACCGTCGCCGGTCGCGGACCCGACGAACAAGTCGCCGGTGCGCTGCTCGATGGTCACCGAGTTCGGTTGCCGAACGGTCGGATAGCGGCCCACTTCCTCCGGTATACCCGTCGACAGGTCGAAACCGACGATCTCGTTGCTCTGCGTACACGTCACCCACACGGTGTCCGACCGCTGATCGTAGGCGAGTGCGTAAGGCGAAGATCTTACCGGGAAACGCTGCCTCAGCACGAGCGGTCCGGCAGTGTAGACCAGCAGTTCACCGCCCGCGGTGTCGGTGACCACGACCCGACCGCGTGAATCGCCGATCATGTCGACAGCGCCGGCGCCAGCCCGCAGCGCCAGCCCGAGCCGGTCTTCGCCCAGGTCGACCTCGGCGATGGAGGTCTGATGGTGGTCGAGCACCGTGACGTTGTCATCGGTGACCGCGATCTCGTCGGCCGAGACGAGTCCCGAGACGGAATCGTCGACCACGCCGCCCGCCGACATGGCCAACACCCGGCCGTCCGCGGTGCCGACCAGCAGCGAGCCGTCCGCACGCACCCGCACCGAGCGCACATCACCGTCGACAGCGACCTCGCCTACCGCGCCAGTGACGGTATCGACGCGCAGCACCCGCCCCGGCGCGGTCGCCAGAATCTCACCCGGTTTCCCCTGCGCCAGCCCGGTGGCGCGATCGGGCAGCTGCACAGTACGCGCGACGGGTCGAGCGGCATTCGGGTCCCACAAAGTCACGGTGGCGCCATCCAGGGCGGCCAATACACCGGTGTGCGGATCGGATTCCAGCGCGGCGATCGGGTCACTCGGCAGGACGCGGCCGCGGGGCGCCACCGTCATCGTGGGCGCGACCGCGGCGGCGGCCGGTTCCCTGGTCGGCACATCCTCACCACCGGTGCCCGCGGAGCACCCGGCCAACACAACCAACACCGCCACACCGGCGAGTGCCGGGCAGACCGAGCCACGAGGGCGCATCCACCGAACTCCTTCTACCGACAAACCTTCCGCAACCAGACCATCTGACCATGATGACGCAACCGTCGGACCGACCGGGGTGGCGGCCCGAGCAGAATGTCGGTGATCGGGGCTACGGTGGAGTGACCACAGTGTCCGAATCAGGGAGTTCCGGTTGAAAGCCGACCACTCGTCGGGATTTGCCATCGATGACATCACCGTCGGCCCCTACGCGCACGGCTTCGGCACAACGGCCGACGGCCGCCCCTTCGCATTCCGGACCATCCGCTCGACCCTGATGCTGGAGATCTACCGTCGCGACCTCGACAGCGACGTCCCGGCCCCCGAAGACGTCGTCGCCGTAGCCGTCGCCAGAGTCACCGACATCGACCTGGATGACGAGCGCAGTATCGTCGCGCTGGTACGGGACATGATCCCCGACGCCGCGGCGGTGCGAACTCCCGCGGAACGAAACGTCACGACCGTTCGAGCCCTGCTGGCACGAATCAGCTCCGTCATCGATGGTATGTAGACAGTGATGACTGACAAACGACTCGCCCGCACCGCAGCGGGCATACTTCTGGCAGCTGTCGCCGCCGCCTGCGGCAGCGAACCCGACGAGGCCGCCGTCGATATCGCGCGCTCGTCGGCGAACGCCTCGCTCGCGTCCTCGGTCGCCACCTCCGCCGCCGCCGCGCATCGCCCACTACCCACCGCCGCCGAACTGGACACCCGGATCAAAAAGGCCCTGGACCCGTCGCTGCCCGACAGCGAGCGCACCGACCTGATCGAGGACGGCGAGGCATTCCGCGATGCCATCCCCGACATGTACCGAGCCCTGCGGGACAACCCCCGCGCCTTCTACGGTGTGACCGACCCGGTGTTCGACAACCATGACGGCACGCTCACCGCAACCATGCGGCTGGACAAGGACGGCACCGGCACCGCGGTGCGCACCACCATCGTGCATTTCGTGCGCATCGACAGCGAGTGGAAAATCTCGCGCGCCGACCTGTGCGGCATCCTGCGCTCAGCCGACTACCGCACGCCCGCCTGCGGTTGACCTGGGCTGCTCGACTCGATGCCGAGGTCAGGATCGCTACGGTGGGGACGATTCATCCACCGCCACCGCTTTCTCGTACTGGCTGCCTTCCTCCTGTTCGTGCTGTTCTCGGGGTGGTACGGCCGTGACCTGTCCGGACGGCTGACCCAAGAGGGGTGGTTCGACGAGAGCAGTGAATCGGTTGCCGCGGCGACGTTGGCCGACAGTACCTTCGGTCGCGACACCGACAGCGACCTCATCCTGCTCTACACCGCCCCGGACGGGAAAACCGTCGACGACCCGACTGTTCGCGGCCCGGTGACCGACCAGCTCACCCAGCTGTCTGCCACCTACCCCGACCGCATCCTGAAGATCGACAGCTACTGGGACAGTCCATTTTCCGCGCAGGCCACCGACACCGCGCACACCCACGCGTTCGCCAGCGTCGGGTTACGCGGCTCGGGCACCGCGACCGTCGAGAATTACGCGGCGATCAAGGACCATCTCGGCGCTGGACGCGACGGCGGCGGCCCCGGCGGCACAACCGTCCAACTGGCCGGGCTACAACCCATCGTCGAAGGCATCAACACCGGCATGCAGCACGACATCAAACGCGCCGAAGTCATCGCGCTGCCGATCGTGGCGATCCTGCTGTACTTCGTGTTCGGCGGCGTGATCGGCGCACTGCTGCCGGTACTGATCGGCGGTATGACGATCCTCGGCACACAGGGCGGGCTGCGGCTGCTGACCGACCACATCGACGTCAACGTCTTCGCGGGCGCCGTCATGACCCTGGTGAGTCTGGGACTGGCGATCGACTACGGCCTGTTCACCGTCACCCGATTCCGAGCCGAGCTCGCGGCCGGACGCACTGTCGAACAGGCCGTGACACGCACCATCGCGACAGCCGGACGCACGGTGCTGTTCTCGGCGGCGATTGTCGCGACCAGTCTCGGCACGCTGTTCATCTTCCCGAACGGCGTACTGCGCTCGGTGCCCTACGGTGGCATCAGTTCGGTGCTGCTCGCGGCGCTGCTATCGGTGACCGCGCTACCCGCGGCCTTGGGCATCGTCGGACACCGCATCGACACCCTGGGGTGGAAACCGTTCTCCCGCACCAAAACCCAGGAACAGATCGATACCGGATTCTTCGCACGACTCGCGCTGTCGGCGATGCGACGCCCGCTCGCGGTGGCGGTATCGCTGGTTCTCGCACTCCTCGCGCTGAGTATCCCCTTGCGGCACATCGAGTTCGGTGGCCTCAGCGAGCGCTACCTCGCCGCCGACAATCCGGCGCGGATCGCACAGGAACGATTCGACGAGCTGTTCCCGAGTTTCCGCACCGAGCCGTTGAAACTCGTCGTGGTGGGCGCCGACCCACAACAGTTGAGCGATATCCGATTCACCGCCAACCAGGTGCCCGGTCTGACCGGACGGTTCGAGCCCTCGGCGCCGACCACGGACGGGATCAACGTGCTCGCGGCCGGACTCGCCGACAAACGTGACGCGGACCAGGTGATCACGGCACTGCGTGCCATCCCCGAACCACCGGGGGTCGAGGTGATGGTCGCCGGGGTGCCCGCGCTGGAACGCGACAGCATCAACGGCCTGCTCGAAGGGCTGCCGGTGCTGCTGGCGATCCTGACCGCCGCGGCGCTGACCCTGTTGTACGCGGCGTTCCGGTCCGTCGTGCTCGCCGTGAAAGCCGTCGCCATGAGCGCGCTCAGCCTCCTGTCCACCCTCGGCATTCTGACCTGGGTGTTCGTCCAGGGACACGGCGCCAACATTTTCCAGTTCACACCAGGACCGTTGATGTTCGCGGTCTTAGCGCTGATCGTCACCGTGGTGTTCGGGTTGTCCACCGACTACGAAGTGTTCCTGCTGTCGCGGGTGTCGGAAGCACGAGTCGCAGGCGCCGACGCACCCGAGGCGATCCGCTACGGCATCGCCCACACCGGCGGCGTGATCACCTCCGCGGCCGCCATCCTCATTGTGGTCACCGGCGCGTTCGGCTTCTCGGACCTGGTACTGATGAAGTACATCGCCTACGGCATGATCGCGGCACTGATCCTCGACGTCACAGTCGTCCGCATGCTCCTGACACCCGCGGTCCTGAAACTGATCTGGCGGTAACGGCGTTTCCTGCCGCGCTACGCGCCGACCCTTACGCCCGGTGAGCGGTAACGACACAACTCACCGGTCAGCGGCGGACGGGCAGGACCAACTGGGCGCCGCTGACCGGGTGATCGAGCACCTCGACCGGATGCTGGTACACGCGGGTGAGCAGCCCGGTGGTGAGGACCTCGCGAGGCGGGCCGTCCGCGGCGATGCGACCGGATTCGAGCACAGCTACGCGGTCGGCGTAGGCGGCAGCGCTACCGAGGTCGTGGAGGACCACGACCACTGCAGCGCCCGCCGCGGCGCGCGCGACCGCCAGGCGCAGCACCGCTTCCTGATGACCCAGATCCAGTGCGGCCGTCGGCTCATCCAGAAGCAGGGTGCCGGTGTCCTGGGCGAGCACCCTGGCCAATGCCACCCGCGCACGCTCACCCCCCGACAGCGTCGGAAACGACCGCGCGGCAAGGTGTTCGACGTCTGCCGCGGCCATCGCGGCGGCGATCTGCTGCTCGTCGGACTCTCGGCGCTCGGTGCGCACCCACGGTGCACGCCCCATCGCCACCACTTCCCGTGCGGTGAACGGGAATCCGACGGTGTGGCTCTGGGGCAACACAGCCCGCCGCCGCGCCATATCCAACGGCGACCAGTGCGCCAACGCTCGCCCCTCCATTTCGACCACCCCGTCGCTGGGTGTCAGCTCCCCAGCCAGCGCAGCGAGCAGCGTCGACTTACCCGCACCGTTCGGGCCCACCAGCGCAACAACCTGCCCCGCGACCACCTCGAAATCGATCCCCTCGAGCACCCGTCGAGCAGTGCCACCCCCACGCCGATCCACACTCACCCCGACCGCCCGCAACGTGACGACACCACGTTCCAGCGCCCGCGGCAACACATGCGCCCGCCCGAACACGCTCACCGAACTCCTCTCGATCCCCGTAGATCGGCGTACCACCGCGGGGAGCTCTCGCTGTTCGCACGGGTCGGACGCCACCCGACCGAGCGCAGGGCGATCATGCCCAACCCCCGGAGCGGGCGCGGGTGCGACGCAACAGCCAGAAGAAGAAGGGGCCGCCGATCAGGGAGGTGAGCATGCCGAGGGGCAGATCGGCGTTGTCGACCAGCGATCGTGCCGCCACGTCGGCGGCGAGCAGGACGACGGCGCCGACGATGGCGCTCAGCGGGATCAGCACGCGGTGACCAGGGCCGACCAGCATCCGCACCAAGTGCGGGACGATAAGGCCGACGAACAGGATGATGCCGGTGAACGCGACACCGGCGGTGGCCAGGACAGCGACCACGACGATCACGTTGCGGCGCAGCCGTTCCACGTCGACGCCGAGATGACGGGCGGCGGATTCACCGAGAGCCAGCAGGTCCAGTCGGGGCGCGATCAGCACGGACGCGGCGACACCGACACCGGTGAGGATCGCCACCACGCCGACGGATTCCCAGGTGGCGCCGTTGAGCGAACCCAACTGCCAGAACACGATCTGGTCGCGCGCCGCAGGGGAGGCGACGAACAGCAGGAACGCGATCACACCGCCCGCGAATGCGTTGATCGCGACGCCGGTGAGCACCAGCGTGACGACCTCGGTGCGGCCATTGGACCGCGCCAGGAGATACACCAACAGCGTGGTCGCCAAGCCCGCGACGAAAGCCGCGGCGGCCACCGACCATGCCGCGACGAACGCGCCGCCGACCACGATCACCGCCCCCGCCCCGACCGCAGCCCCCGCCGACACTCCGATCACACCCGGTTCGGCGAGCGGATTCGCGAACACCCCTTGCAGCAGCGCACCCGCTGTCGCGAGCGCCGCGCCGACCAGCGCCGCCAGCACCACGCGCGGAAACCGCACCTGCCACAGGGTCACCTCACCGGCCGGATGCGCGGGAATCGGACCCCACTCCAGCCCGATCCGGTGCAGGACGCTGCCGGCCACTTCGGCCGGCGTCGTCGGTACCTGACCGATCGCCGCGGAAACCAACGCCAGCAGGATCAGACCCGTGACAGCCACCACGAACACGAGCGTCACTCGCGAACGGCCCCGTGACTTCGGCGTGGTGCGCGAAGGCCGCGCCGATTCCGTGACCGCGGAACTCATGCCGGCTTGGTGCCGTACACGGCCTCATTCAGTGCCGCGATCACCCGACCGGTGTTGGGTCCGAAACTCAGCAGTACCGCGTCGGCCATGTCCACCACCCGCCGGTTTCGCCCGGCCGGGGTCTGGGCGATGCCGGGCACCTTCTGCAGTCCGTCGACTCCGCCGACAGACTTCAAACCGTCCGACATCACCAACAGCACATCCGGCGCAGCGCCGATCATGGCCTCACTCGTGATCGCGGTGAACGGTTCGGTCAATCCGACGACCGCGCCCGCGTCACGCGCACCGAGCGCGGCGATCAACGCGTCCGCGCCCGAACCCGGCCCCGCGAGCATCGTGATGGCCGTCGAGCGCAGGTACAGGAACGCGATGGTCAGCTGCGGATTCCGGCCAGGAACGGCGGCACTCGCCACAGCGATCTCATCGCGGGTGCGCTGGGCCAGCGACTGCCCGCGGTCGGGCACGCCCAGCGCACCCGCGACGGCCTCGATCTGGGGCACCACACCCTGCATCGTGCGCTGCGGATCGAAGTAGACGACAGTGACACCTGCCGCACGCAACTGTTCGCGCACCGCGGGCGCCGCGCTGGTGGTGTCGGTCAAGAACACCGAAGGCCGCAGCGCCAGAACGGATTCCACGTTCAACGATCCGTTGCCGCCCGCCACGTTGGGCACGTCCCGCACGGCGGGGAAGGCAGCGGAGGTGCTGCGCCCGACCAGCTTCGGCCCCAACCCGAGCGCGAACACGATCTGGGCCAGGGTGCCATAGCGGTCCACCGCGATGATGCGATCGACAGCGCTGATGGTGACCTCGGTGCCGTCGAACGAACGCACCGTCACCGGAAGCACGGGCGAGGGCTCCGGCCCGATCGGCACCGGGTTCACGTCCGCCAGTCTCGCCGTCGAGGGGCCCTGCCCGGCGTCGGACACCCCGCCCTCGGCGCCACACGCGGCCGAACCGACCAGCAGACTCACCACGAACAAGACCCAGACGACACGGGCCCCGCCGGCACGGGCCCGGTCCACAAGCCCACCGACGGTCACCGCAGCACTCATGCAGGCAAGGCTAATCTCCCTCACTCGGTCCGCGCACTGACATCGTCCAGTGCGGCCGCGATCGCCCGCGGCAGTTCGAGGGTCTCCGCGGCCAAAACCCCGGTGAGTTGCCCGATGTCGCGAGCGCCGACGATCATGCTCGAGATGGCGGGCCGATCCCGGATCCAAGCCAGCGCGACAGCCAGCGGCGAGGTCCCCAGCCCATCCGCGGCAGTCACCAGAGCGTCCACCACCCGGGTCGCGCGGTCGTCGAGCCCGCTGCGGATCTCGGCGGCGGTCGCCTCGTCGGCGCCGCGCGAATCGGCCGGAACGCCGTCACGATACTTGCCGGTGAGGATGCCGCCCGCCAACGGCGCCGAAGCGATCACACCGACACCGTGATGCTGGGCGGCAGGCACGAAATCAGCCTCCGAACCACGGGCCAGCAGCGAATACGGTGTCTGCGCCGCGGCCAGGGGAACGATCGCGGCCAAACTGGCCAGCTGCCACGCACCGAACCCACGCACCCCCGCGTATCGGACCCGACCCGACCGCACAGCCTGCTCCAAGGTCGAGGCGACCTCCTCGAGCGGCGTCCGCGGATCCCACACCCCCACGTTCCAGATGTCGAGATAGTCGGTACCGAACTCCAGCAGTGTCCGATCCAGCTGCCGCAGCAGTGCCCGTCGCGAAGCGTCCACCGTGGTCTGCGCCACCTCCGGACCAGGCACCCCGGCCTGTTCGGCGACGCGCTGCGGCACGATCCCCGCACACCCGCTCAGCACCAGATCGTCCCGCGAGACCAGGTCTCCCAGCAGTTCGGCCAGAATCCGCTGCGCCCCACCACGCGCATAGACAGGCGAAGTGTCCACCAACGTGCCACCCGCGTCGACGAACGCCACCAGTTGCACGGCAGCATCGTCGGCATCGGTGTGCGACCCCCAGGTATGGGTCGCCAGACCTATCCGGGACACCCGTAGGCCGCTGCGGCCGACCGTCCGCTGTTCCATCACCGTGTCCGCGCATTCGTCACGGCGCCAAGCCTAGAGCGTGCCACCGCGAGTCGGCGTCCACGCGCCGTGGGTCGCCGACACCGGCCCGACATGTCCACACCGCCACGACACTGTACTGTCGCTGCGAGATTGCGGCGGTGACCGCGTCGGTACAACCCGTCGGCGCACCAATTGCCCAGTCGGATCGAATATTTCGGGCAGCAAAGAGAGGGACTTCGTGGGCGAGTCGATGACCTGGGTACAAGCACTGGTGCTCGGTCTGGTGCAGGGATTGACAGAATTCCTGCCGATTTCGTCGTCGGCGCATCTGCGCATCGTGTCGGCGGTATTCTTCGGCGGCGACGCGGGAGCCTCGTTCACCGCGGTAACCCAACTGGGAACCGAGGCCGCCGTCCTGGTGTACTTCGCCAAGGACATCGGACGGATCGTGCGGGCATGGTTCCGCGGACTGGCCGACAAGGCACGCCGCGGACTCGACTACCAGATCGGCTGGTATGTGATCATCGCCACTATCCCGATCGGCGTGCTCGGCTTCCTGTTCAAAGACCAGATCCGCACTGGGGCGCGAAATCTGTGGCTCGTGTCGTTCATGCTGATCGCCTTCGCGTTGGTGATCGCCGTCGGCGAGTACTACGGCCGCAAGGAACGCCCACTCGAGCAGTTGACCACCCGCGACGGTCTGGTGATGGGCTTCGCGCAGTGCCTGGCCCTGGTTCCCGGCGTGTCGCGTTCGGGTGCGACGTCGACGGCGGGTCTGTTCCTCGGGCTCGAGCGCGAAGCGGCCGTACGGTTCTCGTTCCTGCTCGCCATACCCGCCGTGACCGCCTCAGGCCTGTTCAGCCTGCCGGACGCCTTCGAACCGGCCGGCGAGGGACTCAACGCCAGTGGGCCACAACTGCTGGTGGCAACGCTGCTGGCGTTCGTCGTCGGCTACGCGTCGGTGGCGTGGCTGCTGCGGTTCGTCGCGCGACATTCACTGGACTGGTTCGTCGGCTACCGCATCGTGCTCGGGCTGACCATCATGGGCCTGTTGGCGGGCGGGGTGGTCTCGGCGACATGATCGCTAGGCTGGCCGCATGACGGTGATCCTGCTCCGGCACGGTGTGTCGACCTCGAACACCGCCCGAACCCTGGCCGGTCGCAGCACCGGCGTCGAACTCACCGAGCGCGGCGACGAGCAGGCGAGGGCCGTGGCCGAACGACTGGCCGGGTTGCCGGTCGAACGCATCGTGCACTCCCCACTGTTGCGCTGCCAGCGCACGGTGGCCCCGCTGGTGGAGAAGTTCGGGCTCGATCCGGTGTTCGACGAACGCCTCATCGAGGTGGACTACGGCGAATGGACCGGACGCCCGATCATCGAACTACTCGAGGAGCCGCTATGGAAGGTCGTGCAACAACATGCCTCCGGCGCGGTGTTCCCCGGCGGCGAGGGTTTGGCGCAGGTACAGGCCCGCGCGGTGGCCGCGATCCGAGACCACGACCGGGCACTGGCCCAACAACACGGCCGCGACACCCTGTGGGTGGCGTGCACCCACGGCGACGTGATCAAGTCGATCCTCGCCGATGCCCTGGGCATTCACCTCGACGGTTTCCAACGAATCATGGTCGAACCCGCCTCGATCAGCGTGGTCCGCTACACCCCGACGGCACCCTACGTGTGGCGGATCAACGACACCGGCACCGACCTGTCCGCCCTCGCGGCGACGGCAGCGCAACGCCCAGCGACCGCCCGTTCGGCCGACTCCGCCGCCCGCACCCCCGATCCGTCCGGACCGGTGCCCGGCGGCGAGCTGGGCGGTAGCGGAAGTGCGGATAATGGGAATGCGGAGCGCTGAGATTCCTTGTAACGAAGTACCGGCCGTTGGATGGAAACCGCGCGCTGCGGGTAGTCGATCAGGGCCACGTATCAGGAGGTGCATGTGTCACGCGCAATCCATGTATTTCGCACCCCCGATCGTTTCGTCGCCGGGACCGTCGGTGAGCCGGGCGATCGCGCGTTCTATCTCCAGGCCGTCCAGGAACCGCGCGTTGTCAGCGTCCTGCTGGAGAAGCAGCAGGTGAAAGTGCTCGCCGACCGGATGGGTCTGCTGTTGGACGAGGTAGCGCGCCGCTTCGGCGCGCAGGTGCCGCCGCAGCCCGAAGACGTCAGCGACACCGCGCCTCTGGTGACCCCGATCGACGCCGAATTCCGCGTCGGCACCATGGGCCTCGGCTGGGACGCAGACGCGGGCGCGGTGGTGGTGGAACTGCTGGCGATCACCGAGACCGAGGTCGACGAGTCGGTGGTTCTCGACGATACCGAGGAAGGCCCGGACGCGGTCCGCGTGTTTCTCACCCCCATCCAGGCCCGCGAATTCGCACTGCGCTCGACCCGAGTCATCGCTGCGGGGCGTCCACCGTGCCCGCTGTGTGGCGAACCGCTCTCGGCGAGCGGGCACATGTGCGTGCGCACCAACGGATACAAACGCGGTGACATCTTCGGCGCGGCCGAACTAGAGGAGTGATTCGGTGGCCGAGGCCGGGGACCGAATCCGCACCGGCGAACTGACAGTGATCGGGCGGGTCACTACCGCCAGCAATGTCACGCTGGTCTGCGATGTGAACAGCACCGGCGACGCGGAATCCGATCCGATCCGGGTGGTCTACAAACCGATCCGCGGCGAGCAGCCGCTATGGGATTTCCCCCATGGCACCCTGGCCGGACGTGAGGTCGCGTCCTATCTGATCTCCGAGGCGATCGGCTGGGGCGTGATCCCCGAGACCATCCTGCGCGAGGGCCCCTTCGGGACAGGAATGGTGCAACGCTGGATCACGGGCGTGGACAACCACACCGAGGAGGGCGACCGGCTCGACCTGATCGACCTGTGCCCGGCCGGCGCCGTACCGGACGGCTTCCGCGAGGTGCTGCGCGCGACGGACCAGGAAGGCAACGAGGTATCGCTGATCCACGCAGACGACCCGCGTCTACAGCGAATGGCCGTACTGGACGTGCTGCTGAACAACGCGGACCGTAAGGGCGGACACGCCCTGGAAGGCGTGGACGGGCAGGTATACGGCGTCGACCACGGCATCTGTCTGCACACCGAGCCCAAGTTGCGCACCGTGTTGTGGGGGTGGGTGGGTCAGCCGATCTGCGACGGCCTGATCGCCGACATCACCGCGTTCGCCGCGGACTTGCCCGGCGCCCTCGCGGACCTGCTCAGCGAACACATCACCGACGCCGAGATCGACGCGCTCTCCGCGCGCACCCACCGACTGCTCACCGAACCGGTGATGCCCCCACCGCGCACGGCCCGCCCGATCCCGTGGCCCGCGTTCTGACCGCGCCGCCGCGTGACCGCACTCGACAACCGCCCGACCGGAATTCCTGGCACAGTTGAACTTCGAGGTGTGCTCGGCGCAACGAGGAGGACCCATGACCCACTCGACCGGAGACCGCACGGCACCGACGGTGCAGATCGGCATCGGCACACCGACCTACACCTTCGCCCTGCACTATGTGCACCTGTACGACAAGAAGCCCTACCCCGACACCGACCTGCACCTCTACGACAACGGCATCTATTGGCTCAGCTCGACGGGGGAGAATCACTTCGGCGTCTACGTCGTCACCGAAGGGTCGGTGGATTCCGGGCGGTTCACCATGCGGTTCATCTCCTTACCCTCGCCGGACTGGGGCGATACGGTCGCCCATCACGAACTGGAGTTCGATGTGGCGCACGGCAGGTTCACCCAGATCGCCCTGGCGGACACCGACCCCGACATTCCAGACCTGGACGGCACGTTCACCATCGCCCGGAACACGATCGCCGATCCCACCCGGCGCACTGACAGTTGATTCAGCGAGACCCAAACCGACCTGCACCTCTACGACAACGGCATCTATTGGCTCAGCTCGACGGGGGAGAATCACTTCGGCGTCTACGTCGTCACCGAAGGGTCGGTGGA
>NZ_JBEZDA010000004.1:304193-347821 GCF_040647855.1 Nocardia sp. NPDC049220
CCGACATTCCAGACCTGGACGGCACGTTCACCATCGCCCGGAACACGATCGCCGATCCCACCCGGCGCACTGACAGTTGATTCAGCGAGACCCAAAACCTCGACATCGCACGATGCGCAGGAATATGCAGGTCGCGCTCAACTCCACGACGCGTCCCGCCGACCACAGGACCGGGGCGGAAGTAGCTGCGCTCGCGCACACCTTTACCCTCGTAATCATGCAGTCGTGGTCCGATATCGCCCTTCCGACCGTCCCCGGAGCAGGGCCGCCATTGCGGCTGTACGACACCGCGGACCGCCAGGTGCGGCCGGTCACCCCTGGTGCTACGGCCACCATGTACGTATGTGGGATCACCCCCTACGACGCGACCCACCTCGGGCATGCCGCGACCTATTTGACCTTCGACCTGGTCAACCGGGTATGGCGAGACGCGGGACACGCCGTGCACTACGTACAGAACGTCACCGACGTCGACGATCCGCTGTTCGAGCGGGCCGCCCGCGACGGCGTGGACTGGCGTGACCTGGGCAGCTCCGAGGTCGCCCTGTTCCGAGCGGACATGTCCGCACTGCGCATCATGCCGCCCCGCGACTACATCGGCGCCATCGAATCCGTCGACGAGGTCATCGAACTCGTGCAGAAGCTGCTGGCCTCCGGCGCCGCCTACATCGTCGACGACGACGAATACCCCGACATCTACTTCCGTGCCGACGCCACCGAGCAGTTCGGCTACGAATCCGGCTACGACCGCGCCACCATGGAGCGACTGTTCGCCGAACGCGGCGGCGACCCGGACCGTCCCGGCAAGCGAGACAGCATCGACGCACTGCTGTGGCGCTCGGCCCGTCCCGGCGAGCCGTCCTGGCCCGCGCCGTTCGGCGCGGGAAGGCCCGGCTGGCACATCGAGTGTTCGGCGATCGCCTTGAACCGGATAGGCCCCGAATTCGACATCCAGGGCGGCGGCAGCGACCTCATATACCCGCACCACGAATACTCCGCCGCGCACGGCGAAGCGCTGATCGCGGGCCGTCGTTTCGCCCGCCACTACGTGCACGCCGGCCTGATCGGGCTGGACGGGGCGAAGATGTCGAAATCCAAGGGCAATCTGGTGCTGGTCTCCGTATTGCGCCGCAACGGCGTCGACCCGGCCGCGATCCGCCTCGGCCTGCTTGCCGACCACTACCGGCAAGACCGCATGTGGACCGACGCCGTGCTCGAACAGGCCCAGCGTCGACTCGAGCTGTGGCGCACCGCCGCCGCGCTGGCATCGGGCCCATCGGCAACCGACACCGTCGCACGTCTGCGCCGGCATCTGGCCGACGACCTGGACACGCCCAAAGCGCTCGACGCCGTGGACAATTGGGCCCACCAGGCCCTGGACTACGGCGGCCAGGACATCGAAGCGCCCGCACTGCTCGCGACCGCCGTCGACGCTCTGCTCGGCATCCGCCTCTGATCGCTCACTCCGCGCACACGGACACTTCGAGCCGGAGTTGGCGATCTGTGTAACACGAAAGTCTCCCAGGGATTGTCCCCTCAGCGAGGCCGGGCGTGGCGGATTATCGGTGCGCGCGCACGGCGGCAGCCAGCCACGCGAAAACAGGCACGCTGGGTGGACCCGGCGGGCGATCGTTGATCAGACTCAGAAGCTGCCAATAGCGCTCGACGCGGGGTTCGGCCACCAGGTCCAGCCATTCGAGCAGTGCGCGCGACTCGGTATCGGCGAGATCGGCGGGGACGATGTGATCGACTATCGCGCGGCCGGTGTCGGATTCCGGCGCGATTCCCTTCTCGACAGCTGGACTCGCATGGACGAGAACCAGTGGCCGGATATTGAGGCCGAACTCGATGCGGTTGTCGGATTCGCCGCGCAGCACCATCTGCCGCATCGTGCGCTGAAAGTCGTCGTCGGAGACAAGTCCGGCCAGTTCTATCCAGGCGTCCACCTGCGCGGAAGTCGGGTCTTCCGGCAGCTGTGGCGGCATCTCGCGCATGAAGTCGGCAATGGCAAGAGCGTCCGCATCGTCGACGCCGGCGAAGATCTTGTCGACAAAGCCGTCGATGAGATGCTGCCGTTCACGGGCCGACAATCGGGCTAGTTCGTACATCAGGGACAGTCCTTCGATCTTGTTCTCGCGACAGATGGCGTTATGGAGGACCGCGCGGTTCAGCCGCAACATCCGGATCTGGGTATCCAGGGCTTCGACGTGGATCGCGGCGATCTCGGCCAGCGTGGACTGTCGGTCGAGAACCTCCCGCACCGCATCCAGGCCGAGGCCGAGTTCACGAAGTGTCCGGACCAGATGCAGGCGACCGACCGCGTCGGCACCGTATAGGCGGTAGCCGCCCGCAGACCGTTCTACGGGTGGTATGACTCCGCTGTCCGACCAGAATCGGATCGTGCGAGTCGACAACTCGGTGCGGCGAGCAAGCTCTCCGATCGTGTAGCGGTCCGTCTCTTCCTCCATGCCACCAACCTGCACCTTCCACCCACTGGAAGGTCAAATCGACCACCGCTCACTCGCCGTCCAGCCGACTTCGCGGCGGGCGCTGCCGACAACTACCCGCCACGCGGCGTCGAGGTGTCACGGCTCACGGCCACCCGGCGACCGGAATTGCGCGCTGCACGATCCGGCGGACACTGCGCGTCCGCGCAGCTCACGTTCACGCTCTGACCAGTGCCATACACGTCGGGTACGTCTTCACCGTGCCTATCCCGCCGAGTGCGCGTCCGCCGGTTCGTGCACCGTGGGGGCGAGTTGTTCGGCGTAGAGCTGCTCGATCTCGTCGCCGTACTTGGCCGCGATCGGCTTGCGTCGCAGCTTCATCGTCAGGGTGATCTCATCGCCACCCGGCTCCCAGAAAGTGGGCAGCACGGTGAAACGTTTGATCTGCTCGACGCGCGACAGCGTCGCATTGCCCGCCGCGACACCGCGCGCGATCTCGGCGATCACGTCGGGATCAGCGGCGAGAACGCCCGCCGACACATCCGCAAGTCCGCGCCGAGCGGCATACATCGCGGCGGTCTCGGCATCGATCACGATCAGCGCCGTGTTGTACGGGCGCGCGTCGCCGATCGCGGCGATAGCTCCGACCAGCGCGGACGCGGCCTTGATCGCGTTTTCGATATTCGCCGGGGACATGTTCTTTCCGGCGGCGTTGATCAGCAGTTCTTTCTTTCGGTCGACCACGCGCAGGTAGCCGTCGCCGTCGACGGTGAGGATATCGCCGGTGTGCAGCCAGCCATCCGGGTCGATCGCCTCGACAGTCTTCTGCGGTTGCTTGCGGTACCCCTTCATCACCAGCGGACCCCGCACCAGGAACTCGCCGTCTTCGGCGATCCGCCACTGCATCCCGGGCAGCATCCGGCCCACCGAACCCAGCCGCGCCTGCTCCGGCGCGCAGGCGCTGGCCACGCACGTGAGCTCCGACATTCCCCAGATCTCCGAGATCGGGATTCCGAGTCCGAAGAAGAATCCGAGCGTTTGCGGCGGGATCGGCGCGGCACCGGACATGGCCCACTTCGTCTGGTCCAGCCCGATCTTCGCGCGCAACGCCGACAACACCTGCTCGTCGGCCTTCGCCCATTCCGCGGCCAGTTCGGCGCTGATCGGCTCATCACGAAGTTGCGCGGCGGCCTTACGTGCCGCCACACCCAATGCCCAATCCAACCCGGCCCGAACGGTCTCGTCGGGCTCGTTGGCGACCGAGAACTCGATGGCCGCCTTCAGCTTCTCCCACACCCGCGGGACCGCACCCCAGATCGTCGGATGCACGTCCACCAAAGCGGCGGGCAGCAGGGACCGATCAGGCACGACCGTGAGCTGAATGCCGTACACCTCCTGTAGATACAGGTTGCAGAACCGGTCGGCCATATGCGCCGACGGCAGGTAGGACGTCTGGCGATCGCCGAACTCCACCGGAAGCACGGCGTGGAACGCTCGCGCCTCGGCCAGCAGGTTTGCGTGCGTGATCTCGACCCCCTTCGGATTGCCGGTGGTACCGGAGGTGTAGACGAGGGTGAGGACGTCGTCGGGTCGCACTGCCCGCCAGGTCGCCTCGAAGTCGAAATCGAAGCGGCCCATAGCCTTCAGTTCATCGAGTCCGATAGTGCCCTCCGGTATGCCGTCGAGGCAGACGATGGTCTCGACCGGCGCGCCCGAGCAGCGGATGCGCTCAACGTACTGCTGCTCACAGATCACCACCCGATTACCCGCATTCCCGAATACATACTGCAACTGTTCGGGGGCCAGGGTGTTGTACACCGAGAAGGAGGTCGCGCCCGTGTGCTGGACGCCGACCTCGATCGGATAGAACTCCACCCGGTTGGCCATCATCAACGCGACTGTCTCACCGCGACCGATCCCGAGGGCATGCAACCCGGCGGCGATCTCACAGACCTGGTCGGCGTATTGCCGCCAGGTCAGCGTATGAGTGCCGCCGATGGACCGCACGGCCACGGCCTCCGGATCGATGACCGCGATACGCTGAAAAGCGGCGCAGGACGTGTTCGGTTCGGACATCGCACAACCTCATTCAGTACATCAGCTTTCCGGAGACAGTAAGGTGCCCGACCGCGGCGCGGAGTCCTTTCGGTCGATCGACAGCGATACGGTCATTCCAGGAAGCACACGGTCGCGCAGGCGGCTGTTCTCGAGAACCCGGACGCCAACGGTCGCGCGGATGCCTGGCCACACCGCGCCTATGCGTCACACCGGGGCCATCGTGCAGATCCCCGGGCCGGGGGAGACGGACGAGAGGAACTACGACAACGGGGCCGACCGCGAGGATCCCGCACACGGCGTTCCGGAGGTATCCCCGTGCACGGCGATTACAGAGCCGGTCATCGATCGCCGCGTCGACCAGCGTTGTTTCCGCGACGGAATCAACATGCGGCGCGTAAACCGCTGCGGCCCAACAATTCCGCGCATGAACTGGACACGCCGGCAGCGCTCCGACGTAATACGTTTGCCTGTCCCGTGGAATGCTGTCCCCACGTCCGATCACCAACAGCCACTATTTATTTCAGTCGGTAACAGCTACCACGGGTCGCCCGCACCTGAGCGCGACGACTCCACCGGCCTCGGCCCAGCCGACGCTACAATGGGGTACTGTTCGGTCCTTCGACCCTGCCCGAACGAAACAGAACGGCGCACCGAATGTCACGTGTGGTCACCAAGGAGCAGTACTTCGATACCGCACTGGAGGTGCTGGCCGAGTTCGGTTTCAAGGGCCTCAACATCGGCGTGCTATGCCGACGACTCGGCGTCACCAGTGGCTCCTTCTACCACCACTTCGGCAGCTGGCAAGGATTCGTCGACACCCTGCTCGACCACTGGGAGAACCGGCAGGTCCGAATCCTGCGCACCCTGAAGTTCAACCAGGGCAACCCCGACGACGACATCCGCGCCATGTCCGACCTCGCCGCCGGACTCCACCACGCCGCCGAAGCCGCGATCCGCGCGTGGGCCGCCAACGACGAATCGGTCAACCTCGCACTCAAACGCGTCGACGATTCCCGCAGACGCACCGTGCACAAAGCGATCAAAGGCGTCGTCCGCGACGACGACACCGCCGCCGTAGTGACCTCGCTGGGCATGGCGATGCTCGTCGGCTATCAGCAGATCGCCGCAGGCGGCGAGAACCTCTCACTGGATCAGCTGCTCACCGAATACGCGCGGCTGATCTACTCGCACGCCGAGCACTGAACATCCGGCTCTAGCCGAGCAGCTCGTCCACATAGCACCACCGCCACGCCTCACCCGGCTCCACACTGCGCATCACCGGATGCCCGCTGCCCGCGTAGTGCTTGGTCGCATGATTACCCGGCGACGAGTCACAGCAGGCAACATGCCCACACGACAAGCACATCCGTAGATGCACCCACACCAGCCCCTCCGCCACACATTCAGCGCACGTGTCGCCTCCGGTGGAATCACGCACCAGCGGCGCGGCACGCAGATGCGAGCAGGTCTGGTCGTCCAGTGGGACGGCCAACGGTTCGACACGCTCTTCCTCCTCCTCGTCGAACCGTTCGATCATCGACTCCTCCAGATCCAGCTGCGCCATCACATGCCGGAGGATCTCGTAATCCACCGCACCCGAATCCCGCACGGACAGCACGGTCGCACGTTCAGCGCGCAACATCTCCAGCCGAAGCCGCCGATACTCGGCGGTGGGGGTCACCAACTCGGACTCCGCGCGCCCGAGCCGTTCCCACGCGGCGTTGGTCTTCCACGTGACGCGATCACGCAACGTCGCCACCACGATCGGCGAGGTTTCCGGCGTGATCCGCTCGTCGAGGGCCGCAAGACCCGCCGCGGTCGCCTGCTGCAGCAGGTTGGCCTTCTGCAACGCATCCTCGGCGCGACTCGGTCCGCGCAGCCGAAGCAGCCGAACCAGCCACGGCAGCGAACCCCCCTGCACCAGCAGCGTTCCCGCCACCACAACCAGCGCAAGCAGCTTCAACACCGGCAATTGCGGAGTGTCCTCCGGTAGCAACAGCACCGCCGCCAACGTCACCACACCGCGCATCCCCGCCCAGGACACCACCACCGGGTAGGCCAGCGGCACATCGTCGGCCATTCCCAACCTGCGCGGCAGCAGCGTCCACGGAAACACCCACACCGGCCGTGCCAGCATCGTCACCGCGAGCACCGCGACCGCCGACAACAGCAGCGTCCGATGGTCGAGACCGCTGCTCCACGCACCCTCGAGAATCGCGCGCATCTGCAATCCGATGACGACAAACACCACGCTCTCCAGAAGGAACTGAATGGTCCGCCAGTTGATGCGTTCGGCGGTCCGCGACGCCGCGCTCTGCCATGCCTGCGCGTTGTGCCCGAGGATCATGCCGCAGGTGACCACCGCGATCACTCCGGAGGCGTGAATACCCTCGGCGGGCAGATACGCCACGAACGGCGCCAGGAAAGACAGCGTCGTGTCCAGCACCGGATCGGTGAGCCGCCGCCGCAGCAGCGCCAAGAGGTAGGCGACGACGATACCAACCACCGCGCCGCCGACCGCCGCGAGTAAGAAGTCACCACCAGCCTGCCACACCGACAGCGTTCCGGCCGTCGCCGCGATCGCCGTACGCAACGCCACCAGCGCGGTCGCATCATTGAACAGCGACTCCGCCTCCAGGATCCGCACGATCCGTCGCGGCATCCCGATCCGGCGTGCCACCGCCGTCGCGGACACCGCATCCGGCGGCGCCACCACCGCGCCCAATGCGACCGCGACCGCGAACGGCACCGGCAACAGCAACCACACCACCACCGCGACAGCGAACGTACTGAACAGCACCAACCCCACCGACAGCAGCAGGGTGGTGCCCGCATTGGCACGAAAATCCACCAGCGACGTGCGGAGCGCGGCGGTATACAACAACGGAGGCAGCAGACCGAGCAGAATGATCTCCGGATCCGGGTGGATCTCCGGCACGAACGGCAGATACGACGCCGCCACCCCGGCCAGTGTCAACACCAACGGTTCGGACACCCCCAACCGACGCGCCAGCGCCGCTAACGCGGCCGCCGACGCGACGAGAACAACCAGGCCGATCGCGACATGCACCATCGCATTCTCGCAGAGCACACGCAGAGAAAACCGGCCGCGCGGTATATGACATGTGCGCTGTCGGCCGAACTGCTGTGCCCGGCGCGCTCACGCGTCATGCTTGTCGGCGACGAAGGAGGTAGACATGGAAGAGTTTGCGTCCTGGCGAGCAGAAGGACGACGGCACACCCACCGCGGCCATCAGATCTTCTGGCGCGACGGCGGCACGGGCACCGACGGCACGCTCGTCTGTATCCACGGATTTCCCACCGCATCGTGGGACTGGCATGCCGTCTGGCCCGGCCTCTGCGAACGATTCGCACGGGTCATCGCCCCAGACATGATCGGCTTCGGTTGGTCAGCCAAGCCACGCCACTACGACTACACGATCACCGACCAGGCCGACATCCACGAGAACCTGCTACGCGAGCAGGGCGTCACCCGTTTCCACATCCTCGCCCACGACTATGGCGACACCGTCGCACAGGAACTACTCGCACGTGACGCCGAACGCCGAGCGGTGGGCGACGAATCATTGATGATCGAATCGGTGTGCCTGCTCAACGGCGGACTGTTCCCCGAAGCCCACCGACCCCGGCTCGTGCAGCGACTGCTGGCGAGCCCACTCGGTCCGATGGTCGGCGTGCTCGGAACCGACCGCACCTTCTTCCGCAACCTGGCCGCGGTATTCGGACCCGACACCAAACCCAGTGACACCGAATTGCACCAGTTCTGGTTGCTGTGGTGCAGCAAGCACGGAAAACGCAACGGACACAAGCTGATCCGCTACATGACCGAGCGTCGCAAACACCGCGAACGCTGGGTCGGCGCACTCCAGCAGGCCCAGGTTCCGGTCCGGCTCATCGCCGGCCCGGTCGACCCGGTCTCCGGCGCCCACATGGTCCGCCGCTACCGCCAACTGATCCCCGGCCCGGATGTGGTGGAGTTGCCGAAGATCGGCCACTACCCCCAACTCGAGGCCCCAGAGGAGACACTCGCGGCCTTCCTGGAATTCCACGGCCACCGAGTGCATTGAACCCACAACCCCACTGATCGCGGCGCGGTCGTACCGACCGCGCCGCTTGGCCTGGCCCCGCCCGGGTCCGACCTACCCGCGAACGAACTCGGACCGACACTCACCGATCACGCCACACTGACAACATCGCTGAATCGCCACAATCCGCCGACCCCGCAGCGGCCG
This sequence comes from Nocardia sp. NPDC049220, assembly GCF_040647855.1. Classification (NCBI taxonomy): domain Bacteria; kingdom Bacillati; phylum Actinomycetota; class Actinomycetes; order Mycobacteriales; family Nocardiaceae; genus Nocardia; species Nocardia sp. NPDC049220. The sequence continues at coordinate 312,952 of NZ_JBEZDA010000004.1, forward strand.
GCTCAACGCGCACGCGCAGACACCCGGCGGCACCTGATCGTCGGCGCGATCGAGGTCAATGCCAGGGCAGCGCGCCATGCCGTCAACGTGGACACCGACACCGCCTAAGACCGCCCCGAGGCGTCTCGCCGGTCGATCACACGGCCGACGCCTACTCCCGCTCAACCGCCCCAACCCCGGTACCGCCACCCGACCCCGCGGGCGCCCGTGTCACCGCCACCCACGTACTGTTCACGGCCGCAGCGCCCGAGAACATGTCCGTCAACGCCGGATCATGCAGCAGATTCACGTTCGCCCCCGGCACCGACGCCGCCACCGTCCAACCAACACCCGATTCACCGTGCCCCCACCCATGTGGAATCGCCACAGTACCCACCCTGATATCCGCACTGACCTCCAGTGGCACCACAATCGACCCGATAGGCGAACTCACCGCGACCAGTTCACCATCGCTGAGCCCACGCCCGGCCGCATCCACCGGATGCATCAGCGCCGTACACCGGTGACGCCCCCGCACCATCGCAGGCACATTGTGCAACCAGGAGTTGTTGCTACGCAGATGACGGCGACCGATCAATTTCAGGTCATACCCCTCGGCCGGAGTCGTCAACGCCTTCCCCTGCCGCGCGTCATCGAGTACCACACGCGCCGCCGCGACGAAATCCTCCGGCGCTAAGCGCACCTTCCGATCCTTCGTCCCGATCAACGACCGCAACCGCGGTCGCAACGGACCCAAATCTATCCCACCCCCCGCTGCCCGGGCCTTCGCGACAGTCAACCCCTTACGGCCGCGCCGCAGAACCCCGTACGGACCCACCGCCACCCCCCACGACGCCACCCGCACCGGACTGATCCGATCGAACACCGCATTCAGCACCCGCCCGGAGAACCGACGCGCAGGCAGCGGCAGCATCTCGGTGATCAACCGCGCCATGATCTGCCAATCCTCCAACCCGTCCGCAGGGGGATCGAATACTCGCGCGTCATACCGCAGGTTGTTACGCACACTGAACACCGGGAACAGGATGTTGACGTCTTCGCGCTCCAGTGGCGAGACCGGCGGCAGAATGATGTCCGCGTGCCGAGTCGTCTCCGTAATGTACATGTCCACGGCCACATAGAAGTCCAAGGACTCCAGCGCCGCACTCAGACGGCCGCGCTGCGGCGTCGACAACACCGGATTGCCCGCGTACGAAATCATCGCCCTGACTTGGCCCTCGCCCTCGGCCAGAATCTCCTCGGCCAACACCACCACCGGCAACTCCGAACGAAACGACTTGTAAGCGCCGGACCGATCCGTCCACGCCCCGTACCCCACCGGCAGATACTTCGTATACCGAGCAACATCGACCGGCGGAGTCGCGAACATCTGCCCACCCGGCCGATCCAGATTCCCCGTCACGGCGTTGATCATGTTCACCAACCAATGCGTCAACGTACCGGTCACCTGCTGACTCACCCCGACCCGCGCATACAACACCGCCGACGCAGCCGCAGCGTGCTCACGGGCGAGCACACGGATCGTCTGCGCGTCCACACCTGCCAGCGGCGCCATCCGCTCCGCTGTAGCCTCCGCCACCAGGGCACACACCTGATCCCACCCCGTGCTCACCGAGCGAATCGCCGCCTCGTCACATAGATCCTCCGTGACCAGCACATGCAGCATCGCCAGCAACAGGTACACGTCACCACCCGGACTCACCGCGACATGCTGATCAGCCAACCGTGCCGTCTCGGTCCGCCGCGGATCGATCACCACGACCTTCCCACCGCGACGCCTAACCGCACGAATCCGCTGCTTCACATTCGGCATCGTCGTGATCGATCCATTCGACACCGCGGGATTCGCACCCAGAACTACCAGCCGATCCGTCCGATCGATATCGGTCACCGGCATCAACACATTCGAACCGAACATCCGCCACGCCACAAACTCCTGCGGAAACTGATCGATCGACGACGCCGAGAAAAAGTTCCTCGTCAGCAACACCGCACGCAGCAATATCGCGTAGAGCACCGACGAACTGTGCGCGGCGGGATTACCCAGGTACATGCCGATTGCGCTCGGTCCGTGCTCGCGACGCACCTTCCGCAGCCGCTGCCCGATCTCTTGGAACGCCTCCTCCCACCCGACCGGCTCGAATGACGCACCCACCCGCCGCACCGGAGTGCGCAACCGGTCCGGGTCATGGTGCAGCCCGCCCATCGCCGTCGCCTTCGGACAGATGTACCCGTTCGACAGAACATCCTGCGGATTCCCCTCGATCCGCGTCACCCGGTACTGCTCGACAGTGACCAGTATTCCGCAGTGGGCCTCACACAATGTGCACTGCCGGGCGATGGTGGAAGCACTCATAGGTTCACCTTCTGCCAGATCCCACTACCAGCGTAACGTCACCATGTCACCCGACAGGGTTGGCTGGGTCCGTCACCGAACACGTCGGGCGACGACCACCTCGGGTATCAGCTCAGGCACCTCGACATTGTCACTGGACGCTCCGGAATCACCGGCCCAACGCCGCCAGGAGGCTTCCTGCTTGGTGATCCGCGCCCAGCTGATTCGGGTGGAACGGCACCGCCGGCCCCACCGGGTCGGTCGAGAACGGGATCAGGCCCTCCACCCAACGCGTCCCGGGCGCCTGACACGCGTCATGCCCCGCGCTAGTGCTGTAGGAGTCGACGAACTCGACGCCGGCCACCCGCGCCACCCGCGCCAGCATGGCATTGAGCTCGATCAGTTTGGTGCCCAGCCAATTCGCATCGACATCCGAAATTGGGATGACCGGGAAACAACCCGGTCCGGTGCCGACACCATCCAAATAATCCAACAGCAAAATTCGTGCCTGCGGCGACCGCGCACGAATACCGTCGATCACCGCCGCCACTTTCGATGCGGCCGCCGCGATATTGTCCGACATCTGATCCACGCCGGTAGCCACCCGGGCATTCCGGCACGGCGACACCGCGGGGTCGACAGTCACACAGCGTGGAACCATCGCGGCCAAACCCGCGTCATTGCCACCGATTTCGAGAGTCACCAGATCCGTCGACAGAGTAAGTCGGTCGAACTGTGGCGGGTTCACTCCGAGCAGAGTGCGTTGTGGAGCAGTCATGTGCGCGGTGGTGGCACCACCGCAGGTCGCGTCGCGGAACAGCGGTACCGCTAGCGCCGCGGCCAGTTGTTTGGCGTAGTTGTCGCGACTCTGCGCACATCCCGGTACCACGAACTCGTCGGTCGGCTGACTCAACGAGGCATCGGCGGCCCATGAGTCGCCCAGGGCGACGTACGTACCGAACGGGGGAGCAGCAGACGCCTCCGACATCTGCACACCAGGGATTGCGGCTCCGATCGCCGCACACACGACCAGCATGCGGGCCACCCCGATCGCCCCACTCCTACCCGTGAGCCGACTTCCAGCTAATCCGGTCATCCGCCCGATGCTAACGAACATGGTGCAGTATTTCTTGCCGACCAGACACCACCAGACGCAGCCGACTGCGTCAGTCAGTTCACGAACCGTAGAACGAAAACGCTTCCGAACGGCCGACCAATCGCCCAATTTTTGTCACTGTGACGTTTCATTTCCAACGAGGAACGGAGGGCCGGGGGAGTAATCCTCAGTTACACACGTGACACCGCGTCCGGCACCGCGGCGGCGGGTTCCCGGTTCGGCGAATCATGAAACCCGGGCAAGTACCGATTCGCCATAGGGATCAGTAGTTGCATCAGCGGACCGATCCCGAACGCGTACACGAGCGTTCCGACACCGACGCTGCCACCAAGAACAAACCCGGTCGACAACACCGTCACCTCGATCGCCGTGCGCACCACCCACACCGACCTACCCGTCCGACGCACCAGTCCGGTCATCAGCCCATCCCGCGGCCCCGGGCCCATGCCTGCGCCGATGTACAACACGCTGGCGACCGCATTCAGCACCACCGCGGCGCCCATCGCGCCCACCCGAACCGGCAGCACCTCCCATGCCGGCAACCACGCCAGCCCGGCATCGACCGACAGGGCGATCACCACCACGTTGCTCACCGTCCCCAACCCAGGCAACTGCCGCAACGGAATCCATGCCAGCAACACAGCGATACCCGTCAGCGCCGTCACCGCACCGAAGCTGATCGGCACATACCGCGCCACCCCTTGATGAAACACATCCCACGGATCCAACCCGAGTCCCGCGCGCACCATCACCGCCATCGAGAACCCGTACAACCACAACCCGACATACAACGCGATCAACCGACGAACCAGCACCGACCCAGCATGCCGACAGGTGGACCTCAGAAACAGAGCCAATTATCAACTACTGGACGCCTACGACACATCCACACCGAGGTCGTCGAAATAAACCCTCGCGGGCCACAATTCGTCACAGTGACAGTTCACCACACGAAAATAAAATCCGCTCGGAGGACAGGCTGGCGGATATCGGAGACGACAGAATAATCTACGGATATTTATAATAATTGTCGGAAAATTTCCATTCAGCATGCCGATGAATGGCGTCGGTCCGCAGTGAATGATTCAGACACGACGACCGCCGGCGGAGCCAGGGCGACCGACTCCACACACGAAATATCAGCCCCAGCAACGATATACATCGCCGAGCAGGTCAGCCATCGACCCCGTTCTTGTGCCGATAATCAACATTATGTCAAGTTGTGTCGCGGGGACGCGACAGAGCCCCAGGTCGATCCCCTATGTCACTAGCCAATCGGCGGCCTTCTGCAGCGAGCAAAGTACGACCCCGGAGGCACAAGCCCGGGGTCGTACGGCACCGATCCGAGTCAGGCCAGCGCTTCTGCCAATTCCGCGTGCAAGTCGAACAATCCGGGGATCTGCGCGGCCGGACGTCGACCCATTCCGCACTCCGTGGCGATGCCGAATTCCGCAATCGCGGTGCGGGCAGCTTCAATTCGTCGCAGCCCACCGTCACGACCGTCGGTTGCGTGCACCAGACCGAGGTAGAGATCTGTCTCTGCCGGAAGGTCCAGGTCGGCAAGCGGTTTGAAGTAGTCGGCGTCGGTGCGCGACCGCGGGACCGGCATATGGACCCAGTCGACGCGCCGGCCGAGCCCCGTCACGATCCGGTTGACGACCGCCGCCAACCGACCGGTGTCGGCGGGTTCGACGAAGTGGCGGTGACCGAAGTCGCCGTAGCACAAGTGGTACCCGAGTTCGACCGGTTCGGGCACCGCGGCACCCAACCGAACCAGCCGCTCCCCGACTGCCTCGAGCTGCGTCGGGTAGTCGGCGCCGAACCAAGACGGGAACACGCCTTCGAAAATGGCGAACTCGACCGCGGTATCCCATTGCACAGCAAGGTCTTCCGCGGGAATGCCGTCGAGGATCACGGCCAACTCGTTGAGCAACTGCGCCTCATATCTGCGCTCCAACTCCCCTTGCGGTCCGGCGACGAACGCCCCGACCACCGCGATCGGCGTCGGTAGGGACACCTGAAACCGGGTGTGCGCCGGGATCGCGCCTTCCACACGGAGCTGCCGGAAAACCTGCCACGACTCCAACGCGGCGTCCGCATAGCCCAACGGGCCGAAATCGATCGACGCCGCGTTTACGCCCGGTTTGGGCTGCACTCGTTCGCTGGGCCCGTATTCCGGGCTCGGCGGCGGAACGGTTTCCAGGTCCGGGTGAGCCTGGATCTTGGGCAGCTGCCACACTACCCAGTTGTCGCGCACGCCGGTCTCGCCGTCCGGGATACGCTTCAACTCGGCGCCCATTCGCTGCGCTGCCTCCGAGAACACCGTTCGCGCATCAGCCAATGGCACGCTGCCACACAGGTGAACTCCGCGACCTCTACCCACCACAATCTCCCTACGCATGGCCTATCACTGATCGAGCCGACCTGGTCGAAACCGGATAGTCGACACACCATCTCGGGCACGGTTCGAGGCGTGCGACGGTGCGCGCACAGGTCACAACTCGCGATCAGGTCGCGCTACGCGATGCAGCGTAAGCACGAACGCTTACACGAGCTCCCCATGCTCGGGAAGCCCGCGACCCGGCCAGGCCGTGATCCACGAATATCGCACTCCCCCAGTCCTTTTCGACATTTCAACCGAATCAACACGAGCACGACGCCAAAGTTCTGACTGCCATCAGCTCGGCGCGCCCCGGAGGCCCAGTCACCTCTGCGGACTTCTCATTCTCGCGTAGACACCCCGAGGATAAAGTCCCGGCATCTGGGCAGAGTTGGAAAACGAGTCCCTTGATGGCGGCTCAACGAGTGCTGTTGGCACAAATACATGTTCCTATACGCATATCAGCGTATTTCGATGATTTCTACAAAGAACCAGCACAAGCAGACCGGCCCGCTCCGGCCGACGACACGATCAGGCGGACAAGTAGCTGACGAAGGCAGGCGCGAGCCTGTCACATCAGCTACAAACGGTCATAGACGAGGGCAAGACCACGGAGGACCTCGGTCGCCGCGGTGAGCGCGTCGTCGCCCAGGTGACGGAGGGTGTCGCCAAGGGCCGCGGCAAGGGCTTGCTCACGTGCGCGATGACGCTCGAGGCCCAGACGCGTCAGAGTGACGGCCACGGAGCGCCGCTGACCTTCCCGCCGTTCGCGGGTCACGTACCCGGCCCGCTCCAGACCATTGACCAGCTGCGTGACTGCCGCTGCGGTGGTTTGAACAAGTTCGGCGAGTTCTTTGACGGTCAGGGGCCCTTGTTCTGCCAGGACGCGCAGGGCGCGTGCGTGCGGCAGCGACAGCGCTCCCGGCTGTCGAGTGGCACGGCCCCGCAAACGAGCGTCGGCGGCACTGAGGCTGTAAGCAGCCAGCGCCAGGGCATCGATCGCACGACGTCGATCGCCTGCGGACGGCGGTGTGCACGACACGGCAGTTGCCTCTCGTTGTCCATGGTTATAACCTAAGTACTTACATCATAAGTACTTAGTCAAATGCCGGGAAGGAGTCCCCATGACCGAGCGTTCTGTCGGCCAGAACTGGGCGCTGGACATCGCCCTCGCCCAGGGCGGCTTCAACGCGCTGCACCCGGCCGCAAAGGGCACCATGGAGCAGCTGGGGCACGACCAGACCGACTTCGATAAAGTGTTCGCTCTCGTGCAGAGCGGCGCCATGCTGCCCAAGGCATGGGCCACCATCGCCGGGCAGGCTGAGCAGCGCGCCCACCATCACGAGTCCCACGGCTACCGGCAGACCGCGGCCGATCTGTATCTACGGGCCGCGGTGATGTGGGGGGTCGGGCCCAGTATTCGATCTTCGAGGCGGACGACCCGCGCAAGACCGCTTTCCGCGAACGTTGCAACGACTGCGTGGCTCGACTGGGCGAACTACGCGACAACCGCGTTCGCCGCGTGGTCCTCGAGTTCGAGGGCAAGCACATCTATGCCCTGTTGCACCTGCCGGCAGGCGAGGTCCGCAACGCGCCGGCCGTCCTCCTCGGTCCCGGAATGGACATGATCAAGGAGGACTACATTTACGCGGCTGAGCGCTACTACACTTCGCGCGGCATGGTGGCACTATCCATCGAAGGTCCCGGGCAGGGCGAATCCCGTGCCGGCGGACTGACCGTGGACCTCACGAACTACGAACGCGCGATCAGCCGCTACATCGATTTCCTCACGGATCTGACCGGGGTCGATGCCGAGCGGATCGGCATGTTCGGAATCAGCATGGGCGGTTACTGGGGACTGCGTGCTGCCGCGACGGACGAGCGCCTGGGGGCGCTGGCAAGTTTCGAGGGCGTGACAGGCGACTTCGAAACAATCTTCCATCGGGCGCAGCCGACCTTCAAGAACAACTACATGTACATGTCCGGATATGTCGACGAACGCCGCTTCGACACAGAGCTTGCCGGGCGGATGCCCCTCGGCGATCTCGTCACCCGAATCACCTGTCCCGTCCTTATGGGCATCGGCGAGTTCGACGAACTCACCCGGCTCGAGCAAGCCCTTGCGTGCTACGAGCACATCCACGCCCCGAAGCAGATGCGAGTGTACGAAAACGAGTTCCACCCCCTCGGCGGAACTGCCGCCGAGGTCTTCCGTTTCGGCTCCGAGTGGCTCGAGCAAACCCTTGTCGGCCGCTGGAGAGAGCCCGGCCGAGACGAGCGGCACTACGTTCACGACGACGGCCGCACCACGGACGGCACCGCCCAACCCGCCTGGTGGCTCGGCAGGACACCTCGTGAAATAACAGAGGCTGCCACGGCGGAAAGTTGAGCCGAGCAGCACCAGCATTCGCACACCGATGCATAGCTGAACTAATGTTCAACCAGTGCTTGGACATTCACATGCGACCAGTGGCGCGTTGGCCTGGTCCGCGGCGGCAGCGGCGCTTCCGGTCACGGTGTTGACCTTTCCGGCTCTGCACGATGCGGCGGGGCATCTCGGCGTTGTCGATCTGCTGCTCGGGGTCTTCCTCACTGCGGGCGCGGCACTACTCCCCGACGCCGACCATCCCAATGGAACGCTCGCGCACACCTTGGGCCCGATCACACATGCTGCGTGCAAGCTCATCTCGTGGATCTCGGGGGGCCATCGCCACGCGACCCACTCCCTTGTGTTCGTCGCGGCTGTCGGCTACGGCACCTGGGCGGGCGAGCACTGGCTCGGACGATGGTTCACGCTCGGACTTGTGTTCTTCCTCTTGGCCTTGGCTGTCCGAGCGCTGCATCTGTGCCCGTCCGGCGATGGCTTCAAGGCCTGGGGGCCCATCGTGGTGCTGGCCACCGCAGGCACATTCGCCATGGACCACTGGATCGCAGACAAGCCGGTCTGGTTGCCGTTCGCCGTCGGCCTCGGCGCTCTGGCCCACCTGATCGGCGATTGTCTCACCGATCACGGTTGTCGATTGTTCTGGCCCTTCGACCTCCGCATCAGCTTCCCGATCATCGACCGAACCGGGAATAACGTCGAGATCTGGGTTGTGTCACCGCTGTTCACACTCGGCACCCTCGCCATTCTCTGGTACACGATCACCCACCAGCCCTGACATCAGAGCTGCCAGCCGCTGCCGGAAACGAATCGGCCGGCTTCGACGAGTGGAGGAGCGTGCGCCGCCATTAGATCCAGAGTTCGTATCGATCGTTGCCGCGAAATCGCTCCAGGAGAGCCCTGGCAATCGTGATGTCGTGCATTGCCCCTGGCTCGAACAGTGGAGTCTCGTCGTCCCCGAGCAGGGGCAGGAAGCGCTCGCGTTCGCGCTCCAAGCCGAACACTGTCACTGGATCAGCCGCGTTCCCGAGCCGTTCCAGGCGCTGGGCGCGTTCACTGAACGCATCGCTGCCCGCTCTCACCATGTCGGTCCACTCCTCGGTCGTGGAGAAAAGATCCTTGTTGAAATCCGCACTGGCGCTCGGCGCCAGCCCGTCGCGCTCCAGCGACAATTCATCAGCAGCCGGGATGATCGGCGGTTGTAGTCGTAGTCCCAAGGGTGTATAGAGATAAACCGTTGCTGCAGTTCGGAGGCGAGCCGATAAGGGTCAACGCCGGGCTGGCGGTGTGTGTTGCACCAGGCGGACAGGGACTCGAGTTCAGCCCGCACCTCTTCCGGTGAAGACATGCGGTACTTGATTCCACCGGTTCCCGAAGGCCGAAATTCGAGGAAGGGATTCGCCTCGATGAGGCTGATCTCCCGGTCGGCCAATGATACAACTGAGGCGCCGACCGACAGCGGCGGATGAAAATGCCGCCATGGTCGGGTTTGGTGAAGCGCGACAACCGCTGATGCAGTTCGACCATGAACGGCACGCTCAACTCCTGGTCGCCTGACGGCGCGCGAACGCGCGGGCATCCAAATAGCCTGCCCATTCCCGCATGCCGAACAGCAACTCCGGATGCGTTTGACGGGAGACCAGGGCTACGTGCAGAAACGGTTCGTCGATCAGCAAACTCGATTCCAACGCGCGCCGGGCCGGAGTGTATAACCCAGTTCCGCCGACCGGCGATTGACCAGCGCCACAACCTCATCGAGGTCGACGATCGGTTGAACGTCGGCACGCACACCATGCACGCCGCACCCCCGCATCAACGGGGCGAGCGCAGGCTTGGTACAACCGATACGTTCAGCGAACTCGGCATCACCGTTGGTCGCCGTCGTGACGAAATGCCTGCTTCCGTCGGCTGCTGTGCACATGTCGTCGTGTAGCTTGCCGGTTATCCGAAGGCGAGATCGACAAGCTCTCGTTCAGCTGAGCCGAGAATGTGTTGCAGGGATCCGCCCGGTCTCAATTCACGCATGGGTAGGCCGAGTTCGAGTAGTTAGTGTTTCGGGAAAGCTGTCATGGTAGTCAAATCATGAAGAGCGCCGCTCGATCTCGTCGAGTTTTCCTCGACTTCCACTCCGCATTATCGACGTCGGCGGCGACGTTGTCGAGGCACATCGTCTCTCCGAATCCTCTCCCCCAGTCCTGCGCGCTGCGAGCGAGCCGACTGCCGTGAGCATGGAGAGCTGGGCCGTCCGCTGCTGTCTTGTATTTCGAGTGAGTTGGTTTGGTGATGTCGCATTGCCAAAATATATAGTTAGATGCGCATATCTACGTAAGTAAATATGTGTGCGGCGGACACGTACCCAATGGGTACGCTCGCCGAGTTCCGTGCTCTCGTGCGCCGCCACAGAATCGCAATTCCACCCCCCGCAAGTGGCCTGCGCAGAGTTCCGCACTCCCCCATCAACTCTGGCGTGGAACTCGCCTCGACAATGCGGCCACAGCTCACGCAGACCCACCGTGTCGCTAGCCGAGGTCAGGTGGTGCGAGATATTCGGCAGCAGACGAAAGAAGGTGATGCACTCCCCTCTCGGCAGCCCCGCGGATACTGCGCCGAGGCGATCCTCAGCATCGAACCGGCCGCGAGTCCCCCGCGCCAGCTGGCGAAACCGTTGGCAGACCTCGGCCGCCACTCGCGAGCGCCAAGTGCGCCATCGGTGTCGGAGTCGTGTAAGACACGATCGGCGACGGCGTCTACCGCGGCGCGCCGGCAGCTGTGGACGAACTCGCCGAGCGGGCAGCGCGCCCACTCGGCGCTTCACCTTCATCCGCGGTGCATGGCACGGGTCCTTGCCGCACAGCAGGAGGTGGATCAGTGACGATCCGACCCGGAGTGACCGCTCCGGGTCGGATCGGTCACTCCGCCGCGCTTGCGGGTGGACGCAAATATCCCGCAATCAAGCGCATTAGCAGGCGAGGCGGGTTGACACGTCGGGACGCCGGCCGACTTATACCGAGCGGGACGGGTCGATCTGCCACAGCCATATCCTGCCGACAGGTCAGAGGAGGTCTTCAGGATCGGCGTCGGCCTCGAGACGAACATCGGCGGCGAACTGTGCTTCCGGTTCGATGGCGTCGGTATGGGCGGTATACAGCAGCAGGCAGCCGCGGATGCCATCGAGCAGGTCTTCCAGAAGGTCGAGGGCGGGGCGTGCCGGATCGAGGTGGCTGATCCGGAACCCGGCGAGCATCGCGTCGCGAGTGTCGGCGTCGACGCCGAATTTATGCGCCTGCGCCTCGATGTCGGCGACCCGGGCGACGAGACTCCATGGCGCGGGGACACGGCCTTCGTGCACCGCCATTGCTTCGGCGATGAGGTCGACGACGACGTCGGTGGGGGTCTCTCCCGCGGTGAGGCGTTCGAGGACCAGGGTGGGGGTCTCGACTTGGAGCGCCTCGATGTCGTCGGCTTCGGTGACGACATCGGTGGTGGGCACACTCGCCACCTCCCCCGCCACTTCGGCTGCGGCATAGAGCCAATGCGCGGCAGCTACCGACGCAGACGCGGGGTCGAGTTCGGTGAACAATTCGATGGTCCCGAGCGGATCGGCGCGCAGGAGGGTGTCAGCGGCGTGGACCTGCGCCGGCGATACATCGGGTCGAGACAGTTCGACGGCTTGTCGGGCACGGCCGGAGAGATCTCCGCGTTCGGCGGATTCGATGGCTTCCTGTTCTGTGCCTACTTCGGCGACCACAGTATCGCGCAGGGTGTCGTCGTCGATCTCGTGGAGAGTGCGTCCGACGCAGTGCGCGGATTCGATGACGCCGCTGTAGGAGACCAGCAGTCCTTCGTCGGTGGGCAGGTTGGGAGTGCGCAGGCCGGCTTCGACTTCTTTGAAGTTCCTGCGTTCCTCGGCGCGACGCCATGCCTCACTGTTGGGGACGTCGGGGTCGCCCACGGCGCTGGCAGGGTGGGTGTAGGTGCGCCACTGGAACCGCGACAGTGTGGTGAGGTTCGACGCCAGGTCGGTGGCCTGGTCGGTGGTCACCTGCGGGGGCAGTGCGGCCACGGTTCGGGCGACGTCGCCGCGTCCGGTTGCCCAGATGGCGACAAGGGCGGAGCGGTCGGCGTCGAATGCGTATCGGGTCACTCGGGCAAGTCTGCTCGATCGGCGGCGGATGCGCGCGGTCAATCGGGACACCGAGTGACAGTTCGCGGCGTTTCTCGGTGGCTCGCTGGGACACGAGGGGCGAGGGTCGAACACGGTGCTGCCCAGGAACTTCGTCGGTTCTGCGGTCGCTCACAATCGCGCGGGGGCGGCGCACCCTCACGGCGGCAGACTAGACGAGAACGTCGAAGCGTCGTGTACCACGATGCCGGCCGGTCCGGCCGACGCGACGTCGTCATGGACGTCGTTCGCGACGGGGACTCCTGGATGGACAGTCGGCACGGTGAGTGGTCGGCTGACCGAGTGCAGTCGCGAGCCGGAACGCCGATACACGTAGCGGTCGCTGTGTCGGATTTGCGCGAGGCCCGCTGGCGGCTGCACCTGGATCATGCTGCGCGATGTTGTGGGCGTCCGGTCGAGGCGGACGCGACGGCGGCATGGGAGGCACACCGTGCTGCGCCGACGAATACCGATTACGGCGATTTCTCGCTGAGGGTGTTGCCGGCGGGTAGGCAGACCGTGACGATACTGCAATCGGTGACACGCCCGTCGGACATCGCCATGCAGCAACTTTCCAGTTACGCTACCGCGATGCGTCGACGCAGACATCGCCGCGGGTGGGTGGCACTGTCCGCCGCAGCGGCCGTATGGGTGACTTCCGGCGTTTCTGCAGCTCAGCCACCCAGGAAGGTGCCGACGCTCGGTACGGATTTTTTGTGGGGCGTGGCGGCGTCCGGGTTCCAGTCCGAAGGGCACGCGCCTGACAGCAACTGGACGCGGTATATCGCCTCAGGAGCGACAGCGGACCCGTACCGGGATTCGGTGGATTTCACTCGCCGGTACATCACCGACATCGATCTGGCGGCACGGTTAGGGGTCCGGGTCTACCGCGTCGGTATCGAGTGGGCGCGCGTGCAGCCGAGACCGGATACCTGGGATGAGACTGCGTTCGGTTTCTACGACAATGTGATCGCCCGGATTCTCGCTGCAGGGATGCGACCGATGCTGACGTTGGATCACTGGGTATATCCGGGGTGGGCAGTGGACCGTGGCGGGTGGCGCAACCAGGGCATGGTGGAGGACTGGTTGGTGAACATGCGCAAGGTGGTGAGCCGTTACGCGTCCCGGGATCCGTTGTGGGTGACGTTCAATGAGCCCGCCGCGTATGTCGGCACCGAGTTGCGCACCGGCGGGATCAGCGTCGAGGAGGCGCCCGCGATGCTCGACCGCATCGCGCAGGCGCACAACGAGATCTACGACGTTATCCACGGTCTCCGGCCGAATGCACAGGTGACCAGCAATCTGGGTTATGTGGCGGGAGCGGAGACGGAGGTCAACGGGCCGATCGTCGAGCGGATCGCGTCGAAGTTGGATTTCATCGGCGTGGACTATTACTTCGCTCCACTGCCCGCGACCGGGGAGTCGGCGCAGGGCGGCTCGGCGGGAGGTCCGCCGATCTGGGAGTTGCCGGTGCATCCCGAGGGTATCTATTACGCGTTGCGGCATTACGCGCGTCAGTTCCCGGATCGGCCGCTGTACGTGGTGGAGAACGGCATCCCGACGGAGAACGGGAAGTCTCGTCCCGACGGCTATACCCGCGCCGACCATCTACGGGACACCGTGTATTGGTTGCAACGCGCGAAAGCCGACGGCATGAACCTGATCGGCTACAACTATTGGAGTCTCACCGATAATTACGAATGGGGCTCCTACGCACCGCGCTTCGGTCTCTTCACGGTCGATGTGCTGACCGATCCGACAGTGGCGCGCCGCCCGACGGAGGCGGTCGAGGCGTATGCCCGGCTCATCCGTGCCGGCGGTGTCGCGCCGACCTATGAGCCGACGCGCGCCGGGGTCCCCTGCCTTCAGATCGATGCGCCGGACACCTGCGCAGAGGAAGGTCTCGGCGAAGGCTGAATGGGGCGTCGTCCGACGTCCGCGGGTTCCGCGTGGGTGGTCGTACTGCGACACGGCATGAGTGGTGCGCCACGGCGTGAATCGACGAACTGGAGCCGTTGGAGCAGTCGGCCGGTTCGGTGCACGGGACACGTGGCGCGCCGGATTCGTCGGATCCGGCCGCGCTGATCGACTCGAGCGAGCGAGTCCAATAGTCGATCGAGCGATCGGTATCGATGTTCGTGGTCGCGGCGCACTCCGCCGCAGCTGGCGAATGTGAGCAAACTCCCATAGTTGACATGTTAAGCGTGTCACAGGAATAGCGGTGCCCGGCGTTCGACGACGCCGTGGTGACGCGCGACGTTCGAGTTCGCGTCACCCAGGTGAACGACAAAAGGCATGATCAGCGGGGCCGGCAAAAGTTACCCGCCGGTTGGGTCACAGCTGCTGGTCCGCGGCGCCGAGATCTGTGGTAACGCATGGGACATCGATCACGCTTGATCCGCTCTGCCGAGGCCCTTAACGTTGTCTTTGTCGATGGCCGAAGTCGCCCATTCGAATTCCGCCTTACCGATAGTCGTGTTTCCGACCTCGGGGCCTCGGTCTGATTCAGCCGTTATTGCCCTGGGTGACTGAATAATTCACGCGGCACCGCAGAAACTGGAGCAATGACCCAACCAACCCCCTGGCACGTGAACGATGCGCGATCCCGTCGGAACCAGGGCTCCGACCGCCCGACCCTCAGCGCGACGCCACTGGGGGTGGACCGCCGAGCGGATTGGGGTTATCTGGCTGCCGCGGCGGGCAGCGTGATCACCTTCATTCTCCTGTTCCAGCCGTGGCTTTCGGCGTCCGGCTCGGACGGCGAGGTCAGCACCGACGCCTTCGGTCGCGTCGACGAGGTCGCCAGTAGCTTCGACGAATGGACGGCGTCCCGGGATACGAACATCAGCAGCGTCTGGGGCTTTCTGGCCAGCGTCGCACTACTGACAACTGTGTGCGCGGTGATGGCGCATCATCGGATGCGCACCGCGGGGCTCAGCCGACTGATCATGGCTTCGAGTACGGCCGCGGCGATTCTGATCCTGATCACCATGGTGTATCTCGATGCCAAAGGGGCTGAACTGCGCAGCCTGATCAACCAGCCCAAGGATCACGGGTCGCTGCTGGACAAGTTCTTCGGCGAGTCGACGACGTCGGATGCCGATACCCGGCACGCCGCCAGCGCCGGCTTGACTCCTGCCGCGATGGTCGGTGTTGTGGCAGCGTTCGCCACCGCGGTGGTCACGCTCGCCCAGGGCATCCGTCGGTACGCCGACAACCTGCTGGGGCGCGTGCCGGTGCCGCAGCCGACTACGACGCAGCCCGCGGTGGCGGTCGCGGTCGACGAGCCACGGACCGATCAGATGCCGCCCAAATGGGACGAACTGGTTTTCGACGACGATGTAGTCGCCGTCCTCACCTTGGTGCAGGACCCGTCGGCCGTGCCGCTGCACGAGGCGTCCGATCACCGGTCGCGCATCCCGATATTGATCGGCTGACAACGTTATGGGTGCCGCCACCGTGAACGGTGGCGGCGCCTTCGGCGTCGCGCCGGCACGGCTCGCTCGGCAGCTGCGCGGAATTTCCCTACGCGCGCGGTGCACCGATTGGCTGTCGAATTCGTCGGCGGCGGCGAGGCTCGCGATCTCGGTCAACGACGTAGCTGGCGACTTGCCCGGATCAATTGCGATGGCGCCCACTGTGCCTGAGCCACCGACTCCCGGCACGGTCTTCCGCGGTCGCCCACCTGCACTGCGCATGCCATGAGACGTTAGCCGTGCCGACACTCGCGACCACGGGTTGCGATCATCGAGATCGTATTCGTCCGAAACGAATCGGTCGCGTTCCGGCGAAGACCGCGCGACCGGGATAGCGGGCTCTCCGGGTGCGGAGGTGGAGACTTGATGGAACTGAGCGCATCCGAATCAGTTCCGGATCGGGTCGGTGGTCGATTCGGTTCGGCTGACGCGGTGGGCCATGACATCGGCCCACCACGCACTCAGCGGACTCGGGTCCGGCCAAATTACGCGATCTCGTTCCAGATCGTCGGCGTTACTCACACTCGGGTTCTCGATCACGATGACTTCCTCCGCGCTGGAGACGCTGATGCGGAGCCCCCTTGTTCGGACGGTGCCGTTCAGGACGTATCGCCATCGAATCGGCGTCTCGCCGAGCAGCATGGGCCTCGCAGTTCCCCGGACGGGTATGAACTCGTGTCCGCTCGATATTTGGGGCGGACACCTCCACGAACGGAGACCTAACTGATCCTTGCATATTCGTCGACTGCTCGCCCGAGATCGATAATGCTCGTTTCGCGTAGCGAGCGAGGCGAGCGCCACCCTGCCCGCCAGGACTTGGCCCGATCTCCCATCACCCACGCGATGGCTGTTCGTTCACAGTCCGTGGCGACGGTCTCCCATCACACGCTCACAGACTTGCGCTTCCATGTCGCGCGCGAACGGGTATCGGTGGGCGGCAACTGCCTCGCGGGTTTCTTCGGCGACCAGATCGGCATTGATCTGGGCTGCTGCCGCAGCACCCGCCGCGGCAGCGCCGCCGACCTGAGTGGCCGGCTCGGTGACATTGCCCGCGACCCAGATCCCCGGAACTTCGGTGCGGCCAGTCGGGTCGGCGGGGATGTGTTCGCCTGTGCCCGAGGGATGTTCCATCGGCCGCAGCCCGAGCGGTGCCAAAAAGCTTGCACGCGCGACCATCCGCGATTGGACTACCAGTACCGAACGGGCCACTACGGTGCCGTTGACGAGCCGAATCCCGACAAGGCGGTCGTCGACGGTTTCCAGCGACGCCACCGCTCCGTCCACCACACGGATCCCACGGGCGGCCACTTGCTCCGCCTCGGCACCGGTCAGCGTCGGCATTACGCCGGTGAAGAGGGTGACCTCGGCGCTCCACTGCCGAAACAGCAGCGCCTGATGCACGGCGAACGGCCCGCTGGCCAGAACACCGATGGCCTGATCACGGACCTCCCAACCATGGCAGTACGGACAGTGCAGCACATCCCGACCCCACCGTTCTCGCAGTCCGGGCACGTTTGGAAGTTCGTCTACCACGCCGGTCGTCACCAGCAGCCGCCGCGCCCGCACAGACCTGCCGTCTGCCATCGTCACGATGAATCGGTCCGCATCCCGGGCAACGGTGGTGACCTCTCCGTTCACCACTCGACCGCCGTAGCCACGGACCTCCACACGGCCGCGCTCGAGTAGTTCCGCGGGCGCGACCCCGTCGAGAGCCAGCAACCCGTGCACGCCTGCGGCGGGGGCGTTGCGCGGGGCGCCCGCGTCGAACACCACCACCGATCGCCGTGCCCGGGCCAACATCAGCGCGCCGCTCAATCCCGCAGCGCCACCGCCGACTACTGCCACGTCATAACTGTTTCTCCACTGATCGGTCATCATGACCACCTCCTTCGACGACTGTGCGAGGTCGGCCGACATTTCGGCAAGGAGATTTGCTGTCATGGCAAACTGGTAGGCATGGACAACGATCTCGGGCAAGCGCTCGACGCGGTCGGACCCCGATTGCGCGCCCTGCGTCGCCGGCGCGAAATCACACTGGCCGACCTGTCGACCGCGACCGGCATCTCGGTGAGCACCCTGTCCCGGCTGGAGTCCGGTGCCCGCAAGCCGACACTCGAACTTTTGCTGCCGCTGGCCAAAGCGCACGGCGTCACACTCGACGAACTCGTCGGTGCCCCGCCCACCGGTGATCCACGTATCCACCTTCGTCCGGTTACCCGTCACGGCATGACGATGGTGCCCCTGACCCGCCGCGCCGGTGGCATCCAGGCCTACAAACTCGTGATCCCGGCGAGCAGTCGCCGAAGGGAACCCGATCCGAAGACTCACGAGGGTTATGAATGGCTCTATGTCCTCAATGGGAGGCTGCGTGTCGTGCTGGGCGAACACGATCTGGTGCTCTCCCCTGGTGAGGCGGCCGAGTTCGACACCCGGGTACCCCACTGGTTCGGCTCGGCCGGCGCCGAGCCGGTCGAGTTCCTCAGCCTGTTCGGCAAACAAGGGGAACGCGCGCACCTGCGTACCCGTCCCACCTCGAAGAATTAACCGGCACAACCCGACAGAACGCAATTTCCATCGTCGGTCGATATATCCGCGCACGACTGAACACCACTATTGACGATGTCAAGCGCAGATGCTTACTTGGACGACGTGGAGAATGTGGCGACGATCACGAACGGCGCAGCGCGTATGCGCGCCGGGGTGGGAGGTCGCGAACTCGGCGAAGACTCGTTCTTCGGGCGCCGCGCCGAGACCGTACCGCGCTCGACGCGCCAGAAAGGCGGATGACATGCGCTTCACCTATGCCGAGACGATGACCGACCCGTCCTATTACGTGCCGCTCGCCAAGGCTGCCGAGGAAGCGGGATACACCTCCATGGCGGTCGCGGACAGTGTGGCGTATCCCGAGAAATCCGACGCGAAATACCCCTACACCCCCGACGGGAGCCGGGAGTTCCTGGAGGACAAGCCATTCATCGAGACGTTCGTGCTGAGCGCGGCGATGGCGGCGGTGACCACCAGGTTGCGCTTCACCCCGTTCGTGCTGAAGCTGCCGATCAGGCCGCCGGTACTGGTGGCCAAGCAGGCTGCGTCGGTCGCCGCGCTCAGCGGCAACCGATTCGGGCTCGGCGTCGGAATCAGCCCGTGGCCGGACGATTTCGAGATCATGGGCGTGTCGTTCGACAAGCGGGGCGCACGCATGGACGAGTGCATCGACATCGTGCGCGGGTTGTCGGCCGGCGGCTACTTCGAGTTCCACGGCGAGTTCTACGACATTCCGCCGATCAAGATCAGCCCGGTGCCGACGGAGCCGGTCCCGATCCTGATCGGCGGGCACAGCAAGCCCGCGCTGCGGCGCGCCGCGTTGCGCGGCGACGGGTGGATGCACGCCGGCGGGGACGGTGCCGAGCTCGTCCGGCTGCTGGTCGAGCTCGACGCCTTGCGGATCGAGTGCGGGACACGCAAGGACTTCGAGGTGCACGTCATCTCGCTGGACGGGTTCACCGTCGATGGGGTCAAACGCCTCGAGGACAAGGGCGTCACCGATGTGATCGTCGGGTTTCGGCTGCCGTACACGACCGAGCAGGACACCGAGCCGCTGGATACCAAGATCGCCAACCTGTCCCGGTTCGCGGAGCAGGTCATCGCGCGAGTCGACGGGTAACAGCGCTAGACGGCGAGGGCGGCTGCCGCCGCGTCGAGCGTTTGAGCACGGTAACCCGCGCCGAACAGCACCACGTGCACCAACAGCGGATGCAGCTGGTGCAATGGTATGCGGGATCGCCATCCGTCGGCGAGCGGATACGTCTCGTGATAGGCGGCACGGATGCGATCCAGGTGCGGGGCGCCGAACAGTTCGAGCATCGCCAGGTCGGTCTCCCGGTGGCCCCCGTGGGCCGCGGGGTCGATCAGCATTACGCGCTCAGCAGTCCACAGGAGGTTGCCCGACCAGAGGTCACCGTGGAGGCGGGCCGGGCGCTCGGCCGGCCCGGCAAGGGTATCGATGTGCTCGATGACGCGTTCCAGCAGACGAATTCCGTGCCCGCCGAGATGAACGGCCGCGCGGCGCAGGTACGGGGCGAGGCGCTGCTCGGCATACCACCGCGACCACGGTCCGTTCGTCGAGGTGTTGACCAGCGGCAGCGTCGCGATCCAGCCCGGCCACGGTGCGCCGAACTGCCCTAGCGTAATCGCGTGCAGCGCGGCGAGTTCGTGACCGAATCGCTCGGCGGTCTCGGGTGTCGGCCCGGCTTCGGACAGCCACGGCAGGACGAGCATGTGATCGTCGGCGGCGAGCACCTGCGGCAGCAGTTCTGTGCGGCGCGCCGGGGCGGACACGTCGTTCGCCGAAGTCGATGACGCCGCGTCCGCGGCCTGTTCGCGTGCACTCGCCGGATCGGTACCAGCCAACCAAGCCAGCCCCGCCGCTTCGGCCGTGAAGACCGGCGTGGGCTCCGCTGATGCCTTGACGAAAATTCCACGGCCGTCGATCAATTCGGCGCGGTGCAGCGTCCACATGTGGCGGGAGCCCAGATCGGCCCAGACTCGGATAGCGACACCGAGGTGGGTGGACACCTGATCGGCGACGCTCATCGAGCGTTCGCGGTGAGGCGCTTCATGGTGTCCTCGTCAGCCGGGAAGAACGATTCGATGGCCAGTTCGGCGACGGTGACGTTCATCGGAGTGCCGAACACCGTTGTGACGCTGAGGAACGACAGCTGTTCCCCCTCGTGTTCGATCCGCAGCGGAACGACCGACTGATCGGGCTCCGGCAGGGTCAACTCGACCTCGCCGCCGGGATAGGAACGCAGTTCCGTGAGCAATTCGGCCAGGGCCGGGGAAGCGGTGACCTCGGCCTGCCGCGCCAGGCGGGCGAAGATGTGGCCGCGCCATTCGGCGAGATTGATGATGCGGCCCGCCATGCCATCCGGGTGCAGGCTCAGGCGCAGGGCGTTCACCGGAGCGGTCACCAGCGCCGGGTCGACGCCCGCGATCAGCAGTGCCACACCGCGGTTGGCCTCGATCATCGTCCAGTTCTGGTCGATGGCCAGCGCCGGGTACGGCTCGTGCCCGATCAATATCTGGCGCATGGCGCCGCGGACCGCGGTCATGGCAGGCGTATCGAGGGCAGGTTCCGCGTAGGCGGGAGCGAAGCCGGCGGCCAGCAGCACCCGGTTGCGTTCACGCAGCGGTATCTCCAGATGCTCGGACAGGTGCACGATCATGGTCCGGCTCGGTGTGGCACGTCCGGTCTCGATGAAACTCAGATGCCGTGCCGAAGTTTCCGCGCGTCCGGCCAGTTCCAACTGGCTCAGTCGGCGTTCCTGACGCCAGTGTCGCAGCAGATCGCCGACCGTTGGGGTTCGCACTCTCCGATCCTACGAACGGCAGGCGGCTTGGGCCATTACCTCTCGGGTAATCGACGACAATACGGTCGAGGATGGTCGGTGGTGCCCCGCGGCGCCGTCCAGCTCCCCGCCGTCGCATCGGTATCGGCCGCGGCGCTGGGTGCAGCTGTGGTCACCGATCGTCGTGCTGATGATCATGTTTCGCCGCGGCGGTCGCATTTCGGCGCCGCCGACCACCGAACTCGCTGCGCACCATGCCGCGGAGCGCGGCCGACCTGGACGGGCACGGTCAGCACACCGAGCTGCCCGTGCGCCGATCAGGTCGGCCGAACCCGACGCCGCTACCCGTTGTTGGCCTTCTTGTACGCCTCGACCACCTCGGCCGAGATTCGTCCGCGAGCCGAAACGTCGATCCCGTTCGTGCGCGCCCACTCCCGGATGACCGTGGCCTGCTCGCGATCGGTCGCCGACCGCAGCGTGCCGCCCCGCCCCCTCCGTGCGCGACCGACTTTGCGGGCGTACGGAATCCACTGTTCGAAGAATCCGCGCATCTGCCCGGCGTTGTCCCCCGACAAGTCCATCTCATAGCCCACGCCATCCAATGCGAATGACACCGTTTCCTCGGCTCGAGACTTGCCGTCGTAGTCATCGATCAGTGTCACGACGACCTTGCGTGCCATAGAGATATCCCTTCACGGTTACCGAGCGGGTGCAGTCGAAAACAATCGTAGCCAGTAGATAACAGATCAGTTGTGGACCTGAAACGCCGGGGTCGTGTTGGCGCGTGGGTATTTCACTCGTCTGGCCCGGTCCGCCCCCGGGGGCACCGGGAAGAGCCGATCATGCGTGCGACCAGAGCAGCGTGATCAGACGCGGGCGAGTTGTTCGGCGGTATTCGGCAGGCGCCGCGGCGGCGCTGCGCGCCAGCAGGTCGCGCGCAACGGTGACGGCATGCATCGCGCTGATCCGGTCACCGCGTACGGCGATGTAGCAACACGGGTTCCTGGGCTGTGGGCGGGTCTTACCACGATGACGCACGATGCCGAGGTGATCACCTGATGCGGAAGGGTCTACGTCGCCGCAGTGCCGGGCGGAATCGGCGCCCAGCTCGCATTTGACATCCGACAGCGCGTCCCCGCGAGTACGCAGAGCCTGACCGGCGTCGTATAATTCGCACGCCTACGCGCGTTGTGCAGCAGAGTGACGAACACACGTGACGATCGTCCTCGCGGTGGTCGAGCAGCGCGGCCAGCTCTCGGCGTCGCGTTCGAACACCGGACTCGCCACCCCACCGACACCAGTGCGACAGCCACCACGAAGAACACACCCATCGACACCCATGCCCCGTAGCCGCGGCGAGGCGGACTGCTCGCACCGACCCCCCTTCTCATGAAGGCGCCGCGGTATCTCTGGTACCCCACGGCAACCAGCTCCGCATGTCCGAACTCAGCCGCGGCGCTCCTCGGCGAGCGCCACAAGACATTCGGTGCCGCTCGCCGCCGGGCTGGGTATCGGATGCCACGGATTTGCTCGGACTGTGCGACTGCTCGATCGCCGAATCCGGCCCGAGAGCGTGCTTTTCAAATTCGAGCCGAGGTCAGCGCAGGATTCCGGCCTGGGCCGAGACCCGTCAGGCCGCCTCCGGCTTCCACGTGGCGATCGCCCAGATAGCGACGACGTTCAGCGCGATCACGAGAATCGACCAGGCCGGATAGTACGGAAGCCACATGAAGTTTCCGATGATGGACAAAGCCGCCACACAGATCGCTACGACCCGCGCCCAGGTTGCACCGGTCATCAACCCCAACGCGGCGACGACCAACAAGGCACCGAGCACAATGTGGATCCAGCCCCATGAGGTGGTGTCGAACTGATAGACGTAGCTAGGCCCCACAACGAACATGTCGTCCTGGGCTACGGCGGAGACACCCTCGAAGATCGACAACACACCCACTGTCATCAGCACGATCGCGGCCGCGATGGAGGTGCCCGCCGCAAAGCCTTCGCGGACGGGATGCTGTGGTGCTTTGGTCATGTGCGTCATCGGTCGCGCCCTTTCTCGAGATGTGGTGGACGTCTTCCGAATCTTCACCAACCGCCCGGTCCCGCACTTCACCCGTCTCGGATGACTCGGTGCCGACAGGCGAACCTCGCCCGTGATCTCGCCGATCGGCCCGGCGGCTGGACAACAGATCGCAGCGCGCAGCCATGGTGGCGCCGGTCGCGGGTGGGACACCGCGCGCGTCCCGGCGGCCCACACCGGCGCGGGCGCCGACCGGTGCGCGCCGACCGGCAGCGCCCTCGACCACGGTGTGCGGGAATCCGCGAGTGAGACCTCCCCCTTCTCGGGTGAATTTTTCATAACGCCGACGAACGAGGCGAACAGCGCAGAGTTCCGGCCCGGTAGATTCCGACATCTAGGCGCGGTAGTGATCTGTCAGCACAGGGCCCGGGAGGCACCGTGACCACATCGCATGGCCCCGATCCACGCCGTATGTCCTCGACCACAGCCGCACCGGCGATCCCGTCGTTGCCGTTCGCGCCGCTTGTCCGGACAGATCTGCATGCCGACATCGACGCCGTCATCGGCGCCGACACCGGTCGTGTGCTGCTGATCTGCGCACCTGCGGGAAGTGGGAAGACAGTGCTGCTCGCGGACTGGGCCGCCCGACGTGCCGCACCCCCAGCGGGCGAACCCGACGTGGTGTGGCTGACCGTCACCGATCGGTTCAATAACCAGACGACGCTGTGGGCCACTCTGGCCGCCCGATTCCGCGTCGCCCTCGCGTCGGGAGACCTCGGCCCACCGACCGCGCCCGCGGCGCAGCTTGTCGAGGAGCTCTCCGCACGGGCTACGCCCGCGGTGCTCGTGCTCGACGACGCTCATCTGATCACCGATCCACTGGCACTCGCCGGCCTAGAGTACTTGCTGCACCATGCGCCGCCGACGCTTACCACGCTGCTGGGCGCCCGTTTCCCTCCCCCGAGCCGCTGGTACACCCTCGATCTACAGGCACGGCTGACCCGCTGGGGCGCGGCCGAACTCGCCCTCGCACCGGATCAGGTTCGCGCGATGTGTCGCGATCACGGATGCGAGCTCACCGACGCGGAGTTGGACACACTCGTCGCACTCACCCGAGGCTGGGCGGCGCTGGTGCGGATCGCCGCAATCCATTTGGCGGCACACCCGGACGACCGCGCGGACGCACTGACCGTTCTCGCGCGGCCGCCGTACGCGATCTCGGGATTCCTGGCCGGCGAACTCATCGACGATCTCTCCCCAGCGATGCTCCAGTTCCTCACCTACACCAGCGTCCCGGTCTCGTTCACCGAGAAACTCGCCGACGATCTGGTCGGCGGCGGCGCCGGGCATTGCCTGTACGAACTCGACCGGATCAACTTTCCGATCACCGCCACGGTGCGCGGCACCGACGTCTGGTTCACGTATAACCCGATGGTGCGGGCCTACTTGCTCGCCCAGGCCGATCGCCTCGGTCCGGCGCTGTGCTCGGATCTGCATCTGCGGTCGGCGCGTTGGTTTCGCTGCGCGGGCCTGCCGCGGGCCGCGCTTCCCCACCACCTCGCGGAGCTCGGCCAGCAGCATCTGTGCGACTTCCTGTCCGAGTGCGCACTGACCATGGTGCTCGACGGCGCCGGCGACATACTGTTCGACGGACTCGCTGTCGCGGCGCAGGCACTGCTCGACGATCCCTTCCTGTGGCTTGTCCGGGCGGTACATGCGCTGGTCCGCGGAGACACCACCGACGCGGTCGCCTGTCTCGACACGGGAATGGCGCGGCATGCCGCCACCCGCTCCTTCGCACCCGCGGATCGAGTGAACGCGCTGGCGATCGCTGTGCCGATCGACACTGCGGCGACTGCCGGAACCGTGATCGGCAATGTTCCGTACACCGTCGCGCCGACCGGCGACCCGGATTTCGACACCTATGCCTCGATCCAGATCGCCACCGCGCTCATCGCCCGAGGCGCCGTCGCGCGCGGCGAGCAACTGCTCCGGTCGAGTCTCGCGCTCGCCGAACACCGCTGTCATCCCCGGCTGATGCTCCATGCCCTCACCAGGCTGACGGTCGCGGCGAGCGTCGTCGACGCCGCGACCGCGATGCGCGAGCGCGCCGCACGCGCCCTGGCCGTCGCCGCCGAGAACGGCCTGCTCGCGGCAACAGACACCGTTCAGGTGACGACCATCGCCGCATACGGCGCCTATCTGCAGGGTTACCCACCCGAGTCTGCGCAGGTGGTCGCCGCGCTCGACGTCCACGTCGATCACGACGGGTCGAGCACCCCCGTCGCCGGGTGGCACGGCCAGGTCATCGGATACCTGCTCGATCTCGAGCAGGCCGACGACGTGCGTGCGGCGGTCGACGCCCTTCGCAAGAGTCTGCTCATGCTGCTGGAGAAAGCGGCGCCACCGAGCGTGACCAGCAGCCTGTTACTTCCGGTGGTGTGGGCGCTGCTGCGCGTGCAGGAGACCGAAGCTGCGCACCTGTTGGTCGATCGAGTGCGCGACAGCGTCGGCGAGCTGCCCGATGTCCGACTGGCCGACGCCGCCCTGACCGCTGCGGCCCACCGGCCCAAGGCGACCTGCGCCGCCCTCGGGCCAGTCCTCGACCATGCGGCCGACCTGCGGCCGGTCACCGAAATCACCGGGTGGTTGCTGTACGCCACCGCACAGCATGACTGTGGTGCGCCGTCGAAGTCGGTCGCGGCACTGGAGAAGGCGCTGCGCGCCGCCGCGCCACACCGACTCGTGCGTCCGTTCCTGGATGTCCCGACCGCGATTCCCCTGCTGGACGACTCGGTCGGCCGATTCGGCCGATACGAGCGCTTCGCGGAGTTCGCCAGACGGCACCCCGCCGCGCGCCGCAAGCCAACCTACCCGGCCCTGACACACACCGAGATGACCGTGCTCGAGCTGCTTCCCTCCGGCCGCACAGCCCAGCAGATCGCCGCTGAACTGGGCGTTTCGGTCAATACCGTGAAGACCCATCTGCGCGGCATCTACGCGAAACTGGATTCGAATTCTCGGGTCGATGCCCTCGGCAACGCCCGCCGCAGCGGTTTGCTGTGAGCCCGCACCGGTTTCGTCCGCGCAGGTCCGAACGAACTGCGAGACGCCGGCCGTACGCTGATGTATGGCATTCTCTCGGCGGCAGTTGTTGCGAGTCGGCGCCGCGGGATCGGCCGCAGTGCTGGTAGGTACGGCGGCGGCGAGCAGCGCTCGACACCCGGCCCCGCGGTGGCTGGGTGATCCGTTCGCGCTGGGTGTGGCGTCGGGTGATCCCACACCGGACGGTGTGGTGCTGTGGACGCGGCTGGCTCCGGACCCGTTGGCCCCTGATGGGCTCGGTGGTATGCCGTTGGATCCGGTGACCGTCGACTATGAAGTCGCGCAGGACGAAAATTTCCGGCGGGTGGTCGCGAGGGGAACAGCGGTGGCGACCCGGGCGCTCGGCCACAGCGTACACCCGGAGGTCCACGGGTTGACGCCAGACCGTTGGTATTTCTACCGGTTTCGGGCGGGCTCGGCGATCTCCCCGGTCGGCCGCACCCGCACGGCTCCCCCACTCGGACAGCCCTTCAGTCGGCTGCGGTTCGCGTTCGCCTCGTGCCAGTCGTGGAGCTCCGGTTACTACACCGCCTACGAACACCTGAGTAGGGAGGATCTCGACCTGGTGCTGCATCTGGGCGATTACATTTACGAACGGGCATGGATACGCGGCCGCGAGGCAGCCACGAAGGGGCCGGAGTTCCGCGACGAAGCCGTCGATCTGGCCGGATACCGGCTACGCTACGCGCTCTACAAAGCCGAACAGCCGCTACGCGCCGCGCACGCCGCGTTTCCGTGGCTGGTCACCATGGACGATCACGAGGTCGACAATAACTGGGCGGGCGACGCGCCCGGCGCCGGGCTCGATATCTCACGGATCCCCGCCCTGTTCCGCCGTCGCCGGACCGCCGCGTTCCAAGCCATGTACGAGCATCAACCGCTGCGGATAGCACAACTACCGTCCGGCCCGTCCATGCTCCTGCATCGCCGCTACCGATTCGGTGACCTCGCGGAGATCACGATGCTCGATACCCGCCAATACCGCACCCGGCAGGCGTGCGGAGGGACGGTAACGAATCACTGCACCGACCGGTTCGCCACCGGACGCACGATTCTGGGTGCACGGCAACGGGATTGGCTGATCGATGGCTTCACCGATTCGCCCGCACGCTGGCAGGTCATCGGCAACCAGGTCGGCATGAGCCAGAACGACAGCGACCCCGGCACAGCGGTCGCGGTGTCCACCGACTCGTGGGACGGGTACGTCGCCGACCGCAACACGGTACTCGCCGCCGCCGCCGACCGCGGGGTCCGCAACCTCGTGGTGGTCACCGGGGACCGGCATGAAAACCAGGCCGCCCGCCTACGCCGTGACTACTCCGATCCCGAGTCCCCCGTCGTAGCAGCGGAATTCACAGGGACCTCGATCACGAGCAACGGCGATGGCGCCGACCTCAACGACAAAGGCCGCATGCTGCTCGCCGCGAACCCGGACATCGAGTTCTTCAACGCACAGCGCGGGTACGTCCGCGTCCAACTCGATCATCACACGTGGCGCAACGATTTCCGTGTCGTGCCCTACGTTCGTCGCCCCGGCGCGCCCGTCCACACCCGGGCAAGCTACGTAGTCGAGGACGGCGTACCCGGTGTCACCGAGACATGGCGAGCGGATGCCCCGATCGAGCCACCGCCCGCGGTCGACGCCGCAAGCCCGACCCGCGGTACCCGCTGATCAGGACGCCGGCGCAGATCTCAGCGGGGTGACGACTCCGAATGCAGGACCAGAACAGTGATTTCGCTGGGAGCGAAGACACGTAACTGCGGTCCCCAGAATCCGGTGCCGCGGCTGGTGTAGAGCTGGGTGTGTTCGCTGTGGCGACTCAGTCCCGCGACGACCGGCTGGTCGAGGCGAACAAGGTAGTGGAACGGCCAGATCTGGCCACCGTGGGTGTGGCCGGAGATCTGCAGGGCGATGCTCGCGGCAACGGTGTCGGCGATCTGTTTGGGTTGATGGGCGAGTAGAACGACCGGCGCGTGCCGCTCCGCCCCGGCGAGCGCCGCGGGCAGATCGGGCCCGTGCCCGGTCAGGCCGACGCCTGTCGGGTCGTCGATGCCCGCGATCACCAGCTGATCGTCGCCGCGGCGCACCGTCTCGTGCTGGTTGTGCAGTGGCTGCCAGCCGAGGGACGCCATGTGGTCGATCCAGCCCTGCGCGTCACCGAAGTACTCGTGATTGCCAGTGATGTAGAACCGGCCGAGTTCGGCCTCGATCTTGCCCAGCGGATCGACCTGCGGGTGCCGCTTCGCCACCGAGCCGTCGGCGAGATCGCCGGCGTGACAGGCGATGTCGGGGCGTTGCGCGTTGACGACCTCGACCACACGTTCCGACCAACGCACTCGGTCGAGTGCGGCGAAGTGGGTATCGGTGATCACCACCATGCGTAGCCCGTCCAGTGCCGCGCCGAGTCCTGGGATGGTCACGTCGACCGTGCGTACCCTCGGCACGCGCCGCGCCTCGACCACTCCCCACACCACCAGCGCGGTCGTGGCCACGAGTACGCCTGCCGCGACGATCCACGAGCGGGCCGGATCCGCGACGCCCGCGACAGCCAAGCCCACCCGTGCGAGGTTTCCGAGCACCGACCAGCTGAACACCACCCACATCACGCCCAGCAGCGTGTCACCGACGATCGACGCGGCATCCGACTGCGCGGGGCCGTGTCCGAGGTACATCGATGTCGGCAGGCAGACGAACCCCAGTAGAAACAGCGCGGACCCCAGCCAGAACAGCGGTCCGGTTCCCTGAGCAGGCGCTTGTATCAGCGTCCACCATGGAAGCAGGAACAGGACGGTGGGAATAGCCAGAAACAAGATCAGGCGGGACGCATACTTCAAGAAGACTCATCCTCGTAGGCACAAAAGCGGCGCGCGGCCCCTCAACCCCCGCGCCAGGGACGCTATCGACCATAACGCCCTCTCCGCGAGGCTGCAGAAGGACGCGTGACCATCACCACCCTCCTGGGCTGTCACAGCCGGTGCCGGCCGTAACCGTGGCGGCCGGCGGTCCGGTCGTCCGCACTGTCATCGGACCCACCAGCGATCACGACAGGCCGAGAAGCTCGGCCGCCACCGCCAGATCCTTGTCGCCCCGGCCGGACAGGCACAGCACAATCACCGAATCGGCGGGGACCTCACCGCGGTCGGCCATGTCCAACAGGTGCCCCACCGCGTGGGCGGATTCCAGGGCGGCCAGGATGCCTTCGGTGTGGCTGAGCGCCTGCATCCCGCGCAACGCCACAGCATCCGTGGCCGCACGGTAGACCACTCGGCCGCTGTCCTTCATATGACTGAGTTCCGGACCGACGCCCGGATAGTCCAACCCCGCCGCAATGCTGTGCGTCCGCGCGATCTGACCGTCCTCATCCTGCAAGAGGTAACTGTAGGAGCCGTCGATCTCGCCCGGGCTACCCATGCAGAGGGTCGCGGCGTGATCACCGGTCTCGACGCCACGGCCGGCCGCCTCGACGCCGATCAATCGGACCTGTGGATCGTCCGCGAACGGACGAAAAACGCCGATGGCGTTGCTGCCGCCGCCCACACAGGCCAGGACGTAGTCCGGCAATCGCCCTTCGCTGCGCAGGATCTGACTCCTGGTCTCCGCACCGATCACCGTCTGAAAATCGCGCACGATCCTGGGGTAGGGGGCAGGCCCAGCTGCGGTACCGAACAGGTAGTGCGTCGTGTCCAGATTCGCCACCCAGTCACGCACCGACTCGCTGATCGCGTCCTTGAGCCGCCGTGAACCGATGTCCACCGCGCGCACCTCGGCGCCGAGCAGTCTCATCCGCATCACATTGGTTTCCTGGCGTCGCATGTCGTCGGTTCCCATGTAGACGACGCAGGTCAGGTCGAGCATCGCGCAGACTGTCGCCACCGCGACGCCATGCTGCCCCGCGCCGGTCTCCGCGACTATTCGTTTCTTGCCCATGCGTCTGGCCAGCAGGGCTTGTCCGAGCGCATTGTTGATCTTGTGCGCGCCGGTGTACGCCATGTCTTCACGCTTCAGGTAGACCCGTACGCCTGGCACCCTCAGCAACTCGGCAAACCGCCGCACCTGATGCAACAGCGTGGGCCGCCCGACCCGGTCACGCAACAACTCGCGGAGCTCGCCCAGAAAGCCCGGGTCGGCGTGGGCGAGTCGATAAGACTGCTCGAGATCGAGTAAGGCGGCCATCAGGCCTTCGGGAACGAATCTTCCGCCGAACACGCCGAATCGTCCATGCTCGTCGGGAAACATGCCATGCAGATACTCGCTCGCCGGCACGTCGTGATCAATCCTCATCAAACACCAACGCTTTCACCGTCGACAATTCGACGGATCAGTTTGTTCTGCTCGTGCTAGCGCAACCCCACTGGTCGGCAACAGCAGAGTTAACACACTAGGTTTTTCGGATAGCTAACAACTTCTCACTGTTGGAGATAGTCAGCCATCGCGGTGTGCTGCGATCGCCGGCGCGTGTGCGCGCGGAGGTTCGAGCAGCGCCCCACCCTGGTGACATCCGATGACGGTGTCCCTGCGCCAGTCACGCTCGCGCGGCAATCACCGAGATTCGGCGGCGACGTCGGAAATCTGCGCAACCAACTGCCAGGGCCGCTTGGTGTCGGTCGTGGCCTTGCCGTTGGTGAGGATGGCACCGGACAGGCCCCGCGCCGGGTCGGCCCAGCCGTACTGCGTGGTCAGACCGCTACGCCCGAAGTGCGCCGCGGTGTCGCGACCGAACTTCGACCTCCGCCCGCCCAGTTCGAAACCCGCGCGACTGACCCGCCCGGCCACACCCGGTAGCCACCGAGCCGGACGCACCGCGTCGCGCAATGTCTCCGGCGTGATGATCGTGCGACCGTCCGGTGCGCCGTGGGTGAGGATTTCGTAGAACCGCGACAGCTCGGAGGCCGTGGTGATCAGATTGCCCGATGGCAGTTCGGCGGTCAGGAATGCCGCGGTCGCGGACCGTGCGGCGCGATCCATACCGCCGCCGATCGCCTTGCGCGCCAGGTAGGTCGCCACTCGACCCGGCGCAGCGCCGGTCATGACGCTCGGCACCACCTTGTCGACATCCTCCGGGCGCACACCGAACGTGGTCCAGCGGAATCCGAACGGCTCGAGCACTCGCTCGGACAGATGCTCCCGCAGGCGCTTGCCGGTCGCCCGTTGCACCAGAAGTCGCACGATCAGACCGCTGGTCAGCGCGTGATATACCCGAAAACGTCCCGGCCGCCAGCTCGGGACGAGATCAGCCAATCCGCGTACCGCCACGTCCTCGTCGAGCACCAGATCGATGCCCCGGTACGGAGGCGTGACGAAGGGCACCCCCGCGGAGTGCGAGAGCACGTCACCGATCGTGATGGCGGCCTTGCCATTCGCGGCGAACTCCGGGATGTAGTCGCACACCGGGTCGTCGAATCCGAACGCACCCTGTTCGATGAGCATGAACATCACCGCACCGGCTACACCCTTCGCGGTCGAGAAGCCGCAGAACGGTGTATCCGGCGTCGCAAGCACCTGCACCGAGTCAGGCCCGTCGGCCGGTGCGTTCCCCCAGCCGTGCCCGATGGCCCGGTTCAGCACGATCTTGCCGTTGCGCCGCAGACACACCTGAATCGCCGGCGTGGTGCCCAATCGATACCACGCCCGAACCGACTCCCACAGCGACTCGACAGTTCCGCGGCCGAGTCCGGACTCCTCCGGATCATCCTCACGGCCGAGCGTGGTCACCGTGTCCAAATCCTCGACAATCGCCACCGATCCAGCCGTACGCGCGCTCATACCGCCAGCCTATCGACCACCGAACCACTGCTCAGTCAGCTTCCAGTGGTTGTCCCACCAGGCTTGCACGGCCGCGGGACCGGCATCCAGCGCTGGAGGGGGTGGCTCGCCGGGGAACAGCAAGGTGCCGTCCGGCGGAGTCACCGGTGCGGGCGGCGGAGCCTCCGCCGGCGGAGTCTCCGCGGGAGGTGTCTCGGGCGGAGGTGCCTCGGGCGGGGCGGCCGGTTCGATCGGCGCGGCCGGTTGCTGGGCGTCAGGTGGGACTACGGGCGCGATCGGAGCGACATGGTCCTCGGGGACAGGCGCGACCGGGGGCGGCGCTGCCGGCGGCGCTACCAGCGGTATCTCCGGTGCGGCCCCCGGTGGCACCGAAGGCGGCCCGGGTGCGGACTCGACCGGGAGCATCGATGGCTCAGCCACCGGTGACGGCACGGCCGGCGCGGGAGTCGACCCCGACACGGCCGCCGGAGTTTCCGAGACCTGGGCCGGGATCGGATTCGTCACCGTTTTGCCAACCTCGGCGGCGTTCGCCGGCCGCTCGTCGCGAAGCTGCATCACGGCGACACCGGTTCCACCGAGCAAGGCGGCGATAGCCGCTCCGATCACGATTACGCGTCCCGCGTGCCGCCGACTCGGCGGGGCGTGCACCGAACGGCTCCGGAATGGGCTCGCGGCGACCAACGCGGCCCCGCGCGCCGCCGCGGTGGCGAAGTCGGGCACCTGGATCACGGGTGCGGCTAGTCCGAGTTGCAGCGCGGACACGACCTCCGGCTTCCCGGCCGACGAACCGCACAGGACAATGGCATCGGGTCGCACTCCGATGGCGTCCAAGGTCGCCCAAATGCGACCGATCACCGGGCCCGCCGTGTCGGCGTCGACGACGCCGGACGACCAGGAATCGGAGGCGAGGATTTCGCCGCGTCGCGGTCCGACGACGAGGTAGGACGTGTGGTAGCCAACGACCTCCAGCGCCAACAGGGTGCCGATGTGCGCGAGTTCCGGCAGCATCTCGTCGAGCAGCGCGAGGAGCGCAGTTCTGGCCGATACGAGCGACGACGTACACCACGACTCGGACGAAAGCCCCGACACGATCGCGTGTCGTTCGGCCACCGTGTGATAAGCGATGCCGACCTCATCGATCGGAGTATTCGGCTCGGCATCGGCCGCTAGGGCTTCGAGCGTCGCGGCGACCGAAGCAGCGGTGGATTCCTCGACCGGGCGCTCGACCGCGCACAGCATGGGCGGCCGCGGACCCGTCCGCGGCAGCGACGAGAGCATCACCCCGCGCACCACGGTCTGTTCTGCTGCTATTCCGACTGTGGCCCTCATGAATCACCTCTTTCCGAACGCTCTCGATAGAGGTTCGTCACGAGAGCACCCAGCGATTGGCACGGTTCGCGATCCCCGCTGAGTGGGCCGGTGACAACGGCGCTTCCCGACCGGCCCTCCGAGCGCACGGTACGACGTGCAGTGTGGTCGTGTGGTAGGCCGGTGAGCAGGACGACCAGGCCGCACGTTACGGCTGGGCTGGTCCGCAGGCCCAGAACCGTGCGGACGGAATATCTACCGAGCGGGGCTACCTTCTCGATGCCGATCCACTCGTCGACCCGCCGCGCGTCGATTCGGCCCCACCGGGTTCGGACCACGGAGGGCGCGGACACGCGCCCCGGGTCCTAGCTGAACGACACCGCACGGTGCGCGATGCCCTCGGCCGAACAGCGCGGTCAGAGCACGGGTGGCTCGGTATCTCCACCTGCCTGGGGTGCGGGGAGTGGGATGACGATGCCGAAGGGCAGGGTGATGACGGGTGGGGGTGGGGGTGTCGGTTGGGCGGGGTCGGGTGTGGTGGCCGGCCGCGGGGCGCCGGTGGTGTCCGGTGTGGTCGGCGCGTGCTCCCCGGGTTCACCACCGGACCGACTCCCGGAATCCGCGGGCCGACTGCGGGCGGTATCTGGGTCGGTCACGGGCGGCATGCAGGTACCGGCCCACGAATCCTCGAGATCACCCACCGCGGAATCGCTCCCATCCCCGGCATCAGCCGGTATGGAGCGGGGAACACCAGATCCGACATCGTCGGTTGGACCCGGAACCGGCCCAAGTCGCGGCGTGAACGCGGGTCGACCCGAACGCGGCATCGGCGCCGGAACCGCCCGCACCAGACACGGATCCGCCGGCGGCGCAACCGGACCCGGAGCCGGACAGAAAACCCCACACGGAATCGGCGGCAAACCCGGAACGCTGATCATCACCTCGGCCGGAGCCGGAGCCAGCGGCACCACGGGCAAACTATGCGGCGGCACCACCGGACCGACACGCGGAACAACAGGAACAGTCGCCCTCCTATCCCGCCCGTCCCCCGGCAACCCGCCCGGCGGAATCCACCGCGGAACCGCCGGCACCCGCGTCGACGAACCCCCACCACGATAAGCCGCAGACCAACTCAACACATTCGCCGCATACGACAACGAATTGTTGTACCGCAACACCGCCCGCAACTCTTGCCCCGGATCACGCAAATCCAAACCCCCCGAACACAAATACTTCCCCGCCCCCAACGCCGCATCGAACACATTATTCGGATCAGCCACCCCATCACCATTACCGTCAGCCGCAAACGAATTCCACGTCTCCGGCAAAAACTGCATCGGACCCACCGCCCGCACAAAACCACCACGCCCGTCTCGCACCACCTCATCACCCGGCAAATGACCATCCAACACCGGACCCTCGATCCGCCCCACCGTCGTCCCCGCCGCATCCGTACGCCCACCCCCCGC